>JAIQFY010000027.1 GCA_020072965.1 Terriglobia bacterium | reverse complement strand
CACCCGTACCGCCACATCGCGCGCTTTGATCACCGCCAAATCGGCTTGCGTCGCGGCTCCGCGGTGCTTCAACGGCGACAGCAACGTCACGTCCGCCCGCCCCAGCCGCGCCAACAACCGCGCATCCACCGGGTCCCGCTTCTTCACGTTGCGCGTGATCAGTTGTACCTTCCGGGGATTGGCCACCACCGCTTCTGCTCCGGCCGCTTCCACCAGCCGGCTCACCCACGGCGAATGCGTCCCCGCTTCCATCACCACCCGCGCCCCCCGCCATTGCTCCGCCTGCTTCTTCAGCGCGCTCTCCGTCGTCTTCACCCGCCCTTCCGTCATCTCGTCTCCCACGCTGGCCAACTCACAATAGTGGCTCTCCTTGTCCCCCAAATCTAATCCAATCACCCATCCCGCTTTGTTATAATCCGTCATGGCCAATCTCCTCTCTCTGGGCTTTTAAGCCCGAGTTGATTTTTTTCCTTGGAGACCATTGTACCGGTACTCCGCGGAGATTGGCCTTCTCATCCTATCTACATTCCGACGGCCCTCCGGGCCTGGGTTGCCGACTCTGAAATGAAGAGGGTCACATCCTCGCATTTTGCAATTGATGGTGGGCACATTGGAGAAGGTAGGCCAATGGAGGATCTTATCAAGCAAGGATTAACATTCCAACCGAGGATATTCCTAGAATCAAACAACGCCTTGGAGTCGATGGGTTCACTTACATATGGGGTGAGATTTCGTATTACGACGTTTTCGGGAAGTTGCACAACACGCACTATTGCTGCTATCGCTCCCAAGCATCCGGCTCGGTTGACTTCATTCAATGTAAATTTCACTCAGCCGGCGATTAGCACCACCGAGAAAACTAAGGCAAGAATCCCAATTAGGACACTACCTGATGGACAAATCTGTTTACAAGAATTGAGGTTATGTGGTAGGTTGTGTGTTTTAAAATTGACAGGCAGGAGAAGTAGAGAAGAATGCCCCTGACAGTTGAGAGAAAGACTAAAGTGATCTCCGAGCATCGGAGACATCCGACCGATACGGGATCCGCCGAGGTTCAGATCGCCTTGCTGAGCGAGCGGATCAATACACTGAACGATCATTTCAAGGGACATGTGAAGGATCATTCCTCACGCCGTGGTTTGCTGAAAATGGTCAGTCAGCGCCGCCGCCTGCTGGATTATCTTCGCAGCATCAATGTCGACGGGTATAAGGCGATCATCGAAAAGTTGGGCATTCGCCGCTAGCCGGGAGGCCCGAAGATCGGGTGCCGGGGACGGTAATTGGCATTCGAATGGCATCATTTTGATTTCAGGGTGCGGTTCGCTGTGGTGAATTGGGCCCAGAGTTGAAGCGTTTGCGGATTCGAGAGGTGTTTCAGCTAGCAGAAGTGATACAGCGTTCCGACCGTTCGGGACTCTATATAACCTCTGCTACCTTCCACACCTTTTATCCCCGCAGACAAAACCGAAACGTCTTAAAGTAACAACAAAACAATCAGGAGAAATTGGATATGGCATACAGTGCCAGCATTGAAATGGGTGGAAGGACTCTCACCATCGAAACCGGCCGGTGGGCCAAGCAAGCGGGCGGCTCAGCCGTCGTGCGTTATGGCGACACGGTGGTGTTGGTGACCGCTTGTTCGTCCTTTGAAGAGCGCAAAGGAATTGATTTTTTTCCTCTCACCGTGGACTACCGCGAATACAACTACGCCGCGGGCAAGATTCCCGGCGGCTACATCAAGCGGGAAGGACGGCCCAGCGAAAAGGAGACCCTGACTTCGCGCCAGATTGACCGCCCCATTCGACCGTTGTTTCCCGAAGGATTCCGTTGCGAGACGCAGGTCATTGCCCTGGTGCTCTCCGCCGACCCCGACAACGACCCCGACATCATGTCGATCACCGGCGCCTCGACGGCCCTGTTTCTCTCCGAGATTCCGTTTGAGACCCCGATCGCGGCGTTGCGCGTGGGATTGATTGACAACCAGCTCGTGGTCAATCCGAACTATGCCGACCAGAAACGGTCGACCCTGAATCTGGCGGTCGTGGGGAGCGAAGATGGCATCGTCATGGTGGAGTCGGGGGCCAGCGAGATCTCGGAAGAAAAGATGGTGGAAGCCCTGGAATTCGGTCACGCTGAGATCAAGAAGATAGTGGGACTGCAGCGTTCCCTGGCCGCCCAGATGAACATCACGAAGCGCGCGGTGGAGCCGGTCAAGTATGATGAAGTTTTGAAAGCCGAGATCGAAGCTAAATTCAAGGCGCCGCTCAAGGAAGCGCTCGATACCTCCCGGGGCACAAAGCTGGAGAGTCAAGCCCGCGTGAAGAAGGTGAAAGACGACCTGAAGGCTTCGCTGGCCGACGCCGATGAGGACAAGCTGGCGGAAGCAAAGCGTATCTTTGAACATCTTTCTGAAAGACTCTTTCGGGACGACATCCTCGAGGCCCGTCACCGGCCCGACTCCCGTCCCTTCGATCAGATTCGCACCATTACGAGTGAAGTGGCTGTTTTGCCGCGGACCCACGGGTCGGCCATCTTCACCCGCGGGGAAACGCAGGCGCTGGTCACGACGACCTTGGGCACGGCGGAGGATGTGCAGCGCGTTGACATCCTGATGGAAGCCGAGGGGATCGAAAAGCGGTTCATGCTGCATTACAACTTTCCTCCGTTCAGCGTGGGCGAAGTCGGGAGGATGATGGGACCGGGACGGCGCGAAATCGGTCATGGCGCCCTCGCCGAGCGCGCCCTGAGCGCGGTCATCCCCGCCGAAGAGAACTTTCCTTACACTATCCGTGTGGTCTCAGACATCCTGGAGTCCAATGGCTCTTCTTCGATGGCAACAATATGCGGATCAACGCTTGCTCTCATGGACGCGGGCGTCCCCATTAAATCCCCGGTCGCTGGCATCGCCATGGGGCTGGTAAAAGATGGCGACCGGTACGCGATTTTGACGGATATTGCCGGAGCTGAAGACCACTATGGCGACATGGATTTCAAGGTTGCGGGAACGGCCGAGGGCATCACGGCGCTGCAAATGGATATCAAGATCAGCGGCGTGACCGCACAGATCATGCGGGAGGCATTGGCCCAGGCCCGGACGGCACGCCTGTTCATCCTCGACCGGATGAAGGAGACACTCGCTGCTCCACGGCCTGCAATCTCGCCGCTCGCACCGCGGATTTTCACTGTGCAGATCAAAACCGATAAGATCCGCGACGTGATTGGACCCGGCGGCAAGGTTATTCGCAGCATCATTGAACAGACCGGCGTCAAGATCAATGTGAACGACGATGGCAAGATTGACATTGCTGCCACCGACGAGGAAGGGGCCAAGAAGGCCATCCAGATGATCAAGGATCTGACGGCCGAGGCGGAAGTCGGGAAAACCTATGTGGGGCGCGTTACACGCATTGCGGATTTCGGAGCCTTCGTCGAGATCATCCCCGGGACGGACGGCCTGCTGCATATCAGCGAGATCGATGAGCAGCGGATTCGCGAGGTGCGAGACGTTCTGAAGGAAGGCGACACGGTGATGGTCAAGGTGATCGGCGTCGAGGGGAACAAGATCAAGCTCAGCCGAAAGGCAGTGCTGCGCGAGCAGCGCGGCAAGAGCGGAGCGGCTCACGGCGGCCCTCATTCACCCAAGGCAGATTGACCCTTTCCCGGAAAAGGCATGGGACTCCGCCCCGAACGGGCTGAAGCTCGCCGCGGCGGCGGCTCGGGTCGGATCGTGAGGCCAGCAGAATTCCCTGTCAGATAACGGGAAACAATGGCTTGTGATGGCGGGCCACAAGAGGGCCAGTAAGGGTTGGCCCGAAGGGTCACATGGGCCTTTTGAGTTTGGCGCCTTCTTTGGGGCTGCCAGAAATTACAATGAAAAAAGTTGGGTTCATCAGCCTGGGATGCCCGAAGAACCTGGTTGACAGCGAAGTCATGATGGGTTTGCTGGACCGGAACGGATGGGGCATCACTCCACATGCCGAGGAAGCGGACGTGTTGGTGGTCAACACCTGCGCCTTCATCGACAACGCCAAGAAGGAATCCATTGATTCGATTTTGGAAATGGCCCAGCTCAAATCAAAGGGCCGGTCGAAGCGGTTGGTTGTCACCGGGTGCCTGGCCGAACGGTATCGCCAGGAGTTGCGGCTTGAAATTCCTGAAGTTGATGTCGTCCTCGGAGTCAACGAGTTAGAAAGCATTGTTGCGGCATGTGAAGCCAAGCCGTCCAATTCCTCTGCGGATGACCGCTCTTACCCTCTCTATCTCTACGATGAAAACACCCCGCGCGTGCAGGTGACTCCCCGGTTCACCGCCTATATGAAAATAGCCGAGGGATGCGACCATGTTTGCTCCTTCTGCATCATTCCCAAACTGCGAGGTTCATTTCGAAGCCGGCCGATTGCTTCCCTGGTTGCTGAAGCCACCCAACACGTGGCACGAGGTGTCCGCGAATTGAACCTGATTTCCCAGGACACGACTCATTACGGGCGTGACTTGGGGCCCGGCCACAACCTTCCGCACCTGCTTTCTGAACTGGCCGGCGTTGAAGGTCTGAGGTGGATCCGTTTTCTCTATTGTTATCCCAGTCACCTGACACAGGAACTGGTGGAAGAGGCGTCACGCCATCCTAACGTCTGCAAGTACTTTGATGTGCCGCTGCAACATGTCAACGAACGCATTCTCCAGTCCATGCGGCGGGGTGGTCATCGCCGGATGTTTACAGAGTTGGTGTCCATGATCCGTAACGAAATCCCGGACGCAGCCCTGCGGACTACGTTTATCGTCGGCTATCCGGGTGAGACCGATGAGCAGTTTCAGGAGCTGTGCGATTTTGTTGAAGAGATTCAGTTTGATCACGTCGGTGTGTTTACCTACTCGGACGAGGAGAACACCCGGGCCTTTGAACTTTCAGATAAAGTGCCCTCCGGAATTGCCGTGGAGCGAAGGGGCGTCTTGATGTCCCTTCAGCGCAAGATTGCCCATGCGAGAAATTCCGGCCGAATCGGGCAGCAGGTTCGCGTCCTGCTGGAGGGACCTTCAGATGAGACCGATCTGCTTCTGCAGGGGCGAATGGAATCCCAGGCCCCGGGGATTGATGGTGTGGTCCTGATCAACGACGTCGCCGAAGGGTTGAATCCTGAGGCGGGCTCGTTTGTGCAGGTCGAAATCACTGAGGCACATGATTACGACCTCATTGGGCGAATGGTTTCAGTGGCCTCTCAGTCCTGAATTCTGTCGTGGAAAACATTACCCTGCCAGTCAGCGCTCGTTCGATGACCGATCGAGTGGCGATCCTCATTGCCACGGGCCTGGGTTCCGGCTATTCTCCGCTTGCACCAGGAACAGCCGGCTCGGCACTGTCTGTGGGCCTATGGCTCGCTCTGCAACGCTGGTTTCCGTTTTCCCTTACCATTCCGGCGCACCTCGGCCTGATTCTCGGTCTGACCCTCGTCGGGATCTGGGCATCCACGCGCAGTGAATCCTGGTTTCAAGAGGTTGATCCTCATCAGACCGTCATCGATGAAGTGATTGGACAACAGATCACGTATCTCGGTCTGCTCGCTCCTGTCATCCCGTGGAAATCCCTGATCCTCGGTTTTTTTCTATTTCGATTATTTGATATCTGGAAGCCCTACCCCATCCGCAAGATTCAGGACCTGCACGGGGGTGCAGGGATCGTCCTCGATGACGTGGGTGCGGGAATTTATGCGTTTCTCGTATTACTGGCGGTGCGAAAGTTCCTTCATTGGTAGCTAAGCGAAGTGCACTCCAAGGATTTTCGCCGGGCCCGGCTGTGCTCCGGCCCTCGGGAATTCCCCTATTGGAATTAATTCGATAAACATGGAACCCGTCATCAAAAAAATTGAACCTTCGGCCGCGCTCCCCGGGGGAGAAGTATTTTTGGAAGGTGAGCATTTCATGGTCGATGGGTCCCGTCCGACGGTCTCCATCGATAATCTGGCCGGGCACTTCGTGGTCTGCGCGGGGCAGTATGGGGTCGTGGTGGTTCCGCCCAATGCGAGCCATGGAGAGGTCAAGCTTGTGCGCGGCTCCTCTGAAAGTAAGCCGGTACGATTGCGCGTGGCCTCATTGCTGGCCGGGAATCTGCATTCCGTTTCGAATCCGGCTGTCGACGAGGAAGGGAACATCTACGCCACCTTCAGTGGTTCCCGGGGCCAGAAGGTGCCCACGTCAGTGTTCAAGATCACCCCCGACGGAGTGATCCCCTACCTGTCAGAGCTGATGAACGCTACCGGCATGGCGTTTAATTCCAGGGGAGAACTGTTTGTTTCCAGCCGTTTTGATGGAACCGTCTACAAGGTGCGGTCTCGCTCTCAGATGGAAGTCTATGCGAAAGGCATGGGCGTGGCGACCGGTTTAGTGTTTGATCGGGAAGACAATCTCTTTGTGGGTGACCGCAGCGGCACCATCTTTAAGATTGATCCGGAGCGAAGAACTTTTGTGTTTGCGACCCTGGAGCCGAGTGTCTCTGCATACCACCTCGCCCTGGACGCCCGAGGTTTCTTGTATGTCACGGGTCCCACCATCGGGTGCCTGGATTCGGTGTATCGTATTTCTCACCAGGGAGACGTTGAAAAATATTATTTGAGACTGGGCCGCCCCCAGGGGATGGTCATTGATCGCCGGGGGAATTTGCTGGTGGCGGCTTCTCTGGCAGGGCGGAAAGGCGTCGTTCAGATCCGATCCGACCGCACCGCTTCGCCGGTGGTCGCGGGCACGGGAATTGTCGGGTTGGCGCTTGACCCGTCCAGGGAAGAAGATCTCATTCTGGCGACCGCCGACTCGATCTACCGGCTGAAATTAGATTAGGTGGATTGAGCCGTGCCAACGCTGAGAGGGGGACGTCGGCTTGATCCGGGGGGATTTTGAACTTCGTGGCGCATAAGCGGCTTTGAGTTCGTAAGGGTCAACCTCCCACCGGGGTCCCGAGGGCCTATTGCTGTGAGTTCACTAAGAGCGGAAATCATTGCGATCGGATCGGAGTTGCTGACTCCCGAGCGGATGGACAGCAACTCCCTCTATCTCACCGAAAAGTTGAACAGCATCGGCATCGACTTGAATGCGAAATTCGTCGTGGGCGATGATGAGGAGTCTCTGGAACAGGTCTTGCGCGACTCGCTCCAACGGGTGGGCTTGGTTATTGCCACGGGGGGCCTGGGACCGACTGAAGACGACATCAGTCGGAAGGTGTTCGCCCGCGTGTTTCAGAAACCGCTCGTGCTGGATGAAGAAATCCTCAGACAATTAGAAGAACGGTTCCGCTCTCGCGGTCTAACCATGACTTCAAATAACGCCCGCCAGGCCCTCGTTCCTTCGGGAGCGCGGGTCCTTGATAACAATCAGGGCACCGCCCCGGGGCTATGGATAGAATCCGATGGGAAGCACGCCATCATGCTCCCGGGTCCTCCGCATGAAATGAAGGCAATGTTCGAATCGCAATGCCTGGCCCGACTGGCGGAGATGTCCAAGGGTGTTCGTATTCAAAAGAGGGTCTTCAAGCTCACAGGCCTGACGGAATCGGCCTGCGATGCCCGGATCGCGCCCATCTACACCCGCTACCGCAATCCTGTTACCACGATCCTGGCGTCGCCGGGGGAGATTGAGATTCACCTGAAAGCCACCAGTCCCACCGAAGAGGAAGCCGAGGCTCTCTTGAACGAGCTGGGCGACAAAATCGAGATGGAATTAGGCGACCACATTTTCTCCCGCCGCGGAGAGTCGCTGGAGCAGATTGTCGGCATGTATTTGACGATGCGGCAGGCTTCGGTGGCAGTCGCGGAAAGCTGTACCGGAGGCCTGGTCTCGGAACGGTTGACCCGGATTCCGGGGAGTTCAGCTTACTTTGTCAGCGGAGTCGTATGTTACAGCAACACGGCGAAAACAGAACTGGCCGATGTGCCGCCGCTGCTGATCGAGATGAACGGCGCCGTCAGTCGTGAAGTGGCCATCGGACTTGCAGAAGGCATCCGCAAAAGGACTGGAACGACGTTCGGAATCGGGGTGACAGGGATTGCCGGGCCCTCGGGAGGAAGCGAAACCAAACCGGTGGGGCTGGTCCACATCGCGGTCTCCAGTGAGACCGGAGTGGATGACCGTGAAGTCCGTTTTCCGGGCGACCGCCAACGGGTCCGCTGGTGGGCTTCTCAGCTGGCACTGGATATGCTCCGACGAAAACTGCTCTGATCGGCGATGACCCCGAGATGTCAAACTTGCAGAAGCAGGTTCAAGCGTGCGCGCGTTTATTGCCGTCGACCTGACCAGAGAAATTGAGGCCAAGATTGCAGGCGCCCAGGCTGCGCTCGGACGTTTTTCTCATGCGGTCCGGTGGGTACGCCCGGAGTCCATTCATCTCACCTTGAAATTCCTTGGAGAAATTTCCAACGAGCAGCAGCACCGGGTGGTTGAGACGTTCTCGACGCGAAAGAGCGGCGTGGCTCCCTTTCAAATCTCGGTCGAGCGGCTTGGTTTTTTCCCCAACGCCCGGGCACCCCGCGTGGTATGGATGGGTATCAGAAAAGGGAAGGAAGAACTTCAATCGCTTGCCCGGTTTGTGGATGAGGCCTTGGGGGCGGCAGGATTTCCTCCCGAGCCGCGTCCTTTTTCCCCCCATGCCACCATCGGCCGCATCAAATTCCTCCCGGATGTAGCCTCCTTCAACGAAGCCACCTCGGCGTTTTCCGATTACCAGTGCGGAACAACGACCGTCCACCATTTTTTTCTTTATGAGAGCAAGCTGGATCGGGGGGGATCGATTTATACGAAGCGGGCCACATTTGGGTTAGAATAAGCCGCTTTCCGCATGGTAGTCTGACAGGCTGACATTCCACCCGCGAGGGTTCGCATCGATGGGTCTGGCAATCCTGGCTGTCCCGATCGCGTACTTGTTAGGATCAATCCCGTTTGGCTACCTCATCGTCAAATTGAAATCAGGCCGGGATGTTCGAGAAGTGGGGAGCCGCTCGATTGGTGCCACGAATGTGTTGCGCGCCACCGGGAAGGCGGGAGGGATTCTGACCTTCTTTTTGGACGTGGGCAAGGGATTCGCGGCGGTCCTGATCGCACAGAAGCTCTCTCCGGATAACCAATGGTTGATCGCGGCCGCGGCATTGTCGGCAATCGTGGGACATGTCTTTCCCCTTTTCCTGAAATTCAGAGGGGGAAAAGGAGTCGCTACAGGGGTCGGAGTGTTCCTGGCCATCTTCCCGCAAGCAGTGGCGGCCGTGCTCATCATTTTTGTCCTGATTGTGTGGCTGTCCCGCTATATTTCCCTGGGCTCCATCGTCGCCACCAGTGCCTTTCCGGTGTTTGCGTATTTCATGGGTCAGGGCGTGCTCCCGCCGGCGATCCTCATAGCGACCGCGCTGGGCGCCCTTCTCATCGTGGTCAAACATCATGAGAATATTCGTCGGCTGCTCCGGGGCACCGAGAACAAGTTCACCGGCTTTTCAAAATGAACCCCGTGATTCTTTCGTGATCATCGTGAAGCGAAAGCGGCGAAGAAAGCGGTCCCTGCCGGCCGCAGGGGCCAGCATTGAATCATTCCTGGCTGGATGCCAGCGGGCCTGAAAAAAACGAGTTCCAAGGGTCTTCCCTCTATGAGAAGAGTCGCAGTGATCGGTGGTGGAAATTGGGGTACGGCCCTTTCCATGATCCTTTCCAGACAGGGGCATCCTGTCACCCTGTGGGCCTACGAAAAGGAAGTGGTTGAGTCCATCAACCAGCAGCACGAAAACTGTCTTTTTCTGGAGGGGTATAAGACCCCCGAAGCCCTCCGGGCCTCAAGTTCATTTGAAGAGGTTCTGACGGAAGCGGAGATCGTCATCAGCGTGATGCCCTCGCACCACGCCCGGGGACTCTACCAGCAGATGCGCCCTCATCTTCGTGCGGGGATGATCTTTGTCAGCGCCACCAAAGGCCTGGAGGAAGGGTCCTTGATGCGCATGTCGGAGGTGTTCCGGGATGTGGTGGGCGAAGCGCTGAAGGTGCATTTTGCAGTGTTGTCCGGACCCACCTTCGCCCGGGAGATTGCCCGCGGGGATCCCGCCGCGGTGGTCATTGCTTCCGAACAGGAGTCGGCCGCTCAACTCGTCCAGCGCGAGTTCTCGAGCCGCCAGTTGCGGTTGTACCGGAATAGCGACGTGGTTGGCGTTGAGCTGGGAGGATCGGTGAAAAACGTCATTGCCATCGCGGCCGGGGTCTGTGACGGACTGGGTCTTGGATCAAATTCCATCGCAGCGCTCATCACCCGGGGCCTCGCTGAGATGACCCGGTTGGTTGTGGCGACAGGTGGAAAAAAAGAAACCATGGCCGGACTGGCGGGGCTCGGCGATCTGGTCCTGACTTGCACCGGGGCTCTGAGTCGTAACCGCACGGTCGGTGAGGAACTGGGAAAGGGCAAGAAGCTCAAGGAAATTGTCTCGAGTATGAGGATGGTCGCTGAGGGGGTTCGCACGACGGTCGCGGCTGTGGCGCTGGCGAGAAAATATCAGGTCGAGATGCCCATCGTGGACCAGATGCATGCCATGCTGTACGAGGACCGAACACCGGTCGACGCGATCCATCAGTTGATGGATCGAAGTTTGAAGCAGGAATGAAAGAATTTTGGATTGCGGATTTCGGATTGCGGAATATAAGACATGGGATCTGGGGGGGGCGTGAATGACAGCGTCTGCAGCCCAAAGGCTGAATTCCTGAGCCAGGAAATACGCGATTCTTCCTCCGGCAGCACGGAATGAAATCTGACTCACGCGGATCAAAACAGCGGCTGGGCGGTTCAATTCCACAATCCGAAATCCGCATTCCACAATCCGAAATCCTCCATGCGACCTCGGGGAATGGTGGTAAAATGAACTCCCCCTTATAATGTCCGTCCATCTGCTTTTCACAACTTGCAGTTCTCCATGTCCTCACTTGATCTCAACACCTCGGTCCAATATTTGAAGGGAGTGGGTCCCCGGCGCGCAGAACTGCTTATTCAGCGTGGAATAGAGGACGTCGGGGATTTGCTCACTTATGCTCCCTTCCGTTACGAGGACCGAATTCATTTTTCTTCGGTCCGGGACCTTCGAGTCGGCCAGCCCCAGTCGATCCTGGTGACGGTACTCTCCTGTGGCTTGTCTCGGACCCGACGCCGTGGCATGTTTATTTATGACCTGGCTGCCCGGGATGCGTCGGGCCTGATTCGATGCAAGTGGTTCAACGGGGCCTATCTCGAGCAGCGGAAGGTATTCAAGCAGGGGATGCGCGTGATCTTCTATGGCAAACCGGAGCCCGATCCTTATGGCTACCGAAACTTGCAATTTCTTAATCCGCAATTCGAAATTCTCCCGGAGGAAAGTCAAAAGGAAGGCGACGGATTCTCCTCCTCTGAAATGGGTCGAATTGTTCCCGTCTATGAAGCCATAGGGCAGCTCAATACCCGACACTTGCGCCGTTTGATTGCGTCGGCCCTGGCGACAGTTGACTTAAAGGATGTAGATCCCCTCCCCCATTCCATCGGAAAGCGACTCGGTTTTCCGGGCCGCGCTACCGCCCTGAGCCAATTTCATTTTCCGGATTCAAGTGCAGGGATCGAGACCTTGAATTCTTTCCGCACCCGTGCGCAACAACGGATGATTTTTGAAGAATTCTTTCTCCTGGAGGTGGGCCTGGCCCTCAAGCGGAGGCGGGCGAGAAAACAGCCTGGAATCTGCTTCCAGACCAATGAGTCCATTCGCGCAGCCATCAAAAAAATTCTTCCGTTCCATCCCACAGGGGCGCAGAAGCGAGTTTTGCGGGAGATTGTCGATGACATGCGCTCTCCCAGTCCGATGAACCGCCTGCTTCAGGGAGATGTGGGTTCGGGGAAAACGATCGTCGCTCTTCAATCCATGATTATTGCCATTTGCAATGGCTATCAGACTGTGCTGATGGCTCCGACTGAAATTCTCTCCGTGCAGCACTACCTGTACGCCAAGAGAATCTTTGCCCCGATTGGCGTGCGGATTGCATTGCTGACCAGCGCCCTCAAGCGGAAAGAAAGGACTGAGGTTCAGGAGGCCCTGCGAACCGGAGAGCTCGATCTCGTTGTGGGAACCCATGCCGTCTTGGAAAAGGATATCGAGTTCAAAAACCTCGGACTGATTGTCATCGATGAGCAGCATCGGTTTGGAGTGATGCAGCGACTCCAGTTGAAACGGAAGGGCCTGTATCCCGATACCGTGGTGATGACCGCTACTCCCATTCCTCGAACGCTGGCCTTGACCCTTTACGGTGATCTGGACTTTTCTGTGATCAACGAGATGCCGCCGCATCGGCAACCTATCGAGACCCGGTGGGTGAAGGAGGAGGATCGCGGGAAGGTGATCCGGTTTGTCCGCCAACAGGTGAGCGAGGGGTCCCAGGTCTACGTCGTATGCCCGCTCATTGAGGAGTCGGAGGCCTCCGATCTCAAGGCCGCCGTTGCGATGTACGAGGATCTTTCCGTGCGAGTCTTTCCTGATTTCAAAGTGGGCCTGCTTCATGGAAGACTTTCAAACCATGAGAAGGATGACGTCATGGCGCAAATGGCCGCAGGCGCCCTCCACATCCTTGTCTCGACGACGGTCATAGAGGTGGGGGTGGACGTCCCTAACGCCACCCTGATGATGGTGGAACATGCCGAACGATTCGGCCTGGCGCAGTTGCATCAGCTTCGAGGAAGGATCGGCCGTGGCCAAAAGAAATCATATTGCTTCTTGATGACTTCCGAGATAGTCAGCGATGAGGCACAGCGGAGGCTGAAGTGCCTTGAGCAAACCCGGGATGGGTTCAAGATCGCCGAACTGGACCTCGAAATTCGGGGCCCCGGGGAGTTCTTTGGGACGAAACAGTCAGGCCTGCCATTGTTTCGATTCGGCAATCTGATCCGGGATCAGGATCTGCTGGAGTTGGCCAAGCGCGAGGCATCAGCCTTTGTGGAGCGGCCTCCCACTGATCCGGAGTTTGTTTCCGTCGTCCAATACCTTCGCGCCCATTGGAGTCGCCGGTTTGGCCTGCTTCACGTGGGCTGAGGAAAGAGGTGCGCGGGGTTAGGTGGTAGGTGATAGGTGGTAGGTAATAGGTGGTAGGAGATAGGTAATAGATGGTAGGTGTTTGAGAAGCAAGCTTTCGAGGCTTAAAGATTGATATTCGAAGTTCGAAAATAAAAGTATGCCTGCCTCCTCTGCGGATCAGTTCCGGCCTTGACTTCTATTACCAAAATCTACAACCTATCACCTATCACCTGCTACCTATCACCTAACAACTGAATTCTATGCTACGCATCATCGCGGGAGAATATGGCGGCCGGCGCATAAGGACCCTCGGGGGCATGCGTTTGCGGCCCACGAGTGATCAACTCCGTGAAACCCTTTTCAACATCATTGGGCCGCGGATTGTCGATGCCCGGTTCCTGGATGCCTATGCCGGCAGCGGCGCCGTCGGCATCGAAGCGCTCAGCCGCGGCGCAGCACACGTGACCTTTATTGAAAGGCATCGTCCCGCCGTGGAGTGCCTCCGCCTGAACCTTTTGGCATTGGAAATCAGTAAGAGATTTAGTATCATCCAAGGCGAAGTCGCCCGCGCGCTTGTGCAACAGGGCGAATTCGACATTTGCTTCCTTGATCCCCCGTATGCGGAAGCGCAGGAGTATGAGAAGGCTCTTACCGCTCTCGGCCGCAGAATCACCTGGGCGAGGGATGCCCTTGTCATCGCGGAGCATTCCAAGCGCCTCAGCCTGCCGATGACCTATGGCTCGCTCGAACGGGTGAGGGAAAAAACGCAAGGGGACAGTCAACTCTCATTTTATCAACCGCAGATCTGCAATCCTGAACTCTGAGGACGCTCTTGAAAAAAATCGCTCTTTACCCCGGCACGTTCGATCCTGTGACGAACGGCCACATCGATATCATCGAGCGCTGTAGCAAAGTCTTTGACCAAGTCATCGTCGCCATCCTGCTCAACCCTGACAAAAACCCTCTCTTCACCGTGAGTGAGCGGGTTTCGATGTTGAAAGCGGTGGCCCGCAATCGTTTCGAAAACGTGACGGTGGATACATTCGACGGCTTGTTGGTTGAATACGCGGTAAAGAAGAAAGCCACCGTGATCGTCCGGGGCATCCGGGCCATCTCGGACTACGAATATGAGCTCCAAATGGCATTGATGAACCGGAGGCTTGAACCCCGGATCGAAACGGTCTTTATGTTGCCGGCAGAAGCCTTCAGCTATTTGAGCTCCAAGCTGATCCGGGAGATTTTTGTCCTGGGCGGATCAGTCAAGGGACTCGTGCCGGAGATCGTTGAACTGCGCTTGCGCGCCAAGAACAAGGGCCCTATGGCGGCCCGTCATCAAGGCTAGTTTCCACTTCCGAAGTAGCTTTCTTCGCTTTCTTTGGCAGTCCGAACACAAAGCATTCTCGGGTTTTTATTTGACCACAATTCTTCAGTTGAAATTGAATTCATATCCTTCCTCTTCAGGTGACTTCCATGGAAAGCACTGACCCGTATTCAAAGCGTACTCATCGTATCAGTGTTTCCGCCACATTGCAGGTCTTGACGGAAGCCGAAAAGTTGAAAGCGCAGGGGATCGAGATCCTTGACTTCGGCCCGGGAGAGCCTGACTTTCCAACGCCCGCGAATGTCAAGGCGGCGGGCATTCGGGCCATCGAATCCAACTTCACGAAATATACCGCCACGCCGGGAATCATGCCCTTGCGGGAGGGTATTGCGCGTCACCACGCCCGCGAGTTTGGGTCCAGCTATTCGGCGAAGGAGACCATTGTGACGGTCGGCGGCAAGCAGGCCCTCTTCAATTCCATGGCCGCATTGGTGGATCACGGGGATGAAGTCATTCTGCCGACGCCATTTTGGGTCACGTTCCAGGATCTGATCACCTACCACGGGGGCGTCCCGGTCTTCGTTTCCGCAAAGGAGGAGAATGATTTCTCTCTGAAAGCGGCCGACGTGGAGCGCGCCCTCACATCCCGGACCAAATTGATCATTGTCAATTCCCCCAACAATCCGAGTGGGGGCGTGGTGGCCGATGATGAATTCAAGAAGATCGCTCAGCTCGCCATCAGCCGAAACCTGTTTCTAATAACCGACGAGGCCTACAGCCATTTCGTCTATGAAGGCCGCAAGCCCTTTTCGATCTCCAGCCTCGGCGAGTCGATCAAGCCGCACCTGGTGGTGATCGGGACCCTCTCCAAGACTTATGCCATGACGGGTTGGCGGCTGGGGTACGCCCTGGCGCCGGAAAAATTGATTCAGCAGATGCTCAAGATTCAGAGCCACTCGACCTCGAATCCCACGTCTATCTCGCAACGCGCCGCTATCGAGGCACTCGAGGGTCCCCAGGACTCTGTCCAGCAAATGCTTGCCGAGTACACGCGGCGTCGGCAATACATCCTCGACGCGATGAGAGCAATCCCCGGGATCCGGTGTGCCCGACCCTACGGTGCGTTTTACGTATACCCCAATGTCTCGGGGCTTTACGGCAAAGGCGGAATTCGAAATTCGATGGATCTTGCCAAGACCTTGCTGGATCGCGCCCGCATCGCCGTCGTTCCGGGAGAAGCCTTCGGCACGCCGGAGCACCTCCGATTTTCCTATGCCACATCGATGGACACCATTGTCCGCGGGATGAAGGTATTTCATGATTTTGTGCTTTCCCTGGGATAAATGGTCTGCGGCTATTCTTACTTCTGGAGCGCGGGCAGGAACTCCTTTGGGGAGTGTCTTGCCGCGCTGAGACTGTTACATGACCTATGCTGTCATCTTGGCGGGTGGACGTGGCACGAGGTTCTGGCCACAGAGCCGGGCTGCCAGGCCCAAGCAACTTCTCAAGATCCTGACCCAGCGCTCGCTGTTGCAGCAGAGTGTGGACCGGATCGCTGCTCTGATTTCCCCGGGGAATATTTTTATCCTGGGAAACAAGATACTCCGGGATTCCATCCGGGAACAGTTGCCTGAGGTTCCGTCCCGGCAGGTTCTTGCAGAACCGATAGGGCACAATACCGCACCTTGTATCGCCCTGGCGGCACACCTCATCGCAAGGCGCGATCCCGGGGCGGTTATGGTGGTCCTGCCTTCCGACCAAATCATCGCACTGGGCGAGCGCTTTTTGGATTGCCTTCGCGCTGCGGAAACAGTGGCGCAGAAGGACGGAAACATTGTGGTGTTGGGACTGAAACCTACCCGGCCGGAGACGGGTTTTGGTTATGTCCAAGTGGAAGAACATCGAGTGCAGCAGCTGTTTGGTGTCGAGGTCCACGCGGTGCGGCAGTTTGTTGAGAAGCCGGACCGGCCCACGGCGGAGCGGTACTTGTCGAATGGGAATTATTACTGGAACGGGGGCATCTTCGTCTGGAAGGCCCGGACCGTGATCGAGGCCACCGAGCGGTTTCTTCCAAAGACGCATCAGGCGCTCGTCGAAATTGTTGCTCACGCGGAGGCCAGTACCTTCGATCAGGCGTTGGAGGAATGGTATCCCCGGACCGATTCCATCTCTGTGGATTATGGCATTATGGAAAAGGCCAATAACATTTTTTGTGTGGCCTGCGATATCGGCTGGAGCGATCTGGGGAGCTGGGAAGCACTTTATGAGGTGTCGGAGAAGGACGGCTCAGGAAACATCCTCATAGGCAATTGCGTCACTCTTGATGCAGTGCGCAATCTAGTCGATGTGGCCGGCAAGCTGGTCGCCCTGATCGGCGTGGAGGACCTGGTCATCGTGGAAACCGGGGATGCGCTGCTGATCTGCAATCGAAAGCGGTCGCAGGACGTCTCGAGAATCGTCAAGGAGTTGGAACAAAAAGGATTGAAGGAATTGCTTTAGAGGGATTATGTCCTCCATTGTCTTTGGAACTGACGGATGGCGTGGTGTCATTGCCGATGATTTCACTTTTGACAATGTTCGGCTCGTGGTCAGCGCCATTGCCCGCTATGTTAATGATACGGCTTTGGGACGGAGGGTGATCGCGGTTGGCTATGACACGCGGTTTGCTTCGCCGGAGTTTGCCCGGGTGGCCGCCGAGGTCCTCTCGGCGCACGGGATTGAGGTGCTGCTCTCCAATGATTACGTGGCCAGCCCGATCCTTTCGTTTGCCGTAAGGCACTACCGGACGTCCGGGGGCGTCATGATCACCGCCAGTCACAACCCGGCGCGATGGAACGGGGTCAAGTTCAAGGGAACCTACGGAGGCTCGGCCAGCCCGTCCATCATTCGTGAAATCGAAAAGCGACTGCCGGCTGCATTAAAGGAGCAAAAAAGACCTCTCCGCTTTCGAGCCGGAAAGGTCCGGGTGCTCGATTTCAAACGCCCCTATGGCGATTATCTGAAGCGAACCGTGGATTTTCGAAGGTTGCGCAATGCGCGCGTCCGGGTGCTGGTGGATGTGATGTACGGTGCGGGCCGGGGAACCCTGAAGAACATTCTCACCGATCTGGGGATTACCTGCCATGAAATGCGCGGCGAGATTAATCCGGCCTTTGGAGGGATCAACCCGGAGCCCATCGATCCAAACCTGGCGGACCTGCGGACGGCACTGCAACGCGGCGGGTTCGACGTGGGATTTGCGAGCGATGGGGACGCCGATCGCATCGGGGCGATGGATCGCACGGGCCTGTTCATCGATTCGCATAAGATCTTTTCAATGATCCTGGAACATCTCGTCGGCGTCCGGAAGATGCAAGGCGAAGTGGCAAAAACCTTTTCGACAACCAAGATGATCGACCGCATCTGTCAGCGCCATTCGCTCGTCATGCATCAGACCCCCATCGGCTTCAAATACATTTGTGACCTCATGCTCAGCCGAAACATTCTGGTGGGGGGTGAGGAAAGCGGCGGTATCGGAATTACCCGTCACTTACCGGAACGCGACAGTTTTCTGTGTGCTCTCCTGCTTCTGGAGATCATGGTGCACCAGGAGAAATCGCTCCGCGAGGTGGTCAGCGAGTTGATGAGGACCTACGGGGCCTTTTATTTTGACCGCCTGGACTTGCATGTGAACGATTCCCTGAAACGGGCCGTCATTCGACGACTTACCCGGCGGCCGCCCCTCAAGATTTCAAATTATTCGGTGGCCCAACGCGAAAACCTGGACGGATTCAAGCTGCTTTTCAGTGATGACGAATGGGTGTTGATCCGGCCCTCCGGTACGGAGCCGATGCTCCGCCTCTACTGTGAAGCGAGTTCTCCTCAAAAAGTCAAACGCATCCTCACGGCAGCAAAAAATCTGGTCTATGAATAGACCGGATGAGTGAAGCACGGAGAATGAGACTTCCTCTGTCAATAAACGGAGGAATGATGAGTGGCTTCGTTTTGCAGGATACGCGGAGAGACGAACTCTTCCGACGAAAGTTCCTCCTTTGACGACCCAAGCTCGGAGGTGTTGCCGGTTTCTTTGTTTTATTTGGTTCCGGGAGGAGATCGGTGGATGGGAATCTGGAAGGACCGCGAGGCGAATCGGTGGACACGAGCCGGCCCGGGGCGTAAGCCCCGGGCTCCAGCGTCCTCCTCGTGCAAATCAATAAGGACTGGGGGAAGCTCTCTCGTTGCCTCCGGGTCTTCTCTGCCAGGAGGGCCGTGTGGAAGGAAATCGCGAATCAATCCATTTCGATCAAATCAACCGCTGAGCCTTCACCCTGGCCTAACCCACTACGGGGTCACCTTCGCCGAATAAGGCGGCGGGGAATCGGGGAGCGCTGGTTTCTGAACTGAACGTCTTCATGCTCTCATCAAACATTCGGTCAAAGGCTTCGCCCCCGTGAGTGGGAACGGTGCAAGTGAGCACAATCACCTTGCCTTCTCTGCCCTGAAAGAAATACTCCGCCTGTCTGAGCACTCTGCCGTGGAATTCCATTTGAGTGATTACACGGATTCCCCTCTGCCCAAACTTGGTGATGAAGTCGGATTGATTCGGAGTCTTGGACTCCATGCCATTGGCACCCTCAAACAGCTTGGGAAGCCCCCTGAGTCTTGCGGCGACGAAGCTTTCAACGGAACCCAGGGCAGGTTCGTCTGCGACATTGATGTTGGGTGCGAAACCATCGACCGCCGGTGCAAAGACCATCCGATATTTCTGCCCGGGGACCTCTTCGACGGTCCAATCCGAGGGGACGCTAAATGAAAAACCCCCCTCAGGTTCGACATACCGGGTCACGGTGTTCTGGCCAAGGCAGCTCAAAGTGCCAGCGAGGAAGATGAGAAGTAGGAATAATGACCTTCTGAACATTGGATTGATTTCCTTTCAAGGTGGATCCCGGCCGGTCTGATGAAGGGAACGGAATGGCTGGAAGGTACGTGCAGAATGGACTCCATCCATCAGGTCAGGTGACTGTCCTCTTCCGATCCGGAATACGGCGCTCTTGCTCAACTCTCGCCGTACTCATTCTAGAATCGGCGATGGATTGCTTGGCACGGAACGAAACGCAGGATCGGCAAATTCCTCGTCCGTGGCCGGCGCCACCCTCGTATGATCTTATCGGCAGACGTCAGGTTGACCTGTAGGAGAAAATGAGAAGGAAGTTCACAAAAAAAGAGGATGAGATTTCGGGGAAGACTTCATGGCTTGGATTAATGTGGAGCCTTCAACCCCCCCCTCAACCGCTCGATGCCAAACCAGGCTTCATGCTGGACACGCCTGCCCTATGGTTTTCGCGCCATAAAGCCAGTGCAACTCTTGGGGAGGGGTAGTTTTCCGTAGCCGTGCAGGAGGTGAACCGAAAACCCTGCCTGGCGAAGTTGTTTCGTGATTTCGGTTCGTTCAAATAAATGCAGGCTGTGGGTTTCGTGATCGCGACGGTAGAGTTTTCCCCTCTTTCGAAATGTCATGATCTGGCGCGTCAACTGTCTTTTTCTTTGGTCTTCCACGACATCGACAAGGATGGCCCAGCCATTCCCCTCCCAGTATCTTAAGTGCGGGACATTCCCTCTCCCGGGCCCGGCCATGTCGAAGAGAAATAGCCCGCCCGGCCTCAGGGCTCTGTATACGCGACGGAACAGCCGGGAAAGTTCACGGAGGTTGTTCCTCTTGTCAAACCGATAGTTAAAACATTCGCCCAGTGCCGTGACGGCATCGCAAGGCGGCAAAGCGACTTTCAGATACGATCCGGTTAGAAATTTCACGCTGGGAACTCGCTTCCTTGCGAGCCTGATCATGGCAGGCGAGAGGTCGATTCCCCACACCTCGTAACCCGCACCGGAGAGCTTTTGTGCCCATATTCCACTCCCGCAGCCGAGGTCCACGACGACCCCCTTCGTTATCCCCGCCTGGCGCAGGAGTTTCAGCAATCCCTTCGCAGCGCGATTCGCGAAACCGCCGAAGCCGACATCGTGAATGTAAGAAAGGTCGTTCCGGTAAGCGTTCATTTCATCACCAGTGAAAGCGGGACCGAATTCAGGGCGGGGAAAATGAGAATCACCATTCGTCTCGGGGGGCCTACTCCACCTCTGTGATGACGGCCTCCAGAATTTCCTTTTCTCGCCATTGGAGCAACCAGCCAAGGCGATCCAGGCTGATCCAGTAGAGGTACATCAGGAGGATTGTCAAGATCAGTGACGTGAGCAGGTTCACAAGGCCCGCAGATAGCCACCCCAAGTAGTCAAGCAGAAACCCCAAACCGGGGGAGATTAGAATTGGAATGAGAGCTATGGGAGAAAACATTTGTGAGAGGAAAATGAAGAAGGAGGTCTTTGCTGAAACCTTGGTGGGTTTTAACGACCCGGCAGCGATGCGGTACGGGACCATGATCGAGGCGAAGTTTCCTAAGATACTCAACAACAGGAAAGCTCCAAGCAATTGGAGACAGCTTGCCGCAAGCGTTAGGACCCCAATGTGCAGAAGCAGAGTGAGAACCCCCAGAAAGATCAGCCCCAATCCAAATGCGATGGGGAAGAGAGTGAGGTTCTTAGCGAGCAGGAAGTGTCTGCGTTGAGTCGGCAGCAGCACGAGCGTGCGAAATCCGTTCCGATCAAAACCGAACTGATTGAACATGAGTTGAATCAATCCAAAAGACGATAGCGCCACTGCGGCGCTGGCCACAAAGGGCTTCAGTTTCTCTTCGGGAACCGCCCAGGTTTTTGAGAGGAAAAGGGCCGAGAAAACGACGATCATAATCAAATTCGTCGCCAACGACATCTTCACCTCAGGAGCACGTGTCAGGCCTCTGAAAAAGGCGAGCCACAAGGGGGCAGTCTCCCGGGGAACATAGGGCAGATCTCTTTCCAGAAAAGTATTCACCGTACCGTGCAAGGGGGGCGCCAGAGTGGTTCTGGCAGGGGGCGCGGTTTCTCGAGTCTGAAGTCTGTCACTAGTTTGGTCCCCAAAATAAAAGCGTCGGGTGGAGCGGTAGGCACGCACCAGGCCCCAAGAACCAATCAAGAAGGCTGCCAATGAACCTCCCAATGCTGGCCACGTGCGTCCGGAAGCCAGGGCCAGAGCGCCCCCGCCCACCCACAACGGCGGAACATAATTGTGAGCGGAAATGAAGGCGGGCGACAGAGCTAATCGTACCTCAAGATCTCTCCGCGGTGTCTTGAGGCGGCGTCCCGAGGCGGAACGGTTCTCAAGTGTTCTCTGCCGCCCCGGGTGGGACAGAATATTGTACAGGTTGGGCAATTGGGCGAGAAGGATGAAGGCTGCCGTCGCTCCCACAATGAGGGCGCGACGACGGCGCGGGTTGGTCATGAGGGCGACTAACCAGCCCCGGAGACAATACGCCCACGCTGTCATCATGAAGAGGAAAGTGAAAACGAGAGGAATTAACCAGATCATCGACCCTCCCTTGCTCCACAGCAACCCCAAGCTGAGCCCGATCATCCCCGGCACGAACAAGACAATGTCAAATGTAAAATGGGAGGCAATGTAGTTCACCAGGAATATTTGCCGAAGAGAAACCGGCAAATGCAACAACTTCCTGATGTCGAGCGATTCCGCACGCTGGATTTCGCGAACGATTCCGAGACTCCAGAAGAGGAGGAACATGCCGATTATGAAGTCCCACAGTAGCATCAGGATGAGGGGAGAGGCTCTTCGAAGCGGCCACGCCCCGACAATCACTCCACCAAAGAAACCGCCTACTGAAGCAATCAATCCAAAAACGGCGAGGACGACGGTCAGGACGGCGTTCATTTTTCCGCGCCGGGAGAATTGGTTACGCATCAAGCGCCAGCGCAACCACAGGACAGTTTTCAGTTGACTCCAGTTCATATTCAAGGCCCCTGACCCTGCCGGAAACACGCTGCGACGGTAAAGGACGGAGATCCCATCCGCGATTGCTGATGTTCCTCGGATGCCCGTGGGGAATGCGTCTCATCCCAAAGGATCAAACGCCAGAGCTCATTCTTCCAGCCAACTCAATTTGTGCGCTTCCGCCTGTTCGCTCCCGACCGTTTGCAGAAAGACATCTTCGAGCGAACCCTTGTGGCGAATCGCGTCCATCGAGGCCTGATGCACCAGCTTCCCCCTGGCGATGATGCCGACATCGGTGCAGAGTTTCTCGACGATCTCGAGAATATGCGAGGTGAGAAAGACGGTGGCGCCGCGCTCGACCGCGCGCTTGAGAGTATCCCGAAGGCCGCGAGATGAGACCGCATCGATTCCTTCAAACGGCTCGTCCAGAAACAGGAGATCCGGGTCCGCAATCAGCGCCGCCGCGAGGGCCAGTTTCTTCTTCATGCCGTGTGAGAATTCGAGGGTGAGTTTCTTTTCTTCGTTCTCCAGACCCATCATCTCCAGCAATTGCTGGCAGCGCTCACGCACGGTAGGAATTGGCAACAAATACATCCGCCCGATAAAAGTGAGGTATTCGCGTGCCGTCAGATTGTCAAACAGGGCAAAATCTTCGGGTACTACCCCCATCCGGCGCTTGACCGCCCGGGCCTTGTCGGCGTCGGCCATCGGCTGGCCGAATATTCGAATTGATCCGCTGGTGGGCGCGAGCAGGCCGGTCAACATCTTCATTGTGGTCGATTTCCCTGCGCCGTTGGGGCCTAAAAAGCCGTAAAACTTCCCCACCTCTACGCGCAAGTCGAGACCATCCACGGCATAGAGATTTCCAAAGCGACGGGTCAAGCCGCTCGTTTCGATGGCATGGGCTGTTTGAGGGACAGGAGTAGTCATAGTTGCCACTCAAGGCTTTCCACGGTCTTCCCGAATTCGATGGGCTACCCTGGGTCACGCCGCATTGAGGCCAAAGGAAAACGAAATGACAGCACAACCGCATGGAAACTTCAGGAGGGAGACGAAGCCTTCTCCCGTGAAAGGTCCGGTCAAAGGGAGTATACGTCATGGATTTCATAGAGGTAAATTAGAAATAGGAATTCAGGAGGGGAATCTGGTGTCGCAAAGCAATCCGGTCAGTCGTGGTTTGCAGACATGCCCGCCGCGGCGGGCGCATGTTTACAGCACCCGGATGGTCCGCGGTCATGGGCCTCGTGGGAAAGATTGGCTTGGGGCGCAGCACGCATGAGTTCTTTGCATGCATGCGTCTGCAAGGCTCACGGGGGCGCTCTAAGGAGGCGGTGGAATTAAAGGGGCCGTGATGAGCGGGGGAGACAATCCGATGGGGTGTGGTTCGCAGACATTCAAAAACCGCATGTCCGCGGCACCCGGCCTCAAACACCCAGACCGGTCAGAAAATCTTTCCCAGCTGGAAGAACCATTTCCGGTGAGCACTATCTCCCACGCTGGCCCCCACGAAGGCCGGGCCGAGGACCGTCTCGACAACGAGCCCAACCGCCCCGTCGTTGGGCAGTCCCGTGACGTTCGACAGGTTATAAGCCTTCCCGACTTCATACAGGCCGGAAATGTGAATGGCATTGCCGAGGAAGGGAGGCAGCCGGGCCAGTCGGTGGAGATAGCCCGCTCGGAAATAGAAATACTGATTCGTAAGAAATTCGTTGATGCCATAGGCTGCCAGCCGCGACGGCCCGCCCAGCGAGAAGGGCGGCAGGCCCGTCTGGTTGTGTCCGAAGGTGGTCCCTCCGGCCGCCAGTAGATAAATTGACGCGGGATCACTGATCGGTTGAAAGGCTTGAAAGGTCGCCTCCGACAGCGGGAATCCCGACCGGGCGCCAAGATTGGCATCGACCCACTGAGCCCTCCATTCGAGTCCGATTCCTCGGCGCGGGATCACCGGGCTGTCCAATCGGTCCATCACGAAGCGGAGCGTACTCGCACCCGTCCGCGCACTTTGTGAGGGCAGCAATGGACTGCCAATCCGCCGGCTGGCATTGAGGTAGCCCACTTCGTAACCGAGACGAAGTTCACTGAAACGGTCGAAGGCATATCCAAAATCCGCACCCACATCAGCCCGGTTCATCCGGTATTCCGCGAGAAGCGTGTTTCGAGAATAGATATTGAAGGAAGAGCTGCTTGCCCCGGCTCGAGGGGCAATAAACCAACGGCTGGATGAGGTCAGGGGATGATAGTACTCTGAGCGAATCGCGTACACAGACCCGAACGAAAGGTCGGAGCGCAGTTCCGATCGATATCCCCCCGCATCCTGAAACGTCAGTCGTCCACCCATGGAAAACTGGACACTCTTGGGATCGGACCCATTGACCTCGAACCCCGGCTTGAACACGGGCGGCGCATAGTCCTTTTCGTCGGCGAGGATCAAAAGACCCGGTTGACCGTCGTGATTCGTGATTGTATAACCGAGACGGTCGAATCGGCCGACCCCCTTTAGCCGTGTGAGATCGCGTTCCAGTTTCGCGGTGTCAATGGGTCGGCCCACGTATCCTGATAGTTCTTTCTGGATGTCGCGAGCCATGATCGCGCTGGTTCCTCTTACCTCCACGAACTGCGGTGTACCCACGGAATTGACCCGCTTCGCCTCGCGCCGGGCGATGACCTGTTGCCAGGCCTCCTCGCTAACAGAGAACTCAGAGAGAATTTTCTCCTTTCCCCGGGCCGCTGTATATCCCTTGGGCATAATCTCTTCAGTCTTCTTGAAGTCCAGTGTGGTAAAGCCCGCGGTCTCGATGGTGATCAAAATGTCAGCCAGTTCAATCCCCCGGAGTTCATTCGCTCCTATCATCACATCGATGGAGCGTCCGGCCACCCCCAGCAGAGAATGGAAATCCCTTGGGTTTACAGGCGCCGAACTGAGGTGGACGGCGATGACGATATCTGCCCCCATCTGCTTCACCACATCCGTCGGCAGGTCGTTCAACAAGCCGCCATCGGCATAAACGGTGCCGTCCTGTTTGACTGGAGAAAAGATTCCCGGCAAAGACATCGTGGAGCGCAGAGCTTCTGCAAGAGAGCCCTCTTTGAAGACAACTTGCTTTCCGGATACCAGGTCCGTTCCTACACACCGAAAGGGAATCGGCAAATCATCAAAGGTGTTCGTTCCGGAGTAGGGGAGGACGTAGCGGTCCAGAATCAGGGATACCTCGTGGCCGGAATTCAAGCCACTCGGCAGCTGCGGGCCATGGCGGAGGCCCACAACCAGACCATTAGGGTTGGCACGGAGATCTTCTTTGCGGCGGAAGTCGAGGTCCAGATAGGGCGTCCGGCCTGCCAACACTTTGTCCCAGTCGATTTCCCTGATGAGTTCACGAATCTCGTCAGGTCGCCTTCCGGTGGCATACAAGCCTCCGACCAGGCCTCCCATACTGGTGCCGGCGATGTAGTCAATGGGAATTCGGTGTTCTTCAAACCACTCCAACACGCCGATGTGGGCGAGGCCTTTGGCGCCACCACCTTCCAGTGCGATCCCAATCTTCGGCCGAGGACGCGTAGGAGAGAATTGCGCCAGGACGCAGGGACCCGGCAGCAAGAGAACCACGATTAAGATGAGACCTGAGCATGTTTTCACAAATTCCTCCTGCGTTATTCT
Source organism: Terriglobia bacterium (assembly GCA_020072965.1). GTDB lineage: Bacteria > Acidobacteriota > Terriglobia > JAIQFV01 > JAIQFV01 > JAIQFV01. The sequence goes on along the minus strand of JAIQFY010000027.1, from coordinate 75,454 downwards.
TTCTGAAGCGGTTGCTCTGTTGCGGGATGAAGGCTGCATCTCTCGATTGGTCATACTGCTCGCTGTCCGTTTGGAAATCGAGAAGATTTGTACTCCCATGACGACTGGAATTCGGTTTTGTCTGATAATTGGAACTTGGAATTTGTCCGCCGAAGGCGGATTGGAGTTTGGACTTTGGAATTTGGATTTTCTTTGCCATGAGATCCGCGTCGTGTGGGCGCCGGCGAAGTCTCAGGGAGTCCACTCCGGTGCAATCCACTTACGGCTTCGACGCGCTCTCAATGAAACGAGCGATGTTCTTTTTGAGGCGGGCGAGGGACTCCTCATTCAAATACATCATGTGGCCCGCATCGTAATAATCCATGCGGATATGACCCTGGAGTCCCTCAGGCAGGCCGAGGTGATCCATGGTGTACTCGGTGGCGAAAAACGGAGTGGCCAGATCGTAGAGCCCGTTTTCAACTTGGATCTGAAGGTGAGTATTGGCAACCATGGCCTGTACCAGATCTCCCATGACATTCGGAGAGCCCGGGAAGCCGCCGGTGCGGGCCTCACCGTGCTTCCAGTTCCAGTTCCGTCCAGCATCACGATTTCCGAGGAGATAGCGACTGTCCCCGCCGAATTTCAGTTCGTCCCGGACATAGTGGTTGAAGGCGGCCGTAAATGCCCCGGAAACGGCGGCACTTTGAGGATCGTAGGTGGCGTTTTCGGCGAGCAGATCGTCGGAGGGGCCTGAGAACCGTGAGTCCAGGCGTCCGGTAGTGCGGCCTCCACTGCGTTGCAGCTCTTCTCTGAACTGGCCCAGCGTGACGCGGAGATTGGCCTTCAAAAGGTAGTCCTCACTGAGGCCGGTAAAGGCCGCGAGCTTCTTCGCCATAGCGCTTTTCTCCGCGGCGCTGAGCTTCGCCCCTTTCATCAAAGCGTCAGCGTACTCGGTTGAGGCGAAACGGCGCGCCTGGTCGAGGAATGCGCTGAAATCCTGGGGGCGGTTCTTCAGAATCTTATGGTAAGAGGCCGTGGCGGCATAACTGGGGAGATAAAAAACGTAAGGCATGTCCTCGCCCGGATGGAACGAGAGAGTCCCCAGGTCCAGGACCGAAGAGATCAGGTCGATTCCGTTGAGGTACATCCCTTCGCGGGACTGCAAATAATTGGCCAGCGCGACCGACCGGAAGGTTCCGTAACTCTCGCCGATCAGGAATTTCGGCGAGTTCCATCGGTTGTTGCGGTTGACGAAAGTGCGGATGAACTCGGACAGCGACTCGACATCCTCGTCAACTCCCCAGAAGTCTTTTTCTTTGGCCTTTCCAACGGCCCGGCTGAAGCCGGTGCCAACGGGGTCGATGAACACCAGGTCCGCCTTGTCGAGCGGGGAGTTTGCGTTGTCTTCGATCCTATAGGGTGCGGGCGGCGTCGGTTGGGCATCGACGGTCACGACGCGGCGGGGACCAAAGGCGCCCATGTGACACCAGGCCGAGGAGGAACCCGGACCACCGTTGTATAGAAATGCGAGCGGGCGCTGGCTCAGGTCTTTCACATCGCTGCGTGAATAAGCGATGTAGAAAATGGCGGCGGTCGGCTCGCTCTGCGCACCCTTGATCAAAATCGTCCCCGCCGTTGCCTTATAGGGAATCACCTGGCCGTCGATGCGAAGGATGTGTTCGGTTACGGAGGATTCCTCTTTGGCCGGCGGAGTCTCACTGACAGCCTTACCACCCGCAGATTTGGAATCTCGCTCCAGCGTCTGCGCAATACCCTTCGTTGTCGGCCCCGAGAGCAATAGGATTGCCAGCACACCCAGACCCCAGATTCTTCGCATCGTTGCCGTCCTCCTTGTAAAAAGTGCGGATTGCTTGAATTAACTCAAATGAGAGGAGGGGATTCTATCTGGTCAGGAAACGACAAGTCAACGGCTAGCTCAGTGCCTTGACCTGCACTTGAACATATGAACCCAGCCGCTTTACCGCCAGCTTGAGAATCGCTATACTTCGCTTGCCCCATCTCAAGCTCCAGTTGGCTTCCTGCCACGTGCGGGATGCCTTGACCTCTGAAGTCAAATCTTGAATGAAGCGAGGACATCCATGACAACACGCAAGCCGCCCCAAAGCGCCACGGCAACGGGAGTCGACTTTCCCCCCGGGGTCAATTCAGTCGAACGATGGCTTCTGATGGTCCTCCTGCTCCTTTTCGTGTTGATCCCCCCGGGACGGACCCTCACGGCAGCAAGGCATATTGAACTTGCCGACGCGCAGAAGCTTGTCGGCGTCTCTGATCCGCAGATCTCTCCCGATGGAAAATCGATTGTTGTCCTTGTCTCCCGAGTGAATTGGAAGGAAGACCGGCAGGACAGTGCGCTGGTGATCGTCGATACCGCGACCGGATCGCAGCGCCTCCTGACCTTCGATCGGAAAGGCCTGGGCTCTCCCCGCTGGTCGCCTACCGGCGATCGACTGGCGTTTGTCGCCGCCATCGGGCCCGAGAAAGAGTCGCATGAACAGATCCTCATCCTTCCTATGAACGGCGGCGAGGCCCAAAAACTGACTGACGCCCCAGAGGGCGTGGAGCAATTTGCCTGGAGCCCGGACGGGAAGGAGATCGCCTACGTTACTCCAGACGAACCGCCGAATAAAGAGGAGATCAAGAACCACAACGACGCATTTGAGGTGGGTAACATCGACTTCCTGGCAACGTCGGCGCCGACTCCTTCACATATCTGGCTGATCCCTGCGGACGGCGGGAAGGCTCGCCGGCTGACCTCCGGTTCCTGGAGTCTTGCCAAAACGCTGCCTCCTTCGCCACCCGCGTCCCCCCTGTCCTGGTCGCCGGATGGAAGGTTTCTCGCATTCACAAAACAGGCCACCCCGTTTCTCGGTGACGCCAATCAGTCCGTGGTCGAGCTCTTGGAAATCGCCACGGGTAAAATCCAGAAACTGACCCCGCACGCGGACCTGGAAGGGCTGGGAGTGTATTCGCCGGACGGCCTTCACATCGCCTATCTCTATTCTCGCGACGGAAACATCAACAATGAAAATGAAATCTATGTCACCCCTTCCAGCGGCGGGGAGGGTGTGGACCTGACGCGACCCCTCGATCGCAACCTGGTCCGCGCCATCTGGATGCCCGACAGCAAATCTCTCCTCGTGGGCGGGCACAGCAGCACACAGGTCGCGATGTGGATCCAGCCCCTTGAAGGACCGGCGAAGCCAATCAACCTGGGAGAAGTCAATCCTTCGTGGCTGTTTTGGATTGACGCGAACGTGGGGAAAAACGGGGCTATTGCCTTCACGGGAAGCACACCGCATCGTCCCACCGAACTCTACTACCTGTCTTCCGCCGGTTCGAAACCCGCGCGACTGACCGATTTCAACCACGAGGTGGCCTCCCTTGAGTTGGGGAGCGAGGAAACCTTCGAATGGCAGGGCCCGGATGGATTCAAGGAGGATGCGGTGCTGGTATTTCCGCCCGGGTTTCAGAGAGATAAGAAATATCCGTTGCTCCTTCACATTCACGGGGGACCGCAGGCGGCCTCCGTCCTCAACTTCAGCTTCTTCGACCAGTTAATTGCCTCTCACGGATACGTGGTCTTTGAACCCAACTATCGGGGGAGCGACAACCTCGGCAACGCCTATCAGCGCGCCATCGAGAAGGATGCAGGGGATGGGCCGGGCCGGGACGTGATGGCCGGATTGGCAGAGCTCGAAAAGCAGGGGTTCATCGATTCTTCCCGGATCGGCGTGTCCGGCTGGTCGTACGGGGGATACATGACCTCGTGGCTGATCGGCCATTATCCCAACTGGAAGGTGGCCGTTTCGGGAGCCGCGGTGAACGATGTCGTTGATGAGTACAACTTGAGCGACTTCAACGTCATCGATGGGCTCTCATTTGGCGGATCCCCCTGGGTGGGAGAGAACATGACGTTGTATCGCGAACAATCGCCGATCACCTACGCCGCCCGGATCAAGACGCCCACGCTCATCTTGTGCGACACCGGTGACTTCCGCGTCCCGATTACTCAGTCATACAAGATGTACCATGCATTGAAGGACAACGGCACTCCGGTGAAATTCTACGCCTACCCCGTGCGCGGTCATTTTCCCGGCGATCCCGTTCGGCAGAGCGACGTCTTCAAACGATGGCTGGACTGGGTGGATCAGTATTTGAAGTAGTGTGACGACCTGCGCCCCATCCATCCTTGCGCCCGGCTGGCCAGTGGTCCCCTGAGAGGGATCAGTGTTCTATCCTGGCTTTCGCCTCATTCCCCCGAGCGCCCCATCCAGGGCCTTCTCTGAAAATTTCATCAACTCGGTTTTCGAATGAAATGGAAAGCGATTGGCATTCGCCAGCTTGCCGATCCCGTGCACCAGCGACCAGGCCACCAGCGCCAAAGGCAACGGATCCCCGGGCGGCAGCTCCCGCTGGCGCTGGCAGTACGCAATGAAGCTCAACAGCGTTCCAAACGCCTCCTCTCCCGCCTTTGCGCAGACCGGATCGTCCCTCGGGTTGAGGGGGGTGTCGAACATGACGGTAAAGTGTTCCGGCCTCCTCACCGCAAACGAGATATACGCCAGACCGGAGCGCCGCAGCCGCTCCCAGGCAGAGGGCTGCGATTCCGCTGCGGTGCGCATGGCCGCGGTCAGTTCCCGGAATCCCTCAGTCGCCACCGCCGCCAGCAACTGGTCCTTATTGCGGAAATGCCGGTAGGGCGCATTGTGTGAGACATTCGCCCGGCGGGCAACCTCGCGCAATGTAAATCCCGCAGGACCCACTTCCCGGATCAGGCGCATGGCTGTCTGGAGGAGGACTGCTCGAAGGTTGCCGTGGTGGTAGGGCGGTTTGCGCATAGAGAATCCCCTTGTAACAAATAATGTTGACAAAAGCAACATCGTTCCTTAGAATCGATGTTGGCAGTGTCCACATTGGACCGGAGGAACTTCATGAAGCGAGTTGGCATCTCCTACAAGCAACGCCCCATCGACGACACCTACGACGTTATCGTGATTGGCTCTGGGATCGGCGGGATGACAGCGGCGGCCCTGTTGTCAAAGCATGCCGGCCGGAAGGTCCTGGTGCTGGAGCGGCATTACACCGCCGGCGGGTTCACCCATGCCTTCTGCCGGCCTGGTTATGAGTGGGACGTCGGGGTTCACTATATCGGCGGCGTGAACCACCCGGGTTCCGAACTCCGGGCGGTTTTTGATCACCTCACTGAAGGCCGGCTCCAGTGGAACCCGATGCCGGAAGTGTATGATCGCATCCGGATCGCCGACCGCGAGTACGACTTTCCTTCGGGTTTGGAAAATTTCCGGGATCGCATGAACCAGTACTTTCCGGCGGAGACGGGGGCCATCGACCGCTACCTCGCGGCGGTCGGCGCGGCCGCCCGCGCCAGCAACCTGTACTTTGCCGAAAAAGCGCTGCCGGAGCCGATGGCGCGCCTGCTCGGTCCGCTGATGCGCTTGCGGTTCTTGCGCTACGCCGGGCAGACCACGGCTCAGGTCTTAAAGCAAATCACCCGGAATCGGGAATTGGCCGCTGTGCTCACTGGCCAGTGGGGAGACTACGGACTCCCGCCGGGCCAAAGCAGCTTCGGAATGCACGCCATGGTCGCCGATCACTATCTCGAGGGGGCTTCCTATCCGGTCGGAGGGGCGTCTGAGATCGCGGCGGGCATCGCTCCCCTGATCGAGCGAGCCGGCGGACAGATCGTAAACAGCGCCGAGGTGTCTGAGATTCTGATGGACCGTGAGCGGTGTGCTGTCGGTGTTCGCATGGCAAACGGCCGTGAACTGCGCGCCCAAACCATCATCAGCGATGCCGGTGCCTTCAACACCTTTTCCCGGCTCGTGCCCGCCGGGTTTTCCACGAGCCTGGGCCTGCTCGAAGAGGTCAAAAGCATTCCCCCGTCCATGTGTCATGTCTGCCTCTACGTCGGTCTGAAACGTGTCCCCGGTGAGCCGGATTTTGATCCGACCAACCTCTGGATCTATGGCGACCCCGATCATGACGCTGCCCTTTCAGGCTTTGAAGCGGATCCAAATGGGCCGTTTCCTGTCCTCTTCATTTCATTCCCCTCCGCCAAGGACCCCACCTTCGAGAAACGTTATCCTGGCCACTCCACGATCGAAGTTGTGGCGCCAGTCCATTACCGATGGTTTCAGCGTTGGGCCGAAACAAGTTGGAAACGGCGCGGGCTGGATTATGACGAGTTCAAGCAAAATCTCGCCAACCGGCTCCTCCGCGAATTGGAGCGTCACGTTCCCGCCACGCGATCAAGAATCAAATGCCATGAACTCTCCACGCCGCTTTCCACCCGACATTTTGCCAATTATCCACAAGGCGAGATTTACGGACTCAGCGCAACGCCTGCGCGGTTTCGCCTCCGGTCTATCGGCGCCCGTACACCGGTCCGGAATCTCTTCCTGACGGGACAAGATGCCGCCGTCCCCGGCGTGACCGGAGCGATGTTTGGCGGCGTCATCGCGGCCTCCCTGGTGCTTCACCGGAATCTCATGTCAGTGGTGTCAAAAGGGTTTGCGGAGACCGGTGCAGCCTCACGCGCGGCTTAAAGGGCCGGGCCGGACTCGCTCTCGCTCTTAAACAGCTACCGCAATTCGAAAGACCGGGAAGTCCCGGAATTATCACACGAACGGATCCGGTCGCCGGTTGATCCGGCAGGGCGAGCATTCTTCAGCTTAATTCCAACTCCGTACCGTCTTCGCCATAGGAAGAATCCTTATCCCATCACACCCAGTCTCCGGCGCCGTCTTGCCACGCGCAGAAGTCGCCGGAATAAATGATCGTAATTTTGTTTGTGTTTGTGCCCTTGGGTCTTGATGCGCGCCAGAAGTCTGGGTGGGGTGTCAATAGATGACCTGCAACCCATCCGTTAGGGTGAATCGGCGTGGCTGCACAAGTTTCCGCAGCATGGAATTTGGAAATTGGTTTTTATTTGGACTTTGGAATTTGGATTTTGGATTTTTTCGATAATATCCAATCCGGCCTCTCCCCGTCGATACCTTGGCTCCATGATTCCAGTTCCAATATTGACAAGCGGGTGCTTGATGGATAAAGTGATGTTATCCGCAAAGGAACGGAATCGAGGGCATGAGCGCTCGAGTATCGCGACGGTAACATTCTTGCTTCTACAGCAGGACGTTGAGGATTTGATACCTGGAAGACCTTCCTTTCTCATGAGAGGCTGATGTCTTCGCGGTGCGGTTTCTATAGAGAGGAGAAAACATATGGCAATTCGATTAGGGGACGTGGCGCCGGACTTCACGGCGCAGACGACGGAAGGGCCGATCAGTTTTCATCAGTGGTTGGGAGACAGTTGGGGAGTTTTATTTTCACATCCGCGTGATTTCACCCCGGTGTGCACCACGGAACTGGGGGAGGTGGCGCACCTGAAACCGGAATTTGATAAACGCCACGTGAAAGTCATCGGGTTGAGTGTTGATCCGCTGGACGATCACAAGAGATGGGCCAACGACATTAAGGAAACCCAGGGTCACGCCCTGAACTTTCCGGTCATCGCCGATGGAGACCGCAAGATTTCAAATCTCTATGACATGATTCATCCGGCAGCGAACGACACCTTCACGGTCAGGTCGGTTTTCGTGGTCGGGCCGGACAAGAAAGTCAAGTTGACCATCACTTATCCCGCCAGCACGGGCCGCAATTTTGATGAAATCCTGCGTGTGATTGACTCTTTACAACTTACAGCCAAGCATAGCGTTGCTACCCCGGTCAATTGGAAGCAAGGTCAGGACGTCATCATCGCGCCGGCCATTTCCGACGAAGATGCAAAGAAAAAATTTCCGGCGGGATTTAGGACGTTGAAACCCTATCTGCGGATCACCAAGCAACCTTCGTAATGAATCTTCCAGGGCGCCCATGAGATGCTATGGGTCTTTGGGCGCCCTGAACTTTCTCGTATACAGCAGAGCCCTTCACTCCCGAAATAACAGATCGCTGATGCCAGCGGGATTCAAAATTCGCTCTGGGGTTATGCCGCTCACCGATAGGGCGTGCGATGAATAGTTGCGGGAGCAGCATGGGAGGAAACGACGGGGCTTCTAGAGACAATCACACCCCTACTGGCTCTACGTGAGGGGACCGCCTGCCCCAATCAGGGCGTTGCGTTTTGGGTTTTGGAATTTGTCCGCCGCAGGCGGATTGGAATTTGGAGCTTGGATTTTACCCTATTTAGGCTTGATGCTGCCTGACCCCCATTTGGTCGCCCATCACCCCTGGGTCGCAGGGATGGTTGCTGCTTCGCCAAGCTCACAGGCACAATTGGAGCAGAAGCGATCCCCCACTTGCACCTCCCGACGGCATTGAGGACAAGCCGGCCGAAGGTTGCACTTGCATTTGGGACAGAAGTTGAATCGAGCGCTGACGTTCGCATGGCACTGCGGGCAGTCGTAAGGCAGGGGCTCTCGAACCAGGAAATAGATAATGAACCCTGTCGCGAGGTAGGCGGGCAGCAGCAACAGCACCAGGAAAGTCCACAGCGTCGAATTCATCCCCCGGCGCTTGGCATCGCGGTTCACATATCCCGCCAGGAAAATAATTGCGGCAATGAACACACTCCCACCGGTGACTATTCCAACCAGGCCCAGTACGTTGACCCGGCGGCTCATCTCCGGCCAGGGGCCCCCGACGCGGGCAGCGATGACCTGCGCCAGCACCTGGGCAATGACAAAAAGCACCACGGCGACGAGGACCAGGGCTCGGGGAATCAGGCGGATCTCTTCTGAGAAGTGGAGCTGCTCTTTTTTCATCCGAAAGCGGATCAACCGCATTCTTTCCCCGAAAGGTGTTTGGACTGTCCCGTTCGCTGATTTTGAGATCTCAGACATATTCCAACCCTCGCTTTCTAATGGATCCTTGCTCAATTTGATTTCGCCATCCGGAGATTCCCCACGGTGTGCCCAATCCCTGCCCTTAATCCAACCCCGCGGTCAAATCCCTTTCATTGTTTACCGCGGGCTGTTGCATACTGAGCACGATGCCGACGATGAGTAGAGGAAGCGCCCACCACAAGCCAAACCCCGCCTGCCACAGCCAGTTGGGAATTCCCATTTGAGAGGCCAGCCGCTCGAAGCCGTGCCAGAGAAAAAGGGCGCATGCGGCCATCCACACCCAGGACGTGGCGCACGACGTCCACAGCAACAACCGCCTCGCCCCTCGTCTATTCAGATCTTCAGCGCGAACGTAGACCTTCATTCGCGTGGTTCGCAGGAGCGCCGGATCGACACGCACCGTCACAGAGCGTAAGGTTCGCACGGCCCGTTCGATGGCTCGGGCTCGTTGCGCACACGGGGGGCATCCTTCCAGGTGTGCCCCGAGCCACTGGAGATCGGGTGCGGAAATTCCGCCTGCCATAGAATCAATCTTCAACTGCTCGGCCCGACGGTGAAGGTCTTCACTCATGCTTGGAGTCCTCCAGTGACTCCTTCAATATTGCAATGCCCCTGTAGATTCTTGATTTCACCGTGGAGATCGGCACGGCCATTAGTCTGGCAATTTCCTCAAGGCTAAACTCCTCCTGGAACCGAAGCACCAGGGCCTCTCGAGATGGAAAGGGCAATCGATCCATCAGGCCTGACAACTGACCATATACCTCGCCCTGGGAAACCAGGTCGAATGGGGAAGGGACGTTCCTTGGACTGCCTCCGTTTCCGGATTCCGGCCCCTCCGAATCAGAGAACTCCTCGATGCTCACCTGGGTCTTCTTGCTTCGCAGTCGATCAATGAACAGATTGCGCGCAATTGTGAAGAGCCATGTATCAAACTTCGATCGCCCGTCATACCGATGACCCCGCTCGAGCACCCGGATCCAGGTCTCCTGGAACAAGTCTTCCGCCTCCTCGCGGTTTCCAGTCAGGTAAATCAAATAGCGGAAAAGGCGATACTGGTACTGGTCGATGAGGTGCTCGATCACTTCGGGATCCCGCGTCCGTAGCGATTGAGCCAGTGCTTCCCGCTCCCCCTCTACTGAATTCATTAACAGCTCGCTCCCAAAGACCATTCTAACGATATATACGAGAGAGCCCCCCAAAAAGACGCATTCGGAATCCGGTTCGCTGTGGTTCGAGCCTTGTCAGTCGTTGGCCTGGAGAGGTGGGACCCTTTAGCTACCCGATCAGGCTGGTAGACACCTGGTTTTGAGTATTGTCTGAAGTACGGATTTTGGAAACTGGATTTTGTCTGGGATTTGGAATTGGATTTTTGTGTGGTTCTTGGACTTTGGGATTTGGAATTCGTTCTTTCAACCCTGTTATCGTCCGGTATTGTCGGTAGGGGAAGGGCTCTTGACATATCCGCAAAGAGTTGTAAACTGCATTTTCCTGATCATTTCCTGGACGTTCAAGGGGGAGAATCGAGACCGGTGCTCGAGCCAAGGGGAGACGGTGACCCGTTGTTAGCCCCCGTCTTCTGCAGGTGCTCGTGTTATTTGCCGTCCCGAGGGGGATTGTGTTTTCATGGATGAATTGACTTGTGTTTGTTCAAGAATCCTTCCCCGGCTTGGAAATCTTGCTGGCGCCCGGTCCTGCATTTCTTAGTGTTCTTGAAGTTTGGATTTTTGAATTTGAAGGTTTCTCTGGTCTGCCCTGAGCGCTGGCCTTGGTTGACTGACTATCGCCGAACTCAGAATTTGGAGTCGCACGTTCGCTGGGGCGGCTGAGTAAACCTTGAACCTTGTCGGAACCGGTGGATGGCAAAATGGAAAAGCCGAAAGTATCGAGTCTGTTCGCTCCTGCAGAACGGGCCGCGCCCGATAAGCTCTTGGATCAAGTTCACGAGTTTTCGCGCGAATCCATGGTCAGGACATTCCTGGATCACATCTTCGACATGGTTGTGGTCCTCAACCGGGAGCGGCAAATCGTCCTGGCCAATCAGAGTCTGCTCAAGTTTCTCGAGCTTCAGAAGTCCGACAGTATTATCGGCCTCCGGCACGGAGAAGCTTTTCATTGTGGGCACGCCTATGAGCGGGAGGGAGGTTGCGGGACGACGGAATCCTGCTCGACCTGCGGAGCAGTCAGGGCAATCCTCGCCAGCCAGGAGGGCCGCTTTTCAGTCGAGGAATGCCGTATCGTGAGAGTCGGCGGTGTCGAAGCGCTCGATCTCAGGGTGTTCGCGAGTCCTCTTCACTTGAAAGGCGAGCCGTATACAGTCTTCACCCTCATGGACATCAGCCACGAAAAGCGGAGGAGGGTTTTGGAGCGTATCTTCTTTCACGACCTTCTCAACACCGCTAGCGGCCTGCACGGATTCATCGAGCTGCTCAAGGAGTCGGACCCGGAGGAGGCCCGCAGGTTTTCCGATAGATTGGATGCGCTTTCTTCTACGATGATTGAAGAGATCACCGCCCAGAGGGACCTGTCGGCAGCCGAGAACGACGAGCTAAAACTCAATCTTGACCGAGTCACCAGCATGCAGTTGTTGAATGAAGTGCTCGATTTGTATACAAACCACGAGGCGGCTCATGGCCGGCACTTGAGGATTGCTGCGAATGCTGTGAACACCGAATTCGAGTCCGATCCGGTATTGTTGCGCCGTATCATCGGCAACATGGCCAAGAATGCCCTCGAAGCCAGTACCCAGGACGAGACTGTCACCCTGGGTTGCGACACGATGGATCATGCCATCGAATTCTGGGTGCACAATCCTCAATGCATCCCCCGTGACATCCAACTCCAGATTTTCCAGCGTTCTTTCTCCACGAAGGGAAGCAGTCGCGGGCTGGGAACCTACAGCATGAAGTTGCTCTGCGAGCGGTACCTCGGGGGAAAGGTCACCTTTACAAGCATCCCGGTCGAGGGAACCATATTCCGGGCTCGCATTCCGATCGCCTCAGGATGAACCTGCCGGGAATGACTGCGGCCTCAGCCCACAATTCCGAACGGCCGGATCCAGGAACTGAATCGACAAGTCCCGGGAGTCCGGAGTTTGTAAGGACTTCGGATCAAGTCAGAAATTTGCATTGGACTTAGGAATTTTGTTTTCTTCAGGCCTTCAACTGACCCTCCGGTCTGGCTCTCGCCGGCAGAGAATCGCTGATATGAGGGAGCTGGACGGGAACAGGTCTCAAAACTCAACAACAAAGGTGTTTCTAAACCGCGACGTCAGGAGGTATGGGATGCGTTTACTGAAAGGGATCGCTGTTTTGACATTTGTCCTTGCGCTGGTTTGTCTGGGTGCATTGGCCGCTGCGGCACAGGATCTGGATGCCGTCAAGTCGGATTCGGCCCATCACAAGGTGGTATTTGAAAACGACCAGGTGCGAGTCGTGAGTTACATGATCGCGCCGGGCGACAAGACTGCCAACCACAGTCACCCCAACAATGTGAACATTTTTCTGGCGGATGTAAATGCCAAGGTCACGACGCCGGACGGGAAGACCTCAGAGCTCCATGGAAAGGCTGGATCAGCGGCGTGGCGGGGACCCGTGACGCACGTGGTGGAGAACACCGGGGACAAGCCCATCGTGGGAATCCTGGTTGAGCCAAAGAAGCCGGCCTCCGCATTGCCTGCGGGTGCGCAAGATGTCGTCGCGGCAGACCCGAAACACAATAAAGTGGAGTTTGAAAACGAACAAGTGCGTGTCGTCCGGTATCACTTCGACGCGGGAGACAAGTCCCCTATGCACGGCCATCCGGATAACGTTCAGATCATGCTGACCGACGCCATGGCAAACGTTACCACATTAGACGGGGAAACTACTCCCACTAGTGGAAAGGCTGGCGAGGCACACTGGAGGCAGGCTGTACAGCACAGTGTCCAGAATACGGGAGCCAAGGCATTCGAGGGCCTTCATATTGAGATGAAAGGTGCAACGGGAGCCAAGGCTGCGAGCAAGTAGAGACAAAAGAGTGCAGGGACAGACACCTGCTTCCTGTATAAGCTCGACGATCTCGATCAATTAGGTGTCTGTCCCTCTACTTTCGTATGCGTCGATCCGTGAGGTTTCTGTCCTTATGGTTTTCTTGCGCCATGAGTGCGAGGATGAGCCCTGCAGCCGGTTCTTTACTGGGACGATCTTCCACAGATGGACGCAGAAAGGTTAAGCCCGCACTCCTGCGCCACCCTGCTGGGCACCGTCGATATTGGGAGGCCGGCAGCGACCGACTCATTTCAGCAGTGCCGCCACCCGTTTCCAGTCGGTCCGATTGGAGTCATCTCTTACCGCCGCCCTCAGCTTCACCTCGTTTTCACATAGAGTCTCACCGACTCCACTGTTACCTGTTCCCCCGTAAGACGACCAACCTCCACACACTAAAGGGCTCCGGATGCCGGCGTCCGACGCTGACGTCGCATAAGGTCCGGCCATGATCGCAGACACCTGATAGTGAGGCTGTTCCACCGGCCGGCGTCCTTCGTTGGAGGCGGCGAAGGAGCCACCTGATTTAACGGGTCACGCCAGTAGAATTTCCTTTGGATTGAATTGTTCCGTTTCCACCCACCGCGCGTATTCCCAATAGATAGCAGCGCAACCCATGCGCTACAGGGGGCGATTCCATATGAAGAAGCTTCTTTTCGTCGTATTTGCTGTCGTCATTTCAGCGGCCTGCGGCACTGAGTATTTGGAAGCCACATTATCGGTCTTGGAGGCGCGGCAGAAGACGCTCCCTGCTGGCGAACCGAGCGCAAGAATGACGCGCGCCAATCGCGCGGCCGACAACGGACCTACTTCTTTTCGAGAACCCCAAAGAGGCTTTGCTGAAGACAGAGCGAAATAAGTCGAGTCCCCATTAATTGGCTGGCTGGACTAATCGAGACCAAATCCGTTTCAGTCGATGATTGGAACGGCTCCCTGGGCGTCACGTAGAAATTCTTATTTGTTGAATTGGAATGGGGTCAAACCCTTCCAATTTCCATTTGGAGGAGGCTTACTCATGAAGTTGCTGAATGTCATTGCTCTCTCTGCGCTCACTCTGTTCGCCAGCACCGACCCCACCCTCACCGAGGCCAGATCCCGTCCGATCATGAGAATTACGAGCGGGAACGTTTTCACCTGGGGCAATAACTTTTACGGCCAGCTCGGCGACGGAACGAACGCCGATAAATTTTCAGGTGTGGATGTGGTGATCGACGGTTTGGGCCAGCCTCTTACCAATGTTTTGTCCGTGGCCGCAGGCGGGGGGGCCACTTATGTGATCAAGAGTGATGGCACGGTTTGGGCCTGGGGCTCTAACCAGCGAGGTCAGTTGGGCGACGGTACAAGCACTGATAGCTTAGCACCCGTCCAGGTGCAGGGCCTTAGCGGGGTGATCGCAGTGGCTGCGGGTTTATCGCATGCCGTGGCCCTCAAAAGCGATGGAACCGTCTGGGCCTGGGGCAGTAACACGGATGGCCAACTCGGTGACGGGTCAAACTCTGATAGTTTTAGTCCCGTCCAGGTGAATGGGCTTGCTGGTGTAACCGCAGTGGCCGCAGGATCCGCTCATACCCTCGCCCTCAAGAGCGACGGTACGGTCCTGGCTTGGGGATCCAACGCCTCCCTGCAACTCGCTTTCGAGCCGGCCGGAATAGAACCTCTACCTGTAGTGGCGTTCACAGGCGCCGTCGCCATAGCCGCAGGCGAGGGACATTCCGTTGCCGTCAAAAACGACGGCACGGTCTGGGCCTGGGGAGATTCCGTGTTAGTGGGGAGCGTCTATTCCCCCGGCCCGACTCCCTCTCAGGTGGCCGGACTGAGTGGCGTGACCGCCGTGGCCAGTCACGGCAGTCATACCGTGGCTCTCAAAAATGATGGCACCGTCTGGACATGGGGCAATAACCAGTTCGGCCAGCTCGGAAACGGGACCAACGATCCCATCGGCCGGACTAATTCCCGGAGCCATACTCCCGCCGCTCAGGTGAATGCATTGAACAACGTCATCGCGGTCACGGCAGGGATGAATCACACCCTGGCCCTCATGGGCGACGGGACGGTCTGGGAGTGGGGAACTTACCTGGCCGGAAACCCGGCCGACAATCAGCCGACCGTTGAAAACGATCTCCCCGTCCAAGTGAGCGGACTGGCGAACGTTGCGGCCGTGGCTTCGGGATATGACCATGCCATCGCCATGATAAACACCCCCCCTCCTCCTCCGGCCCCAGTGCTTTCTTATTCTGGTGAGACCGGATATGGGACCGATGGCGTCAATCCCGACACCGGCACCGCGTCTACCGTGTTTACTTTCAAGACTGTTTATTCACACACGGGGAATCTGGCGCCCACCTCGGTCAACGTCTGCATCGACGGCGCCTGTTCAGCGATGTCGCAGGACACCGCGGCCACGGACCCCTTGTCACGCAATGGCGATTTCACGGATGGCGAGCAGTACACCTTCACCACAACGCTCGCAGTCGGGTCGCACGCCTACCACTTCGAAGCATCGGACGGAACCATCGCGGGGAGACTCCCGGAAACGGGAGAACTCACAGGACCCACCGTCATCGACTTTTCCATTATTACCCCTGCAGTTGCAGAGGGGGCGGAGGGTGCCCCGTACAGCCTTGCGTTGTCGGCCTCCGGCGGCACAGGGCCGTATACCTGGAGCGCGCCCGGATTTCTTGTCGGGTTTAGGATTGACGCGGCAACCGGGATTTTATCCAACCCCTCCCCGCTGGAAGGCATTTATACCTTCACCGTATTCGTCACCGACGCGAACGGACTGACAGCCAGCACAGGCATTTTGATCACCATCAATGCGTTTATAACGCCGCCGCCGGAGCAGGCATTCAACATCATTGACCTCGGTACGCTCGGTGGGCAAGCAAGTGCTGTCACGGCCATGAACAGTTCGGGCCAGGTAGTCGGCTACTCCTACACCGCCACTGGCGCGACACACGCCTTTATTTACAGCAACGGGGTGATGACCGATCTTGGCACGCTTCCAGGAGGGACATACATCATACCTTCCGCCATCAACGATTCCGGCCAGGTGGTTGGGTATTCCATGACGGCCGCGGGCGTCGCGCACGCCTTCCTTTACAGCAACGGGGTGATGGCCGACCTTGGCACGTTCGGTGGAAGAGACAGCTTTGCCAACGCCATCAACAACTCCGGCCAGGTGACCGGATGGTCATTTACTGCCGATGGAAGCTCGCATGCGTTCCTCTATAGCAACAGCGTCGGGATGACGGACCTCGGCACGCTTGGTGGACCGGATAGCACGGCTTACGCCATCAACAACTCCGGCCAGGTGGTGGGAGCGGCAAATAAAAGTACCGGTGGCTTTCATGCCTTCCTTTATGGCACCAGCGGGATGACGGATCTCGGTACACTCGGAGGGGGGCTCTTTGGCCATAGCGAAGCCCACGCCATCAATGACCTGGGGCAGGTGATGGGACAGTCGACAGCGGCATCCAACCCCCAGCATGCCTTTTTTTATGACCGCGGAGTGATGAATGACATCGGCGCCGGGGGACTGTCGAGTTTTGCTGTTGCCATGAACAGTTCTGGCCAAGTGGTGGGTCGTGTCGATAAGGGAACCGGGGGCTATCATGCCTTTTTGTACAATCAAGGCGCGATGAGTGACCTCGGAACTCTGGGGGGGGCACGGAGCTGGGCGATCGCTGTCAATGGCTCGGGCACGACGGTGGGTGCGTCAACGACAGCGAACGGACAGCGTGCATTCATCTATAGAAACGGTGTGATGAAGGCAATTTCGAGCACGTCCCCGGCCTGGCAGAGTTTGGATTCGGCAGTGACTGTCAATGACAATGGACAGATCGCAGGGAATGGCAGAATCAACGGGCAAGGCCATGCTTTCATGTTTGTGGCGGCCCCTCTACCCGGTCCGGACTTGTCCGTGCGGAAACTGTCCGGTAGGACCACGGCAGGCGTCGGGGAAACGGTGCACTACACCATTGAAGTGAGCAACGGAACCAATGCCGACGCCACATATGGGGAAATCACGATGACGGACACGTTGCCGGTGGGGCTGACGATCGATTCCACGACCCTGGGGAACCTGAGAGTTCCACTCCTGCCAGGAGAGCTCATGCCATTCTGCACGGTGTCGGTCTCTCCGCAGGTACTCACTTGCACATGGGCCTACAGTTCTGTCCAGAATCAATTGCCTCCTGGCGGAACGTGGACCCTCGAATACGATGCCGTCGTCGACACGGGGGTTCTGCCCACCGGTCAGACTTCAGCCACACTAACCAACACCGCTACCGTGACCGCCTGCTCTCCGACCTCAAGCACGTGCACCGCCCTGCCGGAGCCCAATCTATCCGACAACACGACCACCGCCACCGTCACCGTTCGGGCTCCGGACCTGGCCGTGCGAAAGCTCTCCGATAAGGCCACGGCAGGCGTCGGGGAAACGGTGCACTACACTATTGAAATGAGCAACGGATCCACAAGCGGCGCCGCGTCCGGGGTATTTACAATGACGGACACGTTGCCGGCGGGGCTGACAATCAATTCCGCGACCCCGGGGAACCCGAGAACTCCTCTCGTTGCGGGAGAGCCCCTGCCCACTTGTACGGTGAGTGGCACACCGCAGGTACTCACTTGCACCTGGACCACCGCTTCAACTCAACAGCAAATGTTGCTCCCAGGTGGAAAGTGGACGGTTGAATACGATGCCGTCATCGATGCGGCCGTTCTGCCTGCCGGCCAGACATCGGCCACACTGACCAACACCGCCACCGTGACCGCCTGCCCCCCGAACCCGCGGTGCGTCGCCTTCGCGGAGCCCAATCTATCCGACAACACGGCCACCGCCACCGTCACCGTGCACGCTCCGGAGCTGGCCGTGCGGAAGGTGTCCGATAAGGCCACGGCAGGCGTCGGGGAAACGGTGCACTTCACCATTGAAGTGAGCAACGGACCCACGAGCGGCGCCGCGTCCGGGGTGTTTACAATGACGGACACGTTGCCGGCGGGATTGACGATCCAATCCTCCCCCTTGGGGCCCGTGAGAACTCCTCTTGTTCCGGGAGAGCCCCAGCCGACTTGTATGGTGGGTGGCTCGCCACAGGTACTCACTTGCACTTGGGCCACCGCTTCAACTCAACAGCAAATGTTGCTCCCGGGTGGAAAGTGGACGGTTGAATACGATGCCGTCATCGATGCAGCCGTTCTGCCTGCCGGCCAGACATCGGCCACACTGACCAACACCGCCACCGTGACCGCCTGCCCCCCGAACCCGCGGTGCGTCGCCTTCGCGGAGCTCAATCTATCCGACAACACGACCACCGTCACCATCACCGTGAGCGCTCCGGACCTGGCCGTGCGAAAGCGGTCCGATAAGGCCACGGCAGGGGTCGGAGAAACAGTTCACTTCACCATTGAGGTAAGCAACGGACCCACGAGCGGCGCCGGGTCCGGGGTATTTACAATGACGGACACGTTGCCCACGGGGCTGACGATCCAATCCTCGCCCTCGGGGACGGTGAGAACTCCTCTCGTGGCGGGAGAGCCCCAGCCAACTTGTACGGTGAGTGGCACACCGCAGGTACTCGCTTGCACCTGGATCACCGCTTCAACTCAACAGCAAATATTGCTCCCGGGTGGAAAGTGGACCGTTGAATACGATGCCGTCATCGATGCGGCCGCTCTGCCTGCCGGCCAGGCATCGGCCCCACTGACCAACACCGCCGCCGTGACCGCCTGCCCCCCGAACCCGCGGTGCGTTGCCTTCGCGGAGCCCAATCTATCCGACAACACGACCACCGTCACCATCACGGTCACAGCGCCGAATAACTTCTCGATCGCCATGAGCCCGCTCGTCGCATCGCTGACTCAGGGCGCGACGACCACCTTCACGATCACCACGGCCCTCACGAGTGGTGTCGCGGAGAACGTCAGCCTTGCCGTCTCAGGTCTACCCCCCGGCGTGACGGGCTCGTTCAGCCCCGCCTCGGTCACGGCGGGCGGTAGCTCCACTCTTACGCTCAACGCCAGCGCAGCGGCCACAACCGGAACGACCACCTTCACATTGACCGGCACATCGGCCTCCGCTTCGCACATCGCTATCGCCGATGTTATGGTCACAGCACCGAATAACTTCTCAATCGCCATGAGCCCGCTCGTCGCATCGTTGACTCAGGGCGCGAAGACAACCTTCACGATCACCACGGCCCTCACGAGTGGTGTCGCGGAGAACGTCAGCCTTGCCGTCTCAGGTCTACCCCCCGGCGTGACGGGCTCGTTCAGCCCCGCCTCGGTCACGGCGGGCGGTAGCTCCACTCTCACCCTCGTCGTTAGCACGTTGACCACGGGTGGAACAGCGAACATCACAGTGACCGGCACGTCGGCGTCTTCGACGCACACCGCCACCGCCAGTCTCACGGTCTCAGCGCGGAATATCGCCACCGTCATTGGTCCGGCTGGGCCCATCACTATCACGTCTCCGCCCGGGACTTCACTGCATGCCGTAAGCGTCTCACCCGTCTTGGGACAACTTCCGCCCGGGGTACAGTTCCCCTATGGAATGGTTTCCTTCTCGGTGGCTGGAGTGTCACCCGGCGGAACGATTACGGTCACCATCTCTCTGCCCGGCCCCGCCAATAGTTATTGGAAGATCTTAGGCCCGTCCGGGCAGTTTGTGGCGGTCCAAAATGCGGTGTTCCCGGGAAACAATGTGATCCTGACTCTGACCGACGGCTTCGCTCCGTTCGATGCCGACGGCATCGGAAATGGAGAGATTGTTGATCCCGGCGCACCGGGGATTCAGAACGTGCCACCTACAGTCAATCCAGGGCCGAATCAAATAATTGATGCCACGGCACCCACAGGCGCAAGTGTCAATTTGAGCGGCTCCGGCAGCGCTCCTGACGGAGGCACGCTCGCATTCTCCTGGAACGGATCGTGCGGGTCAGCATCCAACGCACTGGTAACGCTCACCTGTCCCCTTGGCGCGAACAACATGACGCTTACCGTGAATGACGGACACGGTGGCGTAGCGAGCGCCGAGGTATCTATCATCGTGCTGGGGCCTCTCGGTATCAAGCAAAGTGTTCTCAGCGCCATCTCGGCGCTCCGCGCTACGGTCGGCGATAAGCAAGACAGGGAGAGGCTCGACAAAGTCATCCAACACTTGACGAAGTCGCTCGATAGTGGCTATTGGAATGATCCAACCCACCTGCAAACGAAACGTGGGGAGAAGGTCTTCAATGAAGACAAGGAGAGCATCGACGTACTGGTTGAACTCATCAGAGACAAGAAAAGCGACATCCCTGATGCCGTTCTTCAGGCCTTCATCAATCGGTTGATCAACGCAGATCGTCTCCTGGCCCTGGTAGTGATTGCAGATGCTCAGCAGGAGGGGACTGATCATGAGAATATTGATAAGGCGAATGAGGAGTTGCTGAAAGGAGACAAAGCGCTGGCGAAGGGCGACTGCGACGATGCCATGGAGCATTATTTCCACGGATGGAAACAGGTCCTATTTCACCCGGGGCTAGGGCGAGACTGACAAGCATTGAAGTTGGCCTTACGCTAGGTCGCGAGGGCTCAGGGCTCGCCAAGGAGGACAAAGCCGGCCCAAAGGACTGGATGTTCAGGGAGCACCAGGTCGCCGGCAGGTGTCCGCACTTTCACGCGGCCGGCGCGTAGCTCCCTGAGCAGGTGAAGCTGCGCCGCGCGAAGGGCGTCAATCTTGTCGCTCCCGTGCAGCCAGGAAGCATAGAATCCTGGAAGAAGGCGGTTGGCCGGCTGGTCGGGCACATCCCATAGCGAAACGATGAGCGAAGGAGCGCCCGCATAAAGAAAGGCCCGCGCAAGGGCAGCGATCCCTTCTCCCGTCAACTTGCCACCACCGGACCGGCAGGAACTGAGAACCACTAAGTTGGCGTGCAGGTCAAGGGCATAGATATCCTTGGCCGATAGGCGGGAATCGGCCACCACGTTGCCGCCGCTCAAGGCGAGATAGGAGTCCAGTGGCTGGTAATCCTGTCCCACGCCATGGGTCGCGAAATGTATCACCGAGGAGCGGCTCATCCAAGCCGTAACCGCCTGCTTGTCGGCTGTTGGGCCCTGGAGCATTGTGACGGCCTCCGCCGGCAAAAGGTGAGCAATACTCCGAACCTCCGCGCGCGCTCCCGGCAACGGTGAAAGAGGGTCTTCGCCTTTCACGGCGGAAGGGAACGCCGGATCGGCCACCAGCAGGAAATGGGGCACGCCGTCCTTTTCGCGTTTCTTCGCCGCCAAGAATTCAAGAAGCGCTGCCGCCGGGGCATAGTGCAGCGGGTAATCTTCCAGCAAATAGCGGCCCTTCTCGTTTGCCAGCGCTGCAAACGAAAGTCGCATCAGGGGACCGTGCGGGATGATGGTCAGTCGATGTCCCCGGGACGGGAGCCACTGTCTCACGGGCAAAATGAGCAGATTGTACAGCTCGGTCCAACCTACTTTCGAAGCAGCAGGCGATACTATCTGAGCAGGTCCTCGCACAATGGGGGTCGAACCTTGCCGGGTCGAAGCTCCGACCGCTGAGGCCGCATTGACGAGTTCGGTCAGACGCCTCTCAGTAACCTCCACCCGCCGTGATGCCACTTTGCCTTCCGGCTTGACCACCCAGATGTAAAGCGCATCCTTTCCAGCCCAATAATTAATGAGCGTGGAATGGAGATGGGCAGCTGTAGCAATGATCTCAGCAGCTGTCTGGGGGGTGGCCGCAACGAAGCTCTGTAGTTCCGGACTCCCCGATTTCCATTTTTGGAGCAAGGATTCTGCTTCGCCGGTTCGCTTCACCGGGTTGGATTTGTTTTCCGAAGCGCTGGCGGCTTCCGCCGGATCAATGCCTTGCGCCCGGAGTTCCTTTTCGATGCGGCGAAGGGCGGCAACCGCGGATTCGTCGGCTGCCTTCAAACGGACTTCCTTGGTGGCGAGCAAGTCCAGGAAGGCCCGCGCCCGGGCCAATTCAGCCACCTCGAGCGCTTTCTCCGGCTTTCCAAGGCGAAGGTACAATCCCACCAGGAAGGAGTAGCCCAGCTGGTAATATGAACTGAATCCCTGTTTCATGAAATCCAGAGGCACAAGCCTCTCCCGTATTCCCTCGGTAACACGGATGACTTCCAGCGCATCCTCCAGCGCCCCGGGAAAATCACCCTGCAGTTCTCGAACCTCGGCCCTTTGGGACATGGCCACCGGCATGTAATCAACTCTGGCGGACGCCAATTCCACCGCTTTGTCGGCCTGCTCGCGCGCGGCGGTAAGATGCCCCATTCCTTCGTATGCCGCCGACAGCTGAGCGTGACGGAACGCCAGATTGGAGTCGGCGCCGCGGCGCAGCACTTCCTCCAGCAACGGTGCAGCCCGCGCATATTCGTGGAGATCGATGAGATTTCCAGCCAGGTTGGCACGCATGAAGTCGATGATGCGGGGAGAATCGGTCTTGAGGGCCAATTCGTAAGCCCTTTCGAAGTATTCACGGGCCCGTTTGTTATCGTCTTGACCCTGATAAGCCACACCCATGGCGTTCAAGCTCTGAATCACACCGACCTTGTCGCCCACCGCCTGTTGAATATGGAGTGCTTTTTCATAGAGCGGGATCGCTTCGGCCGGCCGACCGTGCGCGCGGTTCAGTCGGCCCATACTGGTGTAGACCCTGGCCAGCTCCTCATCATCCCGGATTTCCCCTAAGAGTGCAGCGGCGCGATCCAGTTTCTCCATCGCTGCGGCGAAATCGCCGGTTGTGAATAGAAAGTCTCCCCATCGATGAAAAGCCCGCCCCTCGAGATCCTTGTCGCCTATTTTGTGGGCGACCTCTGTCGCATCGCGGATTGTTCTCTCGGCATTAGGGTCAGACGATTCCATCAAGCCAGCGAGGTTAATCAGGCTGTTGGTTTGGAGTCGGAGGTCCCCGGCCAGGCCGGCGGCTTCCGCTGCTTTCTTGTACCAGGTCCGGGCCTCGTCGGCTCGACCCAAGTATCGGGCGGCAATCCCGAGCGAATCGCATACCCGCGCGACGGCGGCATGGTCGCCAGCAGCCTCGGCCAGGGGCAGTGCCTGGGTCAAATACTTCTGGGCTTCAACGTACTGGGTCGCACGGGAAAGCAGCCGTCCGATGGAGGCCAGCGCACGCGATTCAAGAACGCCGTTCTTCTCGCTTTGGGCTCGCGCCGCTGCTGCCTCATAGAGTTTCCGCGCCGCTTCGCCCTTTCCCTCCGCGACCAGCCGGTCGGCGGCGTCCAATTCTTCTTGGAGGGTACCGGGTGCCTTGACGTCCTGGGGATTTTCTCTTAGACAGCATCCGCCAAAACTCTGGGGCACAAATGTGGTGAGTTGAAAGAGGGCAACCGCGACGCTCCCAAGGAGACGAGGAGTCCTCAAAAACATTTTCATAGATGTGATCGTGTTGTTGGCCGGTGGGAGGAAGGCTAACGAAGCGGGGCAGCCGCAGAGCTGTCAAGTCCATTTAGAGCCACGCAGGCACGCGCGGCATACCCGCTCGATCCTCCGCAGAGTTGCTGCAAATAACCCCGGGCCATTTCGGTTTGCCCGGAGCGCTGGCAACTGATGGAAAGATACCACAAAACATCGGGGGAGAAAGAATCATCTGCGAGGCGTGCGGCCTGTTCGAGCGCCTTGATGGCGGCTGGGTATTCTGCGAGGAAGAGACGGCTTACTCCGAGATAAAAGAAAACCTCGACCGATTCGCTGTACTTTGAGGACAGTGTTTGAAGGGAGTCGGCCGAGGCGTTAAAGTTATCATTGCGGTAGGCTTCGAGCGCTGGTGCCATGTCTTTGAGGAACTGGTCACGACCGTTCTTGTTGCTTCTCCAGGTGAGGACGCCGAGAGTCATCTTCACCGCCGGCTTTTCCAGCCGGAATGCTTCAGGGATTTGTGGGGCGGGGGTCGGCTTCACTTCTGCTACCGGTGAGGGCACCGGACCCGGCTGTTGCGGGGTCTTGACCTCCCACACGATGAGGACAACACTGAGCACCAAAGCGGCGGTGGCCATCGCCGTCCGCCATGAAAAGATATTGAATCTCCAGAACGAGGAGCCGTCCGATTTGCCGGCTTGACGACGCACATGGATGAGGATCTGCTCGACCTCTTGCGGCGAAGCCTCGGTCGAATCCAAAGCCGCAAAGTCCGCTTGCAGGACCCGGCACAGCCGGCAGCCGGCGACATGGGCCGTGACTGCGGATTGCACTTCCTCTGTGAGCACTCCGGCGTGTGCCGCTCGGAGCATCGGCACGGGCGGGCAGTCGGATCTTTGCTTCCGGAGCGAGTCCAGAAGGCCGCCGGACTCTTTGATTGCCTCCGCCTCGAAGGCGTCGAGGTCGCTGGGGAGCTTGTTCATTTTCTTTCCTTTTCTGCCATGGTCTTGCGCAGCAATTGAAGACCGTATTGCAGATGTCCCTTAACCTGCGTTTCCGAAAGCCCGATGGATTGGGCTATTTCTGCCCGGCTCATGCCTTCCACGTAGCGCAATGTGAGGCACAGCCGATGGATCGGCTTCAAATCCGGATTGTCTACTATGAATCCGTCTGTCCAATTCACTTCAACGGGCGGAGGATCCTCCCACCCGTCAAGGTACTTCTGCTCAGTTGCCCTGCGCCTCCAGTAGTCGAGCGCCCGGTTGCGAGCGACGGTTATCAACCACCCCGGGAGTTGCCCCTGGTCGATCCCATCGAGGTGGCGCAAGAGCGCAAGGAACGCCTCGCTTGTGATCTCTTCCGCGATCTCCCGCCGGCTCACGCAACTGAGCGCGAAGCGGAACACCGCTTGGACATGCCGGCGATATAATTCCTCGAACCTGTCCATACTGAGTACGTTTGGGATCGTGTTTCGGAACAATCCCTTAAGGTTAGAAGTGTAATTCGTAAAGTGCGCGATACTCTCTTGTGCGCAGGGTCAGCTACCGCCCACCCGTGTGGGTGAGGTTCGGCTATGATAAGACCGATCATACCCCAAGGGTCAAACGGGGGTCAACGCGGGCCCTCACAGTCCATGCGAATAAAGAAAGTGCAGGTCTATTTGCAGATCGAAACAAGGATTGAGGTCATATGACGGTTCTGGCGTTGGGCCGTCACTTTTGAGGATCGGAGGAGCCTACTGGGGTATGCACTATACCAAGCTAGTTATGCGGATCCGTCGGTTCATGCTCGCGTTGAAGAGGGCGCGAGGCTTAAGAAAATCGTCTATGACGAAAACACGAATCCTGGTGATTGTTGAAACCCGGTTCTGCCGCTCCGTCACTTCGCCACACTAAAGCGTTCTCCCGCTTTCAAAGTAGCGTTCTCTCCGGGTCAATGGATCTTGAAAGGAAACTGATTTCGCCAATAGTTTAAGGGGGCTGGAAAAATCGTCGTCCTCCGCCGACCGCGTCACAGGATAGAGTTTGTCATTCACGATCGGAATCCCTAACCCCGAGAGATGCAGACGGATTTGGTGTTTTCTGCCTGTTACGGGACTTACCTGATAGAGCGTCCCTCCGTTCATTTTCTTGAAGACCTCAATGTAAGTTTCGGAGTTTGGTACCCCCTCGATTTCCTTCATTCGAAAAAAGGGTTCTCCCGCCACGATTCGGCTCCGGCGCGTCATAGGAAAACTCAGTCCCGGAAGGGTACCCGCCAGAGCCTCGTACACTTTCTTGACCTTCCGATTTTGAAAAAGTGACGCGTAATGCCGTCTTGTTGCTGGATTGAGAGAAAACATGACAACCCCAGCTGCTTCCCGGTCGATTCGGTGGATTGGGGCGAGCGTTTCCAGCCCCCCTTTCTTTCTCAATCGGACGAGCAAGGTTTCATGAAGGAACCGACCCGAAGGGGCCACGGGCAAAAAATGAGGTTTATCGACTACCAGGAGATGTTCATCCTGATAGAGAACGGACTCAACAAAGGGGATACTGCTTTCCGACTCAAGCTCGCGGTAGTAGAAGATGCAGGCTCCAACACGGTAAGGACTTCCCGGATTCAGGCAAAGCCCGGTCTCATCCACCACCTGCCCCCTTGCCATCCGGGACAGCCAGGTTGCAGTTTCAACTTGGGGGTGACGCTCTTTCAGAAAATCCAGAACAGTCTCCCATGGACCTGCCGGAAGCCATTTGCAACTCGGAGAAACCCCGTCGATCATCGGAAGCGGCGCCTTCAAAGCATCCTCTGATGGTTGTTCTAGCTCTTTTCGATTTTCAACTGTACGGTTGAATAATGGGAAAATCGTGTCAGACGTGGGGATTCATTCGGCGAAATGGATAATGAAAAAGGAGATGGATGATAGAGCTCCAATTGAATCTGAATTTACGATTTTGCGTGTTTCGGGCAAAAGCCCCCGGCGAGAAAAATGTTCGCCGGGGCTACCAATGCAAAACTCCGAAAGGGGAAAGGGACAGACACCTGCTCGCTGTACAAATTTGGAGAACACGAAAAGATAGGTGTCTGTCCCTGACCCTGCGGAGTCGGGAAGTGTTACTGGCCCACAGGTTTCAGTTTGCCTTCGGTGTCGTAGACTTCGATGGCGCCGTACTTCTTCAAAGGCTCTTCAATCTGCTTGGCGTCGCCCACGGCCACCACCTGCTGATGATCGAGGTCGAGATACTTCTTGGCAACGCGCTGGACATCGTCCACAGTCACAGCGGCAATCTTCTGGGGGTAAGTATCCCAGTAATCGGCCGGCAGGTTGTAGAGCTTCTGGGTAATAATGTTTTGAAGCACCCGTTGGGGAGATTCCAGTTCGAGCGCGAACCCGCCGATGATGGCCCGCTTGCCATTTTCGAACTCTGCGGCTGGCACCTTTTCATCGCGGAGGCGCTTGATTTCATACATCAGCTCCTTCATGGCTCCGTCCGTAACGTTGGTGCGAACCTCGGTGTTGGCCTGGAAGGCCCCGCGGTACTTGAACGCGCTGACGTTGCTGTAGGCCCCGTAGGTGTACCCTTTG
Source organism: Terriglobia bacterium (assembly GCA_020072965.1). Taxonomy (GTDB): domain Bacteria; phylum Acidobacteriota; class Terriglobia; order JAIQFV01; family JAIQFV01; genus JAIQFV01. The sequence goes on along the minus strand of JAIQFY010000027.1, from coordinate 48,620 downwards.
TCCTCACGCAAGTTCATGAAGAGCCGTCCACTGGGCCCACCGCCGATCACCCGGTTCATCACCTCGAGAGGGCAATAATCCGGGTCGGTCCGCTCGATAGTCAGATCCCCGACGAGAAGGTTGGTTTGGACCGAGCCCGGCCGGTCCACCAGGCGGATCTTCGCCGCGCCGGGTTCGCCTGCCTTGGGAATCACGGTTTTCGGCACGTCGGCGGGCTTCCACGCGGCAAAAGCCTTTTCAAGCTTGGCAACAATCTCATCCGGCTTCACGTCGCCCACGATCGCAAAAATCGCGTTATTGGGCCGGTAATAGGTGGTGTGGAACTGCGTCAGCATTTCAGGCGTGAAGCTCTGAATGACTTCCGGGGTTGGGGCGATGCGCCCGGCCGGATGCTCGCCATACATGGCTTTGGAGAACATTTCGTTGGCCAGAAATCCCGGTTGGGACCGCGCCTGACGGAGTTGTGCCATCATTCGGGTCTTTAATTTGGTGAACTCATCGGCAGGGAAACTGGGATTCAGGATGACGTCCGCAAATAATTCCATTGCCCCATCCAAATTGTCGGTCAGGCCCGATGCCGAGACAGTGCTCGTAATGGAAGACAAACTGGCGTTGGCGGTAAGCGTCGCACCCAGGGAGTCGATCTGCTCGGCAATTTGTTTGCTCGTACGGGTCTTGGTTCCTTCGCGCAGCATGGTGGCGGTGCCCTGCGCAAGACCGGGCTTGCCCACGGGGTCCGAAATCCCGCCCGCCAGTATGACCATCTGCATGTTGAAAGTCGGCAGCTTATGGTTTTCGAGCACAATCACTTGAAGCCCGTTGCTCAGCTTTTTTTCCGTGGGCTTGGGAAGCTTGACTTTCAGAACCTCACTGCTGACCGGCGCCTTGCCTTTAACGACAGCACCCTTGACGGATTGGGGGGGCATCGACTGCTGAGCCAGAGCGAGGGAGCAGGCCATCGTTCCGACACCTGCCGCCCACATCGCCCGACGCAGTATTGAGATAATTCTGTTCATGGTTCTGTGTTCTCCTCTCTTAGCGTTCCATGCCGGCCGGCGATGCGGCGGTCTTGGGTTTGGGTACGGTTTGGGCGACAGTTCGGTTGGTTACCTTCAGATACTTGTTGGCCACTCGCTGCACGTCCGCTTTGGTGACCGCATCGACCTTCTCAAACTGGGTGTTGATCAAGCTCGGATCGTTGTAATAGACCCCGTACTGGCTGAGGCGGATGGCCACGCCGAGCGTGCTCTGAAGCGCCTGGACGGAGAAGCGGCGCGCGGAGTTCTTCGCTTTCTGAAGCTCCCAATCCGCGATGGGTTCCTGCTGTAACTTGGCGATCTCTTCATTGATGACGGCTTCCACGTCCTCGAACTTCGTGGTGGGCTTCAAGGTCGCGGTGAGTTGGTAGTAACCGGGTCCGCGCATCTCTCGCACAAATCCGAAGATGTTTGCCACCAGCTCCTTCTCCTTGACGAGAATCTGGTAAAGCCGTGAACTCTGGCCACTGGCGAGGGCCTGGTTCAGCACCTGCATGGCATAGAAGTCGGGGGTATTCCCGACGAACCCCTTGTAGCCGATGGCGAGCTGCGGGAGTCGTGCCAGCTGATCCTCCATTGTGAAGCGTCGTTCCGCGGTTTGGTCCGGTTCCGTGGAATCGACCGGCGGCGGGGCGGCATGAGAAGGAATCGGTTCAAAATACTTTTTGATTTTGGCGAGGGCCTCGTCCGTCTTGAAGTCTCCCACCAGCGCCAGGACGGCGTTGTTGGGGGCATAGTAGATATGGAAGAAGTCGATGACGTCTTCGACGCTTGCCGCATTGAGGTCTTGCATGGAGCCGATGACGGAGTGCTTGTAGGTGAAGTTGTCGTACATGGTCTCCTGGAATTTCTCTTCGGTCTTACCATAAGGCTGGTTGTCGACACCCAGCCGGCGCTCCTCCTGAACGGCATTGCGCTGGTTGTCGAGGTTTTCCTTGGTGATGGCCGCAGGGAGCGAACGCATCCGGTCGGCCTCGAGGAAGAGCGCCAGATCAAGCTGGTTGGCCGGCAGCTCTTCAAAGTAATTGGTGCGATCCTCGTTGGTGGATCCGTTCAGGTTCCCGCCATTGTTAAACACGAGGAGCATGTGCTCTCCGGTTCCGACATTTTCGGATCCTTTGAACATCATGTGCTCAAAGAGATGCGCAAAGCCGGTGCGGCCCTGGCGCTCATTGCGCGAACCCGTGTTGTAGGTAACCGCCAAGGAAATCACTGGAGCCGTATGGTCTTCCGCGATTAATACGCGCAAACCATTTGCAAGCTTTACATCTTTGAAATCTACTTTGACTCCTTTGGTCGTTTGCACCGCCTTGGCCGAAGGTTTTGTCTGAGCCTGAGCATGAGACGAAATGCTCGACGCGACCAGGACCAGGGCGAGCAGCACAAACAAGGAGCAGACTGCTTTTTTCATGAAATTACTCCTTTCAGATGGATTATGCCGAGAGAGGCAAAGAGAGAGTCCAAACTCGGGGAGGATGTCTTGTCCTCCGCCTAAGCAATCCAGGGTTCGGGAGAACAGGAGCGGACTCCTCCCTCGGAGGTTCATCGGTTCTGGATCTATTGGAGTGGTTGGAATAGCGAGTTTCCCTTACTGATGGATTTCCAGTGGATTTAACGCTGGCCGGCCCGGCAGCAGCAACACTTTGGCTAGTCTCTCTACGATGGGAAGGGGATCAGGGTTTCCGAAGAATTGATAACCGGGTTCATCATCCCGTGAATTGAGTGCCCTGCTCGAATCAGTGCCGAGAGGAAAAATCTGTGGGACTCGTCTTTCTCCTGAACGTGTCCCCGACCCCCTTAAGCTGCTTGAGATCGTTGTGTAGTTTATAGTTTTCCTGCTCGTATTGCAAGAAGAAGAGGGGAATGGGATTTCGGCAAGAGACTCGAATGGGCCAAATAATCCCTTCGAAGCCGGGATGGATTTGGAGCGATCGCCTTTAAGAATGCGATGCCCCGCCACCGGGTCCCAGCCTCCAGCACTTCAAACCACAAAACCCTTGCCAAGCATCCCGACGACGGCTTGGAAGCGGGGATGGCTGCGGAGAGGATCAAGGTTGCTGTCATGTTCGAGCCAGCTCTTTTGCAGTAGTCCCTTTTGTACTGAACGCTCGAGAGAGTCAATCGCTTCTTCAATTCGTCCGGCAAGGGACTGGATACACGCGACGTTGTAAAGCACCATCGGTTCGTCGGGATCCATCGCCAGCGCCTGGCGCGCCCATTCCAGGCCCTTTTCATTTTCGCCGAGAGCCACGAGCCCGTTGGCCCCCATGTAAAGCGCGCGGACGTCTTCGGGATTCCGGTTCAATCTGCTTTCAACCAGATCAACCCCGCGCCGTCGTGCCCGCTCAGCATCGGCCGGCCGGCCTAAATCATCATAGATCTGGGCGACCAGAAGGGGGGCTTGGTAATCCTCGGGGCGAACCTCCATGGCCTTCTCGTAAAGTTCCAGGGCCTTCTCCGCCTTCCCCTGGGTGAAGCAGGTGCGCGCGTAAAAGTAATACGCCTCAAACAGCCGGGGATCCAGCCGGATGGCATTTTCAAACAGGGTTTCCGCTTCCTCGTATTGATCGAGCAAGGCGCGGGCGAGCGCCCGCGAGGCGTTGGCTTCGGCTGACTCAGGATCCAGTTGCAGAGCCTTTTCACTGGCGCCATCAGCTTGCGTGCGGTGGGTTTCCATGCGGCCCCCGTACATGAACAGGTACGCGCAGCAGTCCGCAAGGCCGGCATAGGCGTTGGCATACCGGGTATCGATCTCGATCGCCCGGGAGAACATCCGCACGGCCGTTTCAACCGTCCGCTTGTTATAGTCGTAATAGAAATGTCTTCCCCGAAGGTAGTAATCGTACGCCGTGGCATTGGCTGTTGGAATCTTCCGCAGAACGTGCCGCTCCTTAGGGCTCAGGGTAATTTTCAGCACGCGCGCAATGCTGGAGGCAATCTCATCCTGGATGGCAAAAATATCCTTGAATTCACGGTCAAATCGCTCCGACCAGAGGGTGTATCCATCGGCCACATTAATCAACTGGACGGTGATCCGGATCTGGTCGCCCGCCTTGCGAACGCTTCCCTCCAACAGGGTGCTGACGCCCAACTGGCGGCCGATCTCGCGGCTATCGACCTTGCTCGCATCAACCTGGAACGATGACATCCTCGAAACAACATTTAGATCTTTGATCTTGCTCAGGAAACTGATGATCTCCTCGGCAATGCCCTTGCAGAAATAATCCTGGTCTTTTTCCTGGCTCATATCGGTGAAAGGGACCACGGCAATGGAGGGGAGTTCTTCGCTGCCCGCGCCCACCTCTGCTTCGAGGGCCTCGAGTTCATTCCGCAGATCAAGCGCCATCTGTAACCGTTTGCGGATATCCTTCTCCAGACAATGCCGGATGATACGCCCGAGCTGCCGGGGAAGGCCCGGCTTGAGGTCGTTGACCAACGGAGGCGTATCTTTGAGGATGGAAGCGATCATCTCGGCGGTGGTCTTGGCCCGGAAGGGGCGCCGGCCGGTCACCATTTCGAAGAGAATGACGCCAAGTGAAAAAATGTCAGTGCGGTGATCCAGTTCTTTCCCCTCGATCTGCTCCGGGGACATATAGGACAGAGTGCCCCAGAGGCCCAGTCCGTTGGCGATCGGTCGTGTTGGAAGCTCGCCTTCTTCCAGGAAGGGTCCCCGCAGAGTGGTTCTGGCCAGCCCAAAATCCAGGATCTTTACGCGACCCTCATGAGTGACGATGATATTGTCAGGCTTGAGGTCACAATGGATGATGCTGCGTTCATGGGCGGCGCTGACCGCATCGGCCATCGGAATCGCCAGCCGGAAGAACCCTCGGAGGGGAAGGCCCTGTTCCGGAATGAGTTTGGAAAGTAGGATGCCCCGCACCAGCTCCATGGTAATAAAACGAAGGTCTTCTGCCTCTTCGATGGAGTAGATGGTGACAATGTTGGGATGAGTGAGAGCGGCGGCAGCGCGGGCCTCTTTCTCAAATCGATCCAGTCTGTCCGGATCCGAAAGCAAGGTTCGCGGAAGGATCTTGATGGCCACCTCCCGCCCGAGCTTGGTATCGAGCGCGCGGTAGACTTCTCCCATACCCCCCTCTCCGAGCTTGGAAAGGATCTGGAAATGCGACAGCGTTGTGCTGACCACGTGAGCCTCCTTGAAGAGTTGGGTGTGGTCGGTGCCAGAGTCCCCACACCTTCGGGAGAGTGCGACTGAAGTTGTGAAAATTCTCTCACAGGAATTCGTGGGGGTCAATCGGGGGTTCGCCAAAGGGAAAAGGGCGAGATGTCGCCCTGATGTGGAGATGAGGAGCCTCAGGACAGGCCCGCGCGCTGCCCCGCCTCCGTTCAATCTGTTTCTCAATCGCGTTGGGTTGCTGCGATGACGATCAGGGTGATGAGCAGGCCCCCGACGACAAGGAGGCCGATGAGCCTGCCCCGAGGAGGGACTCGCCGTCCGGGAGGGGTGTTTTTCCGCCATACCCTTCGTAGACCTTTTGGACGTCCTCGTATTTGATGGTGATAACCCGCTCTTGATCCACGTCCTCCACTTCAAAATAGTCTGATTTCACGCAGGTGACGGTTCCATAGAACTCCTGGTGGTCTTTCATCTTCACCGGGCAGGGAGCAGCAACATAGGCGATTTCTCTTGAATTTCTTTTTCGAATTGCCCATCCTGTCTCCTTTTATGCTAAGGTCCAGCCTCCAGAACGACATTTGTGTTGATCCCATTTTTGAAGGAGATGATGATGCGTACCCTCTACCCGGAAATTGAACCGTATAAAACCGGAAAATTGAAGGTCTCCTCGATCCATACGCTTTATTACGAAGAGTGTGGCAATCCTCAAGGAAAGCCCGCGGTTTTTGTTCATGGGGGGCCGGGAGGAGGCTTTTCTCCCGCCGATCGACGGTTTTTTGACCCGGCGGCCTGGCGAATCATTATGTATGACCAGCGCGGTTCGGGGAAGAGCACACCCTATGCCAGCCTGCAGGAGAACACGACCTGGCTTCTTGTGGATGACATGGAGAAGTTGCGGACACATCTTGGCATTGACCGCTGGATGGTGTTCGGGGGCTCCTGGGGGAGCACGCTGGCCCTGGCGTATGCCGAAACTCATCCCCAATGCGTGACCGCGATGGTTTTGCGCGGCATCTTCTTATTGAGGCGGTCGGAATTGCTGTGGTTCTATCAGCAGGGCGCTTCGGATATATATCCCGATGTTTGGGAGGAGTACTTGAAACCGATTCCCGAAGTGGAACGCGGTGACATGATGTCGGCGTACTATCGTCGCCTGACGTCAGAGGATGCAGGAATTCGAAAGGCTGCGGCCAAGGCCTGGAGCATCTGGGAAGGGGCCACCAGCAAACTTCTTCCCGATGCGGACTTTATCGCGTCGTACGGGGCTGATGAATTTGCAGAGGCCTTTGCCCGCATCGAATGCCACTATTTCGTTCATGGCGCTTGGCTCCGCAATGAGAATCAACTCCTCGACGATGTGGAGCGCATTCGTCACATTCCTGCGACCATCGTGCAGGGACGGTATGATCTGGTGTGCCCCATCCGGAGCGCTTGGGATCTCCACCGGCGGTGGCCTGAAGCGGAACTCATCATCGTCCCCGATGCCGGGCACAATTCCAAGGAGCCGGGCATCGCCGCGGGATTGGTCGAAGCGACCGACCAATACCGGAATTTGAAGGAGCGGGGAATCACTTTATCCCCCGGGTCCGGCCCGCGCAAATCGCCGGAGAAAAACCGCGCTGCGAAGAAATAGGAACGGAGAGATCCATTAATCAGGGAAACACGCCCGGAGTGGTTGGAGTGTCCCTGCTGCTTGCAAATCGCGCCAAGTTCCATTGGAGCCCCCATCGAGAGAATCACCGATCATTCGCCATGGTGGAAATCCGTGAATTTACAATGCAGGACTATCCCGCCGCTCATGCTTTGTGGAGGGAATCTGAGGGGATTTCATTGCGTGAGGCGGACTCACCTGAGCGCATTAAGTATTTTCTAGACCGAAATCCCGCGATGAGCTTCGTGGCCTACGATCAGGACCGGCTCGTGGGCGCCGCCTTGTGCGGCCAGGACGGCCGGCGCGGTTACCTCCACCACGTGGCGGTGGCGCGGCTTAGCAGGAGGAGCGGGATTGGGTCAGCGCTGGTTTTCAGATGCCTCGAGAAACTCCAAACATGCGGTATCCAGAGATGTCACTTATTTGTGGAACAGGAGAATTCGGACGCGATGGCTTTTTGGCGAGGCATCGGATGGTTTGAGCGCAGCGATCTGCGGATGATGTCCCGAGATCTCGGTGGCCTGCCGCATTCCTAATGGGGAAATTCTCCCGGCCGACATGACTTACCTATGACATCGCCCATGATCATGAACTTGAGGAAAGGATCGCTCACATCCTTTGGGCGGGGCATGCTCGTGTGCCTGGTTATTTTGGCGCATCCCACCTACCCCGCATCCGAGAGACCTACGCCGCAACGAAAGAATGAACCTTCGATTACGATCAAGGTCCCCGTGGATCTCGTCTCGCTGAATGCCTCTGTGACCGACAAGAAGGGAAATCCAATTAAGGACCTGACGGAACAAGACTTCAGAGTCTTCGAGGATGGTGTCCCGCAGAAGATCTCTCTCTTTCACCTGGAGGTTGCGCCGGAAATCCTGGCTTCAAGTCCCGACAAAGCTAAAGTCTCAACGGGCGCCGGGCAAGAGGCTCTGATGTCTCGAACGATAATCCTCTTTGTGGATGATTATCACATCAACTTTGGGGATCTCGCGCGACTTAAAAAGGCCGGTGAAAAATTTGTCCGGACGAATCTCACTCCGACCGACTGCGTAGCCCTCGTCAGCGCATCAGGCAGGTATTCAACCGGGTTCACTCAAGACCGGGAACTGATCATTTCCGCTTTGAACCGTATCTCGATAATCGCAACCGCCCGGCAACCCTCAGGCGATTGTCCCCCCCTGAGTGATTACCAGGCGATCGAAATTGCTGAGCGGAGGGACAAAGCGGGAGATCCGTTCACTGTGGCGGTCAACGATACCATTGCCTGCAGCGGCATGCAGGGCGGCCCGAGCGTGGTGCAAAGGGTCCTGACTGCGGCCCGGGAGAGAGCAGAACAAATCAATGATGAATCGAAGCGAACGATGTTTGCGTTACATGATTTGGTCAGTCGCCTGAAAGGTGTGGGCGGGCCGAAGACCATCGTCTTTCTCAGCGATGGCCTCATCGCACGCCAGGCAAACTATCAGATCCAGGAAGTAATTGATGGTGCGATCCGCGCCAACACCGTGATCGCATCTGTGAATACGTCTGGACTGCAAGTTTCGGCAATCGGCGGGGAGTCTCCCACCGCTTCCAGCGGGACAATCCAGTCAGTGCCTGTTCGATTTCGATTGGATCAGGCGGATCGGTTCGCAAGGGATGATGCACCCAGTGCGTTGGCGTCGGATACGGGGGGTAAATACTATCATAACAACAATGACTTGCATGCCCAGTTGACGAAGGCCGCGCTCGAGACCCCGCTACGGTATTTTCTAGGATATTATTCAAACAATAATAGTCGGGATGGCCGTTTCAGAAAGATAGTGGTCAAAGTGGATCGCCCCAATGTGGTGGTTACCGCCCGCAAGGGCTACTATGCCCCCCAGAGTGACGAGGCAAACGAAGATTCAAAGAAAGGACCCTGAATTCTGAATTCAAGGACCCGGGAGTACTCTCTTATGGACTGCAGAAAAGGGCGGTGGGCGTTTTTCCCAACACTTAGAGCCAGGGTCAATCCAGGGGGCGTGCTGGTTGCGGGGATTGCGCCTCTGCGCAACAGGCCGAAAGGGGTAAGGCCGCCGATTGGATCCAACGAGCCATAGACGAGAACCTTCCCGGGTCGGCCGGCGAGATCTGAAATGTCAAATTTGAAATTTGAGACTGCGCTGCGCCAGGCTGGAGAACTGCGCGAATGGAAGAACCGGGAGTGCGTCAAGGACCTTAAACCCGGCCTGGAGATCGCAGTTCAAGGGAAGAGCGGGGAGTGTCTTGCAGTCTATCGCTGCTTGAGCTAACTCCCTCGGAGCTTTCGCCTCACCAGTCAATACCCCAAAACTGAGGCTTTAATTTCGGAACCCAAAATGAATTGAATTTCAGGGTGCAGGGCGGTGTCCACACCGGCCCATCAAAGTTAGTGCTTAGAGTGTTTATCCCGCTGCTTGAGTGCAGGGAGGCGATCTCCCACAAAGAATTGAACCCCATCGAAGGCCACGAGTGTCCCATCCGCCCTGCTGGACGCATGCTTCATTCCTCCCGTAGCGCCACCATGGGATCCACTTTCGTGGCCCGCCGAGCGGGAAGATACGAAGCCACGAGACCGACTATAGAAAGTGCCACCGCCACGCCCACGAAAGTGGCTGGATCGAGCGCGCTCACACCAAACAAGAAGGTGCGCAGGACACGCGTCAAACCCGCGGCGAAGAGCAGCCCGATCGACACCCCGATGAGCGCCAGCCACAGGCCCTGGCCAACGATGAGTCGAAAGATATCCATTGCCTCGGCACCGAGCGCCATCCGGACGCCGATTTCGCCGGTCCGCTGGTTCACGGAGTACGACATCACACCGTAGATTCCTACCGCGGCCAGGACGAGCGCGACGACCGCAAAGATCCCCAACAGCCAGGTCCGGAAGCGAGGTTGCGCCACCGAGCCGGATATGTTTTCTTCCATGGTGCGGACATTCACCAGCGGCTGGCTGCTGTCAATTTCAGCTAGGGCGGTCCGCAGAGATGAAGAGCTGGTCGAGGGTTCCATCGTGGTGCGTAAAACGACGGAAAGCTGAAAGACCGGCAGGACGGCATCGGCCTGGCGATACGGCAAGTACATTTCGGCCTGGGGGTCGAGGCCCAGTCCCGGCCGCACATCGCCTACCACCCCCACGATTTCCATCCAGGGGACCGATTGCTCCGGCAGGGCCCCAAGCTGCATGCGCTTGCCGAGAGGGTTATCTCCGGGGAAAAAAATTCGCGCCATTGTGGCATTAATGACGACGACACTCGGCGCCTTCTCATTATCCGCGGCTGTGAACATCCGCCCCTGCAGCAGGGGAATGCCCAGGGTCTCCAGGTAGTTCGGCGTGATCGTGCGATAGCCGGCCGCAACAAAATCGTGCGCGCTCTTCGGCGCGCGGCCAAAGATGTTGAAGTGAATGATCGAGCCTCCACCGCTCACCGGCAAGAATGAGGCAGCACCCACCGAACGGACTCCGGGGAGCGCCCTGGCTCGATCTACAAGCCGGTCGAAGAACTGGAATCTCTGGTCGGGTTTGGCATAGGTCGTCGGCGAAATAGGAAGATCCGCGACCAGGAGATGATCCGGTTGAAAGCCCGGAGGGACCTCTTGCAAGCGCTGAAAACTCCGCAAGAGCAGACCTGCCCCGACAAGCAGCAGCATGGCAAGGGCGATCTCGGAGACGACCAGGACCGCCCGGAGACGATGATGTTGAGCGCCCGCCGAGGAACTCCGTCCTCCTTCACTCAAAGATTCGCGCAAGTTCAACTTGGCCGTGCGAAGCGCCGGGACGAGGCCGAACAGGATTCCCGTCACGACCGAAATCCCCACGGTGAACGCCAGGACCCACCGATCAATTCCGACAGGGCCCACGTTAGGAACGCTTCCGGCTGAGAGCTTCAACAACGGTCCAATGCTGGCCGAGGCCAGGAGCAGTCCCAATCCGCCGCCGGCAAGCGCCAGCACGACGCTCTCAGTCAGCAGTTGTCGAACGACCCGTCCGAGACTCGCGCCCAGCGCCGTTCGGATCGCCACCTCTTTGCCACGCGAGGTGGCGCGGGCCAGCAGCAGATTGGCCACGTTCACACAAGAAATCAGCAGGACGAAACCCACGGCGCCCAGAAGGACCAGCAAGGCCGGGCGGGCGTTTTGCACCATTTGCTCCTGCAACCCAACCACATCTGAGCTTACCCCCGTATCATAAATGGGATACTGCTGCTCCAGCCGCTTGGCAATGGTTTGCATCTCGGTGCGGGCTTGCGCCATCGTGACACCTTGTTTCAGTCGAGCGACCGGCATGATTCCGGGGTGCCACGAACGGTCGTCCGGCAGCGTCTTGGCCCAGGGCTCAAAGGGAACATACACGTCGGCGGGCTGCAGGATCTGGAATCCTGGGGGGAGAATACCGACCACGGTGTAGGGTTGGGCATTGAGATCAATCGTCTTGCCGATTATATCGAGTGAGCCTCCGAAGCGTCGCTTCCAGAGACCTTGACTGACCAAAGCGACGGGAGGACCGCCCGCTCGGTCTTCTTCTTTCAAAAAAGTCCGGCCGGCAGCAGCCTCCACGCCGAGTAAAGGAAACAGACCCGCCGTCGCCATGCGGGCGGACAAACGCTCCGGATCGCCTCCGCCTGTCAAGGTCAGATTCGTGGCGCGAGTGGCTTCCATCGTGTCAAAGGAATGGCTCTGGTCACGCCAGTCCACGTAATTCTGGTAGGACGTGGTGAGGATGGGAAACTTGCTTCGTTCCGTGACGAGAACGAGCCTTGCCGGATCACGAAACGGAAGCGGCCGCAACAGTACGGCGTTGATGACACTGAATATCGCGGTGTTGGCGCCAATTCCGAGCGCTAACGTCACAACGGCAACCACGGTGAAGGCCGGGCTCTTCAAGAGCATCCGGAATGCGTATCGAAGATCGCCCCATATACTCTCCATACTTTTCCTCCGTCGAGCCTCCAGGCCCATGCGACTGAATCCGAGTGGAAGAATATCTAAATTAACATGACCCAGCCCCGAACTCCATAGGCTAAGTCATGGGGGAACGGGGATTATTGATATCAGATCCCGATGTTGGCCGGGCAAGCACCGACCGGCTTCTTTGCTTGCACAGGCCCAGCCAATCCATGTATACGCTGAAGTGAGCGGCGGGTTTCGCCCCCCATCACTTGGCCTTTCGACGAGACGGCCTTGAAACTGTTCTCATCCCGTCAGGGCCTTCTTTTGAGAGCTGTTCTTAGGGTAGAATTTGCTCACGGACCGTGCCGCAGGAAATGAAATACGCGGTCAGCCGCGACTACAAACCCGAGGTGCCTTATGAAACGCCCCAGCTGCTGGGTCTGCATTTGTGTGTTCTTATTTCTGTTTCAATCCGTGACTGCGGCTGAAAAAGAAGAGGTATGGGGTCCCCTGGAGTTTTTGGCGGGGGACTGGGAAGCGGTGACAAAACCCGGTGAAGCAAGAGGACGATTCACGTTTTCGTTCGATCTTCAAAAGAACATCATGGTGCGTCGAAACCACGCGGAATACCCGCCGGCAAATGGCCGCCCGGCGTTCACACACGACGATCTCATGATCATATACCGGGAAGGGGGGCCTTCAGTTCTCCATGCCATCTACTTCGATGTTGAAGACCACGTCATTCACTATACTGTTCAGACGAGCCCCGATGCGAAAGTCGCGTTTGTAAGCGAGGCAATTTCCGACGCGCCACGATATCGGCTATCGTACGATCGATTGCCGGACGGCAAGCTGCATGGAAAATTCGAAATCGCTCCTCCAGGGAAGACAGAGGTGTTTGCGAAATACCTTGAATGGGAGGCCCAACGGGCTGGTTCAAAGGGAAGACAGCCTTGAGGAAGGCAGGCGGTACTTCCGTCAAGATTCAAATCCGCCAGGGCACCGCGGGTCGGGCAGCTCGATCTGTCTGGCCCGAGGAGACCCTTAAGGTGCCTCCCGTCGCAGGATGGCATTGGAGCGTTCGTCAGCTGCAATCTGCTGGAAGAACTTCTTCAACTGGGTGAAGTTTTCCTTGGTGACGTCCTTGATCTCGTACAGACGCTCATATCGGAGCGTGTTCCCGCGGGCTTCGACCTTGCTGCTGTACTTTCCAAATTCAAATTCGGTTTTCAAAGGTGCGGGGAGTTCGTCAACGACGAATCCGGGCGGAAGCGTGAATTCAAAAAGATCCGAGTGGAGTGTGGCTTCGGCGAACTCCACCGGATATTTCCGCTCCTGTTTTTCCATAACATCGGAGCCCTTGTTCCCTAATACGCGGGGCCGGATGAGCAACAGGGTGCCGGCGGTCTTGGCATAGTTCTGTGCCACGAACTCGTAGCGCACGACGAGGTTCTGATCATATTCCTCGAGGCCGACGATGGTTGCTTTGGTCAATGCGAACCCTGCCAGCGAGGAGCCGAGCAGGTGCTCCAATACCTTAGCCCGCTCTGCCGGAGCCGTCCTTAGGAAGAGGGCGCGCTGATCGGCGGCCGGGGCTCCCCATCGGATTTCTTCGACCTCGCCTGAAACCGTCCCGTTCAGGTTCAGCGTCAATTTTGCAGTGCGCAGAAGCCGATTGCTGGCCGGAGGAAGCAACGGCAGACCCACCAACTCCCCGCCCTCAGGGCCGATCAACAAACCGTAGTTTTTCTGAAGCGAAGAGGGCAGGTATCCCAGGGGGGTATACGGATCGGTAGGATCAAAAAACAACAGGCGTCCGATCTTGGGATGATTCTGGCTCGCAAACAAGCCTTCCCCGGTCACGGCCTCTGGAAGTCGAATGGCCAGGATTACATGGTTAAAGCTCATGGCCGAAGGAAATTCCGGCAGCACGATGCCGCGGTTCGTATCGACCAGCACGTAATATGATTCAATGCCAATCTCATGCAACATGGTGCTGAGCAGCGTCACCTTGTCCTTGCAGTCGCCGTAATGGTGCGTGAAAACCTCCCCCGCGGTGTGTGGTTGGTATCCCCCAATGCCGATCTCAATGGCGACATAACGGATTTGCCGCTGGAGGAACGAGGCGATCACCTTCATTTTATCGAGGGCGTTGGTTTTCCCTGTAATCAGTTCGGACACCTTTTGTTTGATTTCCGGTGTGGCGTCGCGGCGTGAGGCAATGAGTCCGGCATACCATTTTCCTATGGACTCCCATGAGGCTCGGTTCTGTTCCCGAAGTGACGGGTCACGGGGAAAGTACTTGACGGCCAGCCGGCCCGCCAGTGCCAGCCACGCCGGCATCCCCGGTTCCGGCTCGATGGCCGGGATGTTCTCCAGCTCCCAGACATACTGGTTTTCTCCGTTTGACCTTAAATCCGGGCCTTTAAAGTTGGCCCAGAAAGAATCAAACTCCCAGCCCGCGGGCAGCTTGAGCCAGAATCGAGCGCGCCGCACCGGGATGGTGCGTTGAAACCACCACTCATCCTGAAGGACGTAAGGCCTCTTTCGCTGGACGTATTCGTATCCGATCACGTTTCCAGGCACTGCGGCGGGGATGGTCAGCACCTTGTGATGCGTGTCGTTATACAACTCCTCGGAAAAACCCGTTTCCACCGCATCCTTCTCCTTCACCTCGAACTCATTCCCGGTGGCCGGGAGGCACCATGCTTTCATGTTGCTCAGGCGCGTGTCTTTGTCAAAGTCTACTGCAAAGGTCCCGTATCTCTCCCGGGCCTCTGGCCGCAGGATCTTGTAAGCGCGTCGATACAGCGTTTCGATCTCGCCGTTTTCCCTCACGGTGGTCATCTGCTCCGAGAGGAGTAAGACGGCCACCGTTTCCTTGGGATAATTCGGGAGCGACTCTCGCGCCGCAGTGCGAAGCCACTCCGGGGCGGCGGCTCGGGAAATTCCCGCGGCCCCGATCCAGGCAAGGCTCAGTACACACAGAACAAGGCTACGGGCGTTGCGCGGCTTGTATTGACTGCAAGACAATTTTTTCCTCATCTTTGGCCTTCATATTGTGAAAAAAAGTTCGGAGGGCGCCGTAGTACTCCAGCGGAAAGTAAATTCCCTCGAGACCCGCACGCCGAACGATGCGCAGCTGGTTTCCTTCTTGCTTACACGACACCTGATACATCGCCGCGCTTGTCGCTGGGGTGGAGTCCGCCTTGGGGAGGGACTCGACTCTAAAGCCTTCGGGCAGCTCCAACGACACTTCGTCTACCGTCTGGTAGGGGTAGAGGAGGTAGACCGGATGCTTCCTCTGCGCGGTCTGGAAGTATACTGAATGCCCGTCGTCGAAAACGGTCAGGGGGAGCAGCAACCGGCGCCCGGTGGAAGCGGCAAACTCAGGCAAGGTCAGGGTGCCCTCAATGTGGAGCGGCTCGGTGGAGCCCTCCCACCCTGTAACGTTCTTGATCTCGAGGCGCGCATTGGCCGGCAACCATTTCTTGATCTTCTCCGTGAGATCCTTGCGCCTCCCTGTATCGTCCTGGGTGCGCTCGTCCTGGCGGTGTTCCAGCGCATACTGACCGAGGAAGTTGACCACCCATTTTCCCTCCAGGTCTCCATCCGCCTTCAGACGAACATCCACCTTTCGCTCCATGATGGCCTCTGCGCTCTTGGGCGCGGGCGTATTGATCAACTCGCTTCCTTGCTTGTTAAGACGGACGCCTCCGACCCCCGTCTCGTACCAGGGCAGGAAGCCATACGGGCAGAAATTGCATGCAGGATCGAGATACACGTTTTTCGAAGCCAGGCGAACCACCGCTACATCAGCTGTCAGCTGCCTGACATCCTGCAGCTCGGGATGGAAGAAGTTCTGGTAACGCGGGACAACGCGAACCCAATCGGCCTCGAAGCCGGCAGCCCGGGCCAGCGCCACAAAGAAACGGTTAATGTCCGGCGACGAACCGTAGCCGTGTTTTATTACGTCCTCGACATTGTCGTTGTCCTTCAGTTTCTCACGCTTCTCTTCCTTCTCGGTTTTCCCCTGATCGAGCGCGAGATTGCGCACTTGCTGGGCGCGCGCGTAAAGCTTTTGGAGTTTGACCTCGGGGACATCATTTGCGGCCACCACTTGGACGGCGGCCTGTCTGATGGCGCTGCGATTCCCAATGAAATTGTCGGTGTTTTTGGCCCCTTCTTTGGTGACTCGCTTCCAAAACTCCTCCATGGTCTCCGAAGGATTATCGCGATAGAAGAACTCCAGTCGGCCGCGTAGTTCGCTGGGGGGAGGCATATTCTGTTCTTTCTCTAATCCCGCGACATTTTGAACTTCGAGCCTCATGGAACCATCCTTTTGCTTTTGAGGTTCTGTGCCCTCGGGGAGACGGTAGGCACGCCAGTACAGGGCACCGAGGATGGTGTTGGGGCGGACGGTAAAGAGTGCCCTCCGTGTAAAGAGGTCTTCCTGCACATCCCAGGTTGTGTTGGAAATGAAGCGAGAATCATGTTGAATTCGGTACTTGTACTCAATGATGCTGCGAGGCTGGACCTCTGGCAGGGTAAACGTCTTGACTTGAAACTTGAACCCACCGGCCTTCACCAACAACTTCTCAAATACCTTTCCATCCCATTCAACGACCTTGCCGTCGGGATGGATGGTGCGGGCATGAATTTCATTCACGGATTCAATGCCGTGATAGAAGGGGATCTCGATGTCGGCATACTTCTTACCTTCGTCAGTGAAAATCTTGATCCGTATGTAATCGGTTCTGACGCCCAGCCTGTCGTCGCTGGTGCTCTCCCGGTAGAGGATCATGGCGTGGGCGCCGGGGCTGGCGGGATTGTCCTTCAACGCCAATTCCTCCTGAGAGGGAGCCGGCCAATCATCCTTGGCCTGGGCTGGAGACGACAGAAGACAGATGAAGAAAATCAGGGCCGGAAGTGCAATAAACGCAAAACGACCTTTTCCAGGCAACATGGTATCCAAGCCTCCTTGTAGGCAGTGGATTGGTGCGATGCCAGATTGATGCCGTCGCTGGGGGCGAACAACTGAGTGGTCCGCGGGGCGGACATCATCCCAGGGCATAATTTGGGCTAACGCTACTCCCTCGATGTCCTCAAGTCAATCTGATTATCGGGATCGTATTTATGAAGGTGATCACACAAAAAGGAAAAGTCTAATGCGCTGAGTGAAAGGGATGTGCATTTATCGTCTGGGGTGAAGGGAGGTTCGATCGAGAAAAGTCATCTGGCCCTTAAATATTCCTTCATTTTCAGGCAAGAAGAAAGGCTCACCCCGATGTCCTGAAGTGAGCCATCCGCAAATTGCGGTCAAAGCCGGACCAGAAAAGCCCGCCAAAGAAAGCGAAACACAGTGTGTTTCAAGACCTCCTCTAGAGCGCCGCGATGAATCGAGGCGCCCTTTGTAGAACTCTTACTTCTTGATCTGATAATCAGGCCAGCACGTATTCGGGTTTTCCCATTCCTCCAGGAGATCAAAGCCGCGCCGTGACGGGGTCGTTGCCGCGTTCGCGGGCGGTTCGATTTTGGGATCGAGCACCTTGGCGATCTGGTCTTTGATGTCCTCCAGGTGGAGCCGTGTTTCACGATCCGAGGCGCGTGCCAGGGCCGTGGTCACAGCGGCGCTGACCGTCTTCAGCTCCCCCCGGAAGAAGGGACGCACATCTCCCGTCGTGGGAGGTGGTGTGAATCCGGGGCCTGACGGCATAGTGGGAGCAGGACGGTTTAACCGCTCGTCGATCAGTTCGACAAAGGACCGCTGCAAATTGCGGCGGAAGGAGTCGATCTTGACCGGTCCCGTTCCTTCCAGTTCCTTCCACACGCCCTTGCGAAGGTCGGCGAGGAAGTCGGTTGGAGGGTAAGAACCCTTCCCATCGACGGCTTCCTGTTCCACCAATCGAGCCAGCCTCGAAGGGCTCATCAGGCTGTTGAGAACGCTCCGCTGGGCTATGCGCACGCGATCGACGACTCCAACCGCCTCGATCCGGCGAAGGATTTCGGGCTTAATAAAGAACGAAGGGGTCATGAAGGCGTTGTCATTGAGGAACCTGACAGCCGCTGCTTGATGTTCGCGTGGCAAGGGCTGGAAGACGACGCCTTCCTGCCCGGTGTATTTCTCCTGCGTGTTAAACCCGCCCACGATGGCCGCGACGTGATTCATCTCCAGGGTCCACTGGCCCAGCATCCGGCCATACAACTCCTCGAGGTCGTCGTAAGGTTCACCCTTCTCCGTCGTGGTCGCTGACAACAGCATATTCGACACGCGTTCCAGGTTCTTCAGGCCGAGCGCGGTAGACTTGATGGCATTGGCGTCGCCGACGGCCTCGGTGAGTTCTCCAAAGTCAGCTCCCTGCGATCCGGGTGTTGAAAAACGAAGCCAGGGGATCTTGTCCTGTTGTCGCGACCACTCGTCGAGCGTGCCCTTCTCTTCATCGGGCGTTTTCACGCCGGGGATCGGCTTGTATCCCCACATCGTCGCCCACTTGTCGTAGGGGCCAATGCCGGGAACAAGATCGGCGACATCAATGTTGTCCTCGGGCTGGGCCACGTAATTGAAGCGGGCATAATCCATGATGGAAGGGGTATGTCCCATCTTCTTGACCCAATCGCGGTCCCGCACCTTTTCTTGCGGGTACATCGAACTGGCCTTCATGTTGTGCTGGAAGCCGAGGGTGTGGCCGACCTCGTGGGCCACGACATATTCAATCAACCTTCCCATCAGGTCATCGGGCAGAGGGAGCTTCTGGGCACGCGGATCGAGCGGACCCACTTGCAGAAAGTACCAGGAGCGCTGCAGGTTCATGATGTTGTGGTACATGGAGATGTCGGCTTCAAGAATCTCGCCCGTGCGTGGGTCGCTGATGTGCGGCCCCATGGCATTTTCGACCGTTGAAGGTAGCCAGCGGATTACTGAGTAGCGTGCGTCCTCCGGACTCCAGTCGGGGTCTTGTTCCGGCGCGGGTGCGTCCTTCGCGAGAATGGCGTTCTTGAATCCGGCTTCTTCAAATGCCACTTGCCAGTCCTCCACTCCGCGCTTGATATAGGGCACCCATTTTTTCGGCGTTGCCGGATCGACGTAATACACAATCGGCTTCACCGGCTCCGAAAGGGCTGCCGCAGGGTCCTTCTTCTCGAGTCGATAACGGGTGATGTAGGTGCGTTTGGGAGCCCGGTGTTCGTCCCGGCCATAATCCATCTGCCGGACTGTAAAGTAGCCGACTCTCTCATCGAACACACGCGGCATCATCGGCTTCTCCGGCAGCTTGACCATGCTGTAATGGAGAACCAGGGTGGCGCTGCCCGACCGCATGCTGGCGGCGAGAGGACTTTGCGGGACCGGGGTCGGGGAGGTGGCCGCCGATGGAGGTGGAGACGTGTAGGTATGCGTTGTTTCCACCTCGATGTTAGTCGGGAAGGTCGCGATGCGATCGATGAAAGATCGGGCATTGTCGAGCGAGGACGCGCGCAGGAAAGAACGCGCGCTGATTTCGCTCAGATCGGTCGTGAACAGGCGTGTGACGTCGATGACCGGGGCCTCGTCCTTTCCCCAGGCCTCCACGTTGAACGACATTAGGATGGTGTCGTTGTTCGCCGCCTTCACGGCCAGGGCAACTGGTTCTTTGGGATCCGCCACAACATCGTACTTGATGTCGCGCAGGAGCACTCGATTGTTGACTCGCTCCCACCGCACGACCCGGCTTCCCAGCGCTTGGCCGCCATAACCCGCTCCCAGCGTGGTTCTCGCGATCTGGCTGACCCAGAGAAACTCTTTGTTTAGCTGGGTCTTGGGAATTTCGTAATACCACCTCTCCTTCACCTGGTGGACGGTAAAGATTCCCTGTTTTGACTTGGCCTCCTTGGTAATGACCTTTTCATATGGCTTGGGTTCCGGAGGGGTCTGGGACATTCCGGGCATTCCGGACCTTTCCCGCGGGGCGCCACCCTCCTCGGAAGGCGGGGTCTGGCCCATGGAAAGGCCGACAAACAAAATTAGCAAAGTGATGCATTTGACAAATCGCATTAAAGTCTCCTTGAAATGAATAGTTCCAGTCGAACTCGAAAAGGGGGGCACTCTGATCGGTCGGAGTGGGTTCCATCGTCTAGCAATCCGGAAAGCCCTTTTCTTGAGTAAAGTGTCTTCCAGCGTTGAAGTCTGAAGGGCGAGATCCACCGATCTGCGGCTCGATATAGGCGCGGCCGCTAAGTGAAGACATCTTATCGGCTTTAAACACCATTCTGCTTAGCCCTTTTTTTCACACGTATCGTGGAAACAAAGGCGTGAGGGCCGCGCATTCATCCGCGACTTGACGTCACGTCACGGCTTCGCACTGGCAACCCGACGGGTCGTCTCCACAGGAATCAGATAAAGGATGTGTTCATGCACGCTCGCTAGAAGAAGTAACTCGAAGCGACCAAACCTCTTGATCTGTTTCGGGTGGGGATCTCCCTCGCCTCCTGAAATGAGGGAAGATTGCCGCTAAGCCTCCGCACATTCATCGAGACGATAAAAGCCAGAGATTGGTTGCCAGTGATTTGGTGAAAGGGGGCTTGGATAAACAGGCGCAGCTGACAAACGCTCACGGTACAGCTGCGAATGCTGAGAAAGTGCCTGCTGCTCGATGGACCTCTCCGGAGCATTTCTTGTCGTGGGAATCACTTGTATCGGCAAAGGGGATCAGTGCGCCACCTTGCTCTCTCTTCTCTTTACACGCCGTAGGACTGGTGCTAACTTTCGCATCCGGAATTTTGTACCCTCCCGATGGGAGGCTTGACCCATCCTGAGTTTACGCGGGTGTGGGTTGTGTTTCGAGGGGGGAGAGGCCACCCGTATGTAAAGATTCCTCTCAGCAGGCATGCCCCCGCAGAACCCGCGGTCAACCCTGAGTGTCCATTCAGGATGAGGTGTGGCGAGATCGGTAAATAGTTTTCGAAAGGGAACAACCGTGATGACCCTCTCACGGATCTCCAACAGACCCAGAAAGCTCTCTCTCCTGACGCTGATCGCAGCAACCTATTGCATGGTTTGCGGCGGTCCGTTTGGGTTGGAGGATTTGGTCCAAAAGGCTGGGTATCTCGGGGCGATTGTAACCCTCCTGCTCACTCCTTTGCTCTGGGGGATGCCCACAGCAATGATGGTAAGTGAGCTGGCGAGCGCGTTACCAAAGGAGGGGGGCTTTTATGTATGGGTTTCCCGCGGGATGGGCCCTTTCTGGGGGTTTCAAGAAGCCTGGCTGACCTTTATGGGCAGCATTTTTGACATGGCCATCTATCCTACCCTGTTTGCCTGGTACGTGGTGCGTTTTTGGCCGGTTCTCGATCGAGGACACATCCCTCTGTTGATCGGTGTTGCGATGATCGTGGGTTGTGTCCTCTGGAATTTACAGGGGGCAGTCGCTGTCGGGCGAGGTTCTATTGGAGTGACAGTGGCGATCCTCAGTCCCTTCTTGCTGGTGGTCTGGTATGGGTTGCGTCATCATGAGGCCGTCCAAACCACTCCCGTTTCAGTGAGCCACCTCGATATCCTGGGTGGGATTCTCATTTCGATGTGGAACTACATGGGATGGGACAATGCGTCGACCATCGCCGAGGAAGTAGATCGGCCCCGACGAACGTATCCGTTAGCCATGCTGGGTTCGTGCATCCTTGTCACGCTGACCTACATCATCCCCGTTGCTGCCTTGGCCCGGACAGGAATTTCTCTCGAGGCGTGGGCCACGGGGGGATGGGTTGATATCGCCCGAACCCTCGGAGGAAACGGATTGGCCGCAGCCCTCATGGGTGCGGGGGCATTAGCTGCCGTAGGCTCGTTCAATGCCCTGGTCATGTCACTTTCCCGGTTGCCGGCCGTGATGGCCGAGGATGGTTTCTTGCCTAAGGTTTTTTCCTATTGCAGCCCGAAGACCGGGGTGCCGACCGTTGCCGTTATAGTCTGTTCCGTTGTATGGGGACTCTGCATGGGTCTCGGATTTGAAAGGGTGGTGATGCTGGACGTGCTCCTGACGGGAATGAGCATACTGCTTGAATTTGCCGCGCTCGTATTTCTGCGCATCAGTGAACCGCAACTGGAACGACCTTACCGGGTCCCGGGCGGGTTATTTGGCGCTGTTGCCGTTGGAATATTTCCACTCTTGTTGATTGTTGCGACAGTGATTCGCAATTATGGAGAAAAACTCGGACCCATCAACACCTTGAGTTTCGGCGCTGTCCTCATTACCCTCGGACCCCTTCTTTACCTGGGCAGCCGCGTGACACGAAAGGCCCATCCCAGGTGATTTTCTGATACAGAGAGGCGAGTTGAAGAACCTGTTTGACGCTTCCGATCGGTGTATTCACATCCGGCCTGGAGTCAACGCTCTTGTTCATTGGCCCAGGGATCCTCGGATCCGCGTTTGATGTCTCGGAGGCCAGTAATATTAGTGCGGCAGGGCTGGACGGATCCCTCGGGGTGAGGAACCTCGACATCCCGAACTTTCTCCGCCCTGAATTGCGCACACAAATTCGGGATTCGTCAACAGTAAATACGCATGGAGTGTTTCCTTGCTTCTCAACTGTTCGGAGTGTTACACTCCCTTTGATGAAGCGACAGGGCTTCAGATTTCTTGTCCAACTGTGGCAAGCATGGCGCCTTCCGGCGCACCGAGTCGAATCCGTCGACCGAAGGGACGTCCTCCGGAAGGAGATGCGTAATGGTGCGCGCAACGCCGGTAACTTGGCGAATCTCGTGGTGGCAGTGTTCTGTTTTATACCCCCCCTGTTTCGGAAATGGCGCAACTGCTGTTGGTCTGTTGCCGGGGCTGTTCGACGGCGCGTCCTGCACTTGACGCTCGGCCCGCCGAATTTTTTTGCCTCCTTGTACATCTTCACCAGCTCACTCGCCTTTTGCTCCCTATTGGATCCGACCTGCCTCTTTGTCACTCGTACGCACCCTCTTGCATGGGCACGGGCCTTCGTTAAGCTGCGACGCTAGTGACCTGTAAATAGGCCGGCCCAGGCGTTCCGAAGCCGGGCCTGAAGGATCGGGGTTGAGGGTGTGCTCCCGGGAGTGTTCTGCCGTGACGGTCCATCATGCGGGTTCGGGGAGGTCCAGTTCTAGTTCCACAAGCCCGAGGTGTTGAATATAAAACTAAAAGTGAGTGTCTGATCGATCAGGATGGTAGTCGTCGAGCCCCGTTTGATCGGCCGCATGGCGGGCTGGCCGATCTCCAGGCCTTCGGTTTCCCTGAACAGAGCCTCTCCTCGGATTGAGGTTACAAAACTAAGGAGCGCAAGATGGCAAGAGTGGTCCTGGTGAATCCTTCGATGTCTACTGTGGGTTACAGCATCATTACTCCAAGATGGCTATATGTCATCGCGCAGGCTACGCCTGGCGACCTCGTCGGCGACCCCATGCTTATCGATGAGTCCATTGAGCAATTTGATCCAGCACGGGTTCAACCAGGGGATATCGTTGGCATCGGCATCACGACCGGCAACTGTATCCCTGGTTATCGGGTCATGAAAGAAGCAAAGTCAAGGGGCGCCAAGGTGATCATGGGGGGCATACATGCCACAATTTTCCCCGAGGAGCCGCTAGAAATGGGAGCCGACGCGGTTGTCACGGGCAGTGGAGAAGTCGTCTGGGGTCAGGTCGTCAAAGATGCAGTCGAGAATAATTTGCGGCGGAGGTACGATGGCGGCCGGGTGCCCGGCGAGGCGATGCTGAAAGCGAAATGGCATCTTCTGGATCCTACCAAATATATCTTTCCCACAGTGCAGACCGTTGCGGGCTGCCCGGAGAATTGCAGTTTCTGTTCCGTGTGGGTGACCGAAGGACGCCAGCCGCGCCAGCGCTTGAGCGACAAAGTCATCGAAGAGGTGAATGAGCTGTATGATCTGGGATTTCGATACATCGTCTTCGCGGACGATAATTTCAATCCGGCGACCCTGGGCCGGATCGCGCGTGAGCCGGGAGAAAACAAACGGAAGGAGCTCGAGCAAATCCGCGAGGAACGGTTGAAGTTCTTTGACGAGTACGATCGAAACGTGCCCCGCGACATGTACGCCTTTGCCCAGATGACTGCCGAGGCAACCTCGGATGAAGAGTACCTTCAGGCCCTGTATCACAAAATGCGGATCCGGACGGCCCTGATCGGGGTCGAATCGTTCTCCGAAGAAGGCCTCAAGAGCGTCGGGAAGCTGTGGAATCCCGTCGGGCAGAAAATGGTGGAGGCCATTCAGCGAATTCAGGACTGCGGGATCTACGTGCTGAGCTCAATCATCAGCGGCCTTGAATCTGATACCGTTCAGACCATCCGAACCATGCGGAAGTTTGCCACCGAGTCCGGAACACTGTTTGCGCAATTTACAGTATTTAACCCCTATCCCGGCACGAAAGACTTTTATGAAATGATGAACGACAAGAAGTACCGGGGAAAACCTGATTTCGTCCCGAAACATACCACTCAAATTCTTCAGGACCGATACTGGCTGAAACCGCTCAGGCCGGTCGACATTGTCAAGCACCAGCACATCACGATGAGTGATTTGCACGCCGAGAACAAGAAATGTTGGGACAGCTTTTATTCTGTCCGGGAGAGTCTCAAGCGGACCCGGCACGGGAGAGCCCGGAGATGGTCATGGGGCGGGAAGATGGCGTATTTGTTCGCTTGCCTCGCATTTCGCGGCGCCTATGCGGGATATGGGATGGCGGCCGACAGCGTTCGGCGCAAGAACATGGGATTGACGACCAAGATACTGATTAAGACCGCAGCCAATGTTTTTAACCGCTTTTACCGCCAGAAAAAGCTTCAGGTCAGAATGTCGATGAGGTCCGGGTAAGGGTCTTCGACTTTCAGCCTCGAGATTAGATACGGCCCCCTTGCATCAATAAACTTCTCAGTTGTGGATCCGGAGTCGTTTTTGTCTTTCCCGTTCCAGAGAGGGACTCTCGGCCGACCATATCGAGCTTCGACACAATCCCTCAAACATCAAGGTCCCGGGCAGGGGCACAGTAAGAGTTCCCCCGACGAATAGTGGGGATGAACTGAGAACTCTTGTGTCAACACATGGACCCGCGGGCCGGCATGGACGCTTGGGTTCGCAGGTGATAACCCAAAGTGAATGTGTGCCGTCCCGGAGCCTCGGCGGTGAGGTGCATGAGACTGAGATGTGCATGAACAAGGAGGAATTAAATACGGCCTACTTTGGGCGAAGCTTATTGGTCGGCCCCTCAATGCACGCGTGACAGGGCCCACATCGAACCGAAAAACACTCCATCCGGATCTGCTGATTTCTAGCTGGCCTTCACGAGCTGGGCCGGGCGCCCGAGGAAGTAGCCTTGTCCATATTCTACCCCGAGGCGTTTGAGGACGTGGAAGTCCTCCCGAGTCTCAATGCCTTCGGCGATGACAGTGGAGCGGAGCTTGAGGGCGAGTCCGAGGAAGCTGGAGACAATTTCCTGCTTGATGAGGTCGCGGGAGACATTGCGGGTAATGGAATTGGCAATCTTGATGTACTCAGGGCGCACTTCCGCGATGGATTCGAGGTCGGCATAGCCGGACCCCGCGTCGTCCACGGCCAGTCGAATGCCCTCCTTGCGGACGGGGTCGATAGCTTTCCGAAAATCGTGGTAGTTCTGGATGGCTTCCTTTTCCGTGATCTCGAAAACCAGGGAGGAGACCATCTTCTTGAGGACAGATTCCTTGAGCCGCTTATGGAAGAGGGGGTGCGTGATGAAGTTGGATGAGGTGTTGACAAAGATTCGGCCCTGCGGTTTGAATGCGACGATGGAATCGAACGCCGACGCCTGGCAGATGGATTCCAACTCCATCAGTAACGAGTTGTCACGCGCGGCGGCGAAAAGAGGTTCGGGGTTTTCCAGGAGACTGCCTTCCGGGCCCCGCGTCAGCGCTTCATAGCCCACGCGTTGCTGGCTCGCCATATGAACGATGGGCTGGAACACCGTGTGAATGATCCGTTCTGTGATGATCTTGCGCACTTCCTGTTCCAGGGCGTCTTGTTCCTTTCGTTCCGAGCGGTTCACCAGTCGCGAGGTCTCTTTGAAGGCGCGGTGCAATTGCCGGCTCGCGCGCACTCGCGGGTCATGATCCAGTTTCATGGAGCATTGAAAAACGCCCAGGAGGTCGATGACGCTGTGGCCGAATGGGGTGCACAAGGCGTTGTACACAAGCTCCCGGAGCTGGTTCGCGAGCAATTCCAGCAACAGATGGGGGGTCTCGGACTTGAGACCGTTCATCGTCACCACAAGATAAAATCCATCAACGTTATTGAAGTGGATTGACAGGATGCGATATTTCCACTCGCCGGACAGGCTCCAGGTCCTGAGCGAGGTGGCCGCGACGCCCAGAATCTCCCCAAACAACTCCCAGCCATAGGCGCTTTCAAGCCCGCTGAACTTGCCTATTTGCAGGTAAACCACCCCGACCCGGGGATGGGTATCGAACAACAAGTCAACATCTACTGTCAGGGTGAGTATTGTGGGGAACCCGGTAACAGAATCGAGGGTCGTCTGTCGCAGATTACAGGTGCCGCACTCCAGGACCGTCAAAGGTTCGATGGGAGGGGGTGGTGGACCGGATGTTCGGGCTTCCATCAATCCATGACGGTTTAATGGGCCGGTGTCATTTTTCTTCAAATCCACCCCTCCGTCTAAGAAGTTAGAATCGCCCCGCAGGCCAACCGTTCCACGCGCCACTTTAACTCATCGTTTCGGAACGGCTTGGGCAGGAAGTCGTCGGCGCCGACTTGCATGGCGGTAATCTTATCCTTGACGTCCTGCTTTCCCGTTAACATCAACACAGGCGTGTCGGCAATCTCCTTGATCTGACGGAGAATGCGACAGACCTCCCAGCCGCTCATGGGTTCCATAAGAACGTCAAGAATGACAAGCGCCGGACGTTCCCGCAGTGCCAGCGACACGCCGCTCGTTCCATCTCCCGCCTCGAGAACCTCGTAGCCCTCTCTCGACAGCACGGTAGCCACGGCCTCTCGAACCCCTGGCTCGTCGTCTACAATAATGATTTTCTTGTTCTCCAAGTCATTCTCCTCAGGTGGAGAGCGGGAGGGCCACCGTCACCGTAGTTCCTCGGCCTTCGACGCTTTCCAGATGTATGGCTCCCTGGTATTGCTCGATGATCCTGCGACTCAAATAAAGCCCTAACCCCGTGCCCGCGATCCCCCGCGCCCGCTCGCTCTCCGCCCTCGTGAATTTTTCGAAAGCGGAGGAAATCGACTTCGACGACATCCCAATTCCAGAGTCAATAATTCTTACCACGGCGAAAAGCTGGGAAGGGTTGATGGAGCGAGGTGGAGTGGCAAAGAAATCCAGATGACGACGTTCCTGGATGTCAATCCCCACTTCAATATAGCCCCCTTCTGGTGAATATTTGACGGAATTACTGATCAGGTTGCTGAAAGCCCGCGCAAGTTTGTTCCGGTCTCCCTGCACCACAACCTCGGCCCGGCGGGATTGGAAGAGGAAGTTGTGCAAGGCACTCAGAGACTTGTGCCTGTCAACCTGGGTCTTGAGCAAGGTCACGAGATCAACGGCCTTGAGCGCTTCCGTCTCCGGTGAAGTTCTCTCGTCGACAATAGCCTCAAGGTTCGAGATCATTTCGGACAGTTCAGTCACTTCTTCATCGATTTTCGAAACTATATCCTCAGCACTGGTTCCTCGATGCGGGTCCTTAAGCAGGTCGGTGTAGGCGCGCAAGATGGTTAGCGGCGACCGTAGCTCGTGTGAGATGATCGACAGGTGCTCTCCAACGGAAGCTGTCCCCGTCGACTTCATGCGGGGGGATTCTATCACGGGAACAGTCTTAGCGGAAGGAGAAGAACCCCTTCCCGGCAGATCCGTGAGCGGGTTGGTTCCCTGGGCAAGTCCCCGTTCCTTCAGGGTTTTTCCGACGTAACCGATGAGATAGACCGCCACGAGGGCTGCGGTGCGCACCCCCAGGGCGGAAAGATCTTCGGCCTTCCAAAAGCCAAATCGAATAAAAACAGCGCCCGAGCCGGAGGACGACGGTCCCAGCCCCTGAAAGGAGAGGAGTGGTGAGCACAAACCCAGTTCAATAAAGATGAATCCCAACAGGAGATGGAGCCGCTCGGAGAACACGGCCGCAAGGATCAACTCGACGAAATACAGTAATCCGAACTCACTCTGGAAGCCGCCAGTGATTCGAACGATCCAGCTAATGAAAACAACATCTACTAGAATCGCTGCCACGTCGAACCCACCTCGAAGGAGCTGAGCCAAAGGTGTAAAAAACACGAGGAGATGCCACAGCGCCGCCATCAACAGGACACGGTTGATGGATCGCAGCGGTAGGGTGTTGGGCGGATATGTCACACTGGCGAGAAGCACCATGACGATGAAGATTCCGACCCACAGCAATCGAAACTTCACCTGCTCGCCATTGAGCGTCAACGTGGTCAAGTAAACCCTTTCTGAGGACCGCTACCCGTCCCCCGGGTTTTAACAGGCCACAAGTACCCCTATACTATAACGAAAATATCACATGCAATATCAATATCTTACCTGCCGTACACGTGAGATTTTTGACCTGGGTTGCGGTGAATTGGTAGTAATCCTCCACAGGTCCTGATCTGTTGCATATTCATTTCTCCAGGAATATTTTGTGAGTTGTTCTGGGCGGAGCACTCCTTGGCTCTCTCCGTTTTTGGAGCAGGGATTTCAAACCAGCGAACATCATTTCGGGTCGCCGCGCGGAACTGCAGGGCGACATCCTTGGAGTCAGGAAGAAAGTTGAACGTGGAGAATTGATGGGGTAGACTCCTGCGTGATTGGGTTGGTCCCAGATTTGGGCTTTGGAAGGGTCACAAGCAAAACGTTGAGGGAGCTTCATCCCTATGGGACCATTCGAAGGGCGAGCCCGCCGAATCGGTTCGTGCCATCCCTCCAGAAGTTTGAGGGACTCATCCGGGTTCGGAGTCGTTGGAAATATCTTATTGATTCATTCGTTGTATTCATCATCTGGAATTGTTCTTATCTTCCAACCGGTGATCCACGGTCCGGTTGAACCTCTATTCCGGCGCCAGACTTCTACTTTCATTCCGCGATTCAGGAGGCCCATACACCATGGAGAGTGCACTCTTAGTCCATCGCCTGCACTTTGCTTTCACCGTCACATTCCATTACCTCTTTCCCCAGCTGACCATGGGATTGGGATTGTTAATCGTCATCCTCAAGAGTCTGGCCCTTTGGAAGAACGACGACCGCTACAACGTGGCGGCGCGTTTCTGGGCCAGAATCTTTGCCATCAATTTTGCCCTCGGGGTTGTGACCGGGATTCCCATGGAATTCCAATTTGGCACGAGCTGGGCGAGATTCTCACGGTTCGCCGGGGGAGTGATCGGGCAGACCCTGGCCATGGAGGGCGTGTTTGCGTTTTTCCTGGAATCCTCTTTTCTGGGGTTGTTTCTCTACGGTGAAAAGCGGCTGGGCCGATGGGGGCACTGGTGGACGGCATTTTTGGTATTCCTGGGGTCCTGGATCTCAGGCTTCTTCATCGTGGCCACCGATGCATGGATGCAGCACCCCGTCGCTTACACTCAGGCTGCGGATGGTTCCCTGGCGCTGAGCAGTTTCTGGGGTTTAATTCTGAATCCCTGGGCGTGGTGGCAGTATGCTCACAATATGAGCGGTGCTGTCATTACCGCAGCTTTTGTGATGGCTGCAGTGGGTGCATTTTATCTGCTGGAACGGAAACATTCCGATCTGGCTAAGATCTTTATCCGGTTGGGTGTTGTGACCGGATTTATTTTCAGCGTCCTTCAACTGTTTCCATTGGGGGATCAGCAGGGCCGGTTGGTTGCCCATCAACAACCGGTCACTCTGGCCGCCATGGAAGCCTTATTTAAGACCGACACCGCGGCCCCTCTGGTCATCATTGGTCAGCCGGACACTGTGCTGCAGAAGATGGACAACCCCATCGTGATTCCGAAGATGCTCAGTTTTCTCACGTACCGCCGATGGGAGGCCGAGGTCAAAGGTCTGGATGCCTTCCCTCGCGACCAGTGGCCTGACAACCTCCCGCTTTTGTACTACAGCTATCACATCATGGTGGGACTGGGGACTCTTTTTATTGCCGCCTTGCTCGTGGCAGTTTTCCTATTGTGGAGAGGGAAACTATTTGAATCGAAGTGGATGCTCTGGGTGTTGTTGTTGAGCTTCCCTTTTCCTTACATCGCGAACACGGCGGGATGGATTACGGCGGAAGTAGGTCGACAACCCTGGCTGGTGTTTGGGTTGCTCCGCACCGAACACGGGGCATCGCCGGGTATTTCCGCGGGGAACGGATTATTTACTTTGCTCGGATTCATGGGCATGTACCTCGTCATGGGAATTCTTTTCTTGTTTTTGATCCGTCGCGAACTGGAGCATGGGCCGGATATTCAGGTCCGGTGAGGAATGGTCTCGCCGCAGAAATGTTCAGAGCGCCTGGCGGTGTTCCGCTGTTGAGTGATTACTGACCGCAGGTGGCTAACCGCCCCAGTTGCAAACGTGGATGTTTTGATAAGACAGGAGTGGCCTTTCATGGAAACTTTATGGTTCATCCTGGTTGCAATCATGCTGGTCATGTACGTCGTGTTGGATGGGTTCGACCTGGGGGCGGGGATCATCCACCTGTGGGCTGCGAGGACCGAGGGCGAGCGCCGAACGGTCATTAAGGCGATCGGTCCGGTCTGGGACGGGAATGAAGTCTGGTTGCTGGCTGCGGGTGGAACTCTTTACTTTGCGTTTCCTATGTTGTATGCATCCAGTTTCAGCGGGTTCTATCTTCCGTTAATGATGGTCCTGTGGCTGTTGATGTTGCGCGGGCTCGGGATTGAATTCCGGGCGCACCTCGAAGGTCCGGTTTGGCATAGCTTCTTCGACGGCATCTTTTCGGTTTCCAGTGGCTTGTTGGCCATCTTCTTCGGCGCGGCGCTGGGCAACGTCATTCGAGGTGTTCCCCTGCAGGCGGACGGATATTTTTTTGAACCTCTTTGGACCAACTTCCTGGTGGGGCCCAACGCCGGAGTGCTTGACTGGTACACGGTCTTGATGGGGGTGTTCGCCTTCCTGGCCCTGGCTTCGCACGGGGCGCTTTATGTGGCCACCAAAACCGAGGGAGAAATAAATTCGCGCGCCCGGCGGACGGCGGCATGGACCTGGTGGGGAATTGCTTTCCTGACCGTGACATCGCTGCCCATTACCTTGAACATCCGTCCGGAACTCTACGACAATTACCGGGCGCATTGGTTCGGATGGCTTATCCCCCTCATGGTGTTCGCCGGACTGGTCGGAATGTTTTATTTTCGCTCTCTTGGGAATGACAAGGCTGCTTTCGTTTCATCGAGTGCTTACCTGGCAGGAATGCTCGGAGGCGCAGCATTCGGATTGTACCCCACCGTGTTGCCGGCCAGCACAGACCCTCGATTCAATCTGACGATTCACAACACGGCCTCCGGCCATTATGGTCTCAGTGTGGGTCTTGTTTGGTGGATCATCGGGATGGTTCTGACGACCGGATACTTTGTCTATCTTTACCGGTTGTTCCGAGGGAAAGTTACCGCCTCGACGGAGGGGTACTGAAGAAGGGAATCGCTCGTATTCAGGAGGGGGCTCTTTACGGTTGACATCGCAGGTTCGCCCCATGGCTCCGGGCAGGCACTTCAAAGTTGCAGTTCAAGGGACTACTCGAAGAAATCTTCATTCGGCGGCGTTCCCCGCACTCCAGGATCTTCGACTCACCGGGTCTTCTCTGGTTTTTCAGGATCGGACCCCAACGAAATTCGGGGCAGAATCTGCTTGAGACGTTTTTCGCTGATGCCCCGGATGATGAGCAACTCTTCAAGCCGCCGGAAAGGACCATTCTGTTCACGAAACGCAACAATCCTCTGGGCGGTGACCTTTCCGATCCCGGGCAGCGTCGCCAGTTCTTCCACGCTGGCGTGGTTAATATCGACGATATGAGTGCTTTCCGAGCCTGCCTTTTTTTCCGCATAGGGTGGGTTCGGGTTCGAGAGTAGAGCTCCCATCACAAGGACCAGAAACATGAAGGGCAACAAGATCAGGTTTCCACACGCAAGGCAGCGAGGTTTAGTGCGGGTTCGTCCGCTCAAGTCATCAGATGTCGACAGGCTTCCCGGGCCGGCAAGTCCGCGTCGATGTGATTTCACAGCAGGAGTTCTGCGGATACTGTGCTTGATCATAAGCTCCCACTCACGCTGTCGTCGTCGGCTTCCCATAGCCGAAACCACCTTCGAAGCGGGGTCCTCACGAGAGGACGTCCTTCTCGTCTCCCGTGGCGGCGCCTCGTTGTCGACCTTCACGCCAACAGTCTCTTGATCATCCTCGACATCTCTCGGGGGATTGAAGCGCCGACCAATTCGAGCATCCGGAGTGAAAGGAATTTGTAAAGGGTTTCGAACTGCGGTGCGACCTCGGCGAGTGCTCGTATATGCCCCGCAATGGACACCGCATCTCCCCGCGAAATCGGGCCTGTGATGGTTTTTCGAAGGTCCGAATTCTGAGCGAGTTCAACGGTGGCATTTACCAGGGGTTTCAACATGGCGCGCGCTGTTTTCTCTCGAATTCCAATCTTCCCATAAAGCTCGTAAGCCACTGAGAGGGGGGCAAGCAGGCCGCCACAGGCAAAGGTTCCCGCACAATGATAAAGCGGCTTGTCTCTCGCCCTGATTTTGACGAGGCGCCCGTCCAGCTCACGTACTAACTTCCGGGCCATGGCTTCAGTCCCGGGGTCGCCTTCAAAAGTATAGAAAATTCCTCTGACCCTCTTGACTCCTTCGATGGGTGATGGAAAAGTCTGCAAGGGGTGAAGCGAGGCGACGCGGGCCCCCTTCGCGGACAGCGCGGCGAGTTCCCGCGACGAGAGCGCGCCGCTTGTATGAAAGATGATTTTACCGTTCCAATCGACCGCCAGGCGAGATAGAAGGAGGGATGTGCGTGCGATGCGAGCATCCGGAGTCGTGATGAACACAATCTGCGCTGAAGGGAACAGGTCCGCCGAAATCAGGCTACTCGCGCGCCGGGCTCGCGTAAAGCGCTGGGCAGCCCGGGCGGCCGGTGAGGTCCGGCACACGACACTATCGATCACGTAGCCCTGGTCGGAGAGGAGTCGACCCAACGTTTGGCCGACTCGCCCGCCGCCGATAATGACGACATGGGGCTTCCGGGAATGGTCAGGCCGCTTTGTTGACGCCCACTTTCGTTTCAAGTAACATCCTGCCTTTGTAGACTTTTTTAATCAGCCATCGTTTGGGTTGATTCTAACACAGCTGAAATCCGCATGAGTTTTTGGGGCGGGGGTATTCCTCTTCCGCGCCCTCACTGGCTCGAGCCATAGGGAAGCACCGACATGTGAGCCGGGGCGGGGCGCAATATTCAAGAGTTGGTGCCAGTGGGCCGGATTTCATAATGAAGATCTCACTTCGAGAATCGGGACGAAGGACAACCACTGCCGCTCTGCCCGGAGCTGGCTTCAGTCCGCCATCGCGTCCATTTCGCTTCAGTGGCAGTGGGTCCGGAATAATGACCCGAGACGTTTAACGTCATTGTTCAACGGCTCGAAGGGATGGTGAGTGGCGATTCGGGTCGTCGTGGGGTATTGAGTTGGAGGCCAATATGAGCTTACCTGCCGTTGAGAGTGAGCAGCCGTCCGCTTCACAATTGAAGAGGACTTTTCCAGTTGTCAATCCTGCTACGCTGGAGAAGATCGCGGATGTTCCGGTTGTTGAGCCTGATGAAGTGAAGATTGCAGTGGCGAAGGCGCGCGATGCCTTTGAGAGCTGGCGCGGACTACCGTTCCAGGAACGGGCAAAGATCCTGCTGGCCTTGCGGAACAGGGTTCTCGATCAGGAAGATGCGATTATAGATACGATCGTGGCTGAGACCGGCAAAACACGGAGTGAGGCACTCTCGGCAGAGATTTTATATGTGTGCGCGGCGATCGACTATTACACGAAGAATGCCGAAGAGTTCTTGCGGGATCGTGTCCATCGGATCAGCCTGGTTCTGCTCAAGACCAAGCGGGTCCGCACATCCCATTTGCCCCGCGGGGTGGTGGGAATCATCGCCCCCTGGAATTTTCCTCTTCTGATGACCTTGGGAGAGTCGATCCCGGCTTTGATGGCTGGGAATGCCGTGGTCGTCAAACCCTCTGAATATACACCCCTTTCCGCCCTCCTCGGGCAACGGCTGGCGGAACAATCCGGACTTCCCAAGAACCTCTTTCAGGTGGTGCCTGGTTTTGGCGAAACCGGGGAGGCTCTCATTGACTATGCCGATCAGATCGCATTTACCGGGAGTGTGGCGACCGGTAAAAAGGTGATGGCGCGTGCGGCCAATACCTTGAAGCCTGTGACGTTAGAGCTGGGCGGCAAGGATCCCATGATCGTCCTCCGAGATGCTAACCTCGAACGAGCCGCAAACGGCGCCGTATGGGGAGCCCTTTCCAATTCCGGACAAATTTGCATGTCGGTGGAGCGGGTGTACGTCGAGGAACCGGTGGCCGAGGCCTTCATCGCGCGGGTTGTTGAGAAGGTGAAGGACCTGCGTCAGGGGATTGATACCCATTTTGATGTGGATGTTGGTTCCATGACCATGTCCCGTCAGTTGGCGGTTGTCGAGGACCACGTTGCCGATGCCATCGCGAAGGGGGCAAGAATTCTGGTGGGGGGAAAGAGAAATCCCGACTTGCCCGGCCTTTTTTTTGAGCCCACGGTTCTTGTGGACGTTGACCACTCGATGAAAATTATGACCGAGGAAACGTTTGGGCCGGTCATACCTATCATGCGCGCCAAAGACGCTCCGGAAGCAATGCGCCTGGCGAATGATTCGAGATACGGACTCAACTCCAGCATTTGGACCCGTGACAAAGACAAGGCCAGATCCCTGGCCCGTCGCATGGAATCCGGCGGCGTATGCATCAACGATTGCCTGGTAAACTACCTGGCGACCGAGGTTCCCTTCGGCGGCGTCAAGGAAAGTGGAATCGGATTCCGGCACGGGGAGGGTGGAATCCAAAAGTATTGTTTTGTGCAAACCGTTCTGGAAGACCGGCTCGGATTGCGGCGGGAAATCAACTGGTATCCCTACTCCAGAAAATTTTCCAAACTCCTTTCACGCGCCTTGAAGGTGCTCTATCATTCCCGGTGGACGCGAAAATTTCGCCCCTGAATGCCCCATCAGATCGGATTCTTCAAGACGGCACGGATTTGGAATTTCAATTCGCTGTCTCAACAAGCTCCCCCCGGACTATGCTCTCTTATCGGCGGCTCATGGAGAGGATCTGACATGGCATTGATCAGGGCTGAAGAATTGCATCAACAATTTGCCGAGGCGTTCAATTCCGGAAGAATCGAACCAGTTCTGGCCTTGTATGAGCCCGGAGCAACCCTGGCTGGCAGTCCTTCCGAACAGGCCGCTGAGGGTCTGGCTGCGATTCGAGAAACCTACGAGCAGCTTCTGGACCTCCATGGGCAGATGACCATTGAAACAAGGTACTGCCTTCAGGCTGGAGAGGTGGCATTGCTGAGCGGGAAGTGGCGTCTGACCGGCAACGGGCCGGATGGAAAACCGATCGACGTGGAAGGCCAATCCATCGAGGTCGTCCGGCGTCAACCGGACGGCCGATGGCTTTATTTGATCGACCATCCCTTCGGCGGGGATTGAATGAAGCGACAATAGAACTCCCCCCTGCTTCGAGGATCTTTCCTCAGACCTCCACTCACGGTTCTGGCGGCAGCTTGTTTGATGAAGGCAATGAGTTTGTTTCACCCCGCGCACGGGGAAAAATGGCTTTATGTTGAATAACTGTGTAAAATGCGATGAGTCGGGTCGCAGGCAGTTCTTCAGGATAGTGGGGGGAATGCCGCGCTGTTCCTGATGGCTCAACGCGGAGACAATGTTCGCGGGCCCGTTCTTTTGCTCACCTTTAAGGGGTCCCATTTATGAAGAGCCTGGCCAACGAATATAAGGGCCGAACTGCTTTTGTCACCGGGGCGGACGGATTTATCGGCTCCCACCTCACGGAGACGCTGGTCGAATATGGCGCTGATGTGCGGGTATTTGTCCGCGCCACCTCCAGTCATGAACTCCGAAATATCAACCATCTGCGAAACCAAATCAAGGTTTACCGCGGAAATCTCACAGACAAGCACTCCGTGGATTTGGCGATCCGCGATCTGAAAGATGGAAAGGACACAATCATCTTTCATCTGGCCGCGCAGGCCCATGTGGGCGAGAGCTGGGAACGCCCCTATGACACCGTTTATTCTAATGTTCTGGGCACCCTGAACCTGCTGCAGTCGGTCATCGACAACGATATTTCAATATTCAAATTCGATACCGCAGGCACCTCGGAGGAGTATGGCAATGTGAACGAAGCAGTGAAGGATCAGCATGACTTTCATGAGAACGGGAGTGTGATCCTTCATGAGCGCTCTCCTTTGAACCCCAAAAGCGTTTATGCCACCTCTAAGGTGGCCTCTGACTTTCTGACAATGAATTTTTATGACGCCTACCAGCTTCCGGGCGTGACCACCCGCATGTTCAACAACTATGGTCCCCGCCAGAATCCGCGTTATGTTACCGGTACAATCATCAGCCAGGCGCTCCTGCGGGATGTCATTGAATTGGGTTACGTGAAGGCACGGCGGGATTTTTGTTACGTCGACGATGGGGTTCAAGGTCACTTGAACGTGGCGCTCTATGGTCGCCCGGGAGAAGTCTACACTTACGGCCAGGGAGAAAACATCTCGATCGAAGACTGGTTTCGCCTGATTTTCAGAATCGGCGTGCGGGAAGGGTACTGGAAAGAAAAGCCGCTGCAGATCGCAGAGCAGCGATTTCGTCCTGGGACAAGTGATGTAGAAGAGTTATTGGTCGGCTACCAAAAACTGCATCAGGTCTCGGGATGGAAACCGCAGGTCTCCTGGGAGGAAGGCATCCGGCGGACCATACGCTGGTACTCGGAAAACGTCGGAGAGTGGATCGGGCGGGTGGACTGGGTGCAACCGCTTGCGATGAAGGAGCAGTAGGATCTTTTCATGGGCTTCTGGTCGAATCGATCGGTGATGGTGACGGGAGGGGCGGGCTTCCTTGGCTCCTATGTGGTCGAGAAACTCAAAACCCTGGGATGCCCGCGGATTTTTGCCCCTCGGAGCCGGGACCACGACCTGCGGGACCGCCAGGCCATACGGCGCTGCCTCGACCAGGCCCGCGCGGACTTGATCATTCATCTGGCCGCAGTCGTCGGAGGCATCGGGGCAAACCGCCGAAATCCGGGAAGATTTTTCTATGACAACCTGGTTATGGGGGTCGAGCTTATTGAAGCGTCCCGCCTCGGAGGCGTCGAGAAGTTTGTCGCCATCGGCACGGTCTGCGCCTATCCCAAGTTTACTCCGGTCCCGTTTCGCGAGGAGGATCTCTGGAACGGGTACCCGGAAGAAACCAACGCTCCCTATGGACTGGCAAAGAAGATGTTACTTGTTCAGTCGCAGTCCTATCGTGAAGAGTATGGTTTCAACTCCATCTTCCTACTGCCGGTCAACCTGTATGGTCCGCGGGATCACTTTGATTTGGAGGCCTCGCACGTCATCCCTGCGCTGATTCGCAAATGCACGGAAGCCGTGGAGAGCGGAGCTCGGGAAATCACTTGCTGGGGAGATGGAAGCGCGACCCGTGAATTTCTTTATGTGGAGGATTGTGCCGACGCCATCTTGATGGCCGCTGAGCAGCATAACGATTCATCTCCCATCAATATCGGCGCCGGATTTGAGATTTCAATTCGGGAGCTGGTCCAGAAAATCGCTGCGTTCACCGGTTTCACCGGCTCAGTCCAATGGGATCACTCCAAGCCCAATGGCCAACCTCGCCGCAGGCTGGAAACCTCTCGCGCTGAACTGCTATTCGGGTTCAAGGCGAAAACTTCATTAGATGACGGACTCAAGAAAACCATCGAATGGTACCGACACGTTGGCCGTACCACCCTCCAGCGCGTCTGAAGCCCCGGCCGGGTCTTCCTCCTCCCACACGACCCGACTGAAGGCCTATTTTGAGGCCAATGCCTACCGCCGGGACCTCTGGAAACGGCGAAACCCATACTACTACCGCGAGATGGAAAAGTTCTACCGGTTCGTCATTCCGGAAGGGGGGCGGATTCTCGAGATCGGGTGCGGGACAGGGGATCTTCTGAACGCCGTCGCACCCGGATGGGGCGTTGGGATTGATTTCAGTGACTCGATGCTTTCCATTGCGCGCTCAAAGTATCCACACCTGGAATTCAAGAGGATGGATGCGGATCAGCTGACACTTGAGGAATCCTTCGATGCGATCATTCTCTCGGATCTAATTGGAGACCTCGAGGACGTCCTCGCCGTATTCCGGCAGTTGCACAAAGTCTCAATCCCCGACACCCGAATCATCATCAGCTACTACAACTTTCTCTGGGAGCCTGTCTTGAAACTGGGAGAGCGGTTGCATTTGAAGACGAAGCAGTCGTTGCAAAACTGGCTCCCCATGGCCGATGTCATGAACCTGCTGGAACTCAGCGGGTTCGAATCGGTGAAGCATGGCACGCGCCTGTTGCTTCCTCTGAATGTGCCGATCCTGTCGTGGGTTCTGAATAAACTCCTGGCCCCTCTTCCCCTGTTGCGACACTTGTGCCTGGTGGAGTACATCGTGGCAAGACCCTCTCCATGTGCCTCCGGGGTCTGTCATAGCGTGGTGGAAGGTGCGAATGCGAGGTGGTCCACTACGGTCGTGATTCCGTGCCGCAATGAGGTGGGCAACATTGAAGCCGCGGTGGCGCGTATCCCCGCACTGGGCCGTCACACTGAAATCATCTTTGTCGATGGCAACTCGACGGATGGGACGGTCGAGAAAATACACGAGGTCATGGAGCGGTTCGACGGTGAGAAGGACATCAAATTCATCTCCCAGGGGAAGGGGAAAGGGAAGGGGGATGCGGTCCGGAAAGGATTTGCGACCGCCTCGGGGGACGTGTTGATTATTCTGGACGCCGACCTCACGGTGGTACCGGAGGACCTGCCCAAGTTCTTTGAACCCTTGGCGTCGGGGAAAGCGGAATTCGTCAACGGTTCCCGGTTGGTGTATCCGATGGAAAAACAGGCCATGCGCTTTCTGAACCTGCTGGGCAATAAATTTTTCAGCGTGATCTTTACGTGGACCCTGGGGCAACGAATCCGGGATACCCTGTGTGGGACCAAAGCCCTCCTGAAGGACACCTACGAGAGAATTGCCGCCAATCGCAGCTTCTTCGGAGAATTTGATCCGTTCGGCGATTTCGACCTCCTGTTCGGGGCTGCGAAACTCAATCTCAAGATTGTCGAGGTGCCTGTCCGATATCACGAGCGCACCTATGGAACGACCAAGATCAGCCGTTTCCGTCATGGCTTACTCTTGTTGAGGATGGCTGCGGTGGCCTTTCGAAAATTCAAGATGGGTTAAGCCCCCACCGGAGGCTTGCGGAAGACGGGGACGGTCAAATCGCAGCCCTTCGAATGGCGGATTCCGAAATTCCTCAAAGGAAGTCAGAATCTCAATTGATCCCCCCCGACAATTTCTCCACCATTCAATCCCTCTATTTTGAGGCCGCGGATGCCAAGCGATTCCGTCATCAAACCAGCAGTCCCTATTTCTCGGAGACGGAAAAGACCTTGTTGGACCGCGTTCAATCCCGCCGGGGGCAACGCCTTCTCGAAGTGGGATGTGGAGAAGGGGGTAATTTATTCTTTCTTGGCGAGAGCGAAGCCACATTGTTTGGAATCGATCTTTTTCCGAACAAACTTATCTTCGCAAGGAGCCAGCTTTCAAAATGCGGTTTTGCTTGCTCCCGCGCCGACCAACTGCCTTTTCCCGGGGAGTGCTTTGACATCGTCCTGTGTCGCGACGTCCTGCATCATCTGCCGGAACGGGAAGCAACTTTGAAAGAAATCTCGCGGGTTTGCCGGCCGGGAGGGAAGATCATCATCATAGAACCGAACGGGAGGAATTTCATTGTCCGATTGCAGATCTTTCTGATCAAAGCAGAGGCCGGAATCAAGTGCAACTCTCCCCTCGCCCTGCAGGATCTGATCCGCCGCGAAACAGGTTTTCTACCGGTGCTGCAATTTCGACAACCCTTCCCGGTGTTTCGGATGGTGCTGCATTACCGTTATGGGTTTCCGGGTTTGGGGCGATGGCGCGTGGTCCAGCGGTTATTTGAATCTTTGAACCGGATGGCCGCAAGTTTCATCCCGCAGTCACGATGGGCTTATCTGATCTATGAAATGGAAAAGACGCCGGCCGTCCAAGGATCGGCTGCGAAACAGGAATGGAAGGCTGAAGCACGCACGTCGGAGGGCTGAAGCCGGTCACTCCGCTGCAAGGGGTCGGTCATTGGCGGATGTGAGCTTGCCGGGGCATCCCTCAATGTCAATAAAACATTCCGGGCCCTGTTGTTGCGTCTCTGATCTTGATTGAACAGGAGCCTCACAAGAGTATAATCCCTTTTCCTTGGGTGCAGTGGCGCGGAGCTGGAGCTGGGAGCAGGGAGCAGGCTATTACATCATCGGGAGATAGTCCCCTCAGGGAGGTCAAAACAGCAGGTCATGGAAAAATCATCTGTTCTAATGAAAGTCCCCTCAGTGGATTTGCGCGCTCAATACGCACGTCTTCGCGGGGAAATGCAAGAGGCAATTCACGAAGTCCTCGAATCGCAAGGCTTCATTCTTGGACCGAAGGTCGAAGCGCTCGAAACGGAGATTGCCAGCTACTGTCACACGGCCTATGCAGTGGGTGTGGCCTCCGGAACCGATGCACTCCTTCTCGGACTGCGCGCGGTGGGAATTGAGCGAGGTGATGAGGTCATTACCTCACCCTTTACCTTCTTTGCGACCGCCGGTGCGATTTACAACGCAGGCGGAGTCCCGGTTTTCGTGGACATTGATCCCGTGACGTTCAACCTCGATCCCGGGCAGATTGAGGCGAGGATGACTCCCCGAACGAAAGCCCTTATTCCCGTTCATTTGTTCGGGCAGCCGGCTGACATGGAGCCTATCCTTGAAATCACCGGAAGGAGAGGGGTGAAAGTTCTTGAAGATGCTGCGCAGTCGATCGGGGCAGAGTACTGCCTTCAGGGGAGTTGGCACAAAGCTGGATCCATGGCCGACCTGGGCTGCATCAGCTTTTTCCCGTCCAAGAACCTGGGAGGTCTCGGGGACGGAGGCATGGTGGTCACCAATGATAAGCATCTCCGAGATCAGGTGATGCTCCTCAGAATGCATGGGGGACGCACCAAGTACGTTCATGAAATCGTCGGTTATAACAGCCGGCTGGATGCCCTCCAGGCGGCGGCGCTCAGCGTGAAGTTAAAATACCTCGACGAGTGGTGCAACGCTCGGCGCTTGCGCGCCGGGATCTATGACAGCCTGATGGCCCAAGCCGGACTCGGAGGGAATGTGAGAGGGCCGGTGATCCAATCCTACGCAAAGTCAGTGTTCAATCAGTACGTCGTGCGCGTGGAACGCCGGGATGAATTGCAGAAGTTCCTGCAGGGCCGCGGAGTTTCTACAGCCGTTTATTATCCCATCCCGCTGCACCTGCAGGCTTGCTTTAAGTACCTGGGATACAAAGAGGGCGATTTCCCCGCCAGCGAGGCAGCCTGCCACGAAGTGCTGGCGCTCCCGATGTACCCCGAATTGACCCCGGCCATGCAGGAATATGTCGTGGCACAACTCTCGGAATTCTACATACCCTGAGGGGAGAAGATTTCCGTCTAATTAATGAGGCATTCCGAGTTGGAAGAACAGGGATATAAGAACAGGGACATGAAGATCATTATTATTGGGGCCAATGGGCAGTTGGGAGGTGAACTCGCCACTGCCTTTGAAAATGAGACGGTCGTCGCGCTCGGGCACAAGGACCTTGATATTGTCCATTATGATTCGACTGAACGGCTGTTCACCCGGGCCTATCCCGATGTCGTCCTCAATACCAGTGCCTATCATCAGGTGGATTTGTGCGAAACGGTTCAAGAAAAGGCCTTTTCCGTGAATGCTTTTGCGGTCCGGCACCTGGCCCAGCTTTGCCGCAAGCATGACGCCCTGTTCGTCCACACTTCTACCGATTACGTTTTTGACGGAGCCAAGGGAGCCCCTTACACTGAGGAGGATGCCCCCAACCCCCAGAGTGTTTACGCCAATTCAAAACTGGCCGGTGAGTTCTTTGTGAAGCACAACTGCCCTCGTCATTTTATCATCCGGACCTGCGGGCTCTATGGCGACGCCGGGCGAAGCAGTAAGGGCTATAATTTTGTGGACCTGATGTTGCGGCTGCAACGCGAGCAACAACCGATTCGCGTCGTGAGCGACCAGGTGCTGACCCCTACGCGTGCCGCCGAGGCCGCCCGCAAGATCCATGAACTGGTCCTGTTTGAACGAGATCACCGCACG
The DNA here is from genome assembly GCA_020072965.1 of Terriglobia bacterium. Classification (GTDB taxonomy): domain Bacteria; phylum Acidobacteriota; class Terriglobia; order JAIQFV01; family JAIQFV01; genus JAIQFV01. Next base: position 6,421 of record JAIQFY010000027.1, on the reverse strand, counting down.
GAGATCCCACAGGCTGGAACCCGGGGATCACTCTACGGCGTGGTTCATGTCACGGCGCAAGGCGCGTGCTCCTGGTACGATTTTGCGCGCGCCATCTTTGAGGAGGCGGAACTGACGGCAAATCTAACGCCAACGACATCTGCAAAGTACGGGGCTGCTGCCAAGCGCCCGACTTATTCCGTGCTTGCCCACTCCAAATTAGCGCAATATGGGATGGACGATATGGAGTTCTGGCGGGACGGGCTTCGCGCCTATCTCGCGGAGCGGCGAGTCCGGCTAGCGGAGCCGGGTCCGATCCGGGTCTGAACCCTCACTTCAATACACCTTGGGGGTGGGGAAAACTCCCTCCCCCTCGCCCTTGAATTTATCCCCTCACCCTGCTTCAATTCAATGAGAGTAGCTTGACGCCGGCAGAAATGGTAGAATTCTTCAGCGGAGGCTTAACTGGAGGAAAGGAGGCGTATGTTCCAACTCACCCGAGCAAGTGATTATGCGTTGCGAGTTATGACTCGACTGGCTGAGTTTCCTCGGGGCAACATCGTTCATTTGCCCGCATTGGCTTATTCCGAAAATATTCCCTCTCATTTTCTTTCAAAGATATTGCAGCAATTGACACACGCACGTTTTATTAAATCCCATCGAGGCGCAGCGGGCGGTTATTCATTAGAGAAGGACCCGTCAGAAATATCACTCTTAGATATCATCGAAGCGATTGAAGGGTCGATTGTTTTGAACCAGTGTCTTATTCCCGGGATTGAATGTGAACGCATGTCCTGGTGCTCGATTCATGAGGTTTGTGCGGAAGCGCGTGCTAGTGTCCTGGAGATTTTCCGGCGTGTGACGCTGAAGGACGTGTTGTTGAAGAACCGGTCCAACCGGGAAGCAAACCACCCCGCCAGCGTTGAGAAGCTCGTCGTAGTCTGATTCCATTCCGGCGCATTTCATTCGTAACGAAGGGTGCCGCTGATGTATCGGGGTAGGGTGGTGGACCCCGGTTCATCAGTGTGTATGGAAATCCCTGCGATTTTCTGGTCAATCGGGTTGAAAGCGTTGACTTCCCGGTGTAATCTTCGGCTAACTTCTTGAATCGACCTTCTCGTTTCCTGCTCACGATCATGGGTGATCAATGTCTCCTTCTTTGGTAGTGGCGATTAGCCTCGGGTTCGTACTTGGTTTGAAGCATGCCTTGGATGCTGACCACCTGATCGCCGTCTCGACCATTGTGAGTGAGCAACGCAACCTTTGGAAATCGGCCCTGGTGGGAGGGCTGTGGGGTCTGGGGCACACCGCCTCGTTGATGATGGTTGGAGTTCTGGTTCTTGTTCTGCGTCTTTCGATCCCTGCGAAGGTGGCGTTGTCTTTTGAGTTTTCCGTGGCCTTGATGCTGATCCTGCTGGGCGCCCATGCCCTGTCGAAATTCAGGCGCGGGGAACATCTCCATTTACACGCTCATCAGGAGGGAGGGCCCCTCCATGTTCATTTTCACTCGCATTTGAAGGCCCCTGATGCCGCGGGGTCGCACCATTCCGTCAACCTGGGAAAGAAACCGTTCTGGGTGGGCATGGTACACGGGTTGGCGGGGAGTGCCGCGCTCACCCTGCTGGTGCTGACCACTCTGCCTTCACCACTGCACGGGTTGATTTATATGTTCGTGTTCGGGGTGGGTTCTATGGCAGGTATGCTGGTCATGAGCACTGCCATCAGCTTGCCGTTCATATTCACCGTTCGAAGGTTTGACCGGTTCAACCATCAGATCCGACTTCTCGCCGGCACCATGAGCGTTCTATTTGGATGCTTTCTGGCTTACCACATTGCCTTTGTTGAAAGATTGTTCCGGTAGCACCGCAATCCATCAACTCCCCTGGCAACTCGGGAGGTCGGGGAGGTTCCCGGAGTGCCCGCCCCCATGAAATCCCTCAGATTTTTCATTCCTTTGTTGCAGACGGGAGTCCGCTCCCTTTTAAATCTGCTATACTGATTTCCGGAATCCTGGTAACAATCCTCAAATAATCCTCTCTGGAGAATTAATTCATGAGCATCGACATTGCCGGCATTCAGGCTGCGTTGAAAGATTACAAAATTGATGGGTGGCTGATGTACGACTTTCAAGGAGGCAATCCTATCGCCCGCAAGGTGGTGGGCTGGAAGGAAGGAACGATGCTGACCCGTCGGTGGTGGTTTTGGATTCCACCATCGGGCGAGCCGGTCCGATTGCACAGTGTCATCGAACCGACGAACTTGGATTTTCTCCCCGGGAAGAAGATTCTGTTCCTCAGCTGGCGTGACATGACCGAGCATTTGAGGGAAATGATGAGGGACGCCACGACCATCGCGATGGAATACTCCCCCCAATGTGCCATCCCTTACCTCTCGCGGGTGGATGCGGGCACCATCGAGCTGATTCAATCCCTCGGGAAGAAAGTGGTCAGCTCCAAGGACCTCGTTCAGTTTTTTGAGTCCCGATGGAGTGAGGACCAGTTGGCCATGCACCACGAGGCGGAAAGAAAACTAATGGCCATCAAGGATGGCGCCTATGCTGAGATCGGCGCCCGCTTGAGGCGCGGTCAGCGGACCACCGAATACGATATTCAACAGTGGATGTGGGAACGTTTTGAAGCAGAGAATCTGACTTCCTACGATGCGCCGATCGTCGCCGTCAATGAAAACAGCGGCAACCCGCACTACGGTCCCACCCGGGAGAAGCACAAGGAAATCCGGAAGGGAGATTTCGTTTTAATCGATTACTGGGCCAAGTTGAAGAAGCACGATTCGGTCTATGCCGATTACACGTGGACGGGTTTTTGCGGGAGAAGTCCAAGCCAGCGCCATCACGAGGTTTTCAAAGTGGTGATCGGGGCGCGCGACGCGGCGGTGGAGTACTTGAACCAGCGGGCTGCCCGTAAGGAGACCCCTTATGGCTGGGAGGTGGATGACGTCTCCCGGGGTCATATCGAATCGAAAGGGTACGGAAAATTCTTCATTCACCGCACCGGGCACAATATCGGATTGGAAGTCCACGGCAACGGTGCCCACATCGATAATCTGGAGACCCAGGACGACCGGAAGCTGATCCCACGGACCTGCTTTTCCATTGAGCCGGGCGTCTATTTGCCCAATGAATTCGGGGTCCGCAGCGAGATCGACGTTTACATGGGCGACAATTTCGAGATCCGCGTTACCGGTCAGCCGATTCAGCGGGAACTGGTCCTTGTGGATGTGGGGGATTGATTGGGCGGGGTGACTGGAAGAGGTATTTGGGGATCCGTAAGAGGCCTGCGAATGAAGTCAGAGGGCAGAAGTCGGAAGTCAGAAGCCAGAGGCAGGAATTCAGAAGTCGGAGTTCGGAGGTTAGAAGCCGGAAGCCGGAGGCCGGAAGAAGCATTGGGGCTTTAATTTGGGACTTGGAACTGATTTCTCGACTTTGGACTTTGGACTTCGGATCTTGGACCTTGGACTTTGGACTTCGGACCTTGGACCTTGAACATCGAACTTTGAACTCGAATCTTTGACCATGGATTTTGAGGCGTCTTCAGTATTCCCGGGCAACTGGACACCCCTTCTTCAGCGGCGTGAACCCTCCGAACTCGCTCATGTGATCCGCGATGAAGTTCGAGACCTGTATGCCTCCATCCCGGAAGTAAAGATGGTGATGGTCCAGCGCAGCGGGGATTGTTTCTCCCAGTGTGACGTGTGGCTTTATTTTGAGATGTACGGGTGGGACGAGGAGCTGATGGATGAGATGATCTACCGGGAGTTTGCCTTAAAAGAATTTAAACAGAATTCCGGGGCGGTCTTTTCCTTCCATTACATCCCGTTTGCCATTCCTTTCTTGAATCTGTAGTCCCGTTTCCCTGCAAAGGCTATCCTGCGTCGCAGCTGTTATCCCGCCACCTCACTCTTCCTGGGCATGACCAGCTTGTTGTAAAGCACCATGAGAACAGTGGTGCCCACCCCGATGGCCGTGACGACCCGCCACAATCGCATGGGTTGATGGATCCCCTCGCCTATCCCAAGCTCAGCTAAACCGGGTACCAACTGAACGGACTCGACACGTCGGTTGAGAATTGGAAAGTCTTGAATTGCGGCTCTCGAGGGGTAAAGCTGAGCTGCAATTGATTGAACGCAGAGATGCCCGGGGCGCCGAAAACACTAAGCCGGCATACCCCGTGTCTCTGTGCCCCTGTATTCGTCAGTGTTCAGCGGGTGGCATTTTCGTTGGCCTGCACCGGGCGGACGATCTTGTTGTAGATCGCGAGAAGAACGGCGGTCGCCAGGCCGACGGCGGTCACAGCGAACCAGATGCGATCAGGTTGGTGTGTGACTTCGCCGAAATGGTGCACGATGCTTCCGCCAAACCATCCGCCGATGAGCGAGCCAATGCCAATGGGCAAAAACGCGAAGCCCATATAGGTGCCTTGCTGGCCCGGGGGCGCCAGGCGCGAGATGTACTCGTAATAGCGCGGCGACTGGATGATCTCACCCAGCGCGAGCACAAACAGCGACAGTATTGCGCCCCAGAGGGTGGGGCGGAAAGCGAGAATGAGCCACGCGAGGGATGAGATGACGGTGCCTAGGATCACGGCGGGGAACGCGGGAATCCTGCGCGTCAGGTAATTCACCGCGATGGTGAGCACGATTACAACGAGGCCGTCGGTGATGAGGATTGCCTCGACGGGGGCGTTGACGTCGATGTAGTTGTGGATGTAGACGGGCAGGCTGATGAATTCCTGCCAGAAGACGATCCAATACCCGGTGAACAGCACCAGGAACCACATGAAGCGGCTCATGCCCGCCATCGCAAGCACCAGAATGACGATCCACACCCACCACGGCACCGCGACTCCGGCGAGCGAAGCGGCCACGAGCACGAGGGCGACCACGAGCACCGGTAAGACCAGTTTGTAATTACCCAGCACGACGCAGAAGTTGTGCGCCACTTCAGCGACCGAAGGAGTCGGTCCGTCGCCGGCTTTGCGCGGCTCGCGGAAGAAGATCAGCACCACAAAAAACATCGCGAGCACGCTCAGGGCGGCGATGCGATAGACGTTCTCCACGCCGAGATTGCGATGTGCCCAGCTGGCCACCAAGGGCCCGGCCGCGCCGCCGATATTCACCATGGTGTAGTAAATCGAGTAGCCGATGGACCGCACGTTTTCCTTCGAGGCGCGCGCCGTGGTGCTGACGACGCACGGCTTCACCAGCGAAACGCCGAGCGCGGGAAGAATGAGGATGAAGCCGACAAACAAGCCCAGCGGAACCGCGTTGCGTACGGGAGCAAGCCAGGGCGAGCCGATGGAGCCGATCAGAAAGTAGGCGGTGGCGAGGATGAAGTAGGCGATGGACAGCGCGCGGCGGAATCCGAGGCGATCGGCGGCGGCTCCGCCGAAAATGGCCAGGAACCACACCATGCCGCCGAAAATGCCGGTCAGGGTGCCGGTCTGCGTAGTGGAGAAATTCAGTTGCTCCTGCAAGTACAGGGCGAGCGAAGAGAAGGCGCCGTAGTAGGAAAGGCGCTCGAAAATTTCGGTAATATTGGCCACCCAGAAAGAACTTTGAAAACCCACCCTCACTTCCTGTAACCGGTCTTTGAACCCCACGGGAATGTCCTTTCAGAATTGATTCTGTTCAACCCGATCAGGAATCCTTTGTTTTCAGAGCGGGAATCTTATGGTGACCATGGTTTGGTAGCCGCAACGGACGCATTTCCCATCGCGGATTTTTGTAGTGGAAAACGACATCCCACCATGAACCAATCCACCCTGCAATTATGGCTGCTTCCTCGCGAGGCCCCTTGAGGCCCTCAACAGTCATAAATGACTTTGAATCCCGAAAGTGCTGGGCTATGCTGTGATGCCTCACTCAAACGAGGGGAATTATAAACGGTCTGTCAAACCAACCCATCAAATATTCGACGCTCACGGGGAGGAAAAGAAAAAATGTTAATCCGCCTGCGGAACCTGATCCTGCTGATCGGGGTTCTTTTTATTTGTCTGCCAGTTCTGGCCCAGCAGAAACTCCTGACGCTGGACGAAATTTACAGTCCTGATCCCAAAGTTCGTGTCAACTTCAACGGAAATCCCCCCACCGGGTTGCGGTGGATGAAGGACGGTATCCACTATCTCTGGACCAAGCGCCCGCCGGGCGCCGAACAACTGCAGGGAGGGGGAGCCCGGCAGGGCCAGTTGATGCGGGTCAATGCGATGTCCGGTGAAGCAGAGCCCTTATTTGATGCCGCTAAGATGGAGACGGCTTTTGCAAGGCTTCCCGGGACCAGTGCCGAGCAGGCGAAACAGATTGCTCATCGCGGCAACTACGAAATGAATGCCGAGGCGACCGCGGCGTTGATAAACTCTTCTGGCGACCTATTCTACTACCCCTTCGGCGGCGAGACGGCGGTGCGCCTGACCAACAATCTCGACCC
>JAIQFY010000026.1 GCA_020072965.1 Terriglobia bacterium | reverse complement strand
AACCTGTCACGAACCATCTTACAACGTACCACGGTGGGGGTACCCAGGCGGATGCGTGTGCCGCGTGGCGAAAACCCTTAACTTAGTGCCATTCGGGACTGTCCCGAATTTTACCGACTGTAAACCCGCGCTTTCTTCTTCTGGGACATGGCTCTCTTTCTTGAAAACTGTCCCTATTATCCATGTCTCAGTTTGGGGGTCCACTCCACCCCAAAAATTCCTTGATCTTTAAGCCGGAAAAATCGCTCAAGGAGGTTGCCCGGCCTTCACCCACGCCCGTCCGGAGCCGCATCCGACGGCCCGAGACTCACCGTCACCCGTCCAGTCGCAGCTTCCAGCGCGGCCCATCGTCTCACGGCCCCTTCCGACATCTGGTAGAGCGTTGGCTGGCTCGCTTTCACCCGATCGTTTTTCGCGAGGTTGCCCAGGACTTGGGTAAAGCGGCTCATCAACTGATGAAGCCCCGCATAGTCCGGCAGTCCGCCGATCGTCGTCGGCCCGAAGGCAGGCCCCCAGGGTCCAACCGGATTGTCGATGCCGATGTCAGGCCCCACATCCGGCCCGAGCGGATTGGTGAACGGATTGAAGATTGTCTCTTGGTTGATTTTGTCAATGAGCCAGCAGTACAGGGCGCGCTGGATCGCCACGTCCTCCGTCACCGACATACCGATCGACAACCCCACCACCTCATACCCCGTAGCGTCCGTGACCGTGAGTATGATGACGACCTCCGTTCCCGCTGGCGGCATCGTCACGACTACCTGCGGTGCCGTTAGCGGAGGTTGAGCCACACCTCCTAAGACGGTCCATTGAAAAGACAGCGGGCCGGTGAGTGGAGCGCCCCCTGTCATCTTCGCCGAGAATGTCACAACCGAGCCTTCGACCCAACCTTGTACGCACAGGTTCTGTTGGCTCGACAGGATAATGGACCTCGGTTCGCCCACCAGAGAGGAACTCGCATTCGGAAGAGCCCAGGCGGCCCGCCCGTAAGTCCCCGCCACGAGGACGTCATCTGTCGCGTTGTAGTGCAGGTCCGTGACCACCGCGTTCGGAAAATTGAACCCGTGTTTGCGCCACATAGCGAAGCGCCCGTCGCCCGTACTTTCGGCCACAAACACACCGCCGTAGCCCGCCGCGAAAACGACTTCCATACCGTTCACCGCTCCGCGAGGCATCACTTGGATCGACCGGAGGTCCCCACTGAGCTGTGGAAGGTTCCCCGTCAGTTCGCTCCATCCGCCGGCCATGGCGCCTGCGTCCATCGTCCGGAACACTCTGCCCGACCCGTCCAACACGTAGGCGCGACGCCAATCATCGGGATCCATCACCACCCCCACCGGCATCCCACCCGGATAGGTTGCGACATTCGTTGGCAGCCCCGCCTTACCTGCCCGCAGCAACAGCTTCCCGCCCGCCCCGAGATAGATAACGTCCATGTTATCGCGATGGCCGTAAGCGTACGCGGAAACCGTCCCGACCGGATTGGCCGGAATCCACTCCCCGTTCTTGTTGTTCGCTAGGCCGCCGAGTGAAGTGAAGTTATCGCCGCGGTCGAAAGACTCGTAGAGGAAATCCGTCCCCAGCAGAATGCGCGTCGGGTCGGCAGCGTTCACTGCCCAGCTCTGATTCCACCGCACCGTTCCCAAGCCGCCGTCGTCGCGAAGCGAGCCTTCCACCTGGTTGTAATGCTCCCCGCCGGTGCCAGCGATCACCAGATCCAGGTATTGGGAGGCCGTGACTTGCTTAGGTGCTGTATAGGTCCGCCGGATGAATCGGAACAGGTTCTGCTGCGAACTATAGTGGATCGCTGCGCCCTGAACGCTCGATACGTCGACTCCCACCTCGAAACCGTCGCCCCAAGGTTCTTCGTTGATTTCCCAATCCAGCCCACCTTGAACCGTCTGTTGCGGAATCGCGTTGTCCTGCGTCGCCCCAAACAGAACATGGTTCACCGAATCATAGGCGATTGCAATAAACTCCGCGACTCGAATGTTCCCCACCGCCTCGCTCCACTTTCGGGGCGGCAGGTTCTGCAGTCCGTGCGGATTCACTAGCCGGAAAATCCCCCCGTCATTCGTCTCGTACAGGACGCTGCCGTCCGGCACGAAAACGCAGTCGCGCGCGTCGGTATGCGGCCCAGTTCCGTTGGCGCCTTGACTCTCTACCAGCGTCCACTGTGTAGCATGCCCTGGCGAGACAATCGCCATCCAATTATTGGGACTGCCCGCATCCGTGACGTTAAACAAAGCGTCCGGCCTCAGCGGGCTGACCGCCATGGGCGAGCCGGCAATGGAATTGTCGGGAGGCATCCCCACCGGATACCAATTCGTACCCTGATCCGGAGTAAAGAGAATGCTCACGTTGCCTGCGGCGCCGGTCGCACTGGCATAGAGCCAGTGGTTGCCCTTCAAGTCGGTGCTAGGACTCACGGTGAAACGGATTGTCGACCACCCCGGCAGGTTCCACCAATCACCGGGAGTGATGTCGTGCCAGTCCTTGTCCGCTGCATCTTCACTACGGAACACGCGCTGCGTGGCCGCGACGTACACTCTCATGGACTTCGCTGGGTCCGCCGCCACATCCGTCACGGGAGCGTTTACCGCATTCGAAAGACCCCACGTCGCCCCACCATCCGGACTAATGTGGAGCCCCCCTTCCAAAGTGGCCGCCAGCACCAGATCGCCCTGTTTCGTTTTCGCATTGACGGGCAGGATCCTCGCCACAAATTTCCCTTGAAACACGTTCCGCCCGATCTCGTTCCAGGTTGTCCCGCCGTCCACCGTCTTTAACATCCCGAACAGCGGCCCCCCGGCCGGCCCCACCAGCGGTAGGCCGTGCGTGGTGCGCCCCGATCCCGCATAGAGCGTATTTCGATTCTGATCCAACGGGCTCATCGCCAGCGTCGACATCGTCAACGACGGAGAATGATCAGTCAACGGGAGCCAGCTCGGATCAACCGCCGCAAGAGCGTTGTTCGACATCCAGATGCCACCGCCAACTGTCGCCACGAAGACCCGATTCGGCGTCACAGGATCCACGACGACCGCTTGAATGGCGCCGGCAGATTTGTTGTAATTACCCATTGGTATCGCCAGCGGGCCGGGGCCCTGCTCGATCCACACCGGCTTTTGGAAACCCATTTTGGTGTCTCCTTTCTTGGGGTCCTCACTTTGGTTCGATGCGCGAGCACTGAATAGCACCCCGTGTGTCGTTCGCCCTCGTTACCCTTGGCGACTGGACTGCCGCCATGGTTCATCATCAATCTTTAAATCGCCACGTCATGCGAACCGTTCTCGGCCGTGGTGTGTTTCTCGCCTCCAACCTGCCTGTACGCTGACGCTTGTCCCTAGGGGATCACTTCTGAGCGCTCGATTCGCTGTCTGTACTGGTTCGCTACCCGTCCGGCGCGCAGCACCACGATCATTCGAAGTATGCTGCCAAAACACCTCCGCGTCCGATGCCTTCGCTCAACAGCAGCCAGCGATTCAGATTGGTCTAGGAGGGGAGAATTTGGAGGAACTCGTGGTCAGAATTCGTGTGCGAATTGGTTTGAGCACGTCGAGTGAATTGAGGCCACAACCCCAAGCATGCTATCCCTTGAAACTGTGCGATGAATATCACAAACGCCACCCAAACGCAATAATGAGGAAATATTTCACAATTACTCTCCAGTGAATGATTGTGCGGAGGTAAAGCCCAACACCAAATTCCAATCCTTTCCAACTTTTGTTTGAACAGTGATCTAGGCGTTGCCGCTGAATGGCGCTAACTCGTGCGCAAACCTCAGCGCGTCAAGATCACTATCAAACTCTCTTGTATCAGAGGTGAGAGTATTCCCCTTTGAACGGTTCAACCATTTGACGCGATAATCACTGATCATTTCTTTCGTTCTCATATGCTTGCTCTTGTGATTGTATTCTGAGATCCCAAACTGAAGCACGCATGGCGCTCCCCATTGCGGGTCAGGTGCATGCGGGCTGTTAGGCAGAAAGGCAAATCGGGTGCACTGCGGTCAAGAGGCGGTTCGCCAGCACATCAAGAATCCCCAGGTCCGGGAGACCCGGATAACTTTGAACTGTCTTGAGCACATTGGCATACTCGAACTCTTTGTGTACGTAATATACGTTGGCCTTTGAAACCTCGCGGCGTTCCTCGTCGGTCAGCTTTACAAGAGTACCCAAGCCGAGAGTCTCCCCTTTCCCCAGAATTTGATTCAGGTCATGTCCAAGTGACCTTTTCTTGAGCTCCGTCTTCTCGACGCCTTTAGCGAGGAGGTACGCCTTCATGCTCAGCTCAAGCGATCGGCAGTAGAGATAATACGGCACAGGCGAAAATCCTGATTCACCGCGGGCAGCACGGGCCACGGTCAAGTACTGTGTCGAGTAATTGTGAAAGGCCAGCGGGGTGAGATATGCATATATAGGCTGCGGGTGTATCGTCTGATCAGATGGTTTAGTGTCTTTTGTGTCATTCATCGAGGTGTTCACCTCAACATGTGTATGGGCTGACGAACGGAGAAAGCGCGTCACCCGTCCGGCGCCCTTGTTCTTCGCACCGGCCGGGGTAGAGTCGAGATGTGGCGCGGTGGTTTAGGCAGAGCCTATCTGTGTCCGGCCCTTTCGTCTGCCGGTGCCTCACTAGCTCGGCCATGCTCCGTTTCCACATCCCGCTCATCGAACTGGACGGGCGGATTTCCCGCATCCAGCTCTCGGACAAGGAATGAGCATTCCTAGGGTCAGGCTTCCACATTCCACAAAGTGGAGACGGCTTAAGCGAAGCGGGTAGCCAAGTCGCCATTCCTCTTCATCCACTGCTGAAACCGGCGCAGCGCCTCGCCGTGGTGGTAAGCCTCAGTCCCTCTGCCTTCTGGCCCAACTCTTTCAGGGTGAGTCCGCAGCACTCCCACGCCAGGAATAACACCAGGAGAAAGCACCAGTCCCCCTCCCCTTGCACTGAGGCTTCTCTGACCGATCGGCTCTAATTGTGTAATTGGAGAAGCCTGACCCCAAAATTCCGTCGAATTGCCGCCTAACGATCAACGCGTTACCGGCAGCGCTGTCCTGCGCTGCTCGGGTGGACGCCGGGTTGGCGAGGTTGTTCACTTGAGCATCTTATTAAAGATGTCTTGAAGCTCAAGTAACGATCTGCGTATGATCTCGCCATCTTTGTATGCGCCTTTCCCTCTATGAGAAAGGTTGCTCCTAACACGATAGTAGTACTGGATCGACGCCTTTGGATCCTGGGGATCAAGTCTCTTTCGGGCTGCTGGATCGCGCGAATCGACCACCTCACCGGTACGTGAGACCACGGTTTTGAGAGCACCTTGAAATGCCGCGTCAATTCCAAGGCAATTCACCCTCTCGTTAGGGCCAAGGTCAGGGCCGTACGCCAAGGCTGTGTATCGCTCGATGGCGGACCAAAGTAATAGGTACGCAGCCTGTAGCAGAAACAAGCGTTCCCAATCAAAAGTGTGCGCCGGATCGTTTTGAAACTCAGTGGATGCATATTCCTTCGAAATGTCAGCCACTACCTTGAGACCCTCAGTAAAAACTGGATCGTTTTTATAACCCCACTCATTTGCCTCAAACTGTGAGGGATTACCCTCTGTCATCTGTCGACCAACAAGGCAATTCGCCAAAACAGTCTTACCTTCGACGAAAACTTTGCCCCATAGATAATGTTCTCGCGGCTCGAACCTTGAAATTACGCCATAGGCTTCGTCGCGGTACCGTTGCCTGAAGTAAAGGAGCTCCCCGATAACCTGCTCACTCCCACCAACGCGAAGCAGGGGTAGGCCATCTCGAATGAAGATAGAGCCCTTCACATTTGTCCGCGCAGGGCTTTTTTCGAGGAAGGGAGCAACCTGTTTATGGGCCGGTTCGGTGGACTTAAAAAGCCCGTACGTGAAATAAGGCAAATCAGTTCGTTTTGGTAGATTCATAGAGATTCCCTTTGGCAAGTACGTTGGCCCCATGAAGAACCGCGCGTGACGCGGCAGCGCTCTCCAGCGCCGCGGGTGGAGGCGCCGGCCACGCCATATCCTCGTCTTTTACTCTAACAGTTTCTCCGGCATAATTTTCCAGACGGCTTTGGCAAACAACGAAAAGGCGATAAGAGCTTTCCAAAACGATTGTAGATTCGATTTCTCTCCGAATTGATTCGACAAGATCGCCATCACAAGCACACATGAACTTGCAGTAGCAGTGTAGCTTAATATAATGGCGTCATCAGCTTTTCTTTTGGCCATGATTCCAAGTTTTTCCGATGTCCAGAAATCCTTGGATTTGCTCATTCCGTATAGACCCAGTTTTCCAAGAGCCACATGGGAGTACCCACAGAGGAACTGATATTCCTTGTACCATCGCCTGAGGAAACATTGAATATTAGGATTTCTTATTTTTCGTATCGCCTTTCCAGGAGTCGGAAATTGAAAATAACTATCGAGATAATCCCTGACGGACCCGCTGCGTTTGAACCATGTCGGCTTTGGGCTGTCCGGGTTATTGAATTTGTACTTGACCGCCCTCATGGCAAAGGAGGAAACAATTAACTTGGAACCCCTGCCTCTTCGATTGGGCAATCTTCTCATTTTCTCAATTCCTTCTGGCCAATGCTTATTAATATATTCTTGAAACATTAGATTCTTTTGAAGCTCATCTTTTGCAAGCAGGTAATCCTCGTAATTGCTTCTCCATGAATTCCTCAAATACTGCGTAATCCATTTGTTCGGATTATCTAATAGGAGCGCGATGACAAATAGCTTTTCGACCTGTTCCCTTGTAAGCGACATTGCATCAGCAATTAATGGATGCTCGGTTTTTCTAAGGGCCCTATCTACGATCGCGCGAATGCTCGTGTGCGAAATAAGGAAGATGAATAATATATCGCTCAGAAGTTCCTTCAGGATTTCATCAACTCCATACTGATTCCTGAGCGCAGTTACAAATAGTCTAACTAGACCTCTCATCATGCCATCAATTGTCTTCGCATTAAGTGAGACTTCATCGATATTTGGGATGTCATCAACTGGCTCAAAGGGCATATCCGGATTTTCCTCCACAAGGCAGGGGGACGAAATTAATTAGTGTGTTCGCGAGAAGATTCGAAAGTGGGAGACGTGAAGCCCAAGACCAACTTCCACGCCGTTCCAACTTTTATCTGGACCGTGGCTCTTGAATTGCTTTTCGACGACGCCAGTCGGAATGCGAACTTCAACGCATCAGATTCACATTCAAACTGCAGTGAATTCTGGCGTAATGGTCGCTGACCGGAGCGGTTTAGCCAAGTAACTTGAAAACCACTTTGGGGTTCCTGCCTCTTTACTGTTCTCATCCATAGTCCTTTGGTTTCATGAAAGATGGTAAACTCAACACAAGACAGAATACGTTACTCGCGATGAATGAGAGGCAATTCCCGGGGGTTGTGTTCGGCCTTTCCAGCTCGAGCCGAAGTTTTGTCAACGTGATCGATGTTTGGTACTCGCGAGTCCCGAATATCTATGCCTAGACAAAACGGTGGAAAGGATCGTCAAAGCCTTCTTCCTTATGAAGGCGCAGCGTCGCGTAACACGCTAGCTGGCAGCTGGGCCTCGCCTGGCCCAGACTGTCCGCTCAGGCGCCCACCCGCCATTCGTTTCCGTCCCTTGCGTGCTGACTTTCGGCCTAGCGCTGATGTCCTCCGGCGACCCGACCCAAAAGCGGTAGACGAAGAAGTCGGAGAGTTCCTGCATGTCTTCGAGAAACCGCTCGAACCCACCGTCTGTGAAGATGCTCTTCGCCTTCCATTCAGGCTTCCGCTTGCGATTCTGAGGGAAAAAAGAGTGTGCTATGCCATTCCGAAGATCGTTTAATGCCGCGAGATCCGCGGATACGTACTTGGGAATGGTATGGATGCTCTTGACGAGATCCAGCTTTTGAAGAAGGTACAGCCTTTCGAGAATGAAGTAATTGAATGACTTGAATCGCTTTGTTCTCCATAGTCGCGGAAAGCTTCGTTTCTTGCCGAAGTAGTGCCAGCAGATGACCGCGCTGAGATATTCATCCATTAAGACATACTTGAGGATCACGGCACTGCGGATGATCTGGTCCTTAGCAAGCTCCAAACGAGGCGTGCGTCCGTCAACATCCTCGTCGGCAATAATGGCGTCAGGATCGAGCATGAGAGTTGCCAGGAGTTGCCTCACTTCACTGACCAAGCGCCGTTGGTTGCCTGTCAGCTTAACTTTCTCCACACATCCCCTTTCTCACGCTGGCTTATTCTAAGCATAACGACTAGGATTTCACCCATTGGCGAACTCATCGCTTGTCGGTTGGACCGTCTTGTCTTGGAGGCCTCCCTGGCAGCCGCTTCAACGATCTTGATCAATACTCCCACGTCGCATGGCCCAACGGCAGGCGGTTCAGTTCATCTCGATGCAGCCGCCATTGGGGCAGGTGGTGATCCATGATCGAGATAAAGCGGTCGCTATGATGACGCTCGATGAGATGAACGAGTTCGTGGACGACGATATACTCAAGGCATTGTACGGGCTTTTTGGCGAGTTCAAGGTTTACCCAAATCCGACCAGCATTCATGTTGCAGCTACCCCACTTGGTTTTCATCCTTTTGATGCCCCAGGCAGCTACCTCAACCCCTAAGATCGTTTGCCATTTCTCCAGCAGTGCTGGGATGAGTTCCTTCAATTGTCGCCGATACCACCGTTGCAACACCATCTCGCGATGTCGGGCATTGGTTCCACGTCGCACATGAAGCTCAATGGTGGACTTGTTGCGCACCAGGACTTCGGGTGGGCCATCGTGGCTGACGACTCGGAGACGATAACGTTGCCCAAGAAAATAGTGGCTCTCACCGCTGACCATCTCGCGCCGAGACTGGCGTGGCTGGGTTTCAAATCTCGCCCGCTGGCGTTTGATCCAGCCGAGCTTGCCGACTACTGCAAGCCGTACTGCATTGTCGCTCACTTGCATTGGGACAGCAACGCGCACCCGGCCACGCGGTGGGTAAACCCCCAGGTGCAGGTTCTTGATGGTCTTGTGAACCACCTCCACACTCAGGCCATTCACAGTGATCCGATGCTTTTCAGTATTCATTCTGATTCTTCACCAATTCCAGAATTTGGTCGCTGAGCGTTTGGTCGTCGTTCAGAACCGCCTTGATCGCAATCTTCACCTTCTTGATCTTGACTGAATTAGCGCGCCAGTCATCCTGCCGGCCGTCACGCACGGCCCGATCCACTTGAAGTGCCAGTGTCTCGTCCTTCATTAGGTTGTCGTACAACGCGCGCTTGGCAGGCGTGTTCAGCGACTGCGGGTACGATCCGCCTGTTGTGGGGTTTTTCACCTTCTTCGTGAGGTCAACAATCCTTTCCAAATAGTCCCTGTAATCGAGCACCTCCTGCTTGCGCTTTACAATCAGAGCATCGAGCAGTTCAGACATCTTCTCGTAATACTTCGGATTGATTGGCTGCTCATCGATGATCAATCTGCGGACGTTGTTTTCTATCGTCTCCGCCACAGCTTCCTTGTTCTTGCGGATGCCTTCCGGCAGTGCCTGCACCGCATCCGCGCCACGTTCGACGATGAGTTGGACGAGTGTCATGTCATCGAATGCTGAGATCTTCTCACTCTCTTCAGCGCGGATGTAGCTGTCGATCAAGTGCCGCATGGCCGGCTCATACATCTTGAGGTCGATGTAGTCTCCGCTTGCTAGCTTCACCTCGTTGCGAACCTTCTCGAAGTGATCCACCTCAGCCTTAATGGCGGTAGCCCGCTCGGCAGTATAGCCGGCCGCCTCAAATTCGGTGGCGAGGTTCGCATAGGCGCGCACCAGTGCCGCAACATGCTTGTAGAGCGAGAGGCGGGCAGATTCGTTGTCCTTTAGCTGCTCCGCATTGCCGGAGTCCCGGGCACAAAAATACCGGAGATAGGCCGCGGAGTCCTTTGGCGGTTCAACTGGTTCACACAACGCGCGCACAGCCTCTAAAGTCTCCTCCAACCGCTCGCGGGCCTTGGCGAGCCGGTCTTCCAGCACCCCGGCCACGTCTTCCTTGTCGTACCTGTCAAACGCGCCAGACGTGTAATCGCGGACCGACTCTTCCAAGCTCTTGAAGAGATCCTTGTAGTCGACGATATAGCCGTACTCTTTGTCGTCGCCGTCCAGCCGGTTCACCCGGCAGATGGCTTGGAACAGGCCGTGGTCACGCATTTGTTTATCAATGTAAAGGTACGTGGCTGGGGGCGCATCGAACCCGGTCAGAAGCTTGTCGACCACAATGAGAAGTTTAATCTGGCCCGGCTCTTTGACAAATTTCTTCTTTACCGCCTTCTCGAAGGTTTCGACCTTGTTTACTACCGTTTCTGGCGGTTCGTTGAACCAGTCAGCCAACATCTGGCGGTAAATGTTGTATTTTTCGATGTTGTCGGTTTCGCCCTCGCCGCTTTCCTCTCCCTTGATGTCTGTCGTTGTGGGTGCGTAGGAGGTTACGATGGCGCATTTGCCCTTGAGGTCGGTCTTATTGAACAGTTCGTAAAACTTGCACGCTTCGTAGATGCTGCCGGAGACGAGGAGAGCGTTGCCGCGCCCGCTTACCAAGCGGTCACGGGTTGCCATATCCATCATGATGTCGCCGACGATCTTTTCCAGCCGTGATCGGCTCGACAGAACCTTCTGCATCGTGCCCCAACGCTGCTTGAGCTGTGCCTTTGCGAGGTTTGTCAGCCCTCTGGTTTTGGCTTCAAACCACTGATCTATCTTTGCTTGAGAGGTGAGGCTCTGGTCAATGTCACGCGCCTCGTACCGCAGATCCAGGATTACGCGGTCCCTGACCGCTTCGTCGAACCTATAGGTGTGGATGTAGCGGCCAAACACTTCGATGCTCTTCTGTTTGTCCGCCTTGAGCAGTGGCGTGCCGGTAAAGCCGATGAACACCGCATCGGGCAGGATGCCCTTCATCGCCTCGTGCAACTTGCCGGATTGTGTGCGGTGGCACTCATCCACGAAGACGAAAAGGTTGCCCTTGGGTCGAAAGTCTGGCGGCATCGCCTGCTTCATCTGTTTGATGAACTCGGCAGCGTCGATGTCGTCCTCAGCTCCTTCTCTCGCGCCGAACTTGTGAACCAGCGAACAGAGCAGCCACGGCTTCGTCGCGTTGAGTTGAGCGATTAAATCCACCCCGCTCTTGGTCCGGCAGATGTCTTCATAGACACCCTTGAATACCCCTTCAATTTGCTCATCCAATTCCGTCCGGTCGGTGACGATGAGCACCCGTGCATCCGTGACATGCTCCCGAATCCATTTGGCCAGCCACACCATGACTAGGCTCTTTCCTGTCCCCTGCGAGTGCCAGATAATGCCGCCTTCTCGACGGTTCACATAGTCTTGGGCGGCACGGACGCCGAAGTATTGGTGGTGGCGGCAAAGCTTCTTGATGCCGGCATCGAAGACAATGAAATCATGGATGAACTCCAAGAAGCGGGCTTTGGCGCAAACCTGCATGAGCGACTTGTCGAGTGGATTGTCACCGGGGCCGTCCTCTTTCCACGTCAGGTAATACTTCTCCGGAGTCTGAATTGTGCCGTACCGCAGCCCCTCTGTGTCGTTGCCAGCCATCACCCACTGCACAGTCGAGAAGAAGTGCTCGATGAATTCCTTCTTCTGGTTGTCAAGGTTCTGTCGAATGCCCTCGGCGACGGACACGGTCGAGCGCTTCAACTCCAGCGCGCCGAGCGCGATGCCGTTCACGTAAAGCACTATGTCCGGCCGTTTTCCATACGCCTTGGCGTTGGGCGCAGTTACGGTCACTTCCTCAGCGAAGGCAAAGTCGTTGTTCTTCGGTTGCTTCCAGTCCACCAGCCAAGCGGTGACAGTGTTCTCGCCCACATCGGGCCGCACCTTCACGCCGTAGCGGAGCATTCCATACACGGCGTGGTTGCGGTCGTAAAGGCTTTTACTGGTGTCTCCCGCCGCCTTCTGCAATTGGTAAAGCACCTTGCCGATAAGAGCGTCGGTGTGGCCCTGCTGCTTCAGCCAGCGGCGCAACAGTTCAGGTTCGATGTTGCGGTTATCCTCCCGCTCCTCCCAGTTGCCGAGGTAAGCATAACCCAGCGTGTCATGGAGGAGTTTCACCACGCGCTGCTGGGTTTTCTTTTCGACCTGGCCGACTTTGCTCACTGATGCCCTTCCCAATGCTCTTCGATCTTCCAGAGTGGTTCACCTGGCGGCAAAGATCGCCGAACATAGTCAATCACGCTCTGGTATGTGGCGGAATCAAATCTCGACCAGCGTCCCTGACGGAACTTTCGCCATTGGTCTCTGAACCCGCCCACATTCTGTGCTGCAAGATCTCTCAGCAGCACCTCGTCAATCGGCGGATGCAGACACTTCACGCCCTCATGCTCATGCTGCCCGGCGCAGACAAAGCGAACCTTGAGATAGCAGTTGATGAGCTTGGCGGCCACGCCATGCGTAAAGTTTAATCCCTGTTGGTTGGCCGCTTCGATGATGGCTTTCCGCCACCTCTCGTGTGTCTGGTCAATATTCTCCGGGCTTGGCAAATGTTCCGTGCGTGAGAACGCCGCGTTGAAACCGCAGGCCTCAAGAATGGCTTTGGCTTGATAAACCTTGAACCGGCAACCCTTGACCGAGGCAGACCTTCCCGCATCCCATGCGGCAAGACGGTGTTGGTGTTCTTCAATCGTGTAAGGCATGGTCAAATCAATCGGATTCTGCCAGTGAGCAATTCCTGCATCATGCCCTGCTTGAGGGCACGGGTCTTGTCGCGTCGCTGCTCCAACGCTGAAATCTCCGCGTCCATGTCCGACAGCACTTCGGCGATGGCGGTTTGTTCGGCGATTGCCGGGAGCCGAAATTCGAAGTTCTTCACGACGTTCCAATCGCAACGGGGCATATGCGTGCCGTAAGCCGTGCTGGCCGCCTCAACGAACTGGTCCCCCTTGATGAGTTGGAAAAGGTAGCTACCCGTGACCACTCGGGCATTGGGCATGAACACCCAAATCTCGGTTGAACAGACTCCCGAACGATCAGCCAACCAGTATTTCCGCAGGTAGGCGCGGAGCTTTCCAAACAGAACGTCGTGCTCGCGGAACGCGGACTTGAGAGAAGAGTTTACCCTTGTGCTGGTGCTTCCAAGTAGCTTGCCGGTCGCTGGTTCGATGTGCTCCAATTCAATGCAGAACTCTTGGACTCCCCTTCGCCGCGGATCGACTGTTTCCTTTCGTGGCGTTGCCACTTCACCGAACCGCTTTACCTCCCACTTGCCGTGGAAGCCGGGGAGGCGTCTCTTTCCGGTAAGGAGCTGCTGCATGGCGGCGTGTTTGATGTCACGCTTCTTGGTGATCAGCTGGTCCAGCGCCCCGATCAGCGCATCCACATCGCTCAACGCCCCCGCGATGGCACCTTGTTCGGGGAGAGTCGGAAGAACCAATCGCAACTGGATAAGCTTACCTACTGGAAGTTGTTTCAACGCACTTCCAGTCTGTAGGTTGCCTAGCTGCTTCTGAGAAGCTTTGGACAACAGCGAGTAGGCGAAGAACCGATGGTCAACGCTTTGATTGCTCGTGTTCATGCGGACGAGCTGTGCGTTAATGTTGGAATCCACATGTCTCTCCGGAACAAGTGCTACTTGTCCAATGTCACCTCGCGTTGTTATTAGCACATCGTTCTTTTTTAGATGTCCTTTCAAAAGCTCTCGATGCTGGTCTTGCGATATGAAACGCATGTCGTCAGCGAGTATCCCCATGTTGTGGATGTTGTTTGCTCTAATAAATGGTACGCCGATTGGTCGAAAGTCTGATGCACTTGGATACTTGCTGGAATAGTTTCCATCGGAGATGTCGAAGTTGAGGCTTTTCAGAGTCTTAACCTCCCACTCCTCTGGAATCACCCCCACCTCGGTCTGCTTGTAGCCCGGCTTCACTTCCATACCGCCCCCATCTTCTTTAGGTGTTCATCCACGCGGGCAGCGAGCATCGCCACGTCGTCGATGAGCCACGGCAGCGGGGTGGCATAGCGTTCGGCCAGTTGGCGGATGCGCCCGGTGAGCGTCTGCGACACACGGTCCAGTTCGCCCTGCACGACGGCAGCGAGCGTGGCCAGCCATTTGTCATCGACCACCAGCGTCTTGATCTCGTCCTCGGTGAGCTTGCCATACTTCGCCGCGACTTTGGCCAGCAACGCGTCCTGCGCGTCTTTGACCATTGCGCCGGTGGCCGCTCCTTTTTCGATGAGGGCGAGGTAGTCATCCAGCACCTTGCGCTCTTCGCCAGAATCCGCGTCGCCCTTGATTTCCTTCAGCCGCGCCGCGACCGATGCCTTGGTGAGTTTGTCCTTGTCGTTCTTGGCCGCCTCCAGCAGTCCTTCCTCGCCGCTGTGTTCCTCGGCCATTTCTTCCATCGCCTGCTCGGTGGCCGCGACCCCGGATTCCAGTTTCTCGATGGCCGCCTGCTCGGCGGCAAAGTAACGGGCGATGACCAGTGCGGTCGGGATCAGCTCGGCTTTATACTTGAGCTTGCCAAAAGTGAAATCGGGTTTCTCTTTCGTCTTCTTGTTCTTGTCCTCAATGATGAGCCGGGGCTCGGCGGCCTCGCGCCAGCCGTCGCTTAAGATCATGTACACGTCGTCCTGCATGGTCTCACCCCAGTAGTCCATCAGGTGTTGATATATGTCGTAAGCGTCAAGCAGCGGGGCTCTCTCGAAGGTGTCGAGCAGGTCCTCAGAGAGGGTTTCGATGAGGGTCTTGGGTTTGCCGCCCTTGGCGATGCCTTTCAGGCGCGGGGTGTTGGCCGCTTTCCATTTCGCGAACAGCTTCGTCACGGATTGGTTGAAGGCGGTGAACTCCGCGTGGCCGAAGATGATGGCCTTGATGTCCGCGACGTCAACCTTGAGCTGGCTGTAGCCTGGGCGGTCCCCCTTTTTGAACAGGGCGGCGCGCACGCTGGGGATGACCTGCCAGTAGCATTCGAGCGCGTCAATGTCGCGGTCCGGGATGCCGCCACGCAGATGGGCGTCAATGTCCTGCAAATCCTCCGGCTCGGTGCTGTCGATGTAGCGCGGGAGGTTGAGGTTGTAGTCGTTCTTCGGGTCGCTGATCTCCGCCAGCGACACCATGCGCGAGTAGCGAGGGATTTCAACGATGCGCGTGAAGGTGTCCACGATCTTGTGGATGTCCTGCGCGCGGAGGCGGTTCTTGTTGCCGTCCTTGATGAAGCCCTTGGAGGCGTCGATCATGAAGATGCCCTTGGGAGTGGCGGCGTTTTCCTTGTCCAGCACGAGGATGCAGGCGGGGATGCCCGTGCCGTAAAAGAGATTGGTTGGGAGGCCGATGATGCCCTTGATGTAGCCGCGGCGGACGAATTCGCGGCGGATGGTGGACTCCGCTCCGCCACGGAAGAGGACGCCGTGAGGGAGAATGATCGCGCCTTTGCCGGTGCTCTTGAGCGAGGCGAGAAGGTGGAGGAGGAAGGCATAGTCGCCGTTCTTCTTGGGCGGGATGCCAAAGTCGAAGCGGTGGAACAGGTCGTTGGCCGGATCGAAGCCGCTGCTCCATGCCTTGTTGGAAAATGGGACGTTGGCGACCACGAAATCGAATGTCTTGAGGCTGCCGTCTGTCTGCTTGAAGTGCGGGGTGGAAAGCGTGTTGTCCTTCCAGATTTCTGCCGATGGGCACTCGTGGAGGATCATGTTCATACGGGCCAAGGCAGCGGTGGCGTTGTCCATTTCCTGTCCATAAACGGCCAGGTCAAGGCCGGTCTGGCCCTTGGCTTCGTCGTGAGCCTTGAGCAACAACGAACCGGAGCCGCACGTGGGGTCGTAGATGTTCTGATCGCTCCGGGTGGCGCTCCCGATGCCGATCACCTTCGCCATGATGCGGGAGACCTCGGCTGGGGTGTAGAATTGTCCCTTGCTCTTGCCCGACTCGGTAGCGAAATGCCGCATCAGATATTCGTAAGCGTCGCCAAGGAGGTCGTCTCCTTCGACGCGATTGCTGCTGAAGTCGAGCGAAGGGTTGTCGAAGATGGATACAAGGTTGGAGAGGCGGTCAACCATCTCCTTGCCCCTGCCCAGCTTGTCGTCGTCGTTGAAGTCCGCGACATCAATCACACCCTTGAGGTCATTAGCCTCTGCCAGCTTGCCGATAATCTTGTTGATCTTATCGCCGATCTCCTTGTCTCCCTTGAGCGCCACCATGTCAGCGAAGCTGCCACCCTTGGGAACGACGACCAGTGCATCCCTCTGGCCGGCATACTTGTCGGAGACATATTTGACGAACAGAAGGACCAGCACGTAGTCCTTGTATTGCGACGCATCCATGCCGCCGCGCAGCTCGTCGCAGCTTTGCCAAAGGGAGGAGTAAAGTTCGGATTTCTTAATTGCCATTCAATACCTAACTGATGAGGTACGGGAAATAACTACTGACGTTCTTGCTGTATAACGCTGTCAGACTCAGCTGCGCCCTTCGCCTTTGGCGGGCGTCGGCTGGGGCACTAGGTCAGGCAGTCCGCTTTTGACGTTCCTACTTATATCGTCACGGAAGCTCGCCCTGAGTTTGGTCAACCGCTCCGGCTCAGGAAAGTTTGCGGAGTCCTGTGAGTATGCGGTCGAGAATGATTCCAGAAGATGCAGACACACATCTGGTGCGTAGTAGAGCGCAAGCTCTGCGGTTCCCAGCTCGAGTGCCGCTCCGAGCCGGTCATGGGCTTCGCCATTTAGTTGATAACTCTCAAATTTCATGCGCGTACCGGTGCTATGAGCGCCGATGTTCGATAACCGTCCCCAAAGGTAGTCAATCTTGGATCCAAGGTCGCCAAGTCGCGAGACAGCATTCTTATAACTGTACCTTCGCATTCTCTCCGTTCCCAGCTCAGCGGTAAACGCTTCATACTCCTGGGATACAACGAGAGTGGCTAGGATCGACGATGTTTCCAAAGCTGACCTCAGAAGAGCCGTGCTCTCAGGCAAATTGCCCCATAGGCCAACACGCACGCTGGTCACGATGCTGGAAACGGCGTCCGTTCCGAGCACCCGCAGGCTATGTTGCTTGTGATCGTAAAAGCGCATCGAGCTCAGAACCGTCGCGGCAAGTGTGATCGCTTCGCTGACAAAGGCAAGTCGCTTTTGAACGATTAGAGAGTTCTCCCAATTGTACTTTGCTGCTCGATCTTGAAGTTGGAACAAAACTTCCAATGTGATTTCGTCTGCCATGGGTAAGGGTGATGTACCTTATGAATAGGGTTTTATCCAGTATGTCGTCATAGAGCGAGAAGAGCGGTGGTGGGGGCATGGTGGACAAAACCAGGTTGAACTAAACTGCGGCGCGCCGAATGAAAATTAGCGCGTTCTTTGGGGATTGTAAAGTGGAATGCAGTTGCCTGGGGACGGTCGGAACGGAGCGTAGGAACTCGGGTGGGATATGTGAGGCTGTGAAGTAACTCTAGGGGAGAAAGCAAGGTGACCACCCTGGGTGACCACCACGGGGCGCTCTGGAGCGTCCCAGAGAGTCACGCCATCGTTTGTGAACAGCCAGCAAGCCTTGATTCGTAACGCTTTGTGAACCACGGTGACGCGATGTGACGTTCTGTGTAAGTTGTTGATTTCAGGCCTACTAGGAACTCTTAATCAGAGTTGGGGAGGGTCAGATCCCGACTTATGGACAATTCCGAATGCCGGAATCCGAGCGCGACAACAAATGCCATGGTGCCAGGTCTCAAAAATCAAAGAATAAGCTTGTTGAATTGTGAGAGCCACTCCTTTCCTAAGCCCTTTCCTGTTCGGAACAACCTCCGCGCGGATGCACACCCGAACCTATTTCTTCCATCCTTCCCGAAGCTTGGCCAGTTTTTTCAAGACATTTTTCTTATCCAATTCCGTAAATTCCTGCGTCAGCAAGACCGACCCCACACGAACGTTGCTCCCCGACAAACGCTCCCAATACCGACGTGAGATTTTATCCCAATCGACTTTCTTATAATGCTGTTGAAGCGAGGCAAAGGCATCGGCAAAAGCCCACTCCTTCACACAATCCACAATCGTGTCCTCTAATCGCTCGACGTATACACGGCCGACCCTCTCGTATTCGTTTTTTTTGAAATCCTTCGTCTCAGTCTGAATCTTCCATCCATGGGAACTCGCCAGTTTCTCCAAAGCTACTCCATTGGGCTGCTTTGGGATTTCCGGATGGCGACAGTCCCGCAGTAATGGTCCCCCCTCGTCCGAATTTCTGCAGTTTCAGGCCGGTGAAAATCTAAAGGAACGGATTCAGCAATTTATCCGGCACCCCTCCGGGGCTCAACCCCCGGAAGGGTAATGGAGTGGCGCTCGGTTCTATTCGCCGCGGCGAATGCCACTCCTACGGAGTTAAATTATGATCGAGGGGGTCTCGAGGGGGTCAGGCACCGACATTCGACATCTGATTCATCCGCAGATTTCGCGGATGACGCAGAATAAGAACCAGTTCAAAGTTCTCGGTTCAACCCGCCACGGCGGCCAGGAGTTCAAGATTGTCGGTCCGTGATCCATCGCAGCGCCAATCCTTCTTGATTTCTTCGCCCCACGCCGTTCAGATGCCTTGACTTTCAGGCCAATAGTAATACAATGTATTACTCGGAGGCCATTCCTTGAAGATCAAGGACTTTGAATGGGATGAGGGCAATGTGCTGCATCTTGAGCTGGGCCATGGAGTCAAGCCCGAGGAGGCAGAAGAGGTGTTTGCGTATAAGCCGATATTTCGAAAGACCAAGAAAGGGCACTACGTGGCGATGGGACCGACCCAGGAAGGGCGATACCTCACGATCGTGTTTGCTCTGAAGAAAAGCTGCCTGGCCAGAGTCATAACGGGGTGGGACATGGAGCCGGCTGAAATCAGGTACTGGCGGAAACATCGCCGGTGATGCCCGAAGGGAGATGGACACATGAAGGTCAAAGCGTCAAAGAAGAGAATCACGGACCGCGAGTTTTACGATAAACAGGGCATTCTGGGGAAAATGATTGAGAAGGATGTTCCCCTGAGTCTTGATCAGGCCCTCCGGCGGGACATCCTCTTGGGAAAGCGGAAGAGGCGTCTGCGGAATGTCACGATCAAAATCGACCCGCTCTATCTCATCTCGGTCAAAAAGGTCGCCACGCGAAAGGGCATTCCTTACCAAACCCTGGTCCGCCAGTGGGTCGCCGAGGAAGTCCGAAAGGAATTAAAGATCGCCTGACTTTGTGTTGAGGGATGGAGAGATTGACACGAACGTCAGGCTTGGTCAGGACAAGAACGGAGGTAACCTTTTCCCAGAAATGACGATTTTGACCGTCGCAATCAGCGCGCAGGGTGGCGCTGGAGGAGGTGTTTTTGCTTCTATTTGGGCGGGATCGGACCCAGATCCTCAAGAGGAAGGAACTCCTTCAGAGTTCCTTCCTCTCTTTGGGTGATCCCCACGCAGGGTAGGCCGCAAGGCGGCCAACCCTGGGCTATTGAAGACTTCCCCTTCGGGGAAAAGGACCCATCAACAGTCAAGTTCTTTAAGGAAGCACCATTCGTGCCTGACCCCTTTTGCGCCAAGGCGGCCAACCCTGGGCCATTGAAGACTTCCCCCACCGCGGCGGGGAAGCGGATCAATTTCCATCTCAATTTCTTAACTGAGCGCCATTCGGGTCAGGCACCAACAATCAGGCACCAGCAATCCTCTTGTTCGTATATAGCATATTTGCTATGCTCTTCCGGTGAACTGGCAAATCACATTCCATCGTGCTGCACTTCAGGATGAGATACTCCAATTGCCGACCGGGTTTGTCGCCCGATTCCTGCGGTAGGCGGAACGGATGGAGATCTATGGGCCTGATCTGGGGATGCCTCACACCCGAGCTCTGGGCGGGGGGCTTTTCGAGCTTCGTCTCAAGGCCGCCGAAGGCATTGCGCGGGTCTTGTATTGCACGCTGGTGGGCCGTCGGATTGTGATGCTTCATCAGTTCACGAAGAAGTCGGAGAAAATTCCTAAGAGAGAACTGAATATCGCCCGAAAGCGGATGAAAGAGGTGACCGATGCGGAAAAGTTTTAAAGATTTCAAAAGGCGGGCGCTGGCGCGCCCCAAGGTTCGTCGCGAATATGATCGCTTGGCCGACGAATTTGCATTTCTGGACGACATTCTGAAGGCCCGAGCAGAAGCCGGCCTCAGTCAAGCGGAGGTCGCCACTCGAATCGGCACCACCCAATCCGCCGTGTCCCGTCTCGAATCGGCCGAGGCAAGACATTCCCCGTCCATCGCAACCCTCCAGCGCTACGCCGCAGCGCTCGGGTACAAACTCCAGGTGCGCTTGATCAAGGAATCTAGTAAAACCGGCTATTCAACGCGGCCGCGCAGAAAAACGAAATAAGACGCACGGGGTCGGATAGGATGAAGGGTATCTGTGGGACGGCGTTGTTCTCCGAAATCACGTCACAGGGGAGCCCGTCAACCCAGTCTCCGCCAGGGACAACGCATCGGCGATCGGCCATGTTGAGCGTCCCGGGCCCTCGCAGGGCCGTCCCGAAATTGCGCCTGTAGAAAACCCTTACAGGGTTTGGGGGCCCCTGCGAGGTGTCGCCCCAGGGCGCTGCCCCATACGCGTTAACCTAAAGAGGATTGATTTTAAAGGGGGAGGAGGACGGTTCTGTCGAATCCCCTCAGCGGAAGCTGGGGGAAAGTTCAAGTACAACCCACAAACACAGGCTCCAAAAATAAACTCCAGCCCCCCCATCCCGCTTCGCGGGATGGGGGGGAGATAATGAAAATGGGATCGCTGCCGTAGGCTGTACCTGAACCATCCCCCGGCTTCCGCCGGAGGGATTATGGACCGCTCATTACTCCGGTCGTAGGTTAACGCTTATGGGGCGCTGCCCTGGGCTGTTGAAGGTTGCCCTTTCAGGGCAGGGGCGCTGCGGACCAGTCACCCGGGGTGTTGAGAATTGAATACGTACGGGCTCGGGGTTCTCGGTGCTTGCTCCTCGAACCCGCGGTGGTGGGTTCGCATTTTACGCACACCATTTCCGGAAGCGCCAAAAAATTAGAGGCGCAGCGAGGGACACGGGCATCGCAGCACTCCAATCATTGATGATGATCAAATATAGTGACACTCTTGGAGGAGTTCGGGCACGCTGTGCTGCTCTGCTGCTTCCCGCTTTGCGGGACGGTAAGCCTGTGGCTTACCGTGGCGAGCCTTCTTTTTCTTTTTTCCTTGCATCGCTAAAGCCCGCCGTCCCGCGAGGCGGGACGGCGGGCTTTAGCGGCTCAAGAGGGGATCAATAGCTTTGGGTCAGCTGGAAAGGCCGAGCCTTTCCACAATAATGAGCGGCAGAGCCGCGAGGCCCAATGATTCCGCGATTCGGACTCTTTCCGGTCACTATATTCTCTCATCCTCAGTAGAAAGGAGAAATTGATCCCCTGAAAATCAATCCCCCAATTTTCTGCCCTCTGGCCAGGGATTTTGTATGATCCACGCGCGAGCATGCGGCCGACTGTGTGGCAATCCTGTTGGGCAGAAACTACCCGGTGTGCCATTTGTGCTCCCTCGAGCCCAGTTGTTGGATTCATGCTCCCTGTAAGAAAACTCACGGCGGGCAATTGCATTCCCGTGGAAACTACATTAAAATGGCATTTATTTCACCACACCTCAATCGCCAGCAGGGAAAATCAAGGTTGCGCTTAAACCTTGTGTATCGACCCATAGGGAGTTGCCATGGAAGACCAGAGTACCCAAGTCACTGAATCAGCGGTCCTCAATGCGCTGAAGACGATCACTGATCCGGATCTGCACCGCGATATTGTCACTCTCGGATTCGTTCAAGAACTCAAGATCTGCGGTGGACAGGTGGCGTTCAAGATCGTGCTCACGACCCCCGCTTGTCCAGTCCGCGACAAAATGCGGGACGAGGCGAAGGCCGTGGTGTCCGCCCTCCCGGGAGTTACCCAGGTCAATGTCCAAATGGATGCCAAAGTGGTGGCCACGCAGGGCATCCCTGAAAAGCGGGCCATTGCAGGCATCAGCAACATCCTTGTCGTGGGGAGTGGCAAAGGCGGTGTTGGAAAATCCACGGTCGCTGCCAATCTCGCCATTTCGTTGGCCAAGATGGGCGCCCGGGTGGGCTTGATGGATGGTGATATCTATGGCCCCAACATCCCATTGATGCTGGGAATCACGGAGCAGCCCATCGTTCAAAACGAGCGCGTCGTTCCGGTCATCAAACATGGATTGAAGGTCATTTCCATGGGGTTCTTCAACCGCGGCGATACGCCGGTCATCTGGCGCGGGCCCATGCTCCACAGTGCGATCCAGCAGTTCCTCAATCAGGTGAGCTGGGGAGAACTCGATTATCTTATGGTGGATTTGCCGCCGGGAACGGGCGACGTTCAACTGACGTTGGTGCAGTCGGTGCCCCTGACCGGCGCAGTTGTGGTGTCCACGCCGCAGGATGTGGCGCTCCAGGACGCCCGCAAGGCGATTATGATGTTTAAGCAGATGAAGGTGGACATCCTGGGGGTGGTGGAGAACATGAGCTACTTTCTCTGTCCCCAATGTCATCACCGGAGTGACATTTTTTCACACGGCGGAGCCAGGAAAGCTAGCGAGAAATTTGACGTGCCATTTCTGGGCGAAATCCCTCTGGACGTTTCGATTCGTGAGGGCGGCGACACGGGATTGCCCATCACGATCGCGCAACCCGAGTCTGACCTTTCGAAAGTCTTTACGCGAGTGGCCGAGCAACTCGCCGCACAAATCAGCATTTCGAACTTCAAACAACCTAGTGTTCCCGCAGTAGTTATGTAATAAGAACTCAGCGGCTCGGTGGTGCCCAATCTCAAAAGTGAGCCTCTAATAGAGGACCTTTAGCCGAAAGAATCCCAAAAAGAATTTATTCGACTCAATTGGCCGCAGGCGCGGATCAGGATCCCGCTCGAGCAAGCCCAGTCGCGATTCTATCACCGTTCCCTCCCCCGCCTGGGCACTCTCCCGGTAATACACCACGTTGTCCTGATATCCCGAAGACTGGATAGAGCTGTCCTTCAGAAATATCATGACCAGATCAGGGAAATTCAGGGCCCCGGGTATTGAAAAGAAAAGCAGATCACCTTTCTGGGCGCGGCTCCGGTCTCTCCCCGTGAAGGTGACATTGAATTCCCTCATCGTGGCCACGTTGACACAATCGGAGAAGAACCCATTCGCCAGGTCTGTGGGAAGGTAAGCCCCCCCTTGCGTCCGAAAGATCTTTTCGCCCAAGGGAGTCATCGGAAAACTGTATTTCTCGACCGACGGGACCGCCATGGATGCGCCGAATCGTCTCTGCCATGTCTCCGAGTGCCCGCGCAATGCTTCCCGTACGGCAAAGCATACAAGTCCCGCCGCATGATGTTCTCCCACCGGCCATTCCGGGCTCGTCCGACTCACTTGGAGGTCCGCGATGAAAGCGAAAGCGTGACGAAAATTCTCCCGGTCGGTGAAGGAGGTGAGCTGGAAGGAGTCCGGGAACCCATCCTGGTTCGAATCGCTGTTAACGGTATGGGTGAACACACGCAATTCTCCGGCCGGCGTGTTGTGCACTTTAAAGCGGATCACCGCTTCTCCTTCGGCGGCCCTGGACTTGACGAAGTAGGAGACCCCGTGATCTCTCAACCGGACCTCGTCGGTTGGAAACAGGTTGACGAAATCAGCGCCTTGGATGACTTGAGTCGTGATCTTCGGATGGGGGAAAAATATTCGGCGCACGACCGGCATCTGCACCTGAAGGCGAACAGGAGTCCGGGAAATACCGTCCGCCGGAAGATCAATTCGATCCGGTTCGATGACGATCTTTGAAGGGAGGAGGAAGGATATGCCAAGAATCCCGAGCAGGACCAAATAAATACTGACAAAAAGTTTTCTTCGCATCAAGCAGGATCGCGTTGCGGGGCCACTAGATTCTAACAAGCCTAATCTGTGCAGAAATAGTTCAACTCTTGGAGACGATGCTGGCCAGGCAAGTGAAGTCAGAAGTCGGATGTCTGAAGTCAGAGTTCAGAAGAGGGACACCTCCAATGGATTACCTGTGGGCGGAGAATTGCACCCATCATCTTCTGCGCTGGTCCTATGAATCAACGAAGTACGACTGCATCAGGGAGGTCTTTTTTTCTCGCGATTTCCCGGCCCGGAAGTTGACGAATTCAAACATCACGAAACACTCGACGCAAAATGGCGGAAATCCAAGATATCCCGCAAGCGGCATTTCAAAGATCTTCGCCCCCTGCATGATTGGGAAGACGTACCTCCATCGGGCAATCGCCCAATAATTCCAGAATTCCCACAGAAAACCGCAGAACAAGCCTGCCAGCAGCATGGAGTAGATCTCCCGCCGGTGGCCTCTCAACCACTCTCGCCACAGCGATCGCCGGCCCAGCCAATAGTTGATTGGGTCCAAGGCAAAAATCATCCCCAGCCAAACAGAGCCAAAAAGGTACGAAGCCGCCGGTTGTGGAACCATCAAAGGAAAGACCAGCATGGCCCATCCAATTAGGAGACTGCCGACCAGGAGGCGGCTGGAGGGGACGGCAGAACCAGCTTCCGGGGAAGGTTCGAAAATCTCGAGGGCATTCAGCAGATCTGTCGTCTCAAACAGCGCCGGCCAGATGGTTGCGAAGGCCCAGCCGTATCCAACATATCTCAGAAACATATCCTGAGGAAGATTCAAGTAGGACCAGTTCCTGAGGTGGAGATTGTAGGCTTCAAACACCAGCCAGAGCGGGATCGACCACAGCGCCAGCCACAAGAAATTTCCCGGGGAGTCATGGAGGCGGGAGCGAGACGTCAGCCGATACACTGCCGCATCCGCCACCAGGATATAACCCGACCACACCAGCGGGGTGAAGTAATGGACGACAAAATACACTTTCATCCAAAGCAGTCCCTCCGCCGCAAGAATGACGAGGAGGCCCAGAAGGCCATAAATCGGCCAAGGCCTTTTTTTCTCCATCCGCGCATAACGGAGCGCGAACCACAGAATCATCAGCATCACCATCAAGATCCCAGTCCAAGCCATGAATCCTCCCCCTACCGCCCGAAAGAATCGACGGGCTGCATACATTGTATCAAGTTTTTCGGATCCTGCCTTTCACAGGTTGCTAATTTCGAAATGGAGTCTCGTCCTAAAAGAAAGGTACGTTTGAGCGTTCAGGCGGGACGGGTCATACCGTAGAGCATTGTAGAGCGTGGCGATTTCTATCGCCGCCGCACGAATCTGTGCGTCATTGATTGACTGCGAAAATTCCAGGGGGGTCTGGCATGGGCGGCGATGGAACCCGTGCCGCGCGAGAGTCCGTAACCACTGAGAAAAAGTTTCCGTGACCAGATGGGGGTGAGGCGAACGCACCAGCCGGCGACGGCAGACCAGTCGCCACAGCCCCCATGACCCGAGAAGGGCCAGCAGGCCCCCTCCTCCCCAGAGAAATTCTTGTTCCCGATGGGCCCAGAAGCCCGGTTGTCCGGGAAATGATTGAGCCGAGAAAAAGGTCTTCTGCAGATAATTCGTGGCGGCGGTGGTCCAAGCTGACCACGATTGTTCCATGCCGTTTTTGAATAAGAGGGTCCTGCGCTGGAGACCCTGAAACAGAGTGACCTGACGAAAGGCGTCATACCCCACGATCCAATTGATCCAGAACAATTCCAAGGCATCGAGATAATGATTCAAGGTGATCCAGGCAGCAGACTGTTTGGGCGGCGCCACCGCGGGGGTAGGATCGAACGCCACCCAGCCATATCCTGGGAAGAACACCTCGACCCAACTGTGCGCATCCGCCTGACGAACAATAAAATCCTTTCCGACTGCATTGTACTCGCCGGTTTGAAAGCCATTGATGACGCGAGAGGGGATTCCAAGGGTCCGCAACAGGATCGCCATTGAAGTCGCAAAGTACTCACAGTGCCCCCGACGGGTCTCGAACAAGAATTGAGCGATCGGGTCTTGTTCCTGCACCGCAGGCAAATCCAGGGTGTATCCAAAATTCTCCCTTAAGTAACGCTCCACACTCCGAGCGCGATCGTAGCTGTTCGTGTCCGCCCGTGTAATTTTCATGGCCAATTCAGAAATCCGGGTGTCGACCGCAGGGAGATCCAGGTAATCCTGCACAAATTCCGGGGGATATTCCGTACCCGTATTGCGGAGGGTTGAAGCCGGAGGGGAACCAATATCTGAGACGACGTCATAACGAATTCGGGAATATGGATGGTACGTCGTCGTAAATGAATCGCCCTTGTCCACCCGCACCTGGGCCTGGGTCTGGATGGCCCGGGCCCGAGCTGCCGCAAACATCACCTCTGATGAGATGGGTTCGAGGAGAACCCGATAACGGACGAGTCGGTGGGGCGGAGGGATTTGTTCCGGGAGAACTTGATAATTGCCGCCGGCATCCCGTGGCAACCTTCCCGAATCAATTTGAAAAGTCCGGCGCCAGGAGTTTCCCATGAACCCGTTTAACGCGATGCCTCGCCACTTGACCCCTTCAAACTGGCGGGGATCTCCCTCCACCTGCACCCGCATCACGATTGTCATATTCCTCTTCAAAGAGCCGACCGCGCCAAACTGAACCGAGGTGGAGAATCCCGTCAGGGACTGCACGGGAGCGTTCAAGCGGCTGAAAAAACCTGCTCCGACGCGAGGGAGAGCAAAGAAAAAAAACACTGCCGTGGCGACAATTCCGATGCTCAGTGTCGCTGAGGCTGCGGCCAAGGCCCCGTACAAACGACGGGTTCCCATGTTGGCCGCCCCAGAGTGGTTGCTTCCCTCCTTGAGTTGTTGAGGGGCCGAAGTACTCAGGCTTTGCTGGGAACGTTTGATTTCAAAGCTGGTCAGGGTAGAAATGACCAGCGTCAAAAAGACAAGGAAAGCAACGAAAAATGATGCATTAATGGTCATGGCGGCCGCAGCCAACAATTCCATGAAGGCAATCCCAATCAAATAGAAATAATCCTTGTCCTTCTTTTCGGAGAAAAACTTCAGAATTTGAATGAAGATGAGGAGGTGAATAGCGGCATCCACAAAGGACTTGGAAAGCCACCACATATCCAGAAGAAAAACCGCGATGTAGACCTTGGAGAAGAAAGACACGCGATCGGCCTCGAAGAGGAGGGCTCGTCCTTTCAAGCCGAGATACAAATATGCCGCGTACGCCAGGGAAAAACCCAGGATGGAGGGAAGGTCCACTTTGCCCGTCGACGCCAGGGTGAAGAAGCCGACCGCAAGAAGGAGATTCACGGAGGATTGAAAGTAGATGTCTGCGCGCGATTTCATTTTGAGTCAAATAGGAATAGACATGAAGCCGAACCGCCAAGATGCAGTAAGGTGGGCCGGCAGAAGCTCAAGGTCGGGCCGGGGGAGCGCGGACGCCCCTTCAAGGCGTGTCTACAGGGCATTCACAAATCTCAGATACTCTCGCACCTTCTTCATGTCTTCCCACACTTCGCGTTTTTTGTCAGGCCAGCGCAAGCAGTATGCGGGGTGAAAGGTCGCCATCAGCTTGATCCCGTCGTAATCCAACCATTGACCCCGAATCTGCGTTATCCCGGTCTTTATTTTGAGTAAGGTCTGCATGGCGGGGGAGCCCAGGCACACGATGACCTTGGGCCTGACCGATTCGATCTGCCGTCTCAAAAACGGCTCGCAGGAGTCGATTTCATCCCGCTCGGGAGCGCGGTTCTCCGGAGGCCGGCACTTGATGACATTGCAGATGTATACATCTTCGCGCTTGAGACTGATCGCTTCAATGATCCGGGTCAGCAGCTGGCCGGCGCGTCCCACGAAGGGCAGTCCCTGTTCATCTTCATCGGCTCCCGGCGCCTCTCCCACAAACATCAGTGCGGCCCGAGGGTGTCCTGTGCCAAACACAATATGCTTCCGCAGCGGCGCCAGCTTGCATCGCTGGCAGTCGCCGAGGTCGGAGCGGATTTCTTCGAGGGTTTCTTCCCGGCTTGAGGGTTGCACAGGTGAAAACAAGGAACGGGTTTGAGGAGGGATAACCGGGCTGGCCAACAACCCAGGGGACGTCGGCTGCACATCAGGGGAAATTTGTGGTAGAACCAGGTTCGTATCGCGAAGGGGGTCAGTGTCCGGGGTCACATCGCCCCTATGCCTGTGGATCCGGTCGGCGCTGAGTTCGCTGACCCCGATCTCCCTGAAATACTCGAGGATCTCTTTGATGGACTTCGATGGGCTCAATGGAGTATTAGATTCAGATCCCGGGTTAAATCGGGGCAGCGTCTCCTGTCATCGTTTCCGCAAGTGATTGATCTCGTCGAGAATCTTCCCGGCCACTCTGGCCTTCGCCATCAGGGGAACATCCCTTACAGAACCATCCAGGCGGAACAACTGAACATGATTGGTGTCGACGTCGAACCCGGCACCTACCTCGTTCAAGTCGTTGGCGACGAGAAGATCCAGGTTTTTCGATTTCAGTTTCTGCCGTGTCCCCTCCGGGGTCAGGCCCGTTTCGGCGGCGAACCCGACGAGAAATTTTCCATCCTTCGATCTGCCGAGGGAGGCCAGAATATCCTCGGTCGGTTCCAAGGCAATGGCGGCGGGGAGTTTTTCCTTTTTGATCTTTGAAGCGCTCGGATGGGCGGGTCGGATATCCGCGACCGCCGCCGCCTTGATGACAATTGTCGAATTCTTAAAGTGTTTTTTGACCGCCGCTCCCATTTCGGCAGCGGTTCGCACGGGGACGAATTCCACTCCCGAGGGAGGCTTGAGGGCGGTAGGGCCGCTCACCAGGACCACCTGCGCCCCCCGACGCAACGCTTCCTCAGCGAGCGCATAACCCATTTTGCCCGACGATCGATTGGTGATGTATCGGACGGGATCAATATCCTCCTGGGTCGGTCCCGCGGTGATAAGGATCGTCTCGCCGACGAAATCGTCCACTAACCCCAGCGTCTCGCAAACGGCTTCGAGGATTTTATCATTTGCGGCGAGCCGTCCCTGTCCCACCATCCCACACGCCAAATAACCCTCCTCCGGCTCGACCACCCGCACCCCGCGAGCCTGGAGGGTGGCCACATTTTCCCGGACCGCAGGATGGTCCCACATCTCGCAATTCATTGCGGGAGCGATAACGACCGGGGCCTTCGTGGCCAGATAGAGCGTCGAAAGGAAGTCATCGGCCACCCCGTGGGCGAATTTCCCCAGGATGTCGGCCGTCGCCGGCGCCACCAGCAGCAGGTCGATCGATTGGGCCACGGCGATATGTTCAATGGCCGATTCAACGTTGGACGAAGCAGTTCCGGAGCGATCGAACATCTCCGTAATGACCTTCTGTCCGGAAAGGGCCGCAAAGGTCAGAGGTGCAATGAATTCCTGGGCATGACGGGTCATCACGACTTGCACCTCGAGGTGCCGTTGCTGCAGCTGCCGGAGCAATTCCGCCGCCTTGTACGCAGCAATACACCCTGTCACTCCCAGCGCGACCTTCATTTGTCAACTCGCCTTCCGGCTGCCCTCTGCCTGACCCACCGGTCAAGAGAGGCGGAAACTACTTTTTCTTCTTTTTTTCGCTTACCTCTTCCTCCTCGTCGGGGGGAGGAAGAATCTCAAATTTCAACGCGCGTGTTTCCAGCTCTTCACGGGCCGTGCGCGTAGGCTTCTTGCCTGTGGCCGGCATGAGCGGAGGGCTCCCACTCTGCAACTGACGCGCCCGCTTTGCGGCGAGCAGAACATACCGAAATTTGCTGTCCACTCCGGGTGGAAGCTTAATCATTCTGGATTGCCTCCAAACGTATGAAGAATATTCTCAATCTGTTTCTCCAAGCGCGACTGACAGGCTCGATAAGCGACAATGATGGACCGGAGCGCGTCAGTGGCGCGGTTGATTTCGTCGTTGATAATCACGTAATCGTATTTCTTGTACTCCTGGATTTCCTGCCGGGCCCGACTTAGACGTTCACGAATCACCTCATCACCATCCGAGCTCCGTCCGCGTAACCGCTGTTCCAGGCTCTGAAAGGAGGGAGGGAGTACAAAAATGGATGGCGCTTCCCTTCCAAAACGTTGCTTCACTTGTGCGGCACCCTGCACATCGATGTCCAGGATGACGTCGTCGCCGGACGACCGGACGGCCTCGATCGCCTCCCAGCTGGTTCCGTAATAGTTGCCGTAGACGACCGCATGTTCGACGAACTTTCCCTCCCGGATCATCCCCTCGAATTCGTCACGCGTCACAAAGAAATAATCGACGCCCTGCTGCTCGTCGGGACGTGAGGGCCGGGTCGTATGAGAAATGGAAAAACGCAAGTGGCCCACATCCTTCAAAACCCGCCTGACCAGCGTCGACTTTCCCGATCCCGAGGGGGCTGAGACGATAAAAAGAACTCCTGAATTCTTCTCATCCACTGTGACCTCACCCCGATCAGGCTGCCCTGCAACTCGTTCCGGATTAGACGACATTCTGGACTTGCTCGCGCAATTTTTCAATCTCCGCCTTGATTTCGAGGGCGCGATCGCTGGCGTCCCGGGCCCCGCCGAAGGCACTGGTAGTCTTCGAAAGGATCGTGTTCGCCTCCCGGTGCATCTCCTGGAGGAGAAAATCGAGCCGCTTCCCAATCTCCCCCTCGCCGTCCAGCATCGCCAGGAACTGCTTGACGTGACTCTTGAGCCGCGTCACTTCCTCGGTAACGTCACTTTTCTCCGCCAGATAGGCCACCTCCTGCGCCAATCGAGCGGGATCCAGGCTGGCCGACTGCGTGAGTCGCATGACTTCATCTTTCAGCTTGTCGAATATTGCCTGGACATTCGATTCCAAGGCCTTCTCGATGGCGTCCACGTGTTGTCCAATGACACCAGTCCTCCCCCGGACATCGTTCTCCAGCTGCTTTCCTTCGAGGCTTCGCATCGTCAGCATTTCAGAAACGGCCTTTTCGAGCGCCTGTTCAAGGGCCGCGTGGAACTTCTCCTTCAACTGTTCATTACTCGCCAGGTCGCCGTTTCCGAAGGTGACCACGTTGGGCAACCGGAGAATCGAATCCAGGTTCAGCTCGCTGTTGATATTGAACTTGTCTTTAATCTCGTTGG
Organism: Terriglobia bacterium; assembly: GCA_020072965.1. Lineage (GTDB taxonomy): Bacteria > Acidobacteriota > Terriglobia > JAIQFV01 > JAIQFV01 > JAIQFV01. The sequence continues at coordinate 34,738 of JAIQFY010000026.1, read as the reverse complement.
CGGCGCGAAGATAGGCGGCGGCCAAAGGTGCATTGATCCTTATCGGCACCTCCCCCGCGCTGTCCATGATCACATTGACAATGATCGCTCCCCGGATGAGCTTTTCTTTAAGGAGGTTTTTCAACTCATTCTCGAATGGCTGCAATTCCTGCGGCATCCTGAACGTGGCATCAAAATGACGATGATTGACAGATTTCAAGCTGATGGTGATGACAAAATCACCACCCTTGACCTGCCCTTGCCCAAACCCGGTCATGCTGAGAATCATTGGTCGGTTCCTGGGAGAAGCTGTCAGCTTTTAGCTATCAGCTGTCAGCCATCAGCAGTCAGCTGTCAGCCATCAGCAGTCAGCGATCAGCTTTCAGTTCTTTAGTAACCTTCTTTGAAGAAAAATGCGACTGGGCCTTTGCAACGATTATGGGCTTCCAGCGAAACCCGCCTTCCAGGTTGATAGCTGATAGCTGATGGCTGATGGCTGACAGCTGATAGCTGACAGCTGATCGCTGATCGCTGACAGCTGCCTCATTCAACTTGCCTCTACCCAAGGAGCGAAATCCGACTCCGCAAACTGAATCTCATAGAGACGCTGGTAGACTCCGCCATGATCCAAGAGGTCCTGATGGGTCCCGACTTCCTGAACCTGGCCGTCTTGTAATACCACAATCTTGTCGGCACTCCTGACGGTGGACAGCCGATGGGCGATGACAAATACCGTTCGCCCTTTCATCAGATTTCCCAAAGCGCGTTGGACGTACAGCTCTGATTCCGAGTCGAGTGCTGAAGTAGCCTCATCCAGGATCAGAATCGGGGGGTTTTTCAGAATCGCCCTCGCGATCGCAATTCTCTGACGCTCCCCGCCGGAGAGCCGCTGCCCCCGCTCCCCGATGACCGTATCGTAGCCCTTTGGCATTTGCATGATAAAATCGTGGGCCAACGCCGCGCGGGCGGCTTGTTCGATGTCTTCCTGCCGGGTTTGAGGACGGCCGTAGGCAATGTTGTTGCGTACGGTGTCGTTGAACAGGATCGTCTCCTGGGTGACGATGCCGATATGGGCCCGGAGCGACTCCCTCGTGAACTCCCGGATGTCACTTCCATCCACCAGGATGTGCCCTCCAGACACCTCGAAGAACCGGGGAATCAGATTAAGCAACGTCGTCTTTCCGGAGCCGCTCGAGCCGACGACGGCAGCCACTTCTCCCTTTTTCACGGTCAGAGAAACGTCCTTTAGAATCGGCCCCTCGTGGTCGTAGCTGAAACTCACCCTGTCAAAAATGATCTGATCCCGGAATTCAACCAGGGGGCGGGCATTGGTGTCATCCGCCTTCTCCTCCGGCAATTCCAAAAACTCAAACACGCGGGAAGTGGACCCCATGGCCTGCTGAAACGCATTATTAATCCCGCTCATTCGCCGGACCGGGTCATACATTTTGAACAGGGCGAACATGAACGCAATAAACGTTCCTGTATTCATCCTCCCGGAATGGATCTCCGTCTGTGCATAATACAACAACCCGCCAATGACGACCGCTCCCAGGACTTCCATTAAAGGGGACGAAAGGGATTGTACACGCACCCATTTCAAGTTCAAATGCAGCAATCTCCGGCTGGCTTCCTTAAACTTGAGAAATTCGAACCGCTCCATGACGAAGGCCTTCACAATCCGTATGCCGGTAATTGTCTCAAGGAGAATGTTTGAAATGTCGGCCATATTGTCCTGGCTCGAGCGCGTGGTGCGGCGGATCTTCCGTCCGAATTTCACTGAAGGGAGCGCCACCAGGGGTGCCAGGAGCATCGCCACGAGAGCCAACAGCCAGTTCAGGGTGACCAGCACACAGATCATTGCCACTAAGGTAAAAGTCTGGCGCAGGGCGTCTGCCATCACGGTGGAGGCAGCATTCTGAATTTTCTCAATATCATTGGTAACCCGAGAGATGAGCCGGCCGGTCGAATTCCCATGAAAGAACGAGGCGGGTTGGTTGAGAATCTTCTTATACAGGTCGTTCCTTAGATTCATCACCACCGACTGACCCACAAAACTGATCAGGTAATTCCCAGAATAGTCACATAGGGCCTTGCCCAGGGCGGTCCCCACAATGAAAAGAGCAACGCCCAGCCATAACGAGTAGCTCCTCAGCGGAATCAGGTAAATGAAATCCACGGTCTTGTGAATCAGGGGAAGGGGAAGAGCTGAGGTGACAGGAGTGGGGGTAAGGATCTTATCAAAGACGATCTTCAACGTGATCGGGACCAGGCCTTCAAAGGCGCCGACTGCAGCCATCAGCACCACGGCTAGCAAGAATATTGCCAGATACGTGCGGACGTAATGTAACAGTTTTCGGGTGTCGTTTTGCATGCTTCGAGACAGGTTAATAAAAACCACTCATTATACTGGACTTTTGTGAAAAAGACAACCTTCAGGCTGCAGTGGATTTTTTGCGGCCTGGCGGTCCAGAAGGAACCAGCCATCACTTCCGGAGGGTTGCAGTCACGCCTACGCAAAGGCTGCTTCAAATAGATGTCCTTCAACAAACTGAAGTTGTCTGAACCTGGATATTAAAGAGGGAAGAGCTACAGCTTCGGCCCCCTGGTGTCAAAGAAATCGCGCAACGCGTCGCCGAGAAAATTGAATGCCAGGACCGCCAGCATGACTGCAGCCGCAGGAAAGACGACCAGATGGGGCGCATCAAACAGATGGATGCGGCCGTCACTCAACATGGAGCCCCAACTGGGTGCGGGAGGAGGGACACCGAGTCCCAGAAAGCTAAGGGTGGCCTCGGCGAGGATGGTGTTCGCCATGCCCAGGCAAGCCTGGACCACTATTGGCTGAATCGTATTGGGAACCATATGAATTAGAATTACGCGCGCACTGGAGGCCCCCGAAGCCCGGGCGGCTGTGACGAAATCCATCTCCCTTGTCTTCAGAAACTGTCCGCGCGCGAGACGGGCAAATCCGATCCATCCGATCAGGCAGAGCGCCAGGATCAATCGCGACAGCCCCGGTCCTAAGAAGGCGATAAAGGCGATTGCCAGAAGGACCCCTGGAAAGGCCATAAAACTGTTGATCAGAACGATATTCAAAATCTGGTCGAGCGAACCGTTGAAATATCCTCCGATGGCTCCGAGATAACACCCAATCAGAAAAGACACCAACATGACCGCCACGCTGACCGTAATTGAGATGCGAGTCCCATAGATCACACGGGACAGAACGTCACGGCCCAACTCGTCACTGCCCAGCCAATGGGCGTTCGAGGGCCCATTGAGGCGGCTTGCCAGGTCTTGAACCGCCGGATCGTACGGCGAGATCCACCCCGCGAATACCGCCACGACGATCAGCAGCACGACAAACCCTGCGCTGAATAGAGCGAGCCTGTTGTTTTGAAACATCACACGAAGAAACATCATTCCATTCGAATGCGTGGATCGACAAGCAGATAGGCCAGGTCGGTCAGGAAGTTTACCCCAATGTAAGTGACCGCGATCGCCAGGATGCATCCCTGAACCAAAGGATAATCACGGAACTGGATGGCCTGAAGCGTGAGTCGGCCAATGCCGGGCCAGGAAAAAATGGATTCGGTGACAAAGGTCCCTGCTAGCAGGTTTCCAAATTGCAGTCCCACGACCGTGACAATCGGAATCAGGGAGTTCTTCAATGCATGCTTGTAGAGGACCGTACGTCGCGACAATCCTTTTGATAAGGCGGTCCGGAGATAATCCTGGCTGAGTTCCTCGAGCATGGCGGAGCGGACCATTCGAGTCGTCACCGCTGCCAACCCGAGACCGAGGGTGACTGCTGGAAGCACGAGATGTCTCAGGCCACCGATACCAGAGACGGGGAACCACATCAACTGTATTGAAAAAAGAAGTATCAGCAGAGGGCCCAGGGCAAAGTTGGGAAGTGAAAGCCCCAAGAGCGAGAAAAAACTGATCCACCGATCCTGCCCTGTATTCGATTTGACAGCAGCTTGAACGCCCGCCGGGATGGAGAACAATAAGGCGAGCAACAGGCTCGCCAGGCTCAGTTCCATAGTTGCAGGATACCGCCTGAGGAGGGTTCTCAGGACCGGTTCCTGATACCGGAATGAAGTCCCGAGGTTGCCGCGTAACAGATTGTGCACGTAATGAAAATACTGGACGTACACGGGCTGATCCAGCCCCAGCGCGTGCCGAAGTTGTTCGACATCGGCGGGCTGAGCTCCTTCCCCCAACATTTGAAGAACAGGGTCGCCAGGAACGAGGTGAACGAGGAGAAAAATAAAGGTGACGACAATGAAGATGCTGAGCCCCATGAAAAGAAAACGTCGAAGAAAAATGAGCAACATAAGTCCCGCGCTTCAGCTGAGATTTGGATACCCGGCGGAGCCCTTCACACCGTCAACAAGATTGAAGATTCGGAGTCCTGGAGCAGGCCGCCGCTTGGCATTGACGAGAATCCGCAGCCCTGTATTCAGGGCACTAAACCCGGGCATTATGCCCGAGCGGGCATTATAACAAAACATCCCTCCCGCACCGCCTCAACCCGCCGGGTAGATGGAACCCCAAGCAACCCAACCCGTCCATTCCGAATCAACATCCTGTTGTGAATAGAGGTTGATATTCAGAATTCCATTCTGATAGAATGGCGCCTCCCGAATGAGACTATCGACAAGAGCGACGACGAAGATCTTGCACCGCAGGGAGCTGCGGTTAATCTCCATCGTTGTGCTTTGCGCTTTCTCGTTCTTTTCCTTCGCGCTTTCCCAGGAGCACACCTGCCTGATTCAACAGGAACGTGATCTGACTCAGAGTGCATCCGCGATTTCCGGTTCACCGGGGGCATTTGGGTCTATTGTTTACTCTCACTCCTCACTTTCCAGCCTTCGTGGTACAGGTGCAACCCAGAGTGACGGCATTTGTCTTGCCTGCGCCTGGTCGCAATCGCTGATCAAGCAAGTGACGATAGTTCAACTTGTCAGCCCTTCCCTGGTGAATTCCCTGCTGCTGACACCTTCCCATCGGGTTATTCCATTCCTGGATTTATGCCTGGCCACGCAAAAACGGGGTCCTCCTCGCCTGTTCGCGGCTTAACTCCCTGATTCTCGCTGATTCGGAACCAAACGATTCTTGACTGCAAGATGTGTAAACCGCTTGCAGTAAAACCATTGCCAATGCAATGCCTCTGCAAGGAGAACCCGTCCATGATTCCATGGGCAAACCGCCTCAGGGTCTTGGTTTTGATACCCGGCCTCTTTCTGTTCTATAGGCCTCTTTGGGCACAGCCGCCTTCGCCTTCTGTCCCACCAAGGCCGCATAAAGTTATCGCAATAAGCGAGGCCATCCAGCTCGCGTTGGAACACAACCAGTCGATGCGGGCGCAACGCCTGAACATCGACCAGTCAAAAGCGAACGAAATCACGGCGTCGTTGAAGCCGAATCTCGTGTACACCACCACGAATGAGGATTTTCCGATATTCGATCCCAGCCAGCTGACCTGGGACAATGTTCGGACCAACCAGGAGTTCCTCCAGTCGATCAGCTACACCTTTGAGCGTGGCGGGAAACGGAAAAAACGGATCCTGGTGGCCCAGGATTCGACTGACCTCGCTTCTAAAGGCGTCACCGATTTCGAACGCCAGCTGAAATTTCAAGTGGCACAGACATTTGTCAACGTGTTGCTTGCAAGATCCAATCTCCAATTCTCGAACGAGGATCTGAAAGACTTCTCCGAGGTGGTCGCGATCAACAAGAGCCGCCTGGACGCCGGGGACATCTCCGAGGCGGATTACCTGAAGATCGCCCTGCAAAAACTCCAGCTCGAACAGGACGTCTCGGGCGCGGAACTGGCACTCCTTCAGAGCAAGGCCGCTCTAAGGCAACTGCTCGGGTACGAGACGGTGACCGAAGATTTTGATGTGCTGGGTGAACTGGGCCACAAGAAGTACACTCTCGGACCGGATGAGCTCGCCCGGCAGGCGTTACTTCTGCGCCCCGATTTTCAGGCGGCCCAAAGTGCCGTCAAGCTCGCGGACGACACGGTCGCATTGGCTTACGGCAACCGGGCCCGTGATCTCACCGGCGAATGGGAGTACAAGCGCAACGGACCGGTCAATGGAGTCGGGTTTGGCTTTTCCATCGATCTCCCCATTCATGATCGCAACCAGGGCGAGATAGCGCGCAGCAAGGTCGCTCGACGGCAGGCCGAGCAGTCCCAAGAGGCAACGCGCGTCAGTGTGCTCACTGATGTTGTGAACGCCTATTCCAGTTTCAAGACGAGTGATCACATCGTCTCGCTCTATGAATCGGGCTACCTGGAGCAGGCCACACAATCGCGTGAAATCAGCAATTACGCTTATCGCAAAGGAGCCACCAGCCTGATTGATCTGCTCGACGCGGAACGCAGCTACCGCGCCATCCAGCTCGCCTATCGTCAGGCCCTCTCGGCTTTTATGTTGAGCGCCGAACAAATCAACCTGGTGGTGGGAAAGCAGGTGTTGCAATGACAAACCCTCAACAAAGAAACTTCGCTGAACTACAGAGCATTCTCCCCGGAAGATGCCGCGGCCTGGCTCTTCTGCTCTCCGGACTTCTGGCGATCATTGCCTCCTCCTGCAGCACATCGAAAGAAGCGACCCGTCCCGCGAGCCATGAGCCTGAGAATAATGAAGCGAGCCTGTTTGTCGTTCCGACGAATCAACTCCCCCATCTTCAAATCCTCCCGGTTCAGAAGACCACATGGGCTCTCACCATTCACACCACCGGAACTGTCGATTGGGATAATGACCATACCACCCAGGCGATCGCCCAGGTAAGCGGACCCATTACTCGAATCCTGGTGGACACCGGAACCTATGTCAAAGCGGGACAGCCGCTCCTCGAGGTTTCAAGCCCGGACATCACGACCGCCTTCGCAGCCTATCGGGTGGCGCATAACCGTTTGAATTTGGCCACATTGACCCTGAACCGGAGCCGGGACTTATTGGACCATCACGCCATTGCGCAAAAGGATTTCGAGGGCGCCCAGGCCGACTATAACGACGCCGCGACACAGGTGCAAACGACTCTACAGGCGTTGAGGATATTCGGGATTACCCAGAAGGAAATCGAGGAAGGCGAAAAACAGGGCGTCTCCATCAGTCCTCAACTTGCCGTTCGATCTCCCATCGGCGGAATGGTAGTTCAAAAACTTGTCTTTCCCGGACAACTGATCCAGGCGGGCGCCACCACCTGTTTTCTGATCAGCAATTTGTCGACGGTGTGGGTCCAGGGGCATATTTATGAGAAGGACTTGAGCACTGTCCGAGTGGGGGATGTTGTGGAGGAAACCAGCGCAGCCATCCCCGAAGTCTTTCATGGAGTCATTTCTTACATCGGGGCGATGGTGGATCCCGCGACCCGCACGACCCCCGTCCGTATTGTGACGAGCAACCCGAAAGGGCTTCTGAAGAAGGACCTTTTCATGGACGTCGTCATCCACACCCAGACCAGGAAGGATGTGCTCGTCCTGCCCGCCTCCGCGGTCTTGTACAATGCCGACAACCAGCCCTTTGTGTACCTCCAGGCGGAGGCCGACAAGTTTGCCCAACGACTGATCACGATCGGGACGCAACAGAGAAACCAAGTCGAAATAACGAACGGATTGAAAGAGGGGGAGAAGATCGTGTCGGCGGGAAGCCTCTTCCTGCAGTTTGCCAACAGCTATCAGCGTTAAGGAAGGTCTCGTGGGAGCGCCGGGTGCTTCAACCAGGGCCGGGTCCGCGGTTTGCCAGGATGGCCAGGGTCTCCGCGCTCCGAAAACATCCTTATGATCAATCGCCTTGTCTCTTTCGCGCTCTCCCAGCGATTCCTCATCATCATGACCATGTTCTTCCTAATGATCTGGGGGATAATTTCATTTCAGAAGCTGCCTATTGATGCGTACCCCGATCTTTCACCCCCACACGTGCAAATCATCACGCAATGGCCCGGCCACGCCGCCGAAGAGGTGGAGCGCCTCATCACCATCCCGATTGAATTGGAGATGAATGGCATCCCGCAGTTACAGGCGCTGCGCTCAATCTCCCTGTATGGACTGTCCTCAGTCCAAATGAACTTCCAATACGATACGGATCCCTACTTTGTGCGCGAGCAGTCGTTCGAAAGACTCCCCAACGCCCAGGTGCCGGCGGGAATACAGCCCGCCCTCGCCCCCCTATTCAGCCCGAGTGGATTGATTTATCGATATGTCCTCCAGAGTCCCGACCGAACGCCTCAGGAGTTGAAGACCTTTGAGGACTGGGTGGTGGAGCGGCATTATCGTGCCATCCAGGGTGTTGCCGACGATTCAGGATTTGGCGGGACCACGATGCAGTACCACGTCCTGCTGGATCCGAACAAGCTTCTCTCGTACAACGTCACACTCCCCCAGGTTGTCCAGCAGCTGGGCAATAACAACGCCAACGCGGGGGGAGGGTTCTTTTCGTCCGGGGGACAGTTTTTCTATGTCCGGGGCCTGGGCCTGCTAAAAACCCCTCAGGACATCGGAAACATCGTCATCGCGACACACAACGGAGTTCCCACCTATGTCCGGGACGTGGGCAGGGTCGAGATCGGCCATGCCGTGCGATTGGGCCAGTTCGGCTTCATGAAGCAGGACGATGCGGTGGAGGGTGTGATTCTCATGCGGGTGGGAGAGCAGGCGCAGGTGGTTCTCGACAAGGTAGAACAAGTGACTGAAGACTTGAACAAAAACGTGCTCCCCCCGGATGTGAAGGTCGCCCCCTTTTACGACCGGCACTATTTGATCGAGGAAACAACCCGCACGGTGGAAAAAAACCTCCTGCTGGGCATGGCGCTGGTCCTGGTCATCCTGGGTCTGCTGCTATTCAGCGTTCGCACCGCGTTGATTGTGGCCGTGACCATCCCCTTCTCCCTCTTGTTTTCATTCATCTGTCTTGACTGGAAGCACATTCCGGCCAACCTGCTTTCGATCGGCGCGATTGACTTTGGCATCATCGTCGATGGGGCGGTGGTCATGGTGGAGAACATCTTTCGCGAACTCGCGGCGCGCCGTGAACAGGAGTACCACCTTGTCGACGTCATCCGCGCGGCGGCGCGGGATGTGGAACGTCCGATCTTCTATGCGATTGCCGTGATCATTGCCGGATATCTACCCATTTACGCGCTGACCGGGCCCGCCGGAAGGCTGTTTCAACCGATGGCCGATACAATGACTTTTGCCCTGGTGGGGTCATTGATCTGTTCGCTGACATTGCTTCCCGTCCTTTGTGCCTTCCTTCTGAGGAAGCATATCAAGGAGCCGGACGTGAGGATCTACGAACGCATTCGGAATTCCTACGGAGTGGCGCTGGGCTGGTGTCTGAGGCATCGTGCCGTCACCACCTTGATCTGCGTGGGAATTTTTGGAGCGTCCCTGCTGCTGGTCCCATTCATCGGTGCGGAGTTCATGCCTCATCTGGACGAAGGCGCTTTGTGGGTCCGGGCTACAACGCCCTACACAATTTCCTTTGACGAAGCGGCAAAGCTGGCGCCCCAAATCCGAAATATCCTAATGAGCTTCCCGCAGGTCACCACGGTTGCCAACGAGCTGGGTCGGCCGGACGATGGCACAGACCCCATCGGGTTCTTCAACAATGAATTTTACGTCGGCTTGAAACCCTACGATGACTCATCCTGGCACGGTGAAATTCGAACCAAGCCGAAACTGATTAATGCCATCCAGGAAAAACTGTCCGCCTTTCCAGGGGTCATCTTTAATTACACGCAACCGGCTGAGGACGCCGTGGACGAGGCTGAAACCGGACTGAAGAGTGCTCTGGCGGTAAAGATCTTTGGCACCGATCTTGCCACTCTCGAGGATAAAGCCAAGGAGGTCAAGCGGATCATTTCCAATGTGCCCGGTATAACCCATATCAGCATCGTGCAGGAGCTTGGTCAACCCAGCCTCCTCATCGTGCCCGACCGGGACAAGATCGCGCGTTACGGGCTCAATGTCGGCGACATCAACACCCTGATCGAGACGGCGATTGGGGGAAAGGCCGCCACCCAGGTCATCCAGGGAGAACGTCAATTTGATCTGGTTGTGCGGATGCAGGAGCCGTTCCGGGAAAACATGGAAGCCATTAAAAACCTGCTGATCGCCACCCCCGACGGCCAGCACCTCCCGTTGAGTCAGTTTGCTGACATTCAAGTCAGTAACGGGGCGTCTTTCATCTACCGCGAATCGAATTCGCGTTATGTCGGGATTCAGTTCAGCGTGGAGGGCCGGGATCTCGCCAGCGCCATCGGAGAAGCGCGAAAGAAAGTGGACCAGCAGGTCAAGCTTCCCATCGGATATTCCTTCGATTGGGGAGGTGAGTATAAGGAGTATCTGGCAGCGCGTTCTCAGATGAAAATCATAGTTCCTCTGACGGTGCTCATTATTCTGCTCATTCTTTTTGCCCTCTACGGCAATATGAAATTTCCCTTTATCATCATGTTCAGCGTGCTCGTCACCCAACCAGTGGGGGGCTTGCTGGCCCTCAAGTTGACGGGAACGGACTTCAGCGTTTCCTCGGGGCTGGGATTTGTCGCCCTGATGGGTGTCGCCGTCCAAACCAGCGTGATTCTTTACTCCTTCATCAACAAGCTTCGCCTCGAAGGGAAGGACCCCCTCACGGCGACCTACGAGGCTTCCCTTCTGAGACTTCGCCCCATTCTGATGACCGCGCTGGTTGCCTGCTTCGGCCTTCTTCCTGCCGCCATGTCGACTGGGATCGGCAGCGATTCGCAGAAGCCGTTTGCCATCGTCATCGTCGGGGGGATGATCTCGCGCCTGCTTCTGTCCATCTTTCTTGCCCCTGTTCTGTATGCCCTCGTCGCCCGCAAGGATGATGTGCTGAAGGTTTGAAGGGGGAGTGAATCAGGATTTGCTGCCAGCAGATCCGGGTGGAGAATTGAGATCTTACTACCCATTAACCTGGCCTATGGGTAGATGTCCTGACTTGAAATCCAGGATCAGGGACGTTGTCATTGACGCTGTTTTTTTTCGTGTGGTGGCATCCACACGTTTCTTCTGGCCTGTTTGGGTAACTATGAAATCAAAGCACAGAGGCAGGCTGCTGATCGGAGCACTCATTGCGCAGGTTGTGGTTGTGCAGTTTGCGCTAGATGCTCACTATTACCTGCACTTTCCGAGTTTGTTCCGATCCCAACACACGGCGTTTAGCAGTACAACGTCAGCAACCTCCCCTACACCTCACTCGGACTGCGGGTTATGCCGGACTGGACAGACGTATCACAGCCTTGCGGCAGTCCAAACCTTTCTCAAAATCCGAATTCCCGAGGTGTTGACGCCGCAGGAGCCCGAGGCGGAAGGACCCTCCGCCCTCTTTGTTTTCTCCCATACCACCCGTGGGCCCCCTCCCTTGAATCTCTGATCGATTCCATTTTGACTCTATTCAACGCAGCCTCAAATGAAAAGCGCCAGGCGCCTTCATTCGAGAGCCGTATCCACACATCATCTTTTGATGATTGGATTGGAGATTTCATATGCGGAAGCAGATTCTTTTTTTTACATTTTCCATTGGGCTCGTTTTCGTGACCCTTGGTTCTTGGGCACAGTCTTCAGGCACCCTCGAGGGCGTTGTCAAAGATCCTTCGGGGGGTGTCGTACCAAACGCCACGGTCGAAATTCACAATCCGGTAAGTCATTTTGACCGAAGCGTAACCACCGACAGAGAAGGGAAATTTCGCTTCACGACCATACCATTCAATCCGTATCGCCTGCTGGTGACGGCATCTGGTTTCGCATCGTACACTCAGGATATCGATGTGCGCTCGCTGGTGACGGTGAATCTCGAAGTGAACCTAAAGTTGGCATCGGCGGAAACGTCGATCACAGTCCAAGGCGTGGCGGGAGACTTGATCGAGAATGACCCGACGGCCCACACGGATGTGGATCGCAACCTGTTTTCGAAGATGCCGTTGGAAAGCACCTCGTCCTCAATCAGCTCTCTGATCACATTTGCGACTCCGGGCGTGGCCGCCGATTCCAACGGCTTCATGCACGGCCTGGGGGAGCATCAAGAAAACGCCTTCTCGGTAGACGGGCAGCCCATCACTGATCAGCAAAGCAAGTCCTTCTCCAACCAGATACCGGTGGGGTCGGTGCAATCTCTTGAAGCCGTAAACGGGATTCCTCCGGCCGAGTATGGCGACAAGACGACTTTGATCGTCAACGTGACGACACGCTCGGGCCTTAACCTGCGCCCGACAGGCGACGTGAACGCTTCGTATGGTTCGTTCGGGACGAGTAATGTTGGCTTCAACTTCGCCGTCGGCAGCCAGCGCTGGGGAAACTTTATAACCTTGAACGGGCTCCAGTCGGGCCGCTTTCTCGATCCCCCTGAGTTCAAGGTGATCCACGCCAAAGGAAACTCCGAAAATATTTTCGACCGCGTGGATTTTCAGCCTAGCACGCAAGACACCTTTCACGTGAACCTGAACTATGCTCGCTCCTGGTTCCAACAGCCAAATCAATTCGATCAGGCAGCCGCAGGGCAGGACCAGCGAGCGCTCATCAACACGTTTAATTTCGCGCCCGCATGGACGCACATATTCAATACGAATACGGTCCTGACGGTGAACGCTTTCGTGCGCCAGGATCGCTATCACTATTATCCGAGCGCGGATGCCTTCTCAGACCTGCCCGCGACGCTCGCGCAAAACAGGCATCTCACCAACCTCGGGGTGCGCTCTGATCTCAGTTACGTGAAGGGTGCGCACAACATCAAGGTGGGTGTGCAATTCCAACACTGGTTCCTGAACGAGAAGTTCAGTTTGGGCCTTACAGACCCGACGTTCAACGCGCCATGCCTGCTTCCCTCAGGTGGGCCGGACTCGAGCTCAACCCCGGCCGATCCCACCCAATGTTCAACTGTTAACCCGGGGGACACTGCAAATAACGCTTTCTTGCCAGGGCTCCTGCCGTTCGACCTATCTCGCGCCGGCAGCCTGCTGACGTTCAACGATCACACTGACATTAAAGAGTCTTCCCTGTACGTTCAAGACGCAATTACGGTCAGGAATTGGACCTTTAATCTGGGCCTCCGCGGCGACTTCTACCGCGGACTCACCAGCGCTTCGGCGCCGGAACCGCGCCTTGCCCTCGCTTACAACATCAAAAAAACCAACACACTGCTGCGCCTGGGCTATGCGCGAGCCATTGTGACGCCGTACAACGAGAACCTGCTGCTTTCCAGTTCGACGGGAATTGGTGGATTGGGCGGCCCCGGGGGTGGCGCCATACCTCCCAAGCCAGGTTATCGCAATCTGTTCAACGCGGGGCTCGAGCAGGCGTTCGGAAAACACCTCGTGGTGGCCGCAGATTATTATTGGAAATACACCACACCCGATTATGACTTTGGCGTTTTGTTCAGCACACCCCTGACCTTTCCCGTCCAATGGACAAAGTCAAAGATCGACGGCGTTGCGGTGCGCGTGAGCATGCCGAACTTCCACGGGCTGTCATTGGTGACCGTCCTAGGAACCTCGCGCAGCCGGTTTTTTCCTCCGGGGGCAGGCGGTCTGATTTTCAACGAGCCGCCCCCACCAGGAGTCTTTCGCATCGATCACGATCAGGCGTTCCAGCAGAGCACGCACGTCCAGTATCAGTGGAAGGGTACCGGCCCTTGGATCGGCTTCAATTGGCGTTATGACAGCGGCCTTGTGGCCGGCGCAGTACCCTTCGCCACCGATACGACCACTCCGGTTGACCTCACCGTCCTGACACCAGACCAGCAGATTCAGGCTGGGCTTTTCTGCGGAAACGTGTTCCCGACACTGGCCGCGCCGTTGACAAGTTGCGCGCCGTCCGCCTACGGATCGACGCTGGTCAACATCCCGACGCCTGGAACCGAGGACGATGACCACAATCCTCCTCGCATCAAAGGGCGGAATCTGTTTGACGTGGCAGTAGGAGTTGACAACCTCTTCCACGGTGACCGGCATAAGTGGAGTTTGCGCTTTACGGTGATCAACCTGATGAATAAGACCGCACTGTACAACTACTTGTCTACGTTCAGCGGCACGCACTTCGTCACGCCGCGCACCGAAGCGCTCGAACTGGGCTTTCACTTCTAAACCACGGTACTGGAGAGAACTGCCTCGCGGGCGATCATGGAAGAAATGGGGACTGTCCCCCGACGGGGGATTGCCCTATTTTTTACGGTTTATTTCTCATACAACGAAGGCTCTGTGGGCCACAGACAAGATGGCCACTTTCTTGGGACACCCTGTAATCGAATAGCCCCGTATCAATCGCGTGCCTGTGGTGTATCCCTCCTTCACGGCATAATTCCAGTGTTTGAGGGGCACGGAGGTCAGCTGGCGGCCCTCCCATATAAGGTGAAACATGAGGCGGTGAGAGCCCGCCCATCGCATCGCTGTCAACCGGCGCGTATTCTTGAATCTCGGTACCTTGTGACAACGTCAAACAGCTTTGATAAAATGGACAAATGGCGAGTAAACGCTTGAAGCACCGACCTCCTAAGCGGGTTACTTCCTGTTTTCTGTTGTTGATGCAGCTCAATTTGCTTTGTGTCATTACGCTGCATCGCCATGAAATGGAGGGACGGGTTCCTCTGACGACCGCTGTTCATGAACTCGGCCGACGATCGCATTCCCCTGTTCAGAGCGCTCTCCTCTGCATGACTTGTGGGGCCACCCGGCATCTCGCTGCCGGTCCCCCCGCCCACTTTTCTGCTCCCGAGCCTGCCCCGGCAATCTCCTTGTCGCTTGCGTCCTTGCCCGGTGGCTTCCGTTCCCACGCACCGGCTGTCACGCATGGACGCGCCCCTCCGTTCTGCTAGTGGATCCTTTTTCACTACTTTAAAGTAGCGACACGGCTCACCCGTGCGAATTCCACCTCACAATTCTTTAAGTACTACTTGGAGGGTGCCATGCGACTACTCAAGGTTTTCGCCTGCCTGACCTTGCTCGCCTCGACAATGCTCTGGGCGCAACCCAAAGACGACATCCAAGAACGGCTGAAGGCCAACGAAGAGCGAATCAAGGCCTTGGAGTCAGAGATCAAAGAACTCAAGGCCACCCTGGCCGCGGTGGCTCGAAACGTCCCGGCGGCGCCCGTGCTGCAAGGAGGTGAGGCGCAGGAGCCCCCGCCAACTCAGTTACCACCGACTCCACAGGCTGTTCCGACAACGCCTACTCTGCCCGGAGAATCCGCGGGCCAGATTCCCGTCTATGGAGGTTCTAGCGCCGCCGCAAAGGCACTGAACCCCGACATTAGTGTTATTGGCGACTTCCTCGGTTCCATCGGCAGGAATCCCTTGAACCCGGTCCCCACACTGGAGATGCACGAATCCGAGGTGGGGTTTCAGGCCATCGTCGATCCCTACGCGCGTGCCGATTTCTTCTTTTCATTCGGCGAGGAAGGTGTGAACCTCGAAGAAGGATTCTTAACCTTCACCTCATTGCCCGCAGGACTGATCGTCAGAGCCGGTAAGATGCGTGCGGCCTTCGGCAAGGTGAATACCTTGCACAACCACGTCTTGCCCTGGACCGATCGGCCCCTGGTTACGGGGAGTCTTGTGGGAGGTGAAGATGGAATTAACGACGCGGGTCTTTCTGTGACCCGGATTCTTCCCGCACCCAGGGATATTCTTCTGGAAGGAACAATGCAGGTCTTCCGCGGGGATTCCGCCGATGTCTTTAAATCCAGCCGAAATCGGGATGTCAGTCTGGTGGGACACCTTCGAGGGTACCGCGACCTGACCGAATCCACAAACTTGGATCTGGGACTGTCTTATGCCCGGGGTCACAATGAGTTGGGTAGTGGATTCCTCACCCAACTTTATGGAATGGACGCCACTGTGCACTGGAAGCCATTGCGACGGGCCATCTATCATTCCTTCGTGGGACGCACTGAACTCATTTGGAGCCAGCGGCAACAGACAGGAAACGTCCAGCGAGCCTTTGGCCTTTACACTTCCGGCGACTATCAACTTGCAAGGCGATGGTTTATCGGAGGGCGTTATGATCGCTCTGGCCGGTCAAACAATGCGAATCTGATTGACAGCGGGTTTTCAACCATCCTGACCTACTGGCCCAGTGAGTTCAGTCAAATCCGCGGACAATATCGGTTTGCCCACTATGCCGAAGGCCGCGACGGGAATGAGTTACGTTTTCAACTTCAATTTTCTATTGGGGCGCATGGCGCCCACCCATTCTAGGAGACCCCATGATCCAACAAATCAGTCGGTTTCACCTCGTATTTTTGATACTCGTCGTAGCGGTGACGCTATCACTGCTCTTTTCCACCCCGGCGCAAGCTGCCGCGAAATTGAAGATCGTCACGGCGACGACAGACATGGCGGCGCTTGCGGAAGAGGTGGGGGGCGACCACATTGAAGTGGAATCGATCGCCCGCGGATATCAGGATCCGCACTATGTGGAGGCCAAGCCCAGCTTCCTGTTGAAACTGCGCAAGGCCGACTTGCTCATCGTGGTGGGACTTCAACTGGAAATCGGCTGGCTGCCGCCGCTCATCACGCAGTCGGGCAACCCCCGCATTCAAGTCGGAGCCCCTGGGTACCTGGATGCATCCCAGTTCGCGGAAATCCTGGAGATTCCCACGGGCACGGTCACGCGGGCCATGGGTGATGTGCATCCCCTGGGGAATCCGCACTACTGGCTCGAACCGGAAAACGGCCGCCGCATCGCCCGCGGAATTCAGCAGAAGCTGGCGGAAATAAGACCTGAAGACAAGGTTTTTTTCGAGCAACGCTTCCAGTCGTTCAGCCGGCGCCTCACCGTGGCGGAGAAGAACTGGGACGATCAAATGAAGCCGTTTCGCGGCCGCAACGTGATCACCTATCACCGCTCCTGGCCCAACTTCACGAAGCGGTTCGGCCTGAATGTGGTCAACTACGTGGAGCCGCGGCCGGGTATCCCGCCTAGCCCCGGCCATACGCTGGACCTGATTGGGATGATGCGCCGCGAGAATGTAAAGGTGATCCTGGTGGAACCGTATTTCGATCTGAAGACGCCCAAAAGTATTGCGAGTCAGACCGGAGCCCAGGTGGTCGTCCTGTTGCCGTCGGTCGGAGGTGAGAAGGAAGTGACCGATTACTTCAAACTCTTCGATTACGATGTGGCGTTACTTACGAAGGCGTTTAAGGCGGCCCAATAGGACTATCGAGGAGGTCCCATGGAAATCCTTCCATTCTTGTTAATGCCGTTTCTGGCGAGTTTGATTTTGACAGGCATCCACGCTTATCTGGGCGTGCACGTCGTCGAGCGCGGGGTCATTTTCGTTGACCTCGCCTTGGCCCAGATTGCAGCGCTTGGGGCTACAGTAGCTATCCTGATGGGGATGGACCCTCATGGAACAGGGGCCTACTGGCTCGGCCTGGCTTTCACGTTTCTGGGGGCGGCTATATTCTCGCTTCTTCGGGTGCGACATGCACGCATCCCGCAGGAAGCCATCATCGGGATTGCCTACGCTGTCGCCTCTGCTGCCGCCATCCTGGCCATGAGCAAGGCTACCGGAGAGACCGAGCACCTTAAGGACATGCTCGTCGGGAACATTCTAGCGGTCTCGGGTCGGGAGGTCGGCAAGACAGCGCTGCTCTATGGGGCGATTGGTTTATTCCACTTTGTCTTCCGGAAAAAGTTCTTGCTGATTTCGATCAATCCTCGAACCGCAGAAGCCCAAGGCATTTCAACTCGCCTCTGGGATTTTCTGTTCTACGCCTCCTTCGGATTCGTCGTCACTTCCTCTGTGGCCATTGCGGGGGTGCTGCTGGTTTTCTGCTATCTGATTGTACCCTCTGTTGGCGCCATGTTGTTCGCGGACCGGATTGGGCGACGCCTGGTCGTTGGGTGGACAATGGGGACGCTGGTTTCCGCCCTGGGGGTGTATTTTTCGGTTGAACTCGACCTGCCCACGGGTGCCACAATCGTCTGTACCTTCGGAGGCGTTCTCGCGTTCATGTTCTTGCTGCATTTTCTACTCCAACGCCATCGCGCGGCGGGGGAGGACCGACAAGAAGCTTCGGAGGTTAAGACCACGACACCATCCGATCGTTAGAGAGGAGAATTCAAGCGAGACAAGAATTTGGCTTATTGGAGGGAGTCTCGATTTCCTCATTGCTCCTGTCCCCCCCGGGCCCTGTTCACCTCGGGAGCAGGGAGGAATGAGGGGAGACTATCATCACATGGTCAATTCACCCCAGTACGGGCTGTCTCATCTTTCATTCTAATCGGTACTCTCTCCCGCCCGTGCAGTGCCCAATATCCAATGGTATAATGCAGATCCAATCGAATTCACGCAGAATTCCACAGTCATAAAGGAGCCTCTCATGAGCACAGCTTCGGTCCCTGCAATTCAAGCCCAGAAACTCTTCATCGCCGGTGAATGGCGCGATGGCGCGGGGGGAAAGACCTTCAACACGATTAATCCGGCCACGGACGAAGTCATCGCCACCATCGCCTCGGCTGAGAAAGAGGACGTGGACGCCGCGGTGGCTGCGGCGCGCCAGGCCTTCGATGAGCGCGGAAGCGCCTGGAATAAGATGAGTGCTGCTGACCGGGGCCGGTTGCTCTGGAAGATGGCCGACCTGATTGAGAAAAATATCGACGAGTTTGCGCGACTCGAAACCCTGGACAACGGCAAACCCATCTTTGAATCGCGCTATGTGGATATGCCGATGGTGGTTGAGGTGTTCCAATATTACGCCGGGTGGGCGACGAAAATCCTTGGCGAGACGATTCCCGCAAAAGGCAACTATTTCAATTACACCCTGCGGGAACCGGTGGGCGTTGTCGCGGCGATTACTCCCTGGAATTTTCCGCTCCTTCTGGCGAGCTGGAAGATCGCGCCGGCGCTGGCGGCGGGTAACACAGTCATTCACAAGCCTGCTTCTCTGACACCCCTGACGGCACTCAAACTGGCGTCGATTGCACAGGAAGCCGGAGTTCCTCCTGGCGTATTCAATGTGATTACCGGCAAAGGCGCAACCGTGGGTGATGCCCTGGTTGAACACACGGGTGTAGATAAGATCGCTTTCACCGGCTCCACCGAAGTGGGACGTGAGGTGATGCGTAAAGCAGCCGGTACGGTGAAGAGAGTCTCGCTTGAACTCGGTGGAAAATCGCCCAATATCGTCTTCGCTGATGCAGACCTGGACGCCGCCGCCCGAGGCGCTTATCTGGGCATTTTTTACGGGAAGGGCGAGGTCTGTGCCGCCGGCTCCCGCCTCTTCGTCGAAGAGTCTGTCCATGATCAGCTCATGGAGAAGCTCATCGCCCGAACGAAGAAATTGCAGCCGGCAGATCCCCTCGACCCCAAGACCCGATTGGGAGCCTTGGTCAGCGAGGGTCAATTGAACTCGGTGCTGCGCTATATCGAATCGGGAAAGAATGAAGGAGGACACCTGGTCACCGGCGGCGAACGGGCGCAGGTCAATGGGAAGGGCAGTTTTCTCCAGCCGACGATTTTTGACCGGGTTCTTCCTGACATGACGATTGCGCGGGAAGAGATTTTTGGCCCTGTACTCGCCACCCTCTCTTTCAAAGATGTCAACGATGGCTTGAGACAGGCCAATGAGACCATGTACGGGTTGGCCGCCGCGGTATGGACGCGCGATATCAAGAAAGCGCATCGCGCTGCCCGGGAGTTGAAGGCCGGAACTGTTTGGATCAACACCTACAATGTCTATGATCCCTCCATGCCTTTTGGGGGGTACAAACAATCGGGATTCGGACGCGAACTCGGCATGCAGGCGCTCGACCTGTACACGCAGACCAAAAGTGTGTGGGTTGACTTAAACGAATGATGTGTTTTATGATGCATGGTTTTTGCAGGCGGGCTTATGTTTGCTGTCATTGCCGCCCGCACAAGTCAAAGCTTAAACCGGAAGGGTCCAAGCGGTTGATGGACGCGGGCCAGGAAATTGACCCCCACGCTCGCGTTGCCTGAATTCGCCCTCTGCCCCACCCCGACCCAAAGGCGCAGCGAAGCTTAGTTGACCCGCGATCGGTGCATAAGGGTCAAGAGCAATCCATATCGAGGAGATTCAATGAAGATTAGAATTGTTGCTGGAACATTTCTTGGAATGATGGGACTTTTGTGTGCTTCGCTTGTTTTCGCGCAGGCTTCCAACGCCTCACGCGTAGGCGTGATTAACATGCAGACCGCCATCCTCGAGTCCGTCGAGGGCAAGAAAGCGGCGGATACATTGAAAACCAAGTACGACGCCAAGGCCGCTGAGCTTGAAAAGAAAAAGAAGGAAATCGAAGACCTGACAGCTGAATTGAAGAGGCAGGAAAAGAACCTCAGCGAAGAAGCTCAGACACAAAAGTCAAAGCTTATCGATGCCAAGCAAAAAGAGTTGACTCGCGCCGGTGAGGATGCGGGCAACGAGTTCAAGCAGCTCCAGGACGAGACAATCAACACCATCGGAAACAAGATCTTGAGGGTTATCCAATCCTATGCCGCCGAGCAAAACTTCTCCCTCGTGATTGATAGCTCCTCCGCCCAGGGCGGTGTGCTTTACTTCAGCCCTACTACAGATATAACAACAGAGATCGTCCGCCGATTTGATGCCCAATCCTCATCCGCTTCGGCGCCAAAGCCGGCCGCCCCCGCTACACCGAAAAAGTAGCGGGCGCTGCATCCTTCCGACGGTCAAAGGGTGGAGAAGTAGCACGGACGATAACAACCTAAGGCTCCCCTGATGAATCGAAGAGATCAGTGGGCCATTGAAAGGAATCAGGTCAAATTTTATGAATAATGGATTTCGAAAAGATCCTTCCCTTATAGCGCGGGTTCTGACTTGTGCGGTGATCCTTGCCCTCTCAGTTCCGCTGATGGCGGCGGGCCAACAGGCCACGACTCCTGGCAAACCTCCCACAGAAACCCCTAAAAAACCGGAGGCCAAAGATCTGTCGACTCCCCCGGCGGCTCCGTCGCCAGTGGATAAAGCGAATCAGCGACTCATTGATACCATCCAGAATGCGTTCACGAGCAAAATACCCCCCAATACCGACATCTCGGTCGTAGGAAGAACCGCTTCTAAGATGAGCGGGCTGGATTCGGTGACGATTGAGTTTAAGAATGGTCCAAACTCAAACCGCCTCGATGTTCTGGTAACCCCCGACAATAAATTCGCAATCGTCGGACAGATCCTTGACCTCTCAAAAGACCCCTTCGCTGAAAATATGGAGAGGATTAACACGGCAAATGCGCCAATCAGTGGCAACAAGAATGCCAAGGTGACCATCGTGGAGTACTCTGATTTTCAGTGCCCGTATTGCAGCCAGGCTTATCGCACTGTCGAGAACGATGTCATGAAGCAATTTGGAGATAAAGTAAAGCTGGTGTACAAGAACCTCCCTCTTCCAATTCATCCGTGGGCCGAGAGTGCCGCTATCGCCGGTCTCTGCGTCAATCGGCAGAACAATGACGCGTTCTGGGTGCTTTACCGCAATTTCTTTGAAAACCAGTCCTCCATTACCGCCGACAACGTCAAAGCCAAGGCCCTTGAATATGTTGCAAAGACGCAGATCGACGCCAAGAAATTTGAGGAGTGCTATGACAACAAGCTGACGCTGCCGCAGATCAAAGCGGACATGTCCGAGGCACAGTCCCTCGGCATTACCGGGACTCCGGGTTTTGTCATTAACGGACGTCAGCTCCCCGGCGCGCAGCCCTTCAGCTCCTTCCAAAGAGTGATCGAGGAAGAGTTGAAAAAGAGCCCCAACTAGAACCTCGGTCCAATCGAATCGTGGCAATACTGAAGCGGAACCCGGAAAGATTGGTTCCGCTTCAATTGCCCCCCGAAAGCGCACTCCCTCAGAAACCTGGTTTCCGAAATTTAAATCCCTCTCAACCCGCCCAACATCTAAAACCAGGACCGTCCAATTTAAACCCGAAGAGATCCAATTTCTAAAAAGATGGTTCCTGTTTAGTTTCATCAGCAGATCCGAAGGACCCCCGTGAGATCGGGGCTTTCGAAAATCTTGACTTTGAGAACTTAGAGAAATTCATAGAGAGGGAGGCGAGGCAAGCGCACCAAGCGACCACGGCGGAGGCCCAAGCCTTCCCTCGATCGGCTGGCAAAATCTCAAATTTCAAATTAGAGGTCGGGAACTGAGCAGTGACAGAGAAGACGAACAGCCACGATCAAGGAACCCAGATCAGCCTTAACCCCTTGAATGTACGCCCGATAGCGTACTTCCGGGGGGAGAGGGGCAATCTTGAAGACATTCCCATTTAGGGCGAGCCCGCCCTAAATCCTCCTGGCCGGTGTTGATAACTGAAACGTTTGCCGAGATTGAACCTTTGGATTCACGCCTAAGAAACGGTCACAACCTTGACAAAGTCTCTCCCTGCCCTTACCATCGGGTCATAGCGAATGAGGCGACCGTGACTCCGAGACCCCATCCTTCCCAACCTGAACGACGGTCAGCACAGGCAGTGCGGGTTTGCGTTCCGACGGGGTTTTTCGAGCGGCTCACCTCTGCATGTGATTTTCGCGCCATCACCCAGCCCTTTTTCAGCCTTTATGACCTTCGCCCTCAATCCTCGGAAGGTGATCCGGTCCTATTCTTTAAGATTCTTTTCCTCGAGTACATTCTCGAGGTTAGCAGCGACGCCTTCCAAGCGGAATTTACTTCGCATTCTGGATTGCGTGTCTTCCTGAACATCAACCCTCGAACGGTCCTTCCCGCACCTGGCGAAGTTGTTTATTTCAGAAGGGCGTTAGGGTGGATGGGCTTCAAAAGCCTGCTGGAGAGAGTGATCCGCGAAGCGATCAGGAATGGACTGTCGGAAAGGGATTGCGCCATTTTGGAGAAACGGTATAACAATCCCCTGGTGGAGGTCATTAAGGAGCCGCCTCCCTACGAAATTGAGGCACCCATTATCTCCTCCTCGAACCACCCTTCAGCACGGGATGTGGGTTTGAATCCGCCGGATGAGACTGAAGATGTAATGCCTGCCTTGTCTGAAAAAAATCTCTCCGAACTTTTTGAGCGAATCATCGTGCCGGAACCTCCTCCTCCGATTCAGATAGCAAAGAGTCCGGCCCATGCCGAGAGCACTCTTCACGGTGCGGCACAGATGCTTTGGGGAAGCCAACCCGGGACCCAGGAGCCCGGAACCGAAGCAGGCATCAAGTCAAAGAGGGCCGGGGTTCCCTTCGAACATGAGTTGTCCTCACCGAGTTCGATCCGAGAGCATGACCAGGAGAATGATCCCCTCGGGGTCGAATCTTTCTTTGAGGGAATCTATCCGGTCACTCCTCGCAGGATATCCCGATCATGGGGGACCGCAGGGCAGCAAGAGGGCTATGTCCCCCCTCTCCAATCAAGGTCGAATGAGACATCGTCGGCCACATATCGTCAACCCCCGAAACACGAAGGCTCAAGCTCTCGCCTCCAGGCATTTTATGAGGAAACGCGGGAAAGAAAGGACAGGCCCCGCGAAGGCCAGGAGTCATCGGACTTGCAGCGGCGCAGACAGGCCGAGGGGAACGCAAGGGAGTCTGCAAGCAGGTTACAGCGGATCGAACCCACGGTTGAGGAGCGGATGGGAGGTCAAAGCGTGGATGCTTCCATCTCGGGTGAAAGGACCCCGCAGAGTTCGACCGAGCATCCGATCCCCTTCTCTCAATCCACTCAGGCGCCGAAAGAAATCATCGGCTCGGAAAAACCCCTTCCGCTCAGGCAGAATCAGAAACTTCCATTCACTAACATCGTACCCTCTCCCAGGCTCAGTTTGTCCCTGTCAACAGAATTCCTTTCAAGGAGTCTTTACATCGCTGTCCCGGTTCTAATGTTGCTGGCAGTCTATTTAATGATTGGGGTTTTGAGGAATGTCCAACCGGGGCCCTCAACGGTCGAATCCGCCCGTCCCGCCCCCTCTTTCCGCGAATCCGAACAGAAGTCGACGCCTCCATCCGTCCGCCCGGCCCAGCCGACGCGGACGCCGGCATCGGAAGGATCGAGGTTTCCCACCCCCGCAAAGCCAAATCAACTATCCAACTCTCCTCGAGCAATCGCGAAACCCTCTCCCGGGGAAGTGCGGCCGATGGAAACATCAGTGGGGTCGACCATCAAGGTGCCTGCGAATCGACGACCGGCGCAGGTCCAGGATGGTGTGACGGAGGAGCCGAAAAAGCTGACGTTGATCCGCCATTTGCGGCTGGAACACGGGCTGGATTTCAATCCCGACTTATACAGTTACAGGGAATTGAAGGATATTGATGATCGATTGGAGGAAACCCTGAAGAAAGCCGCGAAGCGCTGAAGTGCTCGATGTGATGTCACGATCGGAATATTGAATCTCCCTTTTCCCCGCCAGTCCAACAATCGGTTCAACCTGAATTTAACCCGGGATTCGAAGTCGTAGCTTCGTTCTGATATGAGCAGAGAAAGACTTCACACTCTCCTCTGAGAAACCCAGGAAAACTAATCGGGAGCGTGAGATTCACCTCGTTGAGCCGCTCTGGCTTCCCTCGTCGTGGCTGATCAGCTTCTGTGGCACCGCTAAGTTTCCAATCTCAAATTTGAAATTTCAGATTTTGCAGACCGATTAGTAGAGGTCGGCCCGTGCTGCGATCGGCCCGTGCCATAACCCTCCCACCTCCGCCCTGCGCAGATGGTAAGACCCTTCGCGAGCCAATGACACATGATCTTGGTTCATTCGCACCAAAATTTATTGAGAATGATAAATTAGAGTGACTCATCCTCCACAGACCCGACCTCATGCGCTTTCCGGGGGCTCTCCCTGACTCAAAGCACCCTCCACGATTTCGACCACATCGAGCATCTGCACAGTTTCCTCAGCGTTCCTGGCTTTCAGGCCGTCACTGAGCATGATCATGCAAAACGGGCAGGATACCGCCACAGCGTCAGGGTGAGTTTCCAGGGCCTGGTCTACGCGCAGATGGCTCACCCGTTTATCCTGGGGTTCCTCCATCCACATCCATCCTCCTCCGCCGCCGCAGCACATTCCCGTGTGTTTGTGTTGCTCCATTTCCTGCAGGCTTGTGCCGGGGACCTGAGCGAGAATCTCCCGCGGAGAAGCGTAGATCTCATTGTAGCGCCCGTAATAGCAGGAGTCATGATAGGTCACCCGCTGGAGTTTGGATGGCTCTTGACCGAGCTTGAGTTTGCCTTTCTCGATGAGTTGAGAGATCAACTCCGCGGCATGGATCACCTCATAGTGTCCACCAAATTGGGGATACTCATTTTTGAAGGTGTTGAAACAGTGCGGACAGTTGACGAGGATCTTTTTCACCCCATACTTATCGAAAATCCCGATGGCGTGTTCCACCATATTCTGAAACAGGTATTCATTCCCCAAGCGTCTTGCCGTCTCCCCATTGCACGGTTCCTCGGTGCCGAGGATGGCAAAGCTGACCCCGGCCATCTTCAAAATCCTGGTAAACGCGACGGTGACCTTCTTGTTCCGATCATCAAACGCCCCGGCACATCCGACAAAGTAGAGGTATTCCGCCTCGGGATGCTGCGAAATTAGAGGGACATCAAGGCCCTCCGCCCAATCGGCCCGTTTATGCGAGCCTAAGCCCCAGGGATTGCTATGCGTCTCCATCCCATTAAAAGTCCGGATGATTTCCGGGGGGAATCGGGCTTCATCCTGGACGAGGTGGCGCCGCATGTCCACGATCTTGTCCACGTACTCAATGAGCACCGGGCAGGCCTCCTCGCAGGCGCGGCAGGTCGTGCAGGCCCAGAGCACCTCATCGTGGATCAACCTCTCGCCGACAATGTTCTCTCCGACAGGCCCCTCTTTCGCTGCCCGCTTCTTCTCAATCATCCCGCGTTGATTCTCGTAAAGGTAGTCCCGCAGATCGAGAAGAAGCTGCCGCGGGGCTAGCGCTTTCCCGCTCATTGTCGCGGGGCAGTGAGACGTGCAGCGGCCACACTCCGTGCAGCTAAACATGTCGAGGTCCTGCTTCCAGGTAAACTGGTCAATATGAGAAGTGCCAAAGGTCTCGGAACTCTCCAGCTCCATTTTGCTCAATGCCCCGGCAGGCTCAAGCTTGCGAAAAAACACATTTGGAATCGAAGTGACGATATGGAAATGTTTGGAGCGCGGGAGGAGATTCAGAAAAACCAATACGACCAGGTTGTGAACCCACCATGCCCCTTCGCTGATTACCCTGGCCCAGCGGACTCCCAGAGGAGCCAGCACATACGTGCTGACCATCGCACTGACCGGTTCCCATCGCCGCTCGGCTTCCACCCAGCGGTCGCCTGCCAAATACAAGAGCCGGCCGCCGTCATACAAAAGACCCCCTGCCATGATGGCAAAGATGAACAGCAGAATCAGCGGACCTTCCCAATGGGATTGGGCGGCCAGCCGGGATTCCGCCGGCTGGAATCCCTGGAGACGGCGTGGATGGGAGATTTCCCAGCGGTACAGCCCCACCAGGACAGCCACGATCACCACGACCTCCATGATGTCGCGGACCAATAGGAAAGGGCCGCCCAGTCCTGAAGGCGATAACCCCGGGATAAAAAAATGCGGAGAAAAGACACGTCCGAACATCGTGACAATCTGCAAGCCGAGAACGAGGAATCCCCAGAAGATAAAAAAATGCATCCAGCCCGCGGGCTGCTCCCCCACCACAAATTTCTTCTGGCCAAACGCGTAAAGCAAGACCGCTTTGATCCGCTGAGCGGGATGGTCCATGCGGCCGACCGGACGAGCGGCCAACAGAAGACGAACACGGTAATACACGGTGCGGGAAAAATATCCCAGAGCAACCACGACAACCACGGCAAAGATCAGTGGGGTCATTGCGCGGATCCTTTTCCGGATTTTTTGAATCAGACTTTCTTCGACGGATCGGGATGAGCCTGACAGGGCGGCGACTCGAGTTGGGCGACAGCGGGCCCGGCGACACGTGCGTGATGTTTGCCTGTCCCGCCCTGCCCCAAACCGGCCTGTTCCCCTGGGTCAGGACAGCCCCCGCGGCGGCCGAACGGACTCATTTCACTCCACCGCCCGGTGTCTTCAAGCCGATCTTCCGGCGAGCGCCTCCGCGGCCGGTGCACCCGTAATCGTACAGACGATCCGGGAGATGTTTCAAAAACCAGTAAACCACATGCATGGGTGCAGGAAAGACGTACCGCTTCTTCCGGACTTCAATGGCCCGGGCGATTCGACGCGCCGCGGGTTCAGCATCCATCAACCACGGCATGGTTCGAACCTGGGCCGTCAAAGGCGTTCGGATGAAACCCGGATGAACAGAAATAACGTCAATGCCGCCGCCGGCAAGCTCACCTCGAATTGCTTCAAGGTACATCGCCAGGGCAGCTTTCGAGGTGCAATAAGCGGCGCTCTTGGGAAAGCCGCGGACTGCTGCCACCGAACTCATCCCCACTAGTTGCCCTGCCTGGTGGTGATTCAGAAAGTAATTCTTCGCGATTTCAAGGGTATGGATTGCGCCCAGGACATTCACCGACAGCGTCTCCCGGGCAATCTCCCAATGGTGGGAACTGAAAGCGCTTTTTCTTTCTCCTATGCCACTATTGGCAATGGCGATGTCCAGGCCGCCGAGTTGATGGGTCAGCGCGTCCATCGCGGCTTCAAGCTCGTCTTCTTTTCGAACGTCCGCCGGGTGGCAACAGAAAATCTGTCGGGGAAAACGGTTCCGCAACTCTTGGCAGAGCATTTGAAGTTCAGGCTCACGCCGCGCCAGAGTCCCCACGTGCGCACCGCGTTGGGCGAATTCCCAAACCAGGGCAGCTCCGATTCCCGAAGTCCCTCCCGTGATGATGATCCTTTTCCCCGCGGATCGATGCATGGTTCCCTTTCAAATGAGGGCCTCGTCCCCCTTCTCGCTTCCTGGAGACAATCTGACCCTGAATAACCGGGGATGGTGAAGAATGATAACAGATGGGCTGGAGCCCGTCGGCAAGAAAATCAGGAGTTACCCGGGAGCACGATAACTCATACCGGCCACGGAAAACACGCGGTCCCGGAGGATCATCCTCTCAGATCAAACCTTTTTACTTACGAATGAGTGTGAACACGGGGCAGGGGGCATGTCGCACCACCCGGAGTGTCGTCGTGCCCACAATGGTGGAATCAAAGAATTTTCGGTGTTGGGCGCCGAGAACAATCAAATCGATCTTTTCCTCCTCGGCAAAGGAAACTATTTTTTCAGCTCCTTCTCCTTTGATCACAAATTCTTGAATCTCGCATTTCTTCCGGGTCTCAGGAGGGATCCAGGCCTGAAGCCGAGTCATCTCATCAGCTTCATCACAGGGCTCTTCGAATGGCTCGATGGCCCGCAGGACCGACACCGAGGCTCCGAAACACTCTGCAATGCGTGCCGCCGAAACCAGGGCCATCCTCGATACCACAGAAAAATTAATGGGAACCAGGATATTTCGAATAGCAGCCGGGGAGTTGGTCTCTCCCTTCTTAAGGCGAACTGTAAGCACCGGACAGCCTGATTCCCGCAACACGCGTTCCGCCACCGATCCCAACAACATGCGGGTCTCACCGCCCTGCCCGTGCGTTCCCATAACGATTAATTCGACCGAACGCAATCCCGCTGTCTCCACAATGGCGTTGACCGGCGGGGATTCGACGACGATCAACTCGATTCCCGTTCCATCTTCTCCCAGTTGCTTTTCCACAAAGGAAGCCAGGTACTGCTCGGTCGAGCGCTTGGATTCCTTCCAAGCTTCTGCAAGTTGGTCAATCTGGGGACCAGTCAGTTGTGGGGGAGGAAGAAACGGGTTTGCGAATAAGATCAAGAGATCCCCTCCCGAGCACTTCCTGAAGTCCGCAGCGTACTTCAAGGCCAAGGCAGAAAGATCACTAAAATCCACCGGGCAGAGAATTGTCCTCAGTCCGAATTGCGACATGGTTAGGTTCCTTCCCGACTAGCTTGCTGATGTAGTGAACTGAACCGGAACGAGCGCCGGTTCGGGGGCGCCAGGTCGTGATTGGTTCGCCCGGCCAGCCCAAAGGCGTGGTTTCTTGTTATGTCCTCAAAGCGATCCCGCCTCGACGGGACCTCTGAATTTGTTCATGCGACCCGGAACCCCCGGGCCGCTCATAGTTCGCGTCAGATTAATGCGAAAAGAAACAAAAAATTACACGCTTGCCGCTTATCATCCATTATTCTGCGCCGACGTCCAAGAATAATCAAGGGAGTAAACCTGTGGAGGACCTGTCACATCTAACAAAAAGATTTGCAACTGGAAAACCCTCGATGCGGATGAGATTTGGCGGTCAACTGACAGGGGAGTGGGTGTGAGGGGCGGCTCCCATGTGGCTTTGAAGATGTGTGATTGAATGCATTCCCGGATGAGGGGATATCGTGTATAATAGGCGGTTGGGAAGGAGGCTGAATATCTCTCCGTCTAAAGGACTTGATCATCGCGTGACAAAGAGTAACCTGATGAATTTGGATTCCACGCTTCGAAGTATCGCTCTCGTCTTGTGCATCCTGTCGCCTTCACTTTCCCTTCTGGGCCAACCCCCCACGGCTCCCAAGTATGGATCGATATCCGGCACCTTGATCGATGCGAATTCCAAGCCCGTGGTTGACGCCAAGGTGGAAGTCTCGCACGATCAGTTTGCAACCGTCCTCAAATCGCTTAACTCCAACGAAAAAGGGAAATTCATTTTTGAGCTGCTGCCGACAGGGGTATATCAAGTCCGCTTTTCCAAAGAAGGTTTTGAGGTGTTGACCCAGGATCATGTGGAGATAAAAACGGACACTGTTGCGGAACTTGATGTGTTAATGGTCCCGAAAATCACGATGACTCAGGAGATCACGGTCACAGAAGAGCCTACCAGCGAAGTGGCGGTGGGATCGAGCCCCACGGCCGGGAAGATTACCGAAAAGACCATTGAGACGATACCGCTCAAGGTCAAGAAAATTGAAGAGACTTTGCCGATCATCCCGGGAGTAATTCGAACTACGGATGGGAAAATCAGCATCAAGGGTGGACAGGAATCACAGAGCACTATTTTGGTGAATCAGGCGGTGTCCAGTGATCCTGTCACCGGGAACTTTGTCGTTAATATCCCTATCGATGCCGTGGAATCAGTCCAGGTTTTTAAGAGTCCTTATCTGTCGGAATATGGCCGGTTTTCCGGCGGAGTTACCACCGTGGAAACCAAACCCGCAGGGCCAAAATGGGATTTTTCTTTGAGTGATTTTTTGCCCAGCCCGCGGATCAAGGGAGGAAAAATCGTCGGAATTGCCGACGATACCCCCCGGCTCTCTTTTGGAGGGCCTTTGCTGAAAGACCGGATCAGTTGGGCTCAGAGCTTCGAATATGACATCATCAAGTCCCCGGTCCGTGGCCTGACCTTTCCGGATAATGAAATGAAAACGGAGGCATTCAATTCCTATTCCCGGTTCGACTTCACACTTTCCGACCGTAATATTCTGACTACGAGTCTTAATTTTTTCCCGGAAACAAAAAACTTCCTGAACCTGAATCATTTCAATCCGCAGGAGGTCACGCCAAATTTCCGCCAACGTGGATATTCTCTCAATGCCACTGACAATTTCAGCACCAAGTCAGGAGGGCTGCTCACGGGGCTGATCCAGTTTACCAACTTCGACGCTTACGTCTGGGGCCAGGGGTTGCAGCCGATGGTTCTGCAACCTCAAACATCCAGTGGGAATTACTTCAACGTCCAGAATCGATTCAGTGACCGATTGGAGACGCTCCTGGTTTACACCATGGCTCCTAAAAAGGCCTGGGGCACCCATCAATTAAAGTACGGCGGAGGGGTGACCTACTCACGGTATACCGGGTTCTCCCGCTCACTGCCCGTCGAGGTTTTGCGATTGGATGCAACCCTTGCGGAGCAAGATCAGTTTGTTGGACCTGGGAATTTGAGTCAGTCCAATACAGAGTTTGCAGCGTTCTTCCAGGATCAATGGCTGATTCATCCCCGCCTCCAGCTTGACTTGGGGCTTCGATACAACAACCAAACTATTGCCGACGCGGTCAATGTTGCCCCACGCGCCGGTTTTGCCTTTTCCCCCTTCAAGAATGGCAAGACCATCTTGCGGGGGGGGTTCGGACTGTTCTATGACAAGGTCCCCCTGAATGCAACTAACTTCCAGCAGCAGCAAAATCGAGTGGTGACCCTCTTCGGACCCGATGGCCTGACCCCGCTGGGTCCATCGCAATTGTTTCAAAACATCATTGTTGACGTGGGGCCCCACGGGCGATCGACGGAACTAAAGGAAAATCCTGATTTCAGCTTCACTCCTTACAACATCAGCTGGAATATTGAATTCGATCACAATCCCCTGCCGTGGGCCAAAATCCGTTTGAATTTCCTGAAGAGTTATTCAAAACGATTGTTTCTGGTGGAGCCGGGCTTCCTCTCGTCGAACGAACCCGCCACGGTTCTAAGCAACCGGGGACAGGGCCGCTATTATGAGTTCGATACCATTATGGAATTCAAGTTCCGCAAGAACGACATGCTTACGACCTCGTTTGTACAGAGCAGGGCACAGGGCGACTTGAACAATTTCAATGCGTTTTACGGAAATACCCCCATCCCCCTCCTTCGGCCGAACCAGTTTTCGAATCTTCCGTTTGACACTCCGCAGAGATTCATCTCCTGGGGGGTCTTCCACATACCTTGGGATTTGACCCTGTCCCCGATCTTTGAAGCACGACGTGGCTTCCCTTATTCCGTGGTCGATGAAAATCAGAATTTTATTGGCATCCGCAACGCCGACAGCACCCGCTTCCCCTCATTCATTGCCCTCGACCTCGCCGTCTCAAAAGAATTCAGGGTGTGGAGAAAATACCGGGCGAAGATCACCGGCAAGGTCTTCAATCTGACCAACCATTTTAATCCCCGGGATGTGCAAAACAACTTTGCCTCGCCGCAGTTCGGGCAATTCTTCAGTGATCTTTACCGTTTCTATGGTGCAGATTTTGATATTGTATGGTGAGAGAAGCGGGCCGCCTTTTCAAACCGCAGATTTTGAACCCTCTCCTTCCAGCTAACCTTTGCGAACTTCCCGCCTTGGCGGTATATTTCTTTTTCACAATTCGGGTCTAATCCCGTCGCAATCCCAGTGCCCTTGCGGCTGGATCGAAACCAAACCCATGGAACGAGTGGGGACACGACGCATAGGAGTCGACTCTCGAGAATTTCCCCGTTCCAAATCTCATTTAAGCCAATCAGCCCTTGCCCATCGGCACTTCATTCAAAATACTGAAATCGGATCGGAGGTATTGATTGTGAAATTTCAAAATGATCAAGAGGAACATCCCAACTCGGCGACAAAATCTGGAAGTGGAGGCGGGGTCATGAAGGCCATTCGCATTCACTCGCGAGGGGGTCCGAAACAATTGGTTTATGAAAACGCACCTGTCCCGCAACTCGGGACCGGGGACGCGCTCGTTCGCGTTTATGCGACTGGGATTACGCCGGCGGAGCTCACCTGGTCGGCGACGTATGAACATCCAGATGGATCAGAACGGATTCCCAGCATTCCGGGCCACGAGCTTTCAGGGGTCGTGGAGGCACTGGGAGCTGAAGCGACAAGAATCAAGGTGGGCGATGAGGTTTACGGGCTTACGGACTTTCCGCGAGACGGGGCCGCCGCCGAGTATATCGCCGTGCAGGCGACTAACCTGGCACTGAAGCCGAAAACTCTTGATCACGCGCGGGCCGAGTCGCGCCCAGTTGATGGAGATCGGGCGCCTGATCGACAGCGGCCAGCTTCATCCGGTTGTTGAGGAGGTCCTGCCGCTCGCCGACCCGCCAAGGGCGTTCCAATTGGGTATGGGAGGGCATACGCGCGGCAAGCTCGTACTACGTGTTGCTGAGTCTGCTGCCGCGAGGGCATGAAGGGTGGAACTTCTGGAGAGGATGACCGGCTCATTTGTGGTCGATACGAAGGTGTTAGCCAACGGTGATGCCAGCAAAGTTGTCAACCTGGGCCCTCCACCGGTGGAGAGGACCCCCTGTCTTCTAAAGGCCCTTTGAAGCTTTATGTGCGTTGCGCGAAATCGTCCTGATCGCACACCCAGTACATCCCGCCGGCGCGCTCGGATGACTTGACGAACTTGGTCGCCACCATCCCCTGCCCGCACTGAGGACATGGTTTAAAGTAACGGGTGATTTCCCGGTTGGCCATGCTGGCGCGTGCCGTTTTTGAAATCTTTTTCTCAGCCATTGGTTTTGCTCCTTTTCGCTACCCGGCTAAGGCGCTCCGGGTTGTTGTGCCGTGTTTGAACTTAACGTTATGGCAAGCGGTTTCCACAAACGCCCGTCGCCGCCATTAGGAAAGTGCATTTGATTTCTTCAGGACTAAACCTCATCTCCACACAAGCTGGCGAGCTTGGTGGTCAGTCTGGGGTCGAATTGCCTGAGGAAAGAAGCAACCTCTCTCCCGGCATCTCTTACCTGATCTTCGCCACCCCGGTGCATGGCATGGAGTGCCTTTCTACGCAGGCGCGACAGCTGCCTCTTTGAAGTTCGATCTGAAACAACGACCGTGGATTGGGACAGGGCGAGGCGAATAACATGCTCCAGAGAGGACGGGGAAGTTTGAAAACTGACGGGAACGTTCAAACCTTTCGGCCGTACGATGCCAAACATAACTTTGTCTCCTTGATTGAGCTTCGTGTCAAGTCTGGACTTTTTAGCTGGGCCCCAGAATTCCATTTAGGACTGTTGCGAAGGGACCTTGAAGCTGATCCACGACTTGCGGCAATCGCAGTAGTAGAGCAGGTACTGGAAACCCGATCTTGCATCTGTAACTACCCGGCATTTATCTCCGCATCTGCACATGACTGACCTCCGCCTCTCGCCCTTTCAAGGTGGGCAACCTTCCTGCTTTCCGGTGCTGATCCCCTGTTTCTTGTCTGTGAGCGAACTTTGAATTTGGTCCCTTGTTTGAGAGCATCGATTTGCGAAATATCTAACTCACATTTACTTAAATGCAACAGGTGTGCCAACCGTCGAATTTTCTTCAAATTTAACTAAAATAATTACTTAATCTTGAAGAGTGAAAGGAGAGGCCTGTCAAATGGCTCGGAATGAAACACTTAATGGAGGGCTATGTATGAAATGCAATCAGGCCGGAGAATGCAGTGTGGCGCAGGCATCCTCTCCGGCAACGTCGAATAAGCTTGGTCTGACCGGTTCGTCGAGTCCAATAAAACAACAAGGGACAGCCACGAATGGCGCTCAGTTAAGGCCCTGTCAGTCTGAATTAGTCAAATCCCTGAAAGGGATTCCTTCATCAGCCCAGGGCAACGCCCTGGGTGTGAAATCCTTCTTGAACTCCTCGAACCCTGAAAGGGTTCCCCACAACATCGCCTAGTGTCTGATTCCCAGGCGGAGTCAGTACAAATGAGGGGGTTGCATTAACCCTCGGCCATTCGCCGGAGCCAGACGCAGGGACGGCCCCGGTGGGCTTACCTCGAACCGTCAATTTCCAGAGAACCCTTTCAGGGTTCCTGCCCAGTCCAGGATGGGCCACAAACCCAGGGCGATGCCCTGGGCTTATATAGACATCCCGCCGCGGCGGGATGGAGCCTCTTGTTCCAACAGCGATCTTAACTTGGTGCCATTCGGGACAGCCACGAATGGCACTAAGTTAAGGGTTTTTTCGGTACTGATTCCGGTGACGGATTTCTATATACAGTTTTCGTGGTGCGGTTAACAGCGGAAAGTTCTTGGGGCGCCGTTTGCGGGCGCGAGGCTCAACCCGAT
>JAIQFY010000079.1 GCA_020072965.1 Terriglobia bacterium | reverse complement strand
AGAGAGCACTTTGCTGGCACTCTTGGGGGGCGGCTGCGGCTTGCTCCTGGCTCTTTGGGGCACAGACCTGCTAATGAGAGTAGTGCCGTCCCGCATTCCCGTTCCCCACGCCGCCGACTCGGTCTTATTACCACAGGTCCACATGGATGGGACGGTGGTCGTTTTCACGGTGCTGGCTTCGCTGCTTACGGGGATAATTTTCGGCTTGATTCCCGCACTTCAGAGTTCCCGGTGGAGTCTCAACGAAACGCTTAAAGAGGGAGGCAGGGGCGTTCTCGTCGGCCCGCGAGGCCATCGGACGCAGGCCACACTGGTGATTGTCGAGGCTGCTTTGGCGTTCGTGCTGGTGATCGGAGCGGGTTTGACGATCACCAGTTTTTGGCGACTGCTGAGGGCCAACCCGGGGTTTAACCCCGAGCACCTGTTGACCCTGCGAATCAAACTCTCCATGGACGCAAATGACTCGAAGTACCGGGAGCCGCGGCAAAGGGCCGCCACCCTTCAACGATTCTTAGAGAGCGTTGAAGGTCTCCCCTCAGTCCACTCCGCTGCGCTCACGGAGATCGTTCCGCTGAGTCAACAGGACCAGGACCGGTGGTTTTTTGTCATCAAAGAGGCGCCGCTGCCGCCCCCTGGCGAACGATTCGCGGCGGATTTCAGGGACATCAGCCCCAGCTACTTTGGAACGATGAGCATTCCGCTGCTCCGGGGCCGGGTTTTCACTAATCATGACAATATGGACGGTCCGCGGGTCGTGGTAATTGACGAAATGCTGGCCCGCCGTTTTTTCCCGAACCAGGATCCCATTGGCCGGCATCTTCAAATCCCCGATGGGACTCGGCCGCCACGGGAAATCGTCGGGATCGTCGGCGCGGTTCGAGACACCGGTTTCGATCAGCAACCACGTCCGACGATCTACTTTCCATACCTGCAAAGCCCTGACCAGACGATGAGCATGGTGGTCCGGACGAGCGCGAAGCCGGGAGTGATCTTGCCAGTCATCAAAACCGCGATCTGGTCGGTGGACAAGAACCAGCCGGTCTTCGATGTCAAGACCATGGACGATATTGTCTCGGGAGTTGTCTCGGCCCAACGCGTCGCTTTTATACTGTTGGGGATCTTTGCGATTGTCGCCCTGGCGCTGGCAGCAGTTGGAATCTATGGCGTCACTTCTTACTCGGTCAGCCAGAGGACGCAGGAGATCGGAATTCGCATGGCTCTGGGGGCTGGAAAGGATGACGTGCTCCGGTTGGTTGTCGGGCGTGGGCTGGCACTGACGTTGGCAGGCGTGGGGGTGGGTGCCGCGACCGCCCTCGTTCTTACACGTTTCCTCTCGAGCATTCTTTATGCGGTCCGCCCCAATGATCCGTTGACTTACCTCCTCGTGACAATCGTTCTTGGTCTGGTGGCCTTGCTGGCCTGTTATGTTCCCGCACGCCGGGCCATGCGGGTCGATCCGATGGTGGCGCTGCGGTATGAGTGAATACATGTGGAGCAGACACTCCTGTCTGCGCCATCTTGGATGAAGTGAAACCGCGCAGACAAGAATGTCTGCGCCACAAGAGGGAGCCGTCGCATGAGATTTCCATGGTCGCGCTTTTGGAAAGACGACGAGTTGAAGAGAGAAATTCAAAGCCATCTGGAACTGGCGGCGCGGGATCGTCTCGATCGAGGCGAGGCGGCCGATAAGGCGACACACAGCGTGCACCGGGAGTTTGGCAACGTCGATCTGGTGCGCGAGGTGACTCGGCACCAGTGGGGAGGCCGCTGGCTCGAGAATTTATTTCAGGACCTTCGCTTCGGCCTGCGGATGCTTGGAAAATACCCCGGATTCACGGCGGTTGCCCTTCTGGTCCTGGCATTGGGAATCGGCGCGAACACCGCCATTTTCAGTGTCGTCAATGCCGTGTTGCTTCGTCCTCTGCCATTTCACGATCCAGGACAACTCTTCCTGGTCTGGCACGTACCTCCCCAAAAGAGTTTCCCGGGCACTTCCACTTTTTCCGTTTCCCCGGCCAACTATCTCGACTGGCAGAAGCAGAATCATGTCTTCGACAAAATGGCGGCCTTGGGGCTACGGCGGTTCAACCTTTCGGGCCGGGGAGAGCCGGAATCGGTGGCCGGTTCAAAAGTCGCCGCCGATTTTTTCACCCTTCTGGGCGTCCAAGCCGACCTTGGCCGAACTTTCATCTCCGAAGATGATCAGCCCGGGCATGGCAACGTGGTGGTGGTCAGCTATGCATTCTGGCAGAGCCATTTCGGGGGAAACCCGAATATTCTGGGGCAGACGCTTCGGCTGGACAATCGGAGCTACGCGGTGATTGGAGTCATGCCACCTAAATTTGAATTTCCGTTTCAAACCCAGCTTTGGGCGCCCCTGGCCTGGTCTGACAAGGATCGCGCCGTCCGCGGCATTCATAACTACATCGTAATGGCGCGGTTGAAAACAGGGGTGGATGTAAAGAAGGCGCAAGCGGAACTGGACACGATCTCGAGCCGGCTGGCACAGCAGTATCCTACCGACAATGCCGGCTGGGGTGCGGTGGTCTTGCCCCTCCGCGACCAATTGGTGGGACAAGTGCAGCCGGCCCTGCTGGTGCTGCTGGGCGCCGTAGCTTTTGTTCTGTTGATTGCATGCACCAACGTGGCAAATCTAACCCTGGCCAAGGCTCTGGGACGGCGGAAGGAAATCGCCATCCGCACGGCCCTGGGCGCCGGCCGCGGGCGTGTGCTGCGGCAAGTCCTCTCGGAGACGGTGTTACTGTCGCTGCTGGGCGGGGCGCTCGCTCTAGCCCTCGCGCACTATGGAGTCGTGGCAATCGCATCATTCTTGAGCGGCCAGTTGCCTCTCTCTGTGGAGATCGGCCTGGATATCTGGGTGCTTGCCTTCACCCTGGGGATTTCGATCCTGACCGGAATCATCGCCGGCGTGACGCCGGCCTGGCACCTGACGAAAACAAACCTCAATGATTCCCTGAAGGAGGGACTCGGAAGAACTGATACCGTCTCGGGCGGGAGGATGCGGAGTGTGCTCGTGGTTTCGCAGATCGCACTGTCGCTGGTACTCCTCATCGGAGCCGGGCTTATGATTCGCACGTTGTGGCTGCTCAGAGCCGTTGATCCCGGGTTCGACCCTCATAATGTCCTGACCATGCCGCTTGCGATCTCGGAAACGAAGTACCCGAAAATCTCGCAGCAAACCGCTTTTTTCAATACCGTCCTTGAGCGCGTGCGCGGGCTACCCGGCCTCGAAACCGTCGGGCAAATCGACTACCTGCCGCTGCAGGGCGGCTCGACGCAGCCGGTGGCTGTCGAAGGCCAGCCGGTGGTGCCGATGGCCGACCAGCCCGAGGTCGCGGTCCGCCTGATCACGCCGGGCTATCTGCGGGCCCTGCGGATTCCGCTCCTCGAGGGGCGCGATTTCACGGATGCAGATAAAGCTGACTCCCAGCGGGTCCTTTTGGTCAGCGAATCGTTTGCCAGACGTTTTTGGCCGAAACAGGACCCCATCGGGAAGCAGGTGACCCTTACGTTTTATCCAGGAGTCCTACGCGAGGTGGTCGGCGTAGTTGGCGATGTGAAGCAGAATGGATTGGACGTTACGCGAACCGTCGAGACTGTGTACCACCCCATGGCCCAAAACCCTGAGACGACGCGCATGGTCCTTGCTGTTCGCACAGCCTCGCGACCGACCAGTTTGGTCTCCGCAGTGACCCGGGCGGTGCACGAGGTGGACCCGGATGAGCCCATTGTTAACGTGGCTACAATGGACGATATTGTCAATCAGTCACTCCTCCAGCAACGGCTCAGCATGTTTCTGCTCGCCGCTTTCGCGGGCTTGGCACTACTGCTCGCAGCAGTCGGCATTTACGGCGTCCAGTCCTATGCCGTGAGACAGCGCGTTCAGGAAATCGGCATCCGCATGACCCTCGGGGCGCAACAAGGAGACGTCTTTCGCCTGATCGTCGGACAGGGGCTGAAGCTTGCGGTCGTTGGAATCGGTATAGGCCTTGCAGCCGCTTTTGCACTGACCCGCTTGATGGCAAGGCTCCTGTTTGGTCTCAGCGCCACCGATCCTCTAACATTTGGCGGGGTCGCATTCCTGTTAATGATCATTGCCGTGATGGCCTGCTATCTGCCGGCACGTCGGGCCACGCGCGTCGATCCGCTGGTGGCCCTGCGGTATGAGTGATGGACGAGGAGTGGCAAGGGACGCGACTGAAGTCAGAGGTCGGAGGTCGGAAGTTGGAGGCTGAGTGGAGCCTGAACGGAAAGAAGTCAGAAGTCGGGAGTTGGAGGTCAGAAGATCATTCTGACGTCCGACATCTGAATTCCGACCTCCGCATGGGTCTGCTTGCCACAGATCAAGAATCATTGCGTAAGGAGATTGATCCATGAAGTTCCCGTTCTGGCCTCGAAGTCGACGAGATGAACACCTCAGGGAAGAGATCGAAGGCCATCTGCAAATGGCGACGAAAGAGGGTATCGATCGTGGCGAGCCACGTGAGGAAGCCCGTCATGCTGCGCACCGGGAATTCGGCAATGTCAATCTGGTGCGGGAAGTGACGAGCGACCAGTGGGGCGGACGATGGCTTGAGAATGTGCTTCAGGATCTCCGCTTCGGCGCTCGCTTGCTCGGCAAGGATCCCGGCTTTACCAGCGTGGCCGTTCTGACCCTGGCCCTGGGCATCGGGGCGAATACGGCGATTTACAGCCTCGTTGACGCTCTCCTCTTGAGAGCGCTTCCCGTGACCGAGCCCCGACAACTCGTTCTGATCAATCGCACCGGACCACAAGCCGGGATCGAGAACGATTTCCCCATTTCCACTTTCGAGCAATTTCGCGATCGGAATCATTCCTTCTCTGGTATTTTTGCCCGCGATGACTCGCGTGTCAGTATCACCGTGAACGGCCAGCCGGAGCTGGTCTGGGGGGATTTCGTCTCGGGGAGCTTTTTCGATGTCCTGGGCGTCGGAGCGCTGCGGGGACGCACCTTCAGTCCTGTCGACGATCAGCCCGGGAAGAAGCCGGTTGCGGTAATCACCTTCGGCCTCTGGGAGCGGCGGTTCGGCCGCGACCCGTCAGTCATCGGGAGGACGATATTCCTGGGAAAGATCCCTTTCACGGTGATTGGAGTCACTCCCCGGAACTTTCATGGACTGGGTCGAGGAATTGAGGGGCTGGATATCATCCTTCCGATGATTCTGCAGACTCAGCTTGCATTGAAAGACCATGATACATTCGAGATCATCGGGCGTTTGAAGACGGGTGTTCACCCCGAAGAGGCCCGGGCAGAACTGGATGTTATCTATCAACAAATCCTCAGGCAAGCGGCGGGATCTTCGATCTCGGCCGAGCGAGGACGACAAATCGCCGCGAGCAGAATCGAGCTCAAACCGGGTTACCGAGGCACGGCGGATCCTCAGGACAGCTTTGCACGGGAGCTTCGCGTGTTGATGGCCATTGTCGGAATCGTGTTGTTGATCGCCTGCGTGAACGTCGCCAATCTGCTCCTGGCGCGGGGGGCGGTGCGCCAGAAAGAAATCGCCGTGCGCCTGGCGATCGGCGCCAGCCGCGGTCGCCTGGTTCGCCAGCTGCTGACCGAGAATGTCTTACTGGCAGCGCTGGGCGGCATGCTCGGACTACTGATGGCGAACTGGGCCGTCAACGGCCTGCTGGCCGTACTTCTCAACGGACGGGATTTTGTTCCGTTTGAACCCGTGCTCGACACAAGAATTTTCATCTTTACTGCGGGGGTATCTCTGTTGACCGGGATCCTGATCGGACTGATCCCCGCGCTTGTAGCAAATCGCATGGAGGTCAACCCCGTCCTGAAGGGGATTGTCGGAGGTGCCAGAGCCCGCCCCATCCGTCAGGGCGCTGCAAAATCGCTTGTCGTCACCCAGGTGGCCCTTTCGCTGACCCTCCTGATGGGAGCAGGCCTCTTGATTCGAAGCATCCACCAACTCTATGCCGTGGACCCCGGATACGAACGAAACAAAGTCATGATGATGTGGGCCTTCCCCGCTCTCATCGGATACGATCACAGCAAAGAACTCAATCTTTATCGCGGATTGCTCGAAAAGATGAATGGCATCCCTGGCGTCGAATCAGCCAGCGTGTCACGGTTCCGGATGATTTTCGGGCAGTGGTATCGAAATCTTTGGGTGTCGGGTCAGGCAGCGAATCTCAACGAGATGCGCCGGGTCTATTGTAATCCGGTCGGCCCGCGCTTCTTTGAAACCATGGGAATCCCATTGCTTCTCGGCAGGGAATTCATGCCGTCCGATTCGGAAACGTCTTCCCCGGTTGCCGTCATCAGTGAATCCATGGTGCGGAAGTTTTTTCGGAATGAGAACCCTATTGGGCAGCGCATTGGGTTTGACGGCCCACAGTCAAGCTCCAGGATCCAAATTGTCGGCGTCGTTAAAGATATCAAACACCACCCCACCGGGGACCGGGTACCCGAGGCCGTATTTATTCCCTACACACAGTCGCCGGCCGAGATGCTGGGGCAAATGAACCTGGTGCTCCGTGCCGGGGCCTCCCCCGCCACCATTATTCCAGCGATTCGCCAACAGGTCCATTCCGTCGAACCTGACCTCCCGCTGGTCGACATCAAGACCGAATCGGCGGAGATGGACGAGTCCATCGGCGACGAACGGTCACTCGCAGCCCTTTTGAGTTTCTTTGGCGTCCTTGCGCTCGGACTGGCTTCGATCGGCTTGTATGGCACAATGTCCCACGCCGTAGCATACAGGACGAAAGAACTCGGCATTCGTATCGCACTTGGCGCACGGGCGGAAGACATGCTCTGGCTGATTCTGCGCGATACACTGTCACTCATCTTACTGGGAATCGGGATCGGGATTCCTGTGGCCCTGGCGGCCTCCCGATTGATATCGAGCATGCTGTTCGGAGTGAAAGCGACGGACACTGTGACCATCACCTTCTGCATTCTTCTGATGAGTGGGGTGGGACTGGTGGCGGGCCTCGTCCCCGCTCGCAGAGCCATGAAGGTGGATCCCATCGTGGCCTTGAGGTATGAGTAAGCAAGGAGTTTGGAGCGCGCCGGCTTGCCGGCGCTTTAGTAATTGTCCGCCTGGCTGTGTGTCCAGGCATTCCTACCACTTGAGGGGCCCCCTCGTACCCAGAGGGAACTCCACGTCAAGATCCTTGAGCAGTTCCCTGACATCCGCCTTATCACTTGCCCGGATGACGATCGTAGGCCTCCCCCCGCGCCCCGACTCATTGGCCATGATGAAAGCAATTCCGGCCGCTTTGAGGAGTGACTGGATAACCACTAGATCACCCAGACCCATTGGGGGCAGGGCTACCGCTTCAGCTTCTTCAAGTTCAGGCAGTGACCTCGACTCCGGCTTGTCAGGTTCCGGAGGCAGAGACCAAACCGGCGGTTCATCGCAGTCAATGCACCTTGTGATACCTTTCTGATACTCTGTCTTACAGTGTGGACAGAACATGATGACTCCAAGAAAACCCACCGGAAAGCGCATCCTATGGCTCCGCACTTCCCTGCCGTTGCGAGTG
Organism: Terriglobia bacterium; assembly: GCA_020072965.1. Lineage (GTDB taxonomy): Bacteria > Acidobacteriota > Terriglobia > JAIQFV01 > JAIQFV01 > JAIQFV01. The sequence continues at coordinate 15,539 of JAIQFY010000079.1, read as the reverse complement.
CCCGCACGAGGAAGCTGACTGCTGCTAGGGTTTGATTTCAACAGGTGTCCCTTTGAGAACCAGCCGCCAGAACTCCCCGATTTCCTGATCAGTCTTAGATACACATCCTGGCGACGCAGTTGAGACCGAGCCCGATCGAGCCACGCTCCTCTCTATCGCGGGTGTGGTCCGGATGACTGGAACCGCCACAGGATGTTCACGATGACCCACTTGCCATTGCACTTTGCCAGGCTCAGGTACTCAAGATACTCGGAAGAGGAGGCTCGCGCGACCGCAATGTCTCCCGAGACCTCCAGCACTTGAACCGCTATCTTGCGCTCCTCAGGAGACACCTTCGCTCCCCCGCCCATGCGTGTCATCTCAATCATCAGGTCACGGGTCGCGCTGTGAACCACTTGTCGTCCACCCGGCAGGGCATCAACATAACGCTTGAGCATGTCCGGATGGAGGGCGCGCGCCATTCTCTCAGGATCAGCCGCATACCAGCCCTCGAAATAATCGCGCGCGACTCGATCGACTGAATTGAGCTCGTCAGGCTCCCCAGGGCTCCCTTCGCACCTTGCTGGATCGGCCGAGCTGCTCATGAGAAACAGTAGGGCTGCTGCACCGGCCATTGTTATTTGCTTTCGCCATTCTGCCGCTCCGTGGCATGCCACTAGAGCCGGAATGCACCGTGAATTCATACCCGCCTTTTCCCGACGATAGCGATGTTAGTTACTTTATCAGATGGCCTCTTCCACGTCAGCTCCATCAATTTGTCAGGCAGACTTCTGCCGGCTTTACATGCAAGTATTTACTTGCATATACTGGCAGGCGTGGACATCGACAAAGTGTTTAAGGCACTCGCCGATCCGACGAGAAGGCGTCTGCTGGATGCCCTGCGAGCCCATAAGGGTCAAACGTTGGGGGTCCTCTCGAAGAACCTCGACATGACCCGCCAGGCGGTGACGCAACACCTGGGACGTTTGGAGGACGCCAACCTGGTTGCGACGTTCCGCCGGGGCCGCGAAAAGCTGCACTATCTCAACCCCGTCCCTATTCACGAGATCTACAAGCGTTGGATCAAGAAATACGAGCGGCACCACTTGAAGGCTTTGCATGACCTCAAAGAAAGAGAAGAGGGAGATTGAAATGGATAAGGCTGACTTTGTTTACGTGACCTACATCTCGACGTCTCCGGAGAAACTCTGGAACGCGCTGATCGATTCGAAGATGACCGCGAAGTACTGGCAGCATGTTAACGTGTCTGACTGGAAACCCGGCTCCAAGTGGGAGCATCGGCGCTCGAACAAAGAGGGATCTCTAGACCTGGTCGGGAAAGTCGTTGAATGTTCTCCGCCACGACGCCTTGTCCTGACGTGGGCCTTCCCTGCCGATGAGGGACGAGAGGAGAAACAATCGAGGGTCACGTTCGAAATTGAGCCATTTCGCGATGTGGAGCGCTTAACTGTAACGCACGGGCGCCTTGAGCCTGGCTCCGAGATGCTTTATGGGATCACGGAAGGCTGGCCCAAAGTAATCTCGAGCCTGAAATCCTTGCTGGAGGTCGGAGAACCTCTTCCCCAGTTGTGGTAAACAGCCTACTCCTCCCAAGCTCATTCTGTGCGCCGGAACAAGCAGTACGTGAATTGCTGCGTCGAACCCCAGGGCGTGATGTGCAGGCTTTCCAGAGAGCGTAATAGTCTGAACTCAGAACCTAATCGCTGTGACAACTTTCCAGCGTCGTATCGCTCAACGCGCAGGCCACTGCACTCCTGCGGGCCTTGTGGCCCGAAGGTCGCGATGATGACATGGCCCCCCGGACCGACGGCCTCTCGCAGGGACGACAGATAGCCCTCCTGATCAGCGGGCTCAATGAGGAAGTGAAAGACAGCCCGGTCGTGCCACAGGTCGGCCGGGCTCGAAAGGTGCAGGGCCCGCGCATCCGCCTGGAGCCACCTCACGCGGTCAGCCCGCGGCCCCAGGCGCGCCCTGGCGATATTGAGGGAAGATTCAGCCAGGTCGACCACAGTTAGCCGCTCGAAGCCGCGGTCAAGTAGCTCGTCGACCAATGTAGAGGCACCGCCCCCAACATCAACGATTTCACTGTCATGCTTGAGCGTAATATCGCCAATCAACTCGAGTGTCGTAGTGGGCTTGGCCTCAAACCATCCAACCTCATTCGGGCGCTTGCCGGTCCATAGCCGTTCCCAGTGCTCATCAACATTCACGTGCAACTCCTCTCGGGAAGAGACACCGTTTGCCGGCAACTCTACCGACAAACGCCAAACCGGAAACCCAGCTACTGCCCGCAACGCTTAACGGATTGCGCTGGAGCTGCGACGCCCGGCGCGCTCTTGCTTTTTGCGCCGGCCGGGGTAGAGTCGAGATGTGGCACGGTGGTTTAGGCAGAGCCTATCGGTGTCCGGCCCTTTCGTCTGCCGGTGCCTCACTAGCTCGGCCATGCTCCGTTTCCACATCCCGCTCATCGAACTGGACGTGCGGATTTTCCGCATCCAGCTCTCGGACGAGGATTCATGGGTTGGGCATGCCATGCCGTCTGAAGCTTCTGAACGGTTTCCGGAGTTCTTAGGTTTACACCCATCTCCGCGCCTTCGCTTCTTTCGACATGCTCCTCGAACTAAGGCCCCTTCACTCCACCGCCATTACGCGGTTTCACGAGTACTACGGGCCTCTCCGTCACCCCAGACGGTCCAGCCTGCCTCTCACGAGGTGCCAGTTGATCCTTACCGCGATCTCCGCGGGGGTTTCCCGTGTTGCGATCGATCTCCTTGTGCCTGCATGCCGTCGCCACTACCCCGGCAGGAGGTCAAGGGGATTTTCGCTCGTCTTCCCCCGCCCCGTCGGCCTTCCCTGTTGTGCAGCTACGTCGGCTCCTGCATTACCGTTTTCGAGGCCTGCTCAGCGTTTACTCACGTTACGGCCTGCCTGCTCGCTGGGTCACCCAAGGTGACCTCATCCACCAGAGGCTTCAGCCGTTTCATTGCTTCCACGGCTGCCCCGGTTGCTACCGGCTGGAGCGACAGTTGCCGGATGGGATTTGCACCCACTGAAGATCGCCGCCTTTTCACGGCGCACTGCACGCACGGGTTAGGTTGCGGATGAACGCTATTTGTGGTGTTTTACATAAACGGCGAAATTATTGATCTCTTGACCAGGGAGTCCGAGGCTGGTCTCTTCTCCCGGTTGATTCTCCATCTCAAGACCATTAGCAAAATTGCCTGTTTTCGGATCGCGGGCGATCAAGCGAATGTCGCCTTTGCATTTGAAGAACTGGATCGCTGGGTCCCGAGTGAAGTCAGGGAGTTCGGCTGTGAAAAGGCCGTCCTTCCCCACTGCCGCTGTGGCCACGTTGAAGATCTCCACCGGTCCATCCCGGATCCCAAAAAACTCGTGGCTCCAACTCGCCAGATACTCAAATTCAATGTTGAAGTCTGGTGTCTCTGCATTCTCGGGCAACACTACTCTGCCGGACAAATGGATCAAGGGGAGCGGAGTGAATGTTACAAACCTCTCCTCCACCGATCGGTTCGCAAGCCACGGTACTTTGATCAACTCCATCCCATATCCTGCACAATAAACGATTGCTTTCAGGCTGTTGGCTTGCTTCGCCCCACGGAAGATCGGAATTTCATAATCCCAGACGGAAGGTTGTGATTGGATGTATCCTCCGAATCCTCCAAAGGGGCCAACCAGGAAATAACGAATCGACAGGTTTGTAGAATCAATGGTGAACGGAAACCGAAGTAAAAAGGACACCTTTTCGAAGGGCTGCTGGCAATACACGGATCCACCCAGACCAACTGATCCCATTAAGAGCAAGACACTGATCAAAAGGTCTTTCATAATCCAAAATCTCGCCAACCTAGCATTGGCACTCAGCGGCGCGCGCCATTGGAACTCCTCCCTGCGCGCGTCCGTCGCAGCGCGATGTTAGGCGCTCCTCTTCTGTGACGCCGGCATCAATCCGTATTTGGCCATGACCTCAAGAAGCCTCCCTCGATCGGGCGGCCCGCCAATATTAACGATGGTACCCACATCTCGAAAGAACTGAGCGCCGATGTCCGGCGTCAGAACGATGAGTGCTCGAGCGGTTTCACTGTGTGGATTGCTGAAGTGATGAACTGAACCACGCGGGGTGAACATCCAATCACCAGGGCGCAAATCGCGCACGGCATCGTCAACCGAGTACCGAAGAGTCCCTTCCAAGGCATAGACACACTCATCGTTCCCTGAATGGCTATGCGGTGGCGGCACGTTCGAATTCGGCGGCACACTCAATTCGAAGACGCCCATACCTCCCGTTGCGCTTCCATCAATCAGATAGCGAATACTTAGTTGACCGACCTTGATTGACTCTTGAGACGATTCCGGGGTGCCGATACTCATTCCGCCTCCTTGGCCACATTCGATTTACGCTTTGTCATGCGCCTAACGCGATCGCTTCCAGCGTCCGGCGACCGCCCGCCAGCCGCACAACACCTGCACTACCTCAGCTGCACTCACCAGCCAGCCGACCCTCGAGCCGCGAGCACCCGCCCGATGATCAGCGTTAGGGGACCCCAGACAAGCGAGGAGAGGCCAGCCGCTGTCGTCAATGCGATGGCCCAGGCGGCAAGGACCGGGGGTCCCCATCGGCGCCACCGGTAGCCCGTGAGCACACTCAGCAAGGTCAGAAGCCCGCACCCGAGCTGCGCAGTGGTCTCGACTCGCTGGCCAAGCGTGCGGGACTGGGGGATCTGGTCGAGCCCGCCCGAGAACGCCATCCAGGCCACCGTTATCAAGAGCAGCGCGGCGCTAGCGATGCGCCGAACGACCGGTCGAAGACTCAAGCGTTGCCCCCTCGCGGCCTAACGTCGGGCGGGTCACCCGACGGTGCGCTTTTGCTTTTTGCGTCGGCTGGGTGCACACGCGGGTCAGGCTGCGGATTCGTTAACTTCCCTTCGACCTGCTTGTACCACAGTGCCAGCATTCAGTAAATTGAGGTTCGATCTTTTTGCCACAAGTCGGGCAGGCCTAAGCCTGACCCTTTCGTTTTGCATGCTCGGCACCGCGCTCATACGCCGCGATCATTGCTAATGCCTTCTCTACTTGTGAGTCTTCAACAACCCAGACGGTCGGAAATGCTCCCGGTCCTGAGTCCCCAGGGCATACCCATGCAGTATCCCGGCAATCCCCTCCGACTTGAGCACAGTTCTGACCAGGTAAGCCTCGCCTGGGTACCTGGCGATGAACACTTGCCTCATCCCCTACCTCTGAAGTTATCTGAGTGGCGAACGCAATCGCCGCAAATTGTCGATGAACTCTGAGTTAACATTGCGATTCTGTTTGTCTTTGCAACCCCAACGTGATTGTGCCCAAAATTAATACTTCATAGAGCGGCCAGTGGTGGCTAGCCTACGACAGCTTAACGACACGCGTTCAGCGGCGAGCGAGCGAAGCGAGTCCGCTCGAACGGCGGGTTAGGGCACGGCCTAGGGAGGGGGCGGCGAAGAGGAGCGCGCCACGACCTCCTCCTCCGTGAGGCCGAAGAGCGGGACCATTCGAAGGCCCCTCATGCTTGCCATCAGGTAGAGCTGGCCACGGTGATGCGCCTCATGCTCGACCATAGCTCGCAGCCACTTCCAAATGGCTATGGGCGTACCTGCCGGGGTGTGACACTTTGACTGCAGATCGGCATCCGACAGGCCCGCAAAGATCTCGAGCGCCTCCGTGTGGCATCGGCCGACGTAGGCGCGGACGGCGTCGAGCCCTTGTGCCAGCGACGCGGAGTGACCGGGATAAGTACTGGGTCTGTGCATGACGTTCTCGGCGTACATGAAGCGTTCGATGCCGCCCAGATGGCGAAAGAGGTCACCGAACGTGAACCTGTTGGGTGCGTAGGTCCATTCGAGATCGGAAGGTGGCAGGGCATCAAGGACCCGTAGGGTGCGACGTCGAGCGTTGCGCCAGTACTCTGTGAATGAAAGGATGTCTTGAAGCATGTGTCTCCGTGGCCTAACGAACGTTTCAAATGAGCCGCGCGCGGCATCGACAAAATGGGACAGACGGATACGCGCGTCGGATCCATTTGAAGGCTAGCCGGCTCGAACGTCCCGTACCGGTTGCTAATGGATCGAAGTAATCTGCAGGCTCGCTAGTGTCCATTCCCCATAGCGCACGATACGTGCTGTCTAACGCTATGCCGCTCAGCCGCGAGTGGCGCGCACCATTCGAATCAGCCAAGCCCGGACGTATCCAGGTGTGGACCGTTACGCCTGGGCATCCGCCAGGAACTGCATCAGCTTGGCAAGTCCCGGGCGCACATTGCCGGCAAAGCGATTCATCGCCTGTCGAACTCGCGGCTCGTCCCCGTGCTGCCGCAGACCACGAGATGGATTGAGTCGGGCGCGCTCGAGCCAAGCCATTATGTCCAGCTCCTTCGACCATAGATAGTCCGCGTTCATCCCGATGAGGGTTCCCCGGACCCAATCGAGCGGAACGTTCGGCAAGCGGTTCGGTGGACACAGGCGGTTCTTCTCGGCGAGGTCGCGGCGTGTTGCTTCCACGAATCCGACGAGCGCGGCGTTGAATGGGATGAGCCCGCTCCGGATCGGCTGCAAGGTGATGCGGTCCTCCGTGAACATCGGGACGCTCGGAGCAGGGTTGAGGCCAGCGGCAGCACAATGCACGTGCAAGTGATCCAAGCTCGTCCGGATGTTGCCCTGGTCTAGCACGATTGCCTCCCGCTCGATGCGCCGGACCCGACCGAGCCGCACGACGTCCTCGATGCGCCTTAACTGCTCGAGCTCGCCCGCACTCACGGTCGGGCCCCTGTACATGGTGGGCGCGACGCGCTCGTCGATGCAGAGCAACTGCTCGCTGGCATTGAGTCGGTCGAACAGGTCCTCGATCGACCTCGCCTGTGCGGCGGCTTCCATTTGGAGCGAGACCCCCTCGAGCAGGCTTCCTACCAGCTCGCCGCACTGCGAGAAGGCTCGATTCAAAAGCCACGCTTCGCGCGGCTTGATCCAGCGGATGTCGCGCGGCGCTACCCCGTTTTGAAGGAGCCACAAACAAGCGTCGATCGACGTCTTGCCCGCGCCGATAATCACGTAGCCGTCGGCCGGCTCTGCCAGGCGCGACAGCTCGTTCACGGCCACGCAGCGCACGTCGGGCTCTATGTCGAACGGAGGCGGGCAGCTGGCCGGTATGGAAGGTTCGAGGTAGGTGGCGTCGACCAGCTTCCTTCGCACCTTGACCTCGTAACGGTCGCCGGACAAGCGTGAGACGAAACGGTGCTCGCCGACGTAATCGCACATCGGGAAGTAGCGGACCCGTCCGGAAGGGAGAAAATGCTTCTGCATGACCCGGTCGTAGTACGCGCAGATTTCGGGAGCGCTGGCCTGCTCATACAGCCCCTGGTTCAGTCCGTCTTGATCGATCGTATCGCTACCGAGCGGCAACGAGTTCACGCCGTAGTAGGCCGACGGCTGGTGCAGCCGCACGAACGCGTACGCCTCGTTCCAGTGTCCACCGGGCGCATGCCGCCGGTCCACCATGATCACGTCTGCATCGGAATCGGCGATCAACGAATCCGTGAACGCCATCCCGGCAGCACCGCAGCCGACGACGAGGTAATCGGCCTCGAAGTTTCGGATACCCATCTTTCGCTCGTCGCTCCCTTTCGACACTCGACCATCCCGGCGGGTGCACGTCAAGGCTCGAGAAACGGACCGTCGGGTCGCGGTAGGGATGCCCGTCACCGGGCATCCCTACCGCGACCCATAGACTTTTCTTGTCAGACCGCCCCGGGCGTCACCCATCTGGCAATTGCATGCTATGGAACCGCACCGGCTTTTTGCTTCGCCAAGTTCGCCCGAACGACTCGCTCCTTTTGGGCCACGTACTTCTTGTAGCCATCGGGATCAATGAATGACGTCAGGACGCCCTCTTTCAGCCGCGTGTATTTGGTTTCCATGTCGAAGTAGCTCCCGTGGGCGCCCAGAAAGTAATCACAAGGCAAGGATCTCGTGAGCGCCCTGAAAAGCCTGAAGGTGTCCTGCGACGAGCGCAATCCGACGGCCAGAGTCTCCCGGGGTCTCGAACTCCTCGACGACGCCGCCTGGCCGAGGCCGACCGCGATCGTCCAAGCCAATTCCCCGAGTTCGGCACCATTCAGACGCTTGCTGCTTCGTCAGGGATTCCATGCCTCTCGTCCGTCGAACGTCTAGCGTGTCACCCGACGGCGCGCTTTTGCTCGTTGAGCCGGTTGGGTGCACGCACGGGTTAGCCTGGTATGACGAGCCATTACTCCGAACGCCCAAGCTGTTCTAGGACTTGTGTCAGACCCTCTTCGGCTGTCTCGCTCCCACCGAGCAAGATCGCCTTTCGGAAATATGGCTCAGCTTCCGCGGGTTTGTCCAAGACCGCATCAAGGAAGCGCCCAATCGACTCGTGTGCTTCTATGCTGCCCGGTTCATATTCCAACGCCGTGCGGTAACTCATAAGGGCATCATCGAGCGAATAAGGAGCCTCTTCGTCACTCAACTGGATCAGGTCACCACGCAAAATCCAAAGGCGCGCCGACTGCGGGAAAATCTTGAGACCTTCTTCGATCATATGCAGAGCGGCTAGTGTGGCCTTCCCGTGCACGGCCACATCTGCGCGGATGCCTTCGATCAATTCGATCTCGGTCATGGCTTTGAACAGGCTAACGAGACAGCGCGTCACCCGCCCGGCGCGCTTTTGTTTTTCGCGCCAGCCGGGTGTACGCGCGGGTTAGGCAGCAGCTTTCTTCCGCCGTCTCGATTCGAGCGCTTCTTGAACCTTTTCCGAAAGTAACATTTTCATCATCGATTGATAGGGAACATCTTCGCGGTTCGCGAGCATCTTGATGTTCTCGATCAGAGATTCAGGAAGGCGAATGGAAATGGCTCTGCTCGTCGGCTTGAGGTTGGGAAAGGATGCCTGCTTAGCTTTGGAATAGTCGACGAAGTCGGCTGAATCGTTCTGTGCCCAAAACTCCCGCTCCTGCTGCTCTGATCTAAACTGTGGAGTTCTTTTTAGCTTTTTCATCGTAGATTGTTCTCTCTCTTCTGGACTTGTCCCGGGCTGAGATCACTCGGATCCGGCTCCCCCGCAATGTGAAGGCCAGGAAGAGCGGGCGACCTGCCTTTGTCCGACCGAGCGCAAAATACCGGTCCTCCTTTTGTGAATGGGCCATATCCCGAATCACGTAAAATGGTTTATGAAAGAAGGCTTCTTCACATTCCCACCACGCCACATGATGACGCTCCCAATTCTTCAAACGATTGGCGTCGTCCCATTCAAACCCCGTCATCTCTGAGAAATCGGGCATAACACCCCCGGGAGCGACATGTATATTACCAATATATACAAATGTGGACTCAAGTCAAGCGGCTGGTCAAACTTGACCATTGTCTGCCTAAGGATTAACCTGTATTGGACTACTACCAGCCAGCCGTTCCTTGTGACAATGAGAGCCACCTGGGGGAGGGTTGGCCAATGTGAAGTGTAGACCGTGGCAGGAACGGATTCAAGGAGAAACCGCCGGCATCGGGGGAGAGGTTACGCGAACGGAAGTATCGCTAAGAATTTTTAGAAGTTTGTCTCCCCCCTGCCCGAACGATCATGCTCCATCCCGCCGGATGTCCTCTTCCGACGAAAGATTCCCCATTCGACCGGACCAAGTCGTCGACACCCCGCCAAACACTCGGACAAGCGAAAGTATGCGCCCACCACCAATTTATCTGCCAATATTTTCTGAAACATCCACTGAAATCAGGAATTCCAATTCAAAATGGGATTGACCTCACGAGGGTCGGACGATAAACTCTAATGCAGTTTATATCTTGAGAGGGGCTTTATGTCTACTGATGTTGAGAAGATTCTTCGTCCCATCGATAACCCTATCCCACCTTTCCCGCCTAAATACATGAAACTGGCCAGCGGCGATGAGATGGTGATTCGTCAGGTGGGCCGCGAAGACATACCAGATATCCTGCGATACGTCGAACCCTTAATTCATGTAGAAAGAGACTACTACGATATCGTCGCTGTCCGCCTGTACAGCGAGTTGCTGGCGTATTATCGTTATCGCGTCCAAGACGAATACGTACTGGTGGCCCAGATCGATGGCGAACTGGCGGCGGTCGTAAATGGCCGGCTGCTCAGTAAAGAGGTGGGGATGTCGTACCACACGGTGGCATTGAGACGCGGCCTTCGGGTGGGCGCTCATGCCTTTGCCGCCAAGATGGAGTACCACATTGATATTATCGGGCAGAAGGAGGTCTTAATTGTCGCCGAGTCTCCGATCGGGTTCCGGCGTTGGATGATCGAGTACGGGCTCGAAAAACGGTTTCACATGGCGCATGAACTGGGGGGTGTTCCCTCGTGGTCATTGACCAAGGCATTGTTCGATCAGGCCAGGGACACGCTGGTGGTCGGACGACGGCCGGTCCCTCCGCCTCTCTTGGAGAAGGCAAAGGCGACCATCCTCCCTCCGAGTGATCCGCCCACACCCCCCACCGATTTACTTGCCGCAACACGCTCGCTCTACGATTCCACAGGTACCGCGCTGATGTCCCAGCGATGGAAGCAAGAAAGGAAGGGATGATCATGCGCGAGGTCTATGTTGTTGGCACAGGAATCACAAGCTTTACCCGGCTGGAGTACCCCCTGAGCGAAATTGCGGCTTACCCCGCGATGATGGCGCTGAAAGACGCCGGTCTCTCGAAAGTCGACCACGTCTATGTCGCCAACATGGGAAGCGCCCGACTGAACCATCAGACCGGTCTCGCCAGCGCGGTCGTCGACACCTTGAGCCTAACTCCTGCAGGAGCGGAGGCCATCGAAAATGGTCCCGCCTCCGGGGCGTCAGCGATCAAGCAAGGTTTTATGGCGGTAGCTTCCGGACTTCATGACGTTGTTTTAGTGACTTCGGCCGAGCGCCTTCGAGAAGTCAACAATCTCGAAGACACCGATTTTGTGGCGACCTTGAGCCATCCCCTGGCAGAGTATGTCTATGGAGTCACGCTGCCGTCGCAGGCGGCCATGTTCGCGCGCCTCTACATGCAGAAGTACGGTGTGACGGAGCGGCATCTGGCCATGGTCGCGGTGAAAAATCATGACAACGCGCTGCTGAACTTTTTCGCGCACCTGCACGAAAAGATCACCCTCGAAGGGATACTGGATTCCCCCGAGGCCATGACCAACAACCCGTACGTCTCTGAACCTCTAAGGTTCTACGACTGCTGCCCGGTTTCGGATGGGGGGGCCTGTGTCATCCTGGCAACGGCCGAGGTCGCGAAGAAGTTGAAGAAGCCGATGATCCGGCTTGCCGGGGTTGGGCAGGCCACCGACACACATTGCCTCCATGAGCGAGCCGAACCGACCGACCTCCTGGCCGTCAGAGGTGCTGCCGCCCAGGCGTTCAAAATGGCCGGCATCACCCCCGCAGATGTCGACGTGGCGGAACTACATGACGCCTTCACAATTCTTGAGATTGTGGAGAGTGAGGAAGTCGGGTTCTTTAAGAAGGGCGAAGGGCATCTCGCCCTGGAGCGCGGTGAAACTCGAATTGGCGGAAAGATCCCCATCAACACCTCGGGAGGGTTGAAGGCCAAAGGACACCCCACGGGTGCGACGGGGGTCGGCCAAGCCCACGAAATTGTGTTACAGCTTCGCGGAGAGGCCGAAAAGCGCCAGGTTAAAGACGCCAAAATCGGTTTCACTTGTAACTTCGGCGGTTTCGGCAACAATGTCGTCTGCCTAACTTTCATCAGGGAGGATTGATCATGGCCCTGGAGATTTTTGCCTACCAGTGTAAGAAATGCGGGCAGCTTCATTATCCGTACCGCATGGTTTGCAAGAAATGCGGGAAGAACGAACATAATGAGTTTGACCCGGTTCCCCTTCCGAAGGAGGGGAAGTTACTGACCTTCACCAACGTTTATGCCCTTCCCCCTGATTTCAACGTGGCCAAGTTAGGGCTTGGAATTGTGGAGTTGAAGAACGGTATGCGGGTGACCGGCCAGCTCAAAATTCCACATCCGAAAATCGGGATGGAAGTCAGCGCGAAAATTGAAGTGGTTCGAGAGTCCGAGTACAGCAAGAACTACGGAATGGTGTTTTACCCGGCATGACCTTGCTTTCCATGGGAGACCAGGTTGAGCCGGGAGACTATGCAATTCATTCCCGGTTCAATCGGGCTGTCAATTTCACGAATGGCAGGCGCCTGGTTTTTCTGGTCGATGAAACGATCGGCGCCGGGCCGTTGAATATCGTCCTCAGAAATCTTCCTTCCAGAGAGGCGACCGCTGGTTCATCATTCCTCCATGTCCGTCCGCACGTGGTCGCTTTCGAGAACCACCGATTCCGATTTACCGAAAATCAATACTATGATTCCCGACTGCGATTTCATCGTTGGAGCAGCGATCGATTCCACCGCCATGTGGCACTGCTCGGAGAACTGCTCTGCGAGACGGCTCCTCCAGGAAGTCTCGCATTTCTTGTCGACAGGAGTCGGGCTCGGAATTTTAAGACCGGTTTTGAAAGGGCTTGGGCTGACCAGATCGCGCGGGGGGTCGAGCAGGTCTTCCACGGGGACCTGATCACCGGCATCGAGGCTTTGAGGGGATGTGGATGGGGACTTACACCGAGCGGCGATGACTTCATCGCGGGCCTGCTCTTCGGGTTGAACCTTTTCGATAAGATGCACGGGTGGTGCCTTCGGACGACTATGAATGCAATTTTCAAAGCAGCAGCAGGAACCAACCCCTTCTCGAACACCTTTCTCGACCTTGCCAGAAGAGGTCTGCATTTCCAGAAAATGAAGGACCTGATCCTAGCCTTGATTCAGGAGGGTGAGGACTCCGTCCGAACATCCGCCGAACGGTTATTCGGCCTGGGAGGGAGTTCGGGGACTGACGTGGCAACAGGGTTTTTGATGACTGTTGAAGCTGAAGGCGGGACCGTTGTGCAGTGGGGTGAAAAGGCCAAAGAAAAGGGGAGATTCGGTTCTGTACCATATCCCCTCCGTTTATCGCACCCCGAGCTAGTGGAAAAGGAGGCCGCCGTCGCATGATCGTTCTCGGTCAGCTCAGAAAAGGCGCCTATTTCGATTCCATCACACTCATGCAGTGCGGCAAGGAAATCACCGCCATGCCCGGGATAGCGGATGCTGCCGTGGTGATGGGAACAAAATCAAACAAGGCGATCCTCCATTCCAGTGGCTTGCTCGTCCCCGAGTTCACCGGGGCGGGTGATACTGACCTTTTGATTGCAATTAAGGGCGAGAGTGCGAAAGCAGCGGAAACAGCCTTGGGCTCAGTTGACGGGCTCCTTAAACGGCCGGTTCAAAAGACACGAAGCGGCGGCGAGCCCCACCCTGTGAGCCTGGAGAGGGCTCTTGAGGTTCTCCCCGGAGCCAACCTGGCGCTCATCTCTGTTGCCGGCCGATACGCCGGTAACGAGGCGATGAGGGCGCTGGAACACGGGCTGCAAGTCATGATTTTTTCGGACAATGTCTCCCTCAAAGAGGAAATCAGACTCAAGAAGTACGCCAGGAAAAGAGGCTTGCTGGTGATGGGGCCCGACTGTGGCACTGCCATCATAAACGGAGTCCCCCTGGCATTCGCCAATGTCGTCGACCGGGGGAACATCGGAATTGTCGCGGCCGCCGGGACAGGCCTTCAGGAGGTGAGTTGTATTATTTCCAATTCCGGCGCCGGGGTATCGCAAGCCATCGGGACGGGCGGCCGCGAGGTGAAAAGAGAGGTGGGCGGAATCATGTTTGTCGAGGCCGTGAAGGCCCTGGCAGACGATGCAAATACGCGCGTGATCCTGCTCATCTCAAAGCCTCCGGATAAGGAGGTCCTAGCGAGGATTACTCGCGTCATCAAGGGCATTCACAAACCGGTCGTGACGCTCTTGATCGGAGCCAAGACGAAGGACGGAGGGCCCTCGACACTCGAAGAGGCGGCCCTGACCGCGGTGGCGATGTCCCGGGGAGAAGAAACTCATCACCTGCGACAACAGATTGCGGCGAGAGATGCAAAAATTCTCGAAACCGCCAAGCGCGAGTCCCAGGAAAGAATGAAGGGCCAGAAGTATGTGCGGGGGCTTTTCAGCGGCGGCACTTTTTGTGCGGAAGCCCAGATTCTTTTCAGAGAAATGATCTCAAATGTGTACTCCAACGCTCCCACCGGCGCCTCCCGGCCGCTCAAAGAATCTTTGAAGAGCCAGAAAAATTCGGTCATCGATCTCGGAGAAGATGAATTCACGGTGGGCAGACCTCATCCCATGATCGATTACTCCTTAAGAAACCGGAGGATTCTGGAAGAGGCAGCAGACCCGGAAACCGCCGTGATCCTTCTTGACGTTGTCCTTGGCCACGGCTCGCATCCTGACCCTGCTTCAGAACTCTCTCCCATCATTCGGGAAGTTTCCAAACAGGTCACCGTCGTGTGTTCAATCACGGGAACCGACCGGGACCCCCAGAACCGGGGAGCGGTTGAGAGGCGTCTCAAGGGAGCAGGCGCCATCGTCATGCCCAGCAATGCGGCCGCCTGCAAGCTGGCCGGATACATCATTCAGCATCGAGGAAGCAAGTGAGCTCTCTTACGGAATTGTTTAAAAGCGAACTCAAGGTCATTAACATTGGCCTTTCGTCGTTCATGCGGGCCCTGGACGAGGCACATGCACCCTCGGTCCAAGTCGATTGGAGGCCGCCAGTAAGTATTCGTCCCGCCCTCCTGAAATGGGTGAATGCCGCGCGTCCGCTTATTGAGGAGGCCAATGCGAAAGCCGTTCAGATTATCCTCACTGGCATGCCTCAGTGGATTGGAATGGAGCGGGCAATCGATGTCATACCCGGAATGAGATCCGACCTGCTGCTCCACGCAGGTCCGCCCATTGCGTGGCAGAGGATGTGCGGGCCGATGCGGGGCGCTGTGATCGGAGCGCTGTTGTACGAAAGAAAGGCGAGCTCTCCGGACGAAGCCGAGCGGTTAGCCGCCTCGGGAGAGATCGAGTTCGCTCCCTGCCACGAGCATAATACGGTCGGCCCGATGGCCGGCATCGTCTCTCCCTCCATGCCAGTATTTATTATCAAAAATGAGCGTTACGGGAATTCAGCGTATTGCACCCTGAACGAAGGACTGGGTAAGGTGTTGCGCTATGGGGCCTATGGCGACGACGTGATTCAAAGGCTCCGCTGGATGGAAGAAACGCTTTATCCGACGCTAAAAAGAGCCATCACTAAGCTGGGCAAGATCGACCTGAAAAACATCATCGCCCAGGCGCTCCATATGGGAGACGAAGTTCACAACCGGAACCGGGCAGCCACCTCGATCTTCTATCGCACCATTGCGCCGGCGATTGTGACCACCTGCGCGGACGCGACCACAGCGGCCGAAGTGTTGGAATTCATCAACCATAACGACCACTTCTTCTTGAATCTTTCCATGCCAGCCTCGAAGGCGACGCTCGATGCAGCGCGCGGAATCAAGAACAGCAGCGTTGTAACCGTCATGTCC
>JAIQFY010000025.1 GCA_020072965.1 Terriglobia bacterium | reverse complement strand
TGAATCTTCATGGCCCGCTCCATCGCGCGCTCCGGGTAGAGCTTCATGTCTTCCTCCTGACAAAAGCCCCACCTTACGCCGCTTCGAGCGGACACTTCATTTGCTATTTACACCGGACATATCATGTGCTAACGACACCGCAAAGCGGTCCACACTCCAGAGAATGCGAAACGGTTGATGTGCCAGCCTAAGAGCCCGCTCAATTGTAGCATTTCGCCGCGGTGGCCTTGAAACTGGCAAAGACGTTCAGTCCTTCCCGCAGACCAAGGGTATGCATCGAGTGAGCAGTAATCTCAGCCACCAAGGGAGGATGCGTGCCAAGCACAACCCGGACTCGTTCGCCCTGGGGCGGCTCCGGGACCATCTCAAGAATCGGGCCGCTAAAGACGTTCTGCGCCGTGCCGGAAGGCTCGAGGATGTGCAAGGTGACTTCCCGAGGATCGACGGTAATGAATGTCATGTCACTGAGGTCATCGCTTATGGTATGGACAACGCCATTGGGAGTTTGAACCTCGGCCAATCCCGTCGCATCCCGCGAACTGACCTTGCCCTGGAAAAGATTCAGCCCCATGATTTCGGCCACGTAGCGGGAGCGAGGCCGCCGGAGCAGCTCATCGCGATCCCCTACCTGGATGAGTTTACCATGATCGACCACCCCCACTTGACTCCCGAACACCAGGGCTTCAAAGGGACTATGAGTCACGAAAAGGGTGATGCAAGGAAGACCAGCCAGGATACGGCGAAGTTCAGTCCTCACCTCACGCCGGGTCTGGAGATCGATGGCGGAGAGCGGTTCGTCCAGCAGCAAGAGACGCGGCTTTAACACCAGTGACCGCGCCAGGGCAACCCGCTGTCGCTGTCCGCCTGAGAGCCGTCGGGGCTTCCTGGGGGCAAGATCCTCAATGCCCAACTGATCGAGGATCCCCCGGGTCTCGCGGCGAACCTGCATTTCGCCCAGTCCCTGTGCCCGAAGTCCGAATGCCACGTTTTCAAATACAGTGAGGTGAGGGAACAGAACGTAATCCTGAAACACGTACCCGATGGGTCGCTCGTTTGCCGGAATGATAATCCCCTGCTCACTGTCGAAGAGATCCAGGTCTTCGAGTTTTATTCGACCGTGATCCGGCTGAATCAGTCCAGCCAGAATGTTCAGGATCGTGGTCTTCCCTGCCCCGCTTTCGCCCACCAGCACGAAGGTGCTTCCAGGCTCGGCCGTGAGGGATACCTCCACCTGGAACGAGATCAGCTGCTTTGAGAATTCGGCGATCAGCACTGCACCCTCACTTGCCCGGATTGACGACGAAGGTCCGCAGGACGAACAGGAGCCCAAATGAAACGGCCAGCAGGATGACCGATAGCGCCACGGCGGATTGCACATCGGTCTGAAGGGCGATATAGACCGCGAGCGGCATGGTCTGTGTCCGGCCCGGCATGTTGCCTGCAAAGGTAATGGTCGCCCCAAATTCCCCCAGGGCCCTTGCCCAACTCATGGCTGCCCCTGCCACAAGCGAATGAAGACTCAAGGGGAGGATCACGTGAAAGAACGCGTAAACCGGCGACGCCCGCAGAGTCGCCGCAGCCTGCAGATAACGAGGCTCAATGGACTCAAATCCCGCGCGCGCCGTATTGATGAAAAACGGGGCCGCAACGAAGGTCTGAGCTAGAACCACCGCCAACGTGGTGAATGGAATACTTATTCCCGCCAAAGACAGGGCATGCCCGAGGAGACCGGAACGACCGAAGGCGAGCAGTAGTCCCAGTCCGGCGACTGTCGGCGGCAAAACCATGGGAAGGTTGATGACCACCTCCAGCACGCGCCTGCCGGGAAATCTTCTCGCGGCCAACAACAGCGCCACGGGGAGTCCCAGCACGATGACGGCCCCTGCCGATATGACCGAGGTGATCAAGCTGAGCCGCAATGCACTCATTACGACCGGCGCACGAAGATGAGTCCACAGATCGCGCGGGGCCACCTGCAATAAGAGACTCAAGAGCGGAAGTCCAAGCAGAACGAGGAGGAGGACCAGGGCGAAGGTCGCCGCGACCCTCCAAATTCCCATCCCCTTGCGCCCGGGCCGGAAAAGGGCGAAAGCATCGGTGGTTTGACTCATGGGGTGCTCCTCGAAGGTTGGGGTACCAGCGTAAAATGATGATCGTGCAGAATGGACTGTCCCAAAGGAGAGAATACCAGGTCCATGAACTTCCGGGCCGCCTGTGGATTTGAAGCGGATTTAAGAGGTGCGATTGGATAGCTGGCCAGGACGTTGGCCTCCTCTGGAATCTCCAGGACGCGGAGCCATCCGGCATTGGCTGGAGTAATATCTGAGTAGTACACCATCCCGGCATCGGCTTCACCCAGTTGAACCTTGCCAAGAACCTCTTTCACATTCTCTTCACTCGAGACCAGGTTCTTCAAGACCGACAGTAGATAATCAGGGCCGAATCCAGTCGAGTGCGAGAGCCTCTCCAAAACCTCCCGGCTGTAACGGCCTGCCGGGACAGATTCAGCGGCGAGGACCATCTTGATGCCGGGCTGTGACAGATCCTGAAGCTTTTCGATCCGCCCCGGATTTGCCCTCGGGATGATGACGACGAGGATGTTGTGAGCAAACACCTGCGCGCTCGATGCCAGCAACCCATGTTTTCCAATCTTTTCCATCCACCTCTCGTCTGCGGACGCAAAGACATCGACCCTCGCACCCTGCTCGATCTGCAAAGCGAGCTGCTGTGATCCCGCATAATTAAGCTCGACATGGAGGCCGGGATTCTGTTTTTCGAAAACCTCAGCGAGTTGGGTGAAGGCCTCATTAAGAGACGCTGCTGCGAAGACGCACAGGGAAGAGGCGTTTCGTTGATGAATAGGTTTGAATTGACGCGCAGCCCGCACCCAGAAGAAGGTGACGATCAAGAACACTAGGAAACCGAGCGAGGCTGCCCGTTTGACGCCTGTGATTTTCATGGGCGAGTTTAACGGGTTGCTGAAAAAATCAAATTCGACCCGAAATACCACCGATGGAAGTCGGTGGATCATTCGGATCCCACCTAGGGAAAAACCGACCGCCAGCCGACAATCCCACCTACGGGAGTAGGTGGATATTTCATGTACAGCCTATTTCCCTCGGAAAAAAGGCTGTATCGGAACGATCCGCCAGCTTCCGCTGGCGGTGTTTTATTAGTCGCACAAAACTGACAGTAGGTTGCACTTGAATCGACCACCGACTCCCATCGGTGGTATTCATTTATCAAATCAGTTCTTCAGCAGCCTCTTCTTAATGGATACGAAACACGGAGGAACTCATGCCCGGATTACCATGACCTCGGTGGCTTTGATGAGTGCGATCGCACGGACGCCCTTCTTCAGCCCCAGATCTCTACAAGCATTTCGGGTAATGATGGAGGTTATCTGCTGCCCCCCTACATTGATGGTAACTTGCGCGAGCAGTCCGTCATACACCACCTCGGTGACGGTTCCCAGGAGCTTATTGCGCCCGCTGATGGCGTTCAGTCCCGTGGGGCGGCGATCCCCGGATTTCGGGCTCGGCCGCGTCCCCGTGATCCGGTCGATCTCGTTGCGTGGAATGCGGTGGTGACCGCCCGGGGTCCTGATGGACTTGATCTTGCGCCGATAGATCCATTGCTTCAGGGTGGGATAGCTGATCCTCAAGAGCCGGGCCGCCTCTTGAACTTTAAGTAGCTCCATAACCCCTCCTGAAGAACATCATGACATCGATCCCGATCCGGGCTGCGATTATATACGATTTAATACGGATCTATTAGAAATTAATCGAATAGACTGGATAATCTTGAGGGGAGATCTTTCAGGCCCTCTCCGGAAGCGGCCCTGATGGCCCAGGCGTAAGGCTCATCCGCGCTTTCCGTCCTCACGGCCTTTGGGACGTGCATCGGGAGGCGGCAGGCGGCCTTCTTTCTGAAGCGCCCGCCTCAACAGGTATTCGATCTGCCCGTTGAGGCTGCGCAGTTCGTCACCGGCCCAGCGCTCAAGAGCCATCATCACCGCCGGGTCCACGCGCAAGAGAAATGATTTGCGTTCTGCCACGACGATTAATGGTAGAGCGTTCCGGTGTTCACCACCGGCTGGGTGCCGCGTTCGCTGCACAGCACCACCAGCAGGTTGCTGACCATCGCGGCCTTGCGCTCTTCATCCAGTACCACGATGTTCTGTTTGGCCAGCATATCCAGGGCCATCTCCACCATGCTGACGGCGCCTTCGACAATGCGCTGACGGGCGGCAATGATGGCGCCCGCCTGCTGGCGCTGGAGCATGGCCGCCGCAATCTCCGGCGCGTAAGCCAGGTGGCTGATCCGCGCCTCAATGACCTCCACCCCCGCCTTCGTCAAACGGTCCTGGATTTCCTGCTTCAGATGCTCCGCAATCGCGTTGGTTTGCCCGCGCAGCGACATTAGTTTCTCGTCGTGGGAATCATAGGCGTACGCCGTCGCGAGATTCCGTAACGCCGACTCACTCTGGACTTGGACATAATTCTCGTAGTTGTCCACAACAAAGCAGGCTTCGGCCGAGTCCACGACCTTCCAGACCACCACGGCGGCAATTTCGATGGGGTTGCCCTCGATGTCGTTAACCTTGAGGTGTCCGCTCTCGAAGTTCCGGACCCGCAGCGAGATCCGTCTCTTGCTGTAAAAAGGGTTGGCCCATCGAAGACCCGGGGTCTTTTCCGTTCCCTTGTAACTCCCGAACAGTTGAAGGACCTTCCCCTCGTTCGGGTTAACAATGAAGAGACCGCCCAAGAGGATGACGTCCACGATTAACCCCGCAGTGTACGCCAGGATAAGAGCCACATCTCCCCTGGGAACTTCGCCGATCAGACCGTAGATCAGGAACCCCAGCATGAGTAAAAGGATGGCGAGCATCAACCAACCCGTTACCCCGCGATATTCTTTTTCCTGAATCATAGCTCCTCCTCTAGGTGATATCATATATATATCACAATGATATCTCCGTGTCAAGCGGTCAAGTTGGAGGGGGATCTCGAATTGGAGCTGTGGAATCTATAGCCCGCCCTCTTCATCATTTTCAATCGGAATTCACAAAGCAGGCTCAAATTTTCATGAATGCCTATTGACTGGCAAACTCACAAACTACAGGAATAAAAACTTATCAATAGAATCTGTGCTGACAAGGGCGAAGAAATTGAGTCATCTGGAGTTGTGTGCGTCAGACAAGGGATGGCGCGTCCTCGTGCCCTGCAAGGGCACTCTCCAAAAGCCCGGGGCCTCGCCCTGGGGTCGATCGTCATTTCATATTCCTGTCTTGCCCTGTAAGGGCAATCTTGTGGTGACGGGGCCGGCGCTGCTAAGAATCCCCATGACCCGGGTGTTGGCCCGAATGGCGGATGGTGCTATCTTCTTCCTCCAAGCTGGAACGTGTTTTCTAACCCTCCGCCCGAGACCAATCGCATGCCACAGTCTCTTGCACAAATCCTGGTCCATCTCGTTTTCTCCACCCAATCCCGATACAAGTTTTTGGCGGACTACGAAATCCGCCAGTCCGCCACGGTGGACACGCCTATCTCACCACGGGGTTCCGAACCTATAAGTCGCCATCGCTCGAGGTGGGTGGGCCCGCCGATCATATCCATGCCTTGTGTTCGCTTTCGAAGACCCTCTCGGTCGCCGAACTGATCGAGGACGTTAAGAAGGCCTCTTCGAAATGGATCAAGACGAAAGGCGCCCTCTATACCAAGTTTCATTGGCAAAGCGGGGACGGGGCGTTTTCGGTGAGCCCCTCGCAGGTCGCCGCCGTCCGGCAGTATATTCAGAATCAAGACCAACATCACCGGCGGATCACGTTTCAGGAAAAGTTTCGACGAATCCGTAGAAAGCACGGGGTCAACTACGATGAACGGTATTTGTGGGACTGAGGTGTTTTCGGCAATCACGTCCCTGGTCCTCGAATGGTCCTCCCTCACTGGCAAATTTAGAGAACCCGCCGAGGCGGGTTCGGGTGGCCGATAGGTCGCCCCAGGGCGTTGCCCTGGGCTTTTGAAGATTGCCCTTTCAGGGCATGGGCGCGGAACCAGTCACCCTGGGTGTTGGGAATTTAATATATGCTGGCTCGGCGTTCTTGGAGCTTGCTCCGCGAACCCGCCGTGCGACGAGTTCGCTTTTTACGCACACCCTCTCCGGAAGCACTAAAAAAAATTATCATTAGGAAGCCAGGAATACAGCCAGTTAAAAACCTTACATCGGTAGAGAATGAGATGATCCCGCCGCGGCGGGGGTTCCATCGACGACCGATTCCCCGGGTTCCTGGATTCCTAATAAAATCTGGTTTTGGTTCCGGCTCATCCGGATTAGGATAATATGGCCGGAGAGTACAAATGATGGAGAGGAGGGACTTCTGAGGATTGACACATGGCCATCACTGAATCTTCGAAGAAATCGATTTCCGATAAAGCCTTTCGAAATCCCGCAACCGCAATTCAGATATTCGTGTTTGCAATGTTTCTCCTCATGGGGGGCGGAATCGCTTATGTCCTCCTGATTGGCCCCCTCCTCCACATTGTGGAAGCGAGAAACTGGATAGAAACACCCTGTGTGGTGATATCGAGTGGATTAAGCAGCCATCGCGGCAGCAAGGGTGGCACCACTTACAGTGTTGACATCCGATATGCCTACGCTTTTGACGGGCGCCAATACGTATCGACGCGCTACCAATTTTTTCAAGGCTCCACCAGTGGATATGAGAGGAAGCGGGAGATCGTCCGATCCTATCGACCGGGGCAGCAAGTCATCTGCTTTGTCGATCCCGATGAACCACGCAGCGCTGTTTTGGAACGGGGTATTACTTCAGACCTGTATCTTGGTCTTTTCCCGCTGGCATTCCTGCTGATCGGGGGAGTGGGCCTAACCTACACGATTCGCAACATGCAGAAGAAGAGAGCCTCCTCCCAGGCGTCCTGGCTGCCTTCCTCTGCACTGTCCCGTTCTCAGACGCTGTCGGCAAGCAGTCCTCTCAGTATGGCGTCATCTTCCATGCCCCTGACACTCAAACCTCAGACATCGCCCACCGCAAAACTCCTGGGGATCATTGTCTTCTCAGCATTCTGGAACGGCATTATTTCAGTCTTCATTTCCCAGGCTTTGAAAACATGGCGCGCCGGATTCCCCGATTGGTTCCTGACCCTCTTCATGGTTCCATTTGTTCTCGTGGGATTGGGAACTGTGGTGGGAGTGGGATACTTCCTTCTGGCCCTCTTCAATCCCCGGCCGAAACTTATCGTCAGCCCGGGTGCAATCCGGCTGGGGGGATCGGCCCAGTTAGAATGGGAGGTTTCCGGACGCGTCGATCGGATCCGGCGGTTTTGCATTTACCTCGAAGGGAGGGAGAAGGCTACCTATCGTAGTGGCAAATCAACTCGCACCGACGAAGAAGCCTTCGCCCGGATCGAAGCGATCGACACACAGACCCGGGGATACATGAACCATGGAACCGCCCGGATCATGATTCCCTCGGATACTCTCCCTTCCTTCGAAGGCGACCACAATAAAATTGTGTGGGTCCTGTGTGTGCGGGGTGACATCGAACGCTGGCCCGATCTCAACGAGGAGTTTCCCATCGCCGTCCTGTCCATGAACGCTTCCGGGAGGTCATCCATTTGAACATTCTTTCGATTCAACCCCGGGATAACAAGACCATGTTTCTGCCGGGAGAAGAACTAGCAGGACTGGTCTCCTGGTGCCTTGACCAGCCACCGAAAGCGATGGAGCTTCGCCTCTTCTGGTACACAAAAGGAAAAGGGATCACTGATACGGGGATAGTGGAGAACATTCGTTTCGAGAATCCGGAACCAGAGGGGCACCGCGAATTTCGCTTTGTACTCCCCGATGGCCCTTACAGTTTTACCGGGACATTGATCACCCTGAACTGGGCTTTGGAGTTGGTGGCGGAGTCGTCTCACGAGGTGGGAAGAGTGGATATCTTGGTCTCGCCGTCGGGCAAGGAGATCGTGCTCCAGCGGCTGGAACCGCGGAACTACACTCATCAATAAGGGTCTCCCGATTCCCCGTCCAGTCAAGGGCCCAAAGGACACATCCTGGTCGGGTGGGGTTAGTTTCTCCGGGCCCTCAGGGCTTTCTTTTCGCGCCGACAGGGGCGCAACACGAAACTGATAGGCGCCTCGCTTTTATTCCGCACTCCGAAATCCGCACTCCGAAATTGCGCAGCCGACTACGACCAAACCCGGTTGCGAGCTGGATCCGCGCTCGTCGATTCACCCCTGAAACGGTCTAACAAGGTATGCATCACCTCTCCCGCACTTTCCTGAAAGGTGACCGCGGCGATCTGGTCCCAGGGGGTCTTGGTGCGGTTGATGAAGATTAGCTTCGCGCCTGACTCATGCGCCAACGGAGGGATTGAAGAAGCGGGAGCCACCTGCAAAGAGGACCCGATCATGAGCAGGAGATCGCATTTTGACGCACATTCATAGGCCCGGGTCAATTCCGCCTGAGGCATGGCCTGACCGAATGAAATCGTGGAAGGCTTGATGAGCCCATCACACAGCTTGCATTTCGGATCGAGGTCGCCGGCTTCCAGTCTCACTTGGATTTCTTCGAAGGGCCACTCAATGCCGCAGTCGAGGCAGTGGGCCTTCCGGTTGGTGCCATGAAGCTCGATCACAATCCCGGCCGCACTGCCGGCGGCCTGATGAAGACCGTCGATGTTTTGAGTAATGATGGCCTTCAGTTTCCCCATTCTTTCAAGTTCAGCCAGCGCAAGATGGGCCCTATTGGGGTTTGCATTTCGAAATTCATTGTAAAACTCCCTTTTCATTTTCCAGTAATCAACGCGGGCCTCGTGATCCCTTAAAAACTCCTGGAACGTGACCACTCGATATCGGTCCCACACCCCGCCGGGACTTCGGAAGTCGGCCAATCCGCTCTCCGTCGAGATCCCCGCGCCGGTAAAGGCCACCAGCCACTTGGAGGAACTCAAGAGCTCAGAGGCCTCAGACAATCTTTTCGGGAAAGAATCCATAGGCAATTCAATGAGCGAACTAATGTGCCCCGATCTGTCTTCTTGTACAAACAGGGATTGAGTAAACCGCAGAGACGCCGAGACACAGAAACGCCTATTTCTTTTCACTGAGTCGTTTCAGGGCTGACTCCAGCTTCTTCATCTCCTGGCCATAGGCCGTCCAATCCCCATTGCGCAACGCCTGTTGTGCATGCTCGTAAGCGTCGGACGCATCCTTGATGGCCGCATCCAGATTGAAGGAGGAGGGTGGCGGAGGTGCGGGCGGGGCCGCCACGGCGCCAGCCTTTAGTGCTTCCGCTTTGGAGGCGCCCCCGAAGATCCGGGCCAGGGCCAGTTCCAGATTCTCCTCCATGGCAATCGTGTTCCCGTAAGCCACGATGACCCGTTTCAGTTCTGGAATTTTCCCGCCCTGGGCTGCTGAAAGATAGAGCGGCTGGATATACAGCAGGGATTTTTCAATCGGGATGACGAGAAGGCTTCCGCGGATGACGGTGGAGCCCCCTTGATTCCAGAGGGTCAGTTGCTTTGAGATTTCCGTTTCCTGATCGATGCGCACTTCGATCTGCTGGGGGCCATAGATCAGCTTTTGCTTGGGGAAATTGTACACCACCAGCTTTCCATAATTCGGGGCGTCACACCGCGCCGCCATCCAGGCGATCATATTGTCTTTCTTGGAGGGCGTGAACGGGACCATCAGAATGAACTCCTCCTCTCCGCGGGAACGACGGGCCTGGCTCGACGCGCCCGATTCCCTGGGCAAGGCCAGCTTCATGATCGTGTAGTAGGGTTCCATCGGCTGATCCTGACCCCCCACGACGCGCCGCGGAATCTTCCACAGATCCTCCTTGTTAAAGAACACCTGGGGATCGGTCATGTGGTAGGTTGCATAGAGCGAAGCCTGGACGGAGAAAATATATTCAGGGACCCGGATGTGGGCTAGCAATGAGGGCGGCATCTTGCTGAGAGACTGGAACACTCCCGGGAAGATTTTCATCTGCGTTTGAATCAAGGGGTCGTCCGGGGTGCTGACGTAGAGCTTGACATCGCCGTTGTAAGCGTCGACGACCGCCTTGATCGAGTTGCGGATATAGTTGCCCACCTCCGGCCGAGATTCAGAATAAGGGTATCGCGCCGTCGTAGTGTAGGCGTCGACGATCCAGTACAACCTCCCGTCATCAATCACCATGTAAGGATTGCGGTCCACACGGGCCAGGGGGATCAGCTTCTCTACCCGCTCCACGACACGCCGGTTGAACATCAGCCGGCTATCACGGGTGATGTCGTTCGCCAGCAGAAACTTGATCTCCTTGAACCGCAGGGCGAAGAGGATCTTTTTCATGATCCCGTCCATTTGAACTCCGCCCGTCCCTTCGTACTTCGTGTACTTGTTCTCTTCGCCGGAGGGATAATCAAATTCCGGGGAAGTGGTCTTGACAAAACAGTAACTGCCGGAGAGTTCCCCATAGTAGATTTCAGGCCGATTGACGCTGATGTTGGTATTCACGACGGGAGGAATATCCTTGATAAAAAACTCCGGCTGTCCCTCGTTGGAGACCACATTCACCGGACCCAGGCAGAGTCCATATCCATGCGTATAGGTGAGGTGTTCATTGATCCAGTTCCGGCTGGGGAGATTTTCGGAGGCCAATTCGCGGGGGCTGAGCAGGACCTGCCGGTACTCCCCATTGACCGTGTAGCGGTCGTTATCGACGTCGACAAAGTCGTAGTACGTACGGATCTCCTGCAATTGCGCGAAGGTGGCCAGCAGCGGTTGATGCTCCCACAAGCGGATATTCTTGATGGTGAGATCGTTCTTCTTCAGATCATTAGCCGTCAGAGAATCCTCCGCAGGAAACTCCCGTTCATCCACATTCTGAAGGTCGTAGGCCTGGCGGGTGTATTGAATGACGTTCTGAATGTAGGGCCGCTCCTTGTTAATCTCGTTGGGCGCGACTTCAAACTTCTGCACCAGTTCAGGATAGAAGGCCAGTCCAATCATCCCCAGAACAATGAGCCCCACTCCCGTCAAGAGGAACTTGTAACCCCTGCGAGCGATCTGGAAGGCCGCCAGCAGAGCAGTCAACACCGAAGCTCCCGTGAGAAAACGGATCAGCGGGAGGTCCGCATGCACATCCGTGTAGCTGGCCCCGTACACCACCCCGCGCGCAGAATAGAGCAAGCCCCACGCATCGAATTGGTAACTCACCGCAAATAGAATACTGATGAGGGCGATCAGCGAGAGCAAATGCGCGCGCATCCGCTGCTCCAGGCGCACGCCGCGACGCAGCACTGAAAGCTCCCCCTGGATCAGATGGATCAGGGCAGAGATGATGAGGGCAATGACCAGCGTTGCCATGGCGAACGACTGAAGGAATTGATAAAAGGGCAGGCGAAACACATAGAATCCAACATCCCGTTGAAACAGAGGATCGAGGATAGAGAAGTTTGTGGCGTTGGCGAAGCTCAAATAATCCTGCCACTCACTCGCCCCCCACACTCCAAAGAAGACTGCCAGCAAAACCAGAAGCGCAAACAAAAATCGGGTCAGGAGCGTCTTCAGTAATTCATAGTAGGGAAAGTTCCTCCAGATCGGATTGTCCAAATCAACTTCCCCCACCGCGTGATGTCGCGCCAGCCAAACATTCAAATAAACGGTCAAAAAGAAAATCACGCCGAAGGCCACCCCTAACATCAAACTGGTTACCAGCTCTCGTTGGAAGACAATCCCGTAACCGACTTCCTGGTACCACCACCAATCTGTAACCAAACGAACGGCGGTTTCAAAGAACGGGATGACGAAGAGAATGAGAACAAACAGTATTAAAACAATCCAACGCGCCCTGAATCGCATGGAGGCTCCTTTCAAAGAATCCGAAGTTTCATCGAGTCGGTTTCACAGATCCCGTTCCAGGCCGGACACGGGGCAACTGATACCACACGGCATCACACGCGGCGAGATCCTCGGTGTCCAATTCCAGCTCGATGCCGGGGAGTGACTGATCGAGTTGTTCGGCGCGGGTGGCTCCAACGATGGCTGAAGTAATTCCCTCCTGGGCGAGCACCCACGCCAGGGCCGCATGAATCAAAGGCTTGCCCTTTTTCTCCAGAAGTTCCTGAAGCCTGTTGACCGCGTCAAACTGGGCGTCGTGCCAGTATCGTTCGCGGTAGGTCTCGCCCGACTTTCCCAGCGTAAAGCGAGTTCCTTCAACCGGGGGTCGGCCCTTCTTGTATTTTCCAGTAAGAAATCCGCCTCCCAGGGGGTTGTAGGGAATCACCCCCAGTCCCTCATCCCGGCAGATCGGCAGCAGCTCTGATTCAATCTCGCGATATAGGAGATTGTAACGCGGCTGGAAGCATTCGAAGCGCGCCAGGTTCAATTTCTCGCTGGTCCAGAGTGCCTTCGCCAGTTCCCATGCGCTGAAGTTTGAACAACCGATGTACCGGACTTTCCCGGAGCGGACTAAATCATCCAAAGCGCGGAGAGTTTCCTCAATCGGGGTTGTGGGATCCGGTGCGTGAACCTGGTAGAGATCGATGTAATCGCATTGGAGCCGCCTTAGGCTGGCATCGATGGCATTGAAGATGTGCTTGCGGGAAAGCCCGACGTCATTGGGGCCCGGCCCCATGGCAAATCGGCACTTGGTGGCGATCACAAATTGAGGGCGTTTGCCCTTCAGCCACTTTCCCACGATTTCCTCAGTGCGCCCCGCCGTCTCGAGGGTCGGCGGCAGAGGATACATGTCAGCCGTGTCAATGAAATTAATCCCCCAATCCCGGGCCTTGTCCATTATTGCAAAGGAGCCCTTCTCGTCACACTGCACCCCAAACGTCATGGTCCCAAGGCATACCTCTGAGACCATCAGCCCGGTTCGCCCCATCCGCCTCATTTTCATGAAAACATGGGCCTTTCGATGTAGGTGTCCTGCTTACCCCTGTTTATCGCATGCAGAATCTGACTGAAAAGTCCCCCAATCGGGCGCATCACTGCAGTAAGAAGAGCTTTTTGTACCCTGCAAAAGGTGGATTCTCTGCCGTTCAAGTTATTCGATGGCGCGTTTTGCGGCTTAAAAGACCTTCCCAAAGCCTACGGACATGCGGGCCCGAATGCCCTTTCGCTCTAACCAATCGTTCCGTATCCCTTCCATTCAAGATAACACACCCTCCCGAAAATAGACAAAAATAACGACGATCCAGGGGGCAAAAAAAACAGTTCAAAACACCCCCTTGCATTCTTCCCCGGATAGTGATATACAAGAGGCACTGGTAACACCTCTTTGAAAACTTATTCTCACCTTTTTCTTTTGGGGGAATTTAATTCAATAGATGGGCTCGTTCTTCCTCCCATTTCGAACGCAGCCCATCTTTAAATTTTTCTCCGATACCATCCGTAAAACAATATCATCAGCGACTGAAGGCAGTCGCTCTCAGTTTGTCTACACGGAGTCCATTGCGATTGGAGCCCCTCCATTCCTCGATTCAACCCGAATTCCGAAGTTGAAGACCATGATCAATGTTGGAGCAAGATTCAGTTCCCATTAGTAGATGCTTTTGAGGAAGGCTCTCGTCTCTTGAGGCCCGAAGAGCTGGTGCGCCGCGGCGCACCAGCTCTTCGGGCCTGGAGCGACAGTCGCCTTGCTCCAAAAGCATGGCCCGACAGAACAGAGCAGACGTCTCCCCCTCTTTCTCAGGTCCCAATCAAGCGTGGAACAATTCCATTCTTCCTTCATTCCATCCCCATCGATTTCGGTCGAAGAGCCTAACGCTTCGTTGACGTCCTTAACTTCGGAATTCAGATTCAATTCATCTTTGCTTCTCAAAGAGTCTCCCCTAGATGGAAATTCGGGTGGCCCGGTCCACCCCCTCGACAGAAACGTTTTTTTGTGCGAAATTACAAAATGTAGCCAAGACTCAAAGGGATTAGTTTCGCGCGACGATTTGTCTGAAACGTAATCCCAGGGAATCAAGGGGAGAAGGCATTTCCCCCATCCCTACTCTTTCTTCCTGATGGGGAGGAATCGTCAAATGGAAGTCATCGAAAAAAGCACTGAAATCGTCCCCCGTCCCCTGGTCCTCGAGCTGTATCGCAAGATGATCACAGTCAAGTATATTGAAGAGCGCGTGAAGATCTTTGTGCGGCAGGGCAAGGTCTCATTTCATGCATCCACGCGGGGACATGAAAAGGTTCAGATTGGGATGACGATGCTGCTCAAGCCCCGGCATGACTGGTTCTTCACTTATTACCGGGAGAAGGCAGTTGCAGTCGGCCTGGGGATGCCCATCAAGGACATCTTCTTAGGGATGCTTGGACGCGCCGGAGACCCCAGCGGTGAGGGAAGAAATATGCCGGAGCATTTTTCCTCCCGTGAACTCCACCTCGTTTCCCAGACCGCATGTACCGGAACGCAATATTTGCCTGCCGTCGGGCTGGCGAAGTCGCTCCATATGGATGGTTCCGACGCCATCGTCTACGTCTCCTCGGGAGAAGGGGCCACCAGCGAAGGTGAATTCTTCGAAGCACTGAACTGGGCTGCGAGAGAGCGCCTCCCGGTCCTCTTTGTGATCCAGAACAACGGGTACGCCATCAGTGTTCCACAGGATACTCAAACCATTTCCGAAATTCACCGCATTGCCCGGGGCTTTGGGATGCCCACGTTTGATCTGGATGGCACCTGGTTTGAGCCGATGTACCAGACCATCCCCCCGGTTATTGAGCGTATCAGGGCAGGCCGGGGACCTGCCCTGATTGAGGCCCAGGTCATCCGCATGGATCCCCACTCTTCCTCGGACGATCAAAAGAAGTACCGCAGCGCCGAGGAACTGGCTCAACTCGTCGAACGTGATCCGATTCTGCAAACTGAAAAGTACCTCCTCAAGAACAAGATTATGACGGAGGACGAACTCACCGCGATTCGGACCGAAATCGAACAGCAGGTGAACGCGGAGGCCGAAGCCGCCGACCAGGCTCCCCTGCCGGATCCGTCCCGGGCGCTGGCGCACATTTTCAGCGACACGCCGGTGGTGACCGAAGAGACCATTCCCACGTATGTCGGTGACGAGCCCGTCAACATGGTCACGGCGATCAACACGGGGCTGCATGAGGAGTTGGCCCGTAACCCCAAGATCGTCATGTGGGGAGAAGACATCGCCGATCCCAAGGGTGGCGTGTTTGGAGTCACGCGAGGCCTGACCACCGCCTTTCCCGGAAGGGTGGAAAACGCCCCCCTGGCAGAAGCTTCCATCGTGGGTGTGGCGGGCGGGATGGCGTTGAATGGCTACAAACCCATCGTGGAAATTCAATTCGCCGACTATTCCTGGCCGGCATTCATGCAGATCCGAAATGAGATTTCAACCGTTCGATGGCGCAGCAATAACGAGTGGCAATGTCCTGTGGTCATTCGCATCGCCTGTGGCGGGTATATCAAGGGCGGACCCTGGCATTCGACTTGCGTCGAAACCCTGTATTCCCACACTCCGGGTTGGTATGTGGTCTATCCGAGTTGCGCCGAGGACGCCAAAGGGCTCATCAAGACAGCGGCCAGGTCTGAGGATCCCGTGATCTTCCTCGAGCACAAGGGCCTCTACCGCCGCGTTCAAGCGAAGAGCCTTGAACCTAACGCCGACTACCTGATCCCTTTTGGCAAAGGCCGGGTTCGCCGCGAGGGGACGGATCTGACAATCGTCACTTGGGGATCGACCGTGTACCTGGCCCTCGAGGCAGCCCGGGAACTCGAAGAACAGAACATTTCAGTTGAAGTGATCGATCTTCGCTCCATCGTTCCAATGGACGATGATCTTGTCTTTTCCAGTGTCCGTAAGACTAACCGGGTTCTTGTGGGACACGAGGACACGCTCACGATGGGATTTGGGGCCGAGGTGGCCGCCCGCATCGCCGAGAACTGCTTCGAGCATCTGGATGCCCCGGTGATCCGAATGGGTGCAAAAGACTGTTTTGCTCCGGCCGCCCCAAATCTCGAGGCGGCGGTCCTCCCCTCCCTCGATGACATGCGAGCCGGGATTAAGAAACTTCTCTCTTACTGATAGGGGTGTGAGCGCCCGCTCGTTCAATCGAAGGGTCCGGCGCAGGTCGTCGATCATTTGGAGTTTGGAGGATGGGGTCACTTCCTGTTCCTCCAGACATTCCCATCTCCTCGTTAGTCATTTCCAGCAGCATCGAAGACCACGATCAAGTATAGACTTGGACCCAACGTAGGCCACTTGCCATTTCGTATGACTTCGAGTAACGTTTCAATTCTGGCGCCTCCCTGCCAAAGACGAATATCCTGGCTCCCATGATTGCTTAATCACTTACGCATTCCAGAAGGAGTAAATGCCGATGAAAAATGATCCAGCCTCAGAGCCTGCTGCCGGGGGGATGACATCCCCTGGAGACTTCAGTTCCGAGCAAGGTGACCCCGTTGAACAACAACCCCAGGGTTCACAGACGCCTTCAACTTCTGATGAAGGAACCACCATTCCAATCCATGACAATCAGGCTAAAACGGCTAAGAAGTCGCTGCGGACCCTGGTGATCGACGTGGGCGGGGCCGGTATTAAGGCAGAGGTTCTTAATGAAAAAGGGAAGAGCCTGACTCCACGTGCCCGGGTATCAACTCCTCAGCCCGCCACACCGGCCGCTGTGGTGGCTGAAATCCAGACGCTTGCAAAGAAGCAGGGGAAATTTGACCGCGTGTCGGTCGGCTTTCCGGGTGTGGTGAAGAACGGGCTGGTGTTAACCGCCCCTAATCTTGGGGAGCGATGGAAGAATTTTAATCTGGGAAAAATTCTCCGGCAAAAGCTGCGCCAGCCGGTTCGAATCTCAAATGATGCCGACGTCCAGGGCTTCGGCGTGATCACGGGCCGAGGAGTGGAGATGGTCATTACCCTGGGGACCGGAGTCGGTTCGGCCCTCTTTGTGAACGGGGTCCTCGTCCCCAATCTCGAACTCGGGCACCATCCCTTTCTCAAAGGCAAGACCTATGAGGAGAAGCTCAGCAACGCGGCGCTCGAAAAGGCGGGAAAAAAGAAATGGAATAAACGGCTCATGAAAGCCGTCCAGCAACTTCAACTCATCTTCAACTACGATAGACTCTACCTTGGCGGCGGGAATTCAAAACACGTTTTGTTCAAGCTCCCCCCTAACGCAAGAAAAATAAGTAATGAGGCAGGTCTTTGGGGCGGGATAGCATTGTGGCGAGATTGAGGGTCATCCTGGCCCCGCGCGACCCAACCCGGTTCGGATCACAATCGGGGTCTTACCGGTTCAAACTTCGCCCCTCACACTACGGCTTCTCCCTTGACTACTGATGAAATAAGTGGACGGGAAGTACTCCCGTCCACCGCCTCCGCTCCATTTTGGAGCAGTTATAAGCCACCGGGCCGGGAGAACGCCCCGACCAGAGTCTGCGGCGCTTCCTTCCTTGTTGTCACTCTCGTGGCGGGACTGTGCGCAACCCCGACATTCGCCGCCTTTTCAAAAATCCTGATGACGCGGTCGACATAAGCCACCGTGTCCTCTTTGGTGTATTCAGGATCTCCCACATAGGCAGCTAGCGCAGAATCCAACCCCCGGTTTTCATCCAAACAAGTCCGAAGGATCGTAACTCCCATGCGGAGGTTTGTGGCCGGGTCAAAAGGATTGTTGCGGGTAAAATTAAGCTTTCGTGCCCAAACCTTGGCGTTTATTTGCATGAGCCCGATTGAATTCTGATTCGAAATGGCGAGCGGATCTCCACTTGATTCGGCGACGACGACCGCAGCGATCAAGCGTGGATCAACACCGTCGGCGGTCCCGACCACGGCCATCTCATGAATCCAGGCAGCATCGACCTGCATGTGAAAACGCTCAAAGATGCGATGAATCTCCACCTCCAGGTTAACCGCCCGAGCCGCCTGGGGCGAACCTGCCACGAGAGCTGTGGCCCGGCGCAAAGGGGCAACACAGACCTTGGGAATTGCCAGGGTGGCAATGAGCGCAAATGAAAGAACGGCAATTAGGGAGGGAAGCTTGGGGGGCCAAAAAGGGCGAGGTCGAACGGCACAGGCCGGACAGAGAAGGTTGACTCCCATCGGCTTGCGCCTCTTAAACCGTGAGGTGTGGAATTTTATATTCATGGCGCACCTCCATACTCGCAAAATTGAGCTAAGTCCTTCTCGGTCGGAACATTTCCACTGCGGGGTTAACAAATCCAGCAATATAGACGTAAGTCGTTGTAAACATTAGTATTCCTCCTGTTTTGATGTGACCTTCGATCTACTATGAATCCCTATTACCTTAATTCCAGCATCCTGATCCAGCCACCAGAAACACTCTATCTCTCGGTGCTTGTTCTTCAAGCTAACCCAAATCATGACAGTCAGTCGTTAATAGGAATTATGGCCTCAACTCTACCACGAGTAGTTAGTTTCGTCAAGGGATGCCCCAGCAGTTGTCAAGACCCTTTGAAAATGTCCTTTCCCTTCGTTTCCGCCACGGAGGGACCGGAGAAAAAGGGAGAGACGTCCGACTCTGTACTGTCGGTCCATGCGTTTCGAGCGAGGCGGCTGTCGCTCCAGGCCCGTAGGGCTCTCACGCCTGGGCGGGTAGCCCCGTCTGTCGAAGATCTGCCGCAGCGGGAAGCTCCGTCCCGCGCTTTTCGCGGGAGAGCGAGGGCGGGGTGACCATGAGAGAACCTGTCTAGGAATCTCGACACCCCCTAAAAGCAGTCCTTGCCACAACCGAGCCACTGGCGTTAGTCTGCTCGCTACCCGTTGGCCGCTTATAAGGGTAAAGTGTGGTTCTCTCTGGCTGAACGCCGGCAGGCTCGAATCAGAGTCGGAAAGGAGACATCAACCCTGACTTCATGAACCAACCACTTGTCTGGATGAACGGGCATTTTGTCGAATACGGCTCCGCGAAGGTCTCAGTCGAGGATCGTGGCTTTCAGTTTTGCGACGGGATCTACGAGGTGGTCCGAGCGGTCGAAGGCCGTTTTTACGGCTTTCAGCAGCACTTGGAACGAATGCGCCGGAGTTTGCATTCCGTGGAGATCGAGGTGTTGATGAGTGATTCGGAATTCCAGGGAATTGCCGACCAGATGCTGGCTGAGAGTCATGAGCGGGATGCAACTCTCTATGTTCAAATCACTCGGGGGGCGGCGCCCCGCTCGCACGTCATCCCCCGAGAAATCACTCCGACAATAATCATGATCCTGCGCTCCTTCCATCCGGTCGATGAATCGGTCCATTCGAACGGCATCAAAGTCATCGCCGTGAAAGACGAGCGGTGGGCGCGATGCGATATCAAGCTCACGGGTCTGTTGCCCAATATCCTGGCCAGGGAAAAAGCGCGGCGAGCCGGGGTGGATGACGCCATCTTTGTGCGCGAGGGATGGGTGGCCGAAGGGACTTCGACCAATGTTTTTGCGGTCTGCAACGACGTGCTCGTGACACCCCTGGCGGATCACAGAATCCTGAGGGGAATCACGCGGGACGCTGTGCTTACATTGGCCCGGGAGAGAAAGGTGAACACGGCGGAACGGGACCTCTCTATCAGCGATCTAAAGGCCGCACCCGAAGTCTTCCTGACCAGCACCACCATGGAAGTATTGCCGGTCGTCGAAATCGATCATCTTCCGGTGGGGACAGGCCAGGTCGGTCCCATGACAAAGCGGTTGTTGGGAGGTTATCGTGACGTGCTCCATGGAAGAGCAGCAGGAGAATCCAATGCGAGATAGAGCCAGGTTTATCCTAATTCCAGGCGTGTCTGAATCAACTGCAGCAATCTGTCACGACCGAGTATTCCAACGAGTTTCTCTTCCTCAACCACCGGCAATTGATTGAACCCCTCCGTGGTCATCTTCTCCAGGATTCCTACCAACGGATCCGAAGGATGAACCATATGAAGGTGGTCGAGTGGCTGCATGGCCGTGGCCACCGGGGTGGAGTTCCACTCCGCCTGAGGGATCTGCTTCACCTCGTGCAACGTAATAATCCCCACCAGCTTGTCAAATTGAGTCACCAGAAAACATCGTTGGCCCGTTCTCAAGACCTCATCGTGAACGAACTCACTGAGCGGGATGCTCCCGGAAACAACGGGGCAATCCGTGGACATCACATCGCGGACCGTCAGACCGGCAAGTGATTGCTTGAGCGCCGCGTGCCGATAACTGGTCTGAGCCGCGTTCAGAAGAAACCATCCGATGAAACCGATCCAAAGGCCATTAAAAAAGTTTCCCCGCAATGCGGTGATCACACCGGCAAAGATAAAGGAATAGGCCACGAATTGACCCACGCCGGATGCCGTCCGCGTCGCCGACTTGAAATCCCCTTTCCATCCCCACAGGATGGCGCGGAGGATCCGGCCTCCGTCCAAAGGGAATCCCGGGATCAGATTGAAAAGAGCCAGGACGAGATTGATCTGCCCGAGCCAGGTCAGTACGGCGTTCGCTACCCCACTGATCGGCTTCATGGCGACGCTGCCCAGCATACAGGCGATCGCAATGACGAAACTTACCACCGGGCCGGCCACCGCGATCCAGAACTCGTCAACCGCGCGCTTGGGCTCCCGCGCAATCTGTGCGACGCCGCCGAAGATGAACAGCGTGATGGAGCGGACCGGGATCCCTTTTTGGATCGCCACCACGCTGTGTCCCATCTCATGCAACAGGACGGTGACAAAAAAGAGGAGGCTGGTGACAATCCCCACCAGGACATGGGTTGTCGGGGACCACTGCGGATGCAGGGTTGCATATTGGGTCGAAAGGGACATCGTAATGAGGACAAAAACGACGAACCACGAGTAGTCAACCCCGATCTTGATGCCGTAAATCCTGCCGAGCTGGATGTTGGCGCTCTTCATCGCGTACCCCATGAATGAAATGTCCAAGTGTCTTCAAAAGGATTGCGGATCATTGCCCGACTCCTGCCCTATCATAGCGCTTCAACCTTCCAGCGGGCTAAGAAATTTGTCCTGTAGGGCGACGAGCTTCGTCGCCCTACTCCACCCCCATGGGGGTGGCAATCATTTCCTCTAAATAAGGGAACTTTTTTCGCTCCCGCTCGTAAATCCTTAAGGTTAAGATAGGTCTTGGTGTACCGCTCGCGTGGTGGAGGTTTGAACGAGTGAGTCAGTGAATCCTCCCACGCAACGAATGAATGCCGAAAGATGTTCTGAAAGGGGAGCTTATGCGCTGCCGGAATCTTTGCCTTGCGACTCTGATGCTTGCTACGGGCCTGGCCCTGACTGCTTGTTCAGGAATGGGGGCGTTTGAAAAGCGGCAGGAAATCTCGAAAACGTTTGACATCAAGTCGGGCGGCAACGTCACCGTCGAAAACACCAACGGTTCAATCACGGTGGAAGGCTGGGACCAGGACAAGGTGGAGGTTGTTGCAGTAAAGACAGCGCACGGCTATGACAATCGCGACGCTGAAGAAAACCTGAACAGGCTGGAAGTGATCTTCGAGACCTCGGGAAATAGCTTAAAGGTCGAGACGCGCTACCCGCATCGGATGGGATTCGGAGGTGGAGTTCAATACACCCTGCGCGTCCCGCGGAAAATCGGATTGGATCTAAAAAGCACTAATGGCCACGTGGAAGCCGGCGACGTCGAAGGACAGATCCGCCTGGGGACGACCAACGGGAGCATCAAGGCCGAGAACATCGGCGGGTCGCTGCGAGGCTCTACCACCAATGGCAAGATTACCGCCACATTTACGCGTTACGCGGGAGAGGGCGTCCGGCTGTCTACAACGAACGGCTCGGTGCAGCTTTCACTTCCCGACGATGTCGACGCCAACATCTCGGCGCATACCACCAACGGCTCTGTCCGTACCGATTTTCCTATTACCACCCAGGGTGTCCTGGGAAAACATTCGCTGGAGGGAAAACTCGGAAAGGGCGGCCCTGCGATTGAGCTGCGAACGACCAACGGGAGCGTCTCGATTATGCGGAGCTCACACCAAACGGTCTGAAAACCTAGTCCCAAGTCCAAGGTCCAAAAAACCGGTTCAAAGTTCAAGGTTCAAGGTTCAAGAAACCAGTCCCAAGTCCAAAGTCCAAGGTCCAAAGCCAGAAAAGCAGTTCCAAGTTCAAGGTTCAAAGTTCAAAGAACCCAGTCCAAGGTCCAAAGTCCAAGGTCCAAAGTCGGTAAACCGGTTCCAAGTTCAAGGTTCAAAGTCCACAACTCCACCTCTTTCAGCTCCGGCTTCTGGCTTCCGACCTTTGGTTTCCGGCCTCCAGCTTCTTTTCCCTACCCCCTGATCCCCGACATCCGCCAAAAAGCCGGCGGACCTTCGGCCTGACACCCGACACCTTTCTCTTGACTTTCGCTTTTTGTTCGCCTATACTAATTTTGCATAGCGAAAGGAAAGATCCCATGAGCGCTCTCGAAAAATCTCAATCCGGTTCGGTGACGAGCGCGGTTCCAATCGTCGCCGCTCGTGCCGACAGCCCACCTGCCGCTCTGCTCCCCGCACTGAGGCCCTCGCTTGTGGCCCCGCGGTTTTCGCTGGGGCAATTGTATGTGGCCTGGGAGTCAATGAAGCAGCAGGGGGGACTTTACTTGATTTATGGCGAGACCTACGTTCTGGAGCTGGCACAGAAAATGTTGTCGCGCCCTTTGATCACGCGAACCCCCGTGATCCTTATAGATGGGAACAATGGCTTCAACCTGTATCTGTACACGCGCATGGCCCGGCACTTCGCCCGCCGGCCCGAGGAGTTTCTCCGGTTGATGAAGATCTCGCGCGCCTTCACATGTCATCAGATGGTGTCCCTGGCAGAACGCGTGCAAAAGACGGCAGAGAAATATCACTCCCCGCTGGTGGTGGCGCTCGACCCGCTGGCCACTTTCTATGACGAAAACGTGCCGTTGTTCGAAGCCAACAAACTGTTCAAGGAATTTGAGTCCACGTTACGCCACCTCGCCCGGCGCGGCCTGAAGGTGTTGATGGCCTGTCCCGCGCCGGCGGTAAAACAGCGTTCGCAATACCTCGAAGCGCTCAAGCAGGAGGCGATCTTTCGGCTGGCTTGCGAACGGCACAACCCGATGGAGCTGGTCCTGCGCCTGGAACAACCCGAGGAGTTTAAACAGACCTGGGCCTTGAACGCCGCGCCCGTTGCGCCCATGCGCTATTCGCGCCAGCTGAGACTGTTTTAATAGGGCTTTGCCGAACAAAAGAGGAATCCGTGGGGCCGGGAGATCGATCTTCGATGAAGAGTTTCTCAGAGAATCACCTTCATTTCAGATTGAAGCTTTTAACCTCCTGTGTTCCTGGTTTCCTAATGACCGGTTTCTTTTGCCCTGGGCGACACGAATTCGGTCGATACGTTGCTAACGGCGGCCCTCCATATCTTACAGGTGATTCCCATGGGTCGAACGGTCATTACCTCCACCCAGCTTCTGCAAAAAATCCAGGACGACGACTGGTCGAAATTTCGCCGCGCCTTGCGCCAGGAAGATCAAAAAGTGCTCGACGAACTCTTTGCGCTCGCCCGATTCCACACGGCGCCCATGGCCTATGCCTCCACGCCGGCACCCATGGAGGCGGTCTTGATCGCCATGCTGATTGAAATGATGAAGCGCATCCGCCGGCTGGAATTGAATGAGCCGGAGAGGTGATAGGTGGTAGGGGATAGGTGATAGGGGAAGGAAACCAGAGGCCGGAAGTCAGAAGTCGGAGGTCGGATGTCGGAAGTCGGAAACCAGAAGCCGGAAGCCAGACGTCGGAAGTCAGAGGTCAGACGCGAAGAAGGTGGAATTGTAGAGTTTTAACTTTGAACCTTGAACTTGGAACTTTGAACTTGGAACCGGTTTTCCGACTTTGGACTTGGGACCTTGGACTTGGGACTGTATTTAATTAACTTTGAACTTGGAACCTTGAACTTTGAACTGGGTTTTAAGACTTTGGACCTTGGACTTGGGACTTGGGACTTTGTTTCCATGTTACACACCGGTTGGATTTTCGATGTCTACCCGACGCCACAGGGTTTGACGATTTGGATCATTGACCCCGCCGGCCGATCCCTGAATTTTTCTTATCCTTTTCAACCTTCCTTTTTCCTGCATGGCACGGACCGCGTCCTGAAGAACGCCGTCCACTGGATCGAACGACAACACATCCCGGTCCGATTCGACGTCGCCGAGAAGCGCGAGTTTTACACCAACGATTGGGTTTCGGTCGTTTCGGTGCGGACGGCCAATCCGCTCGACTACAACCCGCTCGTGCAGGCGCTGTTGCGCCAAAGCAGCGTGCCGGATCAAAAAGCGCGAAGGTCCTCCGACGACGATTTCAGCGAAGTGGAGATTTATAATTGTGACATTCCCCTTCCCCAACTGTTTTTTTACGAATCGGAGCTGTTCCCCCTGGCGAAGGTGGAACTGGAAGCGGGGGTGGATCCCGCGGCTTTCCCGGGGGCGCCTCCCCCCATCTTGGGATTCGAGCTGCTGGATTCTCCGCGCGAATGTGATTATTCCCTTCCACCCTTGCGGGTACTGCAACTCAAGCTGGAAAACTGTTCCTACAACCCGGCGCATGGGGGCAGAAAAAATCTGGTCGCCCTCATGGACGATCGCGAGATCGTTCTGGAAGGCGATCGTCTCATTACCCATTTGAACAAACTGGTGGAGCGCGCCGATCCCCACCTGGTGCTCACGGATTGGGGTGATTCCTACATCCTGCCGCAGTTGTACCGTCTGGCGCGGCAGGAGCGGACCCCCTTGAAACTCGACCGCAAGGGTGAGCAGCCGGCCCGCGTTCAAAAGGAGCGCAGCTATTTCAGCTACGGACGGATCGTGCACATCGACGCCATTCACACCCTGCGCGGCCGCTGGCACATCGACCGGCGCAACTCTTTTATCGCCCACGAAAGCGGGCTGGAAGGATTGTTTGAGCTGGCACGGCTTTCAAAAATCCCGGTACAACGGCTGGCACGGCTCTCCACCGGGACCTGCATTTCCTCCATGCAGGTGGAAGTGGCGCTGCGCGACAACCACCTGATTCCCTACCGCAAGCATGTGGCCGAAGATTTCAAAGACGGCCTGGAGCTGCTGACCATTGACAAGGGCGGCCTGACCTACGCGCCGGTGCTGGGGTTTCACGATCAGGTCGCCGAACTCGATTTTGCCTCCATGTATCCCACGCTCATGCGCGATTACAACCTGAGCCCGGAAACGATCAACTGTCCCTGTTGCCCCGACGCCCCGCGCGTCCCGGAGACCGGTTATCGCGTGTGCCAGCGGCGGCGCGGTCTCGTGCCCAAAGCGCTTGACCTCATCCTCGAAAAGCGCCGCCTCTATAAACAAAGAAAACGCGCGGCGCTCACCCGCGTCGACTTCGAGATCAACGACCGCAAACAGACGGCCTTGAAATGGGTGCTGGTCACCTGCTTCGGGTATCTCGGCTACAAGAATGCGCGCTTCGGGCGCATCGAGGCGCACGAAAGCACCACCGCCTATGGGCGGGAAATCCTGCTGATCGCCAAGGAAGTGGCCGAGCGCGCCGGCTACCACATGCTGCACGCCTTGACCGATGCCCTGTGGGTGCAAAAACCCGGCGCCACGACCGAAGATTTCGAACAACTGGCCGGACACATCACGGAACAGACCCGGATCCCCATCGCGCTCGAGGGTGTGTATCGCTGGGTGGCGTTCTTGCCCTCGCGCCGCGACGCCCGGGTCAGCGTCCCGAACCGTTATTTTGGACTGTTCGAATCGGGCGAACTGA
This sequence comes from Terriglobia bacterium, assembly GCA_020072965.1. Lineage (GTDB taxonomy): Bacteria > Acidobacteriota > Terriglobia > JAIQFV01 > JAIQFV01 > JAIQFV01. The sequence goes on along the minus strand of JAIQFY010000025.1, from coordinate 90,255 downwards.
AAGTGCGCGGCATCGAGCTGCGCCGCTCCGACACCCCGATGTTCATCAAGCAGTTTCAAGCGCGCGCCCTGGAGTTGTGGTCCCCCTGCCGGTCGCGCCGGGAATGTGACGCGCGGGTGCCCGAAATTTTGAAAGAGGTGGAGACCCGGCTGGCTGACCTGCGCGGCGGACAGATGGCACCCGAAGATCTGGCCATCTCCCTCCGGATCAGCCGCGATCCGCTCGAATACCGGGTGGCCTCCCTGACGGCGATCGTGAGCCAGGAACTGGCCGCCCGTGGAGTTTCCCTCAGCCCCGGGGAACGTATTCAGTGCATTATCACGGATGCGGACGCCGCGCTGCCCTGTGACCGCGCCAAAGCCCTGGCTCACCTGGACGGCACCGTGACTTACGACCAGGAAAAATACGAGGAGTTTTTGTTCAAGGCCGCGGAAAGCTTGTTGATTCACTTCGGGTGGACTTTTGACAAGCTGAAAAAGCACTTCGCGCAAAGGGCCCTGCCCCAAGGCGGCCGGCGTATCCCAAGCGGAAACAACAGGAGTTTGTTCCCAATTCCCGTCCCCTACTCAAAAGAAATGCTGCTCGAGTTCAGCCCCCGGGAAAAACAAACCGCAAAGATCGCAAAGTAGGCGCAAAGGGCGCAGGAAGCTTTTGGGTTTCGCCTCCCCCGCTCGGCGTCCTCCGCGCCTCTTGCGGTGCCATCCCCTCTCACCCCAATTCAAAAAAACCATTTCCAGTCTGCATCCCTTGCGCTAACATGCGCCGCATGAAAGTGGCGCTGGAGCTCGGCAAGATAAACGATTTCGGCATCGGGACCTACATCCGGAATTTAGTCAGCCACCTCGCGAAGATTGATTCCATCAACACATACTTTCTACTGGAAAGTGAAAGCAACAATTCCACCGCGCTTCCGACCTCCGAAAATTTCCAGCGGGTCCGCTTCAAGGAGCGGAAGCGCGGCGAGATTAACCCCGCCGAGGTCCAGCGTTTCCTTAGACGCCAAGGCGTTGATGTCTGTCATATCCCTCACGATGAGGTCCCGCGGCGGTTGCCCTGCCGTTACCTGGTTACAGTCCACGATTGTGTCCATATCCTTTATCCCCGGGGGACGGAATTCAGTTGGGTCCGGGAGGCCCGACTCTATTCCAAGCGGCGGCGATTGCAGCGCTCTGAACACATCATTGCCGTCTCCGAGGCCACCAAGCGGGATGTCGTCCGGCTGTACCAGATCCCGGAAGAGAAGGTGACCGTGATTCATCACGCCCTGGATGAACGCCTTTCGACCCTCCAGCCTTCCCTCGACACCCAAAGCGTTCTGGAACGCTACCAGATCCACGATCCCTATCTCCTTTACGCCGGCAATGTGCGAACACACAAAAACGTGACCCGCCTGATTGAAGCCTTCGCCGTGGCGCGTACCGAACTGCGAGACCATCCCACCTATTCCCGGTTGAAGCTCCTGATCATTGGCGACGAGCTGGCTTCCCACCAGGCGCTCCGGCGCACGGTCATCATCAGTCGTGTCCAGGGCGAAGTCCGCTTTCTCGGATTCGTCCCGTATGAAATCCTCAAGGTGTTTTATGAGAATGCCAGCGCCTTCGTGTTTCCCTCTCTTTACGAGGGCTTTGGACTCCCTCCCCTGGAGGCGATGGCGTGTGGAACACCCGTGCTGACTTCGAACACTTCCTCGCTGCCCGAAGTTGTCGGCGATGCCGCGGTGATGGTCAACCCGGAAAATGTATTTGAAGTGGCCCGGGGGATGCGACAGATTCTCTGCGACGACAATCTCCGGCAACAACTCGTGCGAAAGGGCTTCGAACAGGTCAAAAAGTTCTCATGGATCACGGCGGCCCAGGAAACCCTTCGACTCTACCAGGTTACTTGCCGGTGAATCCAGCCGTGTGGGGCAGACGTCCTCGTCTGCCCCGAAGATGCCTCCGTCTTTGTTCTACTGAGGATGAGAGAATACAGTGACAGGAAAAAGTCGGAACTAGGAAATGCCTGGGACTTGCGGCTCTGCCGCTTCCGCCGTGGCGGACGGAAAAGCTCTGCTTTTCCGGCCCATGCAGAGTATACGATCCCCGTCATTCGGAGGCTGGAGCCCGCCGTCCCGCCTCGCGGGACGGCGGGCTCCAGCGGTCTACGGAAAAGGGAGGAAGAAAGTTCGCCACGGTAAGCCGGAGGCTTACCGTCCCGCAAAGCGCATACGCGTCAACCTAAAGAGGATTGATTTTAAAGGGGGAGGGGGACGGTTCTGTCGAATTCCCCCAGCGGGAGCTGGGGGAAAGTTCAAGTATAGCCTACAAACACAGGCTCCAAAAACAAACTACACCCCCCCATCCCGTTTCGCGGGATGGGGGGGAGATAATGAAAATGGGATCGCTGTTGTAGGCTGTACCTGAATCATCCCCCGGCTTCCGCCGGGGGGATTATCGACCGCTCGTTACTCCGGTCTTAGGTTGACGGGTATCCGCAAAGCGGGAAGCGGCAGAGCCGCCCATCATCACTGAAATCATTCGCGGACGTTACTATATTTAGCCACTTTCAATAGGCAGGCGAGGACGCCTGCCCCCCCGCCTGAACGTGCCTACGGCCCGTCCTGCAGAGACGTCTCCTTCGGAAATGCCGTGGGACGCCAGTGAATCCATCGGTGCAGGGACGAGAGGCTGACTTTTCGCTTGCTCTGAATTTTCTGCCGTCTCTTCCAACGGGCGCGAAAATTTCGTGCGATATTGCTCAGCCCGGGAAGGGACGAATGTTCGAACAGGATCGTGTAACCGAGGACGCCGATATCCCGGACCGCCATGGGAAGAAAGAACCGGACACACGTCGGCCACGCCACATTGTTGAGACGAAAAAGGAACCGGTTCTTCACCGAATGCATGTTTATTGCTTCGGCGACCCGGGAGCGGCCCGCAGGAAACACCTTGCGGACATGGTAGCCGACGGCCTGTGGCGTATACAGGCATTGCCATCCGGCGCTCTGCATGCGCCAGGCGAGGTCAGCGTCTTCACGGTAGGCAAAGAAAGCCTCGTCAAAATACTCACCGTCGATTTGGATATCCTCCAGCATCCCGCGGCGGTAAAAACCCGCTGCCCCGGTCACCCCGAACACCCACTCCTCCAGGCTGTAGCGGCCCCCTTCGACCTCGTTTGAACCGCGGTCAAAGTGGCGGAACGACGGCGTGAAATAAGTTCCGGTCGAATCGAGAATGCCTTCCCTCCGTGCCACCTCGAAATCCTCCGACGGCGTGCGAAGCCGATATAGCTTACCGGCCACTGCTCCAATGCACGGATTCTTTCTGGCCGCCCCCACAGCGGCCTCAAGGTAATGGCTTTCGAGATAGCAATCCGGATTCAAAACCAGGACGAACTCCGCTCCTGACTCTTCAATGATGTGATTGTGCGCTGCACAAAACCCTACATTGGTCCCCGAACAGAAAAGGGAGAGCCGGGGGAGGGAAAGACTCTTCAGAAATTCAACAGTGCCGTCGGTAGAGGCGTTATCCCAAATACGGACTTCGAAATCCTGGAGGGATTGAGCGTCCAGGCATTGAAGGCAGCGCTCGATTTCATCCCGTGAATTAAAGGTCACCAGAGAGACTGTGATCAGGGGCGCCATTGCCATAATGCCCCTTTCAGCACATTCCAATACGACTGCTGCAGCGCCCCTCGCACCCGCCGCTCCAGTCTCCCCTGGGACGCCCCCGGATGATGACGCTGCCAGGCCGACGGCCATGCGGCAATGACCAACATCCTTGCTATCATTCCGACCGCCAAAGCGGCCCTCAACCCCATCGTCCTGGCGCCGCCAAAGTGTTTCCGTGAGTACCGGAGCATGTTCTGGAAGAAATATTCCGAGGCACGACCGGCGGGCATCGACTGGACGCTCGATCCGCCGCTGTGGACGACCGTGGCCGCCGCGCAATAAACAATCGCCGCGCCCCTTGACTTCACCTGTTGACACAGGTCGACGTCCTCAAACCAGGCCGGATGAAATCGCTCGTCGAAACCTCCCACCTCTTCAAACATGGAACGTCGAATCATCAAACAGGCCCCCGCCGGCTGCTCGACCTCAACGCTCTTATCAAATGAAAAATCAGCCAGGCGATAGTGTTTGTTCCAGCGGTTGCCCGGAAAGGCCTGGTTCACCAACAGCGCTTCAAAACACAAATCGACTGGTCGGGGAAGAGACCGGACGGTGAACCCCCTTTGGGGTGCCCCATCCGGCCCGACAAGCTTGGCGCCCACGGCCGCAACCCGGGAATCGCCCTCGAGCACTGAGATCAGGGCGGAGATGGAGTTCGCCTGGACCTCGCAGTCAGGATTCAGGAAGAGGAGGGCGCCTGATTTTCCAGTTTTCGCCCCCTGATTGCACGCTGCGGCGAATCCGCGGTTCAAAGGATTTTCGATCAGAGTCGAGATTTCACTCTCATGGGTTCGTAAGATTTCAAGTGTGGAATCCTGGGAGGCGTTTTCAACGATTACGAGCCGCGAGGTGGAAGGCCGGTGTTGGCGCAGCGCTGACAGGCATCCCTCCAGAGTGCGCGCGCTATTCCATGTCACGATCACGATGTCAGTGGTCAGGTCGCTCATCAGGGGTGATCGCACTCCGGCACAGTTCAGCGCGGAGCCACGGCGGCACTCCGGGAGGTCAAGGAGTTCGAAGTCACCTCCCGTCCGAGAAGGTTTGCATAGGCGCTTTCCAGATGGTCGACATTGTGCTCGACGGTCTGGACCTTCGAACGATCCGGCCGCAGCCGTTCAACCCGTGACCGGTCATTCAGGAGTTCGCGCATCCGATCGCACAACGCCTGCGGACTTCCCGCCTCGAACGTCAACCCGTTCTCGCCATGGTGGACGATTTCGGCCATCCCGCCCAGGTCACTGCAGATGACGGGAGTTTCCATCGCCAAAGCGGAATAAACCACCAGGGGCGTGTTCTCATACCAGTTGGAGGGCACGATGAGCACATCGATCTCGCGAAACACTTCTCCCATCTGTTGATGCGGAAACGTGCCTGCAAATTCGATTCTCGGATCACCCGCGGCCAATTGTCGGATTTTTGTCCCGTAGGGCGGGTCGAACTCCAGGCTGCCATACACCCGCAGTTTCGCCGGCTCGTTCTGACTGAGTTTCCGGAAGGCTTCAATCAGAATATGAAGTCCCTTGTGCTTTGAAATCGTTCCAATAAAACCAAATCGCAAAATGGGTGATGGGGTCTTCTGACTGCTGATCTCCAACAGGGGCGACCGCACACCAAAGGGAATATACCTTTGACCGGCATTCTTCAGCCCGTTCTGGATGAACATCGATTCAAGGAATTTCGAAGGAGAGATGAAGAGTCCGACCGAGTTGAAGACATCCCGGTTCCATTCAGCGCGGGAGCCGGCCGCTTTCAGGACGCGAAACTGCCAGATCGGCTTTGAAGCCAGGTGAATGGATGTCCGAACCAGCCTCTTCAGAATCTCATCGGGCAGGGCCTTGGTCAGCCAGCGGTATTTCCGGGCTCGATTCGAGAGATGGGTGTAACAGCGCAGGCAATCCGCGATATTGGTGGGGCCTTCGCACAAGGTGCCGTTCCACCGCAGCAACTGCGAATTGGGACAGACCAGCCAGAAATCGGTGGCGGTAAAAGCCGTCGGGATGTTGAGCTTTTGGGCCGCGGTAAAGACGGCGGTCGATAGATAGCCGAAATGATTGGCGTGGATGATATCGGGGCGAACCTTGGAATAGTAATCGATCAGATGCCGCTCCACGTAGGGGTTAAAATACTCAGCGCGGACCGGGTCGTCCATAAGCATGATGTTCAGAAACACCCGATGGACTTTCAAATCACCATAAACATCGTCATTGGCCTTGACTTCATTTCGCTTGCCTGTTTTGAAGGACTCACACGCCAGCACATGGACATCATGGCCGCGGCGTTTCATTTCCGAGGCAATGTTATAAGTGTAGACCTCCGTCCCACCATAATACTTAGGCAGAAATAGGTGAGAGGCGTAAAGGATCTTCATCGACAAACTCTACTTTCTCGCAAGAACAAAAATGCCGGTATCGACAAGCCGCGGATCGAGCGTTCCCAACGCCATCGACATACGCCGGGGTGCTTCCTTAAACATCCGGACGAGCATGGCATAGACCCACCACCGTGGATCGAAACGCGTCTCGTGGCGGAGGCGCAACCTCGACGCCCAGTCCAATATCGCCTCGACCCAGCCCGATGACGCCAGCCGGAGGTCCCGGTGAATGCCTTTCACCTCCAACACCTGGAGGTTGAACCTTTCGGAAAGGTATTGATGGATCGTGTCAAAATTGAAATAGAGTAGGTGCTCAGGCGGCTTGTATTCCGACCATCGGGCCGGCGAACGAAGCGCCGTCAAATTTCGCGTGTTGGGAGTCGTCATAGCCAAAAGCCCCCCCGCTCGCAGCAAGGGAAGAACCTCGCTCAAGACTCGGTCCGGATGCGGCAAATGTTCAATGACTTCCCACATGGTGATCACATCAAAAAACTCGCGTTTGTCCGATAGATAGCGGGGTGAAGAGTAAACGGGAACTCCCGCTCGCCGTTCTGCTTCCCGGCGGCAAGAGTCGGAAATCTCCACACCACAAACTTCCCAACCCGCTTCGCGCGCCAAACTCAGAAAATCTCCTTTGCCACAGCCGAGGTCGAGCAGTCGCCCCGGTTCACTGTGGCCGTTCAAGATCCGGAGGTGATCGCGGAAAAGACCGAGGTAAAATTCCCTCTTGGACTCGTAATCCGAATACCCGAAAACGCCGTCACTCTGAAAATATTCCTGCTGCTCATAGAAACGCAGAAGGAAATCATCGTCGGGCATGGGGGCGACAGATCCGAATCCGCACTGCCGGCATCGGAAGATTTCGAAATCATTCTTCTGCAGGATGATCTCGAAGTCCTTCAACCCACATACCAGACAACTCACGGGCAAGGCCGCATCGGAAGGGACCGGCCTTTTTTCAGAGATCTCTCTCACTACCCTAGTCACCCGCTTCTATTAGAGACCAAATTCAAGGTTCAAGGTTTAATAAATGCAGTCCAAAGTCCAAGGTCCAAAACTCAGTTCAAAGTTTCAAGTTCAAAGTTCAAAGTCCATAATTCCCCTTCTTTCATGTCTGATTTCCGACTTCTAACGTCCGACTTCTGACCTCCGGCCTCTGGTTTCCGGCCTCCGGCCTCCTTCCCCTACCACCTATCCCCTATTCCCTATCACCTACCACCTCTAAACCTGCTTCTTCACCCATTCCCAGGTGCATCGAATCCCCTCTTCCAGGCCCACTTGAGGGGCCCAGTTCAGGGTTCTTCGTATAGTAGCGTTATCCAGGATGTTTTTTGGTACATCGAACGACCGCTCCGGTTCCCTCAGAATCTCAGGACTCGATCCTGTAACCCTCAGCAGAACTTCCAGAAGGTCTGATACGGAGACCCCGCGACACGATGAAACATTAAAGATCTTTCGTTCTCCGGAATACTCCATGGCCAACCGCATGGCACGGGCCACATCGCCTACATACAGAAAGTCGCGAGTCACCGACCCGTCCCCCCAAAGATGAATCGGCAGGTGATGGGCCAGGCATCCCAGGAACACGGCAATCACGCCCTGGGAAGCGTCGAGCCTCTGTCGCTCGCCATAAGGGTTGGCGATGCGCAGAATCGCATAATCCATCCCGTGAAGATGGTAGAAAAGATGCAGATACTTCTCGATGGCCAGTTTCGAAATGCCATAGGAACACAGGGGAAGGGTGGGGTGAGATTCATCAATCGGAAGATGCTGCGGAATTCCATACACCGTGCCTCCGGAGGAGGCGAAGACGATTTTTCGGACCTTCTCCTTCTGGCAGAGCTCGAATAGCCTGACGGACCCAATGACATTGGACTCGATGTCGTACACCGGATTCGAATTGGAACTGGCGGGAAGGGTGGTCCCGACGAGATGGAATACGAAATCCATTCCCGATACAACGGCCTGAAGGTCGGCCTTGTTGGAGAAATCCCCTTCGATGATCTCGATTCTCTCCGCTATCGATGTCAGGTTGCGCCGGTCGCGATTCGCACGGTCAAAGACACGCACCGAGTATCCAGCGGCCAGTAGCCCCTCGGCCAGGTGGGATCCCATGAACCCACCCCCTCCCAGGATCAGACAACGTGCGTTCTTGTTTGAAGGTGCCAACAATCCACCTTTCGTGCCCCTGTCCTAGTGATCTCCGCGCTCTCTGCGCCCTTGGCGGTTAATAATCCCTTTTGCAAACCGCATTATAGCATTCGATCTCAGTATCTCCGATTCTGCTCCCACTTCCATGAGGTCTGGATGATCTCATCCAGGGACGAGATTTTCGGCTGCCAATGGAGCTGCCTTCGTGCCTGAGAGTTGTCACACACCAATACGGGAGGATCCCCCTCCCGGCGGGAGGAATGAACTACCCGGATCTTCTTCTGTGTGATTCGTTCTGCACACTTGATGATTTCCTTGACCGAGTAGCCCCGGCTATTTCCCAGATTCACGATCAGATTCTCGCCCCCCCCACGGAGATGCTTCAGTGCTGCGAGATGGGCCAGGGCAAGGTCATTCACGTGGATGTAATCCCGAATGCACGTTCCATCTTCCGTTGGATAGTCAGTGCCGAACACTTCTACTTCGGCGAGGCGGCCTGAAGCCACAGCCAAGACCCGGGGGATGAGATGTGTTTCCGGATCATGCGACTCCCCCAACTGGGCCATTGGATCAGCGCCCGCGGCATTGAAATAGCGCAGGGAAACTGAAATCAGTCCATACGCACGTGAGTAATCTCGCAAGATGTTCTCTACGGCAAGTTTTGTGAAGCCGTAAGGGTTGATAGGTTGCAGGGGATGCAATTCTTCGATGGGAACCTTTACGGGATTCCCGTAGACCGCCGCCGTGGAGGAGAAGATCATCCGATTGACATGATGTCTTCGCATCACCGCCAACAGGTTGAGGAGATTGCAGACGTTATTCTTATAGTATTTTTCGGGGTCCTTCACCGATTCGCCGACGCGGCAATTCGCCGCAAAGTGCATCACGGCATCAAATTCATATTTCGAGAATAAAGATTGGAGAAGGGGCCCGTCGCTCAGATCGCCCTGGACCAGATCGCCGCCGACGACCGCATCGCGATGTCCCTCTGACAAATTGTCGAACGTGACGACCTCGTCCCCGGCTTCAAGCAGCGCCTTGACGATATGACTTCCAATATACCCGGCTCCCCCGGTGACTAAGACCTTTTTCATCCACCTGTCCTCAATATTTTCAATTCGCACATCGACGAAACCCAAATATCTACCGCTGAGGCGCAAAGAACGCAGACCCAAATATACATATTTCATCACCAAGAGTGTGCTGCTTAAAACGGGTCCGTTTCATCCACGTCTCCACGGGAATAGGCATTTGCTTTTTACCCTCTTCTCCTCTGCGCTCTCTGCGTCTCTGCGGTGAAGTTTTTAAGCGCCTCTTCAAAATAGGCGATCGTCTTCTTGAGTCCCTCACCAAGCGGGGTTGAGGGTTTCCAGCGGAGCTTTTTTCGGGCCAACGAGATATCCGGGCACCGTTGCCGCGGGTCGTCCTGGGGCAGGGGTTTGCGCACGATCCTGGACCGCGATCCGGTCAGCGTGATGACCTTCTTCGCGAGTTCAAGGATCGTGAACTCCTGCGGGTTCCCCAGGTTGACCGGGCCCATGAACTTTTCACAACGCATGAAGCGTATCAGGCCATCAATCAAATCATCCACGTAGCAAAAAGACCTCGTCTGTGACCCGGAACCAAACACCGTGATGGGTTTATTCCGAAGGGCCTGCACAATGAAATTCGACACCACCCGGCCATCGTTCAGGGACATGCGAGGGCCGTACGTGTTAAAGATCCGCGCAATTCGAATGTCCACGTTGTTCTGGCGGTGATAATCCATCATGAGGGTTTCGGCCACGCGCTTGCCTTCGTCATAGCAGCTTCGTATCCCGATGGGATTGACATGTCCCCAGTAAGATTCTCGCTGTGGATGGACGTTGGGATCGCCATAGACCTCGGAAGTTGACGCCTGGAGAATGCGCGCCCGGACCCGCTTGGCCATGCCCAGCATGTTCATGGTCCCCACGACGTTCGCCTTTACCGTCTTGATGGCGTTGTACTGATATTGAATCGGCGAGGCCGGACACGCCAGGTTGTAAATCCGATCCACCTCGAGCAGGATCGGATGGACAATATCGTGCCGGACGAATTCGAAATCAGGATTGCCGAATAAACCTTCGATGTTGCGTTTGGAGCCGGTGAAAAGATTGTCCACACAGATGACTTCATCTCCCTGCTGGAGCAACCGTTCGCACAAATGGGAGCCCAAAAAACCCGCTCCGCCGGTAACCAGTATTCGCATTCGGCACTTCCCCACTGGAAGAATTATTTAAAGGATACAACCTCGAATCAGAGTGCAAGATACTTAGGAATGAACCCTCAACCGAGAAGCAATCCCTATTATCATGATGAGGGCGATTGCTGTCAATTCACCCAGCCGAGAAGTAGGAAGGATCGCATCGGGTGTGCTAACTTATACTGGTGTGCCAAGAGGCAGCATATGGCTCTCGTCACGGATAATTTTAACAATATGCTCACTCAGTCGGGCAGTGAACGGCCCAAAATAGCCTACGTGAACGAAAGTGACCCGAGAGACAAGAGATCTTGGTCGGGGATACATCACTTCATGGCGAGAGCTCTCCAAAGGCATTGTGGGCCTGTGTCTTTCATTGCTCCCTTATTCTCCAAAATGATGAAATACGGACAATTTCTGAATGACCAGTCCCAACGGATCTTGAATAAGAAATACGATTACACCCACAGTACTCTCCTTTCCAGGAGCTATGGGAGCATCATTGAGAGAAGAATTCTGGGTCACCATTTCGATCTGATATTTGCCCCTGAGGCTTCAACAGAAATAGCTTCCCTGGAGACCAATATTCCGATCATCTACCTTTCCGATGTGACGTTTGCCTTGATCAACGAATATTATTCGTCGTTTTCGAATTTCTTGCCAATCTCGGTTTGGGAGGGGAATAGAATTGAAAGGCTGGCTATCAAGAAAGCCAGGAGGCTCTTGTACCCAACGGAATGGGCCGCCAAATCAGCAATTAGGGACTATCACGCCGACACATCGAAGATCCATGTAATCCCGTTTGGCGCAAATCTGGCGGAAGTCCCACCGAGAGAGCAGGTTTTGGGGAGGACCCAATCCGATCACTGTCGATTACTCTTTCTCGGTGTCGAATGGGAGAGAAAAGGCGGCGAGCTAGCTTTTGAAACAATGTTGCGCCTTCAAGAACTGGGCATAGAAGTAGAACTGATTGTTTGCGGCTGCACCCCCCCGGATAAATTTCGTCACAACAAAATGGTTGTGATTCCTTTTCTAGATAAGAATGATGCAAAGAACTCGAAGAGACTGGATGACCTTTTCTTTACAGCTGACATTCTTCTCTTGCCAGGTCGGGAAGAGGCGTTCGGCATCGTGTTCTGTGAGGCCGCTGCGTTCGGCTTACCCGTCGTAACATCGGACACGGGAGGCGTCTCTGAGGTCGTGAAACCAGGAGAAAACGGCATCTTATTACCCAGAAATGCTCGTGCCGAGGACTATGCTAAGGAAATATCCAGAATCTATCGAGATCAGCAGACCTATTCTGCGCTCGTCTACAAGAGCCGTTCTGCTTTTGAATCACGGCTCAACTGGGATGCATGGGGGCTCGAAGTGAAAAAGGTAATTGCCGAGATTCTGTGATGGGCCATTTGAGCGGCGTCCACTTTTTCGATCAGGAAAGGTAAAGAATGGAAAACGAATCTGGTTAGGCTGGCCCCATTCCTGTGCGTCAAAATTCCAGAGGGATGCAATCCCATCGGACCCTTTGGTGACCAACCAAGCAGCTCTAGTTACCAGTCAGCAGATTTTCAAGCGAACCCAGTCAAATCAGTTCCGGAATCTGCTACTTCCCCGCTTGGAAAAAGGGCGAGCAATGATACAGATGCCCCCCAGTCAATGATCGATCACCCTGGTGGCTTTACAGGGTCCAGAAGAATCCCCCCATCCCTTGAGACAAGATCTCCCAAACTCTGTTACAGCAACTTTGTGGCGGGAGTGCAGAAGTCCGGCCGAAAATCTGTTTCAAACCCATGCCCACAATGCAGGACAACATATAGGCCGCCCTGCTGATAGAGCAGCTTATAGGCGGTGTGAATATCCTCGGGCCAGCCTTCCGAAAGAACGGACTGCCCCTCGGGAAGTGCCACCAGTCTCTTCGGATCGCCAGTAAGAAAGCGTTTTACGAAAGGCATTCCCCGCTCCTGGGCATGAAGCCGCGCGGGGCGGATTCTCAGATATCCCGAGATAGCCGTTATGGAACGGAATGCCGTAGGCCGTTGCCACCAGGACAGCTGAAAATATCGTTGACCAAAACGCGCGGAGTCTCAAGACTATTCGTCACCAGATACGGTGCTTCTTTCTGATGTGGACCCGAACCCATTTGTTCTCCGATGAGCAGACAAAGTCACCGAGTGAGGACAACTCGCGGCAGACATCGATTACAATGTCTCGACTGGTAATTGTGAAAATGCCCTCACGCACCGTGAAATTCCACTGATGCAAACCTTGGTAATTCTCGTTTTCCGCCTCATTTTCGATGTGGTCCAGGACCACAAAACACCCTTCTCGGGCAACCCTCACCATCTGCCTGATGGCCTCGAGGGGATCGTAACTGTGATCCAGGCTGTTTTGCGCGTACACAAGATCAAAACTGTTCTTGGCAAATATTCGGGTGAGTCTCTCTGCTCTTGCAAGGATCGTACGGAGGGGCGGTTCGATTCTATATTTTGTTAAGAGATCATCGTACTCGCTCGCCAATGCGTCGGTGGCAACAATGATCAACTCCTTGGAAGGATGTATCTTGCCCAGGACAGTCAAAGGCCCGGCGCCAACATCTAGAATCCTAACCTTATCTTGGGGAAGGTGATTGATAAAGTCACGGTGGTAATAAGACAGTGGCTCAAGAGGATCCAGGCGCCTCTTGTACTCATCAGGCCATATTGAACCTCTCGTCCGAAACCATTCATCCCAAAACTCCAATTCCTCTTTAAGAGCGGAGGACCACGTTTCCCTCACCCTCTCCCTGAAGAAAGACAGCTTCCTTCGATAACGAAATTTTTCGAACATTGGGGTCAAACACTCCCCGTCCTTAATAAGCAAGACTGACTCAGAATCATTCCACCCGCAGCCAAGTGTTAATTCCTGGCATGACGATGGCGCATCTTGCTCCTGCAACTCGTCGGAGGAAGGCTACGAACCTGTTTCAGATTGGGGGCCGGGGGCTACTTTTTAGTGCGCAAAAGCTGAGTATAGGCATTGCCGTCCCAGAAGGGACTTCCCTCCAACAATTCGAAGCCCGCCGTCGTTGCCATCGCCTTGAGCGTCTCGACGGTGGGGAGCCACCACCAGGGCACATAGTTATCTTCTTTCCACGTCTGTGTTTCAAGGGTCAAACCGATTGCCCCCTCTCCAACGAACCTCTGCCAGTACGATTTCACGATTTCGAGTTCTCGTCCGCGCAGGGCGGGCACAAAGAGTGCGCTCCCCTCAGGAACGTCCAAAGTGCCCGCGGCACTCTTCACCTTCGTTTGGGTCACGATCGAAGTCAAGACAAGATACTCCCGAGTGATCTTCCGGAGCGTAGTAAGGAGCCGCATGGGGTCCGGGATATGATAGAAAACCCCACCACAGTTCACGACGTCGTACTGGGGATAGGGCGGAGTGTCAGCCAGCGCCAATATATCCTTGCTGATGCACTCCACCTCCGGGACTCCCAATTGACGCCGGCGTTCATCAAATAACCGCCAGTCCTCCTCAGCCGGAGTGATTCGGTCGATCATTGTCAGCCGGGTCGCCCCTGCTTGATGCGCGACACTGATCTTCTCGTTGACCGTTCCCCACAATCCACCCAGATCCGCAAAGGTCTTGCCGGCAACTACCTTCCGAATAAACTCATCGCGTGGATCAGCCATCTTATGATCCCCCCTACCCACAAGGAGCCACAGTTTCTGAATAACTGCTCTTGGCCAATTGCTATTTAGATCTTTGGGCAAGCTCGCTGTATCTTCTTTCTAATCGAGCAATGTATGTATGAAAGTCATATTTTTCACGCGCGGCCAGAGCGCCTTCTTGTCCGAGATGCAGCCGCCTTTGCGGATCACGGATCAATCCCTCCATGGCAGCAGACATCGCCGAAGGATCATTCGGGGGGATCAGGAGCCCGGTCCGACCTTCTTCGATCGCCTCGGGGGTTCCCCCGGCCGTAGTTGCGATGACTGCCATCCCGCAAGCCATTGCCTCGATGGGGACAGCGGCGAACGGCTCATCCCATATCGATGGAAATAGCAGGATATCGTGATTGCGTTGGATTTCAGGCAGATCCTGGCGGTCGACAAAACCATGAAAGGTGACATGATCTTCCACTCCGGCTTTTTTTACATGATCCCGCAGATACTCCATAAAGCCCGGTGTCCCCTTCCCAAAAAAGTCCAGATGAAGTTTGGGCAATCCACGCTTGCGAAGAAGTTGTCCAAGTGCCTGGATGGCGACCTGGGGACCTTTCCCCTCCCAAAGCGTTCCCACATAAAGAAACCTGACGCGCGATTGTGAAGGTTGCGATCGCCCATTGGGGTGAAATTTCTCCAGAGGGACGCCCAAGTGGATGACCTCAATCCTGGAGCCGTCGAATCCGGTGGTGATATAAAAACGCCGGATGAATTCAGAAATTGAAATAATCGGATATGGCCGCGCCAGATGAAAAAGCATTGGCTGAACATACCGGCGCATCAATTGAACGACCTTTACCTTCCACTCAGTTTGCGGCGCCACCAGATGGGACCAGTCCTTCAATCCATAATACAGCCATTTATCAGCCGTGTGAATAACCAGAGGAAAGCCGGATTGTCTCGCCGCAATCAAGGGAGCCATCGAGGCGACCCATAGGTTCCAGATTACTATGAGGTCGGGCTTCAGCTCCAACAGAACACTCCGAACAGACCGGTAAGTTCGATGATTGTAAAGGTGAAACTCGACCTGCTCAAGAGGCGTTGGCTTCTTGCCGTGCAGAAATGTGTCCTCTTTATGATCGAGATCCAGATCAATCGCCCCGTGGGTCAACCCATCGTGGGGCAGGTCACGCCCTCTCCCGGTGATAATATGAACGGGGTGCCCCCTGGCCCGGAGGGCTTCAATGACTTCTTTGGCCAACATTTCATTCCCGCCGATGATATAGGGTGGATAAAGATTATTGATGAAAGCTAACTTCAAAGTGTTCCCTTTTCTGACACTTCGCAACAAAGCGTCTCAAACCTTTCACCGAGAGACTCCCAGGAGAAGTGTGTGGCGACGAAAGGCCTCGCTTGTGCCACAAGGCGGCGGCGAAGATCACCGTCCATCAAGAGTTGAGCCGATTGCCGGGCAAACTCTACGGGCTCATCCGCAACCAGAAGATGCTCGCCGTGACGCATCCCCAGGCCTTGAGCCCCAACTGAGGTGCTGACCACAGGTCTCCCCGCAGCGATGGACTCCATGATCTTGAGCCGCGTGCCCCCCCCCAGACGTAATGGAACAATCGTTGCTGTGCACCCCGCCAGATACGGACGAATGTCAAGGACAGAACCCGTGATTTTAACGCCGGGCAAACGCTGCCATTGCAGGACCTCTGCCGGTGGCCCATGCCCCACGATGAGTATTTGCACTTCTGGAACCAGCCGAACCAGATGTGGATAAATTTCCTGAAAGAAATATTGGACGGCATCGATATTCGGATAATAATGCATTGTTCCTGTGTACAACAACGTGGGAGGACCGGCCACCTCTTCCAGTGGCGTGAAATAATCCAAATCCACTCCGTTGCCAATCACACAAACAGGAATCTCGGGGTTCAGCTGATTCAAGTGTTCTGCGTCCTCAACCGAACAGCAGACGGCCGCATTAAATGCGGACATCGTATGATGCTCATACTTCCTCAGTTTTCGCACTTCGAGGCATGAGACCACCTTTTCCATGTCAAGCGGCTGAGCAGAGGCGATTTCACGGTAGTGCAAGTGATCGATCTTGTGCCGGATGACCAACTTGGGACCTTGAACCTCCATCAAGTAGGGGGCCATGCAGATTTCATCCAGGACCAGCAGGTCATAATGCCCTTCTTGCAATAACTGGCGCACCTCACTCACTGCATTCGGAGCGTGGAAGTATTCTATGAGGCGAGGCAGGGGGTTGAGAACAGACCGGATCAAGGGAGAATGGCTATCGGTCTCCTTCTTTAACTCCACGAGACGGATGCTTCTACAAACCTGCGCCAGGACTGTTCCATATTCGGGACGAGTTTTAGAGTATACCGTGTAGAGATCAGCGGGATGATTCCTGGAAAGAGCTTTTAATAGGTAAAAAGTTCGAATCTTTCCGCCGGTATCAGGTGGATATGGGATATAAGGGGTAACGAACGCAATGTTCACTTCAAAGTATGACCCAGAATGGAATGAATGCTATTTGCCCGTACCGAAGAGACGGACCAATATTAAGAGAATAATCGGATTGAGGAGCAGTATTGCAATGAAGACAGCGATAACCGCCGTCGTGAATTTCTTCTCCAACGTGACAAGCTTGCTTTCCGTTCTCGCCAAGGTTTCTTCAGCAAGCTTTTGCCACGTCATTCTTTGGTCGTCGAGCCAGTTCTTTCCTCGCTCGAGCTCGCCGATCCAAGCCTTTTGCTCTTGAATCAAACTCTTCTGACTCTCAACAGACTCCTGCAATTTGATCCTTTGTTCCTCGATCCAAGCCTTACCCAGTTCCAGTTCAGAGATCCAGGCTTTCTGTTCCTCTGTGGTTTGCTCCAAGCTGCCGTTCCATCGTTTGAGTTTTGTGATGCCTCGCAGCGCTTCCTCCAGGGCCGCTTCCTCTTTCTGTTGTCCCTTTTGCTCTAAATAAAACTTAAGAGCGCGACGAGCCGCCAGATCGCTCTGTTGAACGCCTCGTTCAAAACGGTATTCATGTGAGGCATTCTTGGCATGCCACCGGTATCGGACCAACGGCTGGCTCAAGAAGGCAACTCGGCTACTCGCGCACACTTTCATCCACATTTCATAGTCGCTCGTGAATTCCAGCTCGTCGTCGAAGCCACCGAGATCCACCAGGGGCTGACGGCGGGCCAGAACGGTCGGCGCGCAAATGATATTTCCGTGAAACAACAACTTAAAGAAATACACCTCTCCCTCAGCTACAAAATCTTCATAGGACTTTTCGATCCATTCAACAGGCACGCTGGGAGCCGAGGGCTCCACAATCATCTCTGCCGCCGAGTGAACAAATCCCACTGACGGATCGGATGACAAAAGTTGAATCTTCCGTTCCAGATTATCCGGCTGCATCACATCATCCTGATGAAAAATGCAGATGAATTCACCTTGGGCCAGGGAAAGACACCGGTTCCAATTCCCGGGCAAGCCAAGCCGTTCGTCGTTCCGAGTGAACCGGATTCTTGAATCCGCGAAAGACCGGATTATGCCGACGGTGGAATCGGTCGAGCGATCATCCACGATGACGAGCTCGAAATCTTGAAAAGTCTGCCCCAGGACACTCTTCACTGCCTCAGCAAGGTACGCCTCCCCATTGTATGTTGGAATAGTCACACTGACTTTCATCAGAGTCGTCGCCTTTAAACCTGGATTTGCCTGCCGTTGCTGGGATTAATTCGGGGCTAGACTATATCAGCAGTCCACTGAAAAAACCAGCATCGGCCCCGCGATTGAGCCGGTTTACCATTCCAGTTTTCAGCATCGTCTTGCAGAGGAATGCGTTTAAGGATCAGTGTACAGTGGATGCAAGTGTAAAGGCCATTCAATGAGAAGCGGATCCGCTTCGGCGAAAAAGCCTCAGGACCGGTCTGACTAGGGAGTTGTAAATTCTCCAGTGAAGAGTGCCTTTGATTTTTGTCTCAAAATCTCGGAGCACTTGAATGGTTTGTTCTAAGTCGCGGGTGTGAGCATCCCATGAGAGGATGTCTGCCTCTCTGCGGGTAATCACTTCGTCCTTTTCCGAAACAACGAGCTTCAATTTAGAAATCTCAATTGATTTTTCCTCTACCGCTTTGCCAAGCCGTAGAATTTGGTTGTCCCGATCGCCGATCGCCTCCTCCAAGTGTTTCACCAGGGATTGCAATTCACGAAGAGAATCTTCCAATTCCCTGAGCAAAGTCTCACTTTTGTCGTTCCAGAGAGAAAACGATAGCCTGCGAACGCTGGGATCCAGAGGGACCGTTGAACACACCGCCACGATGTATTTTGCTTCAACAGCTCCGGGCCCAGCGGGATTGAACCCCCTATCGGGATCTGGCTTCACATCGAGCAAATCCGCCGGTAGCGGTTCACCTCCTCTTCCAGGGGAATCCTGACGAATCACGGAGCCCACACCCACCCCCTGCGAGAAGAGTAATACCTCAGGGAATTGACGCTCAAGCAGCGCCTGGAAATCGCGGGCGTAAAGCTCTTTAACATGGAAGGGATTGGCATACCCTTCGGCATCCGAATAAAATTCTTTATCAGGCGAGGAAATGACAAATACTCCCTCAGGTTTAAGTACGCGGCGAACCTCGGTCAGGAGCTCCTCGTGCTCGGCGATGTGCTCGATTATTTCGAAGCAGACGATGAGATCAAATTTCTGGTCGGGCAAGCCGGTTTTTCGACAGTCGCCCGCCTTAAAATCCAAATTCTCCCGACTGTAATGCCCGCGGGCGTGTTCAACCGCCTCCGCCGAAAGATCGATCCCCGTGACGCGTTCGGCGACCTCCGCGAGCAGGTTCGAGCCATACCCTTCGCCGCACCCGAGGTCCAAAACCACTTTTCCACGGGCGAGGCTCTGCGCAAAGTAGTAGCGATGATAATGCTCGTACGCGATCCGGGCCCCACCCTCGCCGGGAACGAACCGCTCACCAGTAAAGGTCAAATCTGTCTTGGTGGATTGAGCCATAGTGATCACCGCAAAGGCGCCGAGAAGCGCGGAGCCATTAATGCACTTTCACTGAGATATTGAGCCGCATCATACCGTGGATGAATTCGCCGGTTTCGATGGAAAAGACCACGGCATTGTCGATCCAGTCGCACATGGTGTGACGGAAAGCCGTCCCATCAGCCACCGCCGGGGAGATGGAATAGTTTCCGGGCCTAAGAAGCGGCAACTGAACGTCAAAATCGACAGTGCGAATTTCTCCGGCCTTGGCTTTACCCAGGGGCGCATTGTCATAGTCCGTGTTTGTGGCCGACAAATCAACCCCCAGCGGGTCGCGGATGATGAATCCAATGATCGGTGTTTCCAAGGCTTCCTTGAACCGCGCCGAGATCTTGACCTGCATGCGTTCCCCGGGCGCAAAACTTCTTTTTGGAATTCCCTCCTCGCCGGAAACCTCGATGCCGAGCAACTCGGCCCGGCCGTCTCCAAAGCGATGGTCCACATTGGGGATCGTCGAGACGACCGCCTCCGGGGGAATATCGAAGAAGTTCTTTGCTCCCCCGGAGTCTACATTCGATTTTGAGTTCGACTCCGTGGCATAGCGCTTTTCCCGGGCATACATCAGCTCCAGATACTTCTGAACCATCGAATCCGGGTCGCCCAAGGCCACCCTCCGGCCCCCATCGAGCAGGATCACTTCATCGCAGAGCCGCTTGATAGCGGAGTTATCGTGGGAGACAAAGAAAATCGTCTTCCCCTCTTTCTTCAGTTGCAGGATCTTGTGCATGCAGCGATGCTGAAAGATGCCGTCTCCCACGGCGAGGGCTTCATCGATAATCAGGATTTCCGGATCGACGTTGATCGCGACGGCAAAAGCCAACCGCACGAACATGCCGCTCGAGTAGGTCTTGACCGGCTGGTCGAAGAATTCACCGATCTCCGCAAAGCGCTCCATCGCGCCCAGGCGCGATTCGATCTCGGCCCGACTCAATCCCAGCAGCGCCCCATTGATAAAAACGTTTTCCCGGCCGCTGAATTCGGGATTGAAGCCCGAACCCAACTCCAGCAGGGCCGAGATCCGCCCCTCGGCCGTCACTGTCCCGCGGGAGGGTTGCAGAATGCCGGCCACGAGCTGAAGCAGTGTCGACTTCCCCGAACCATTCACTCCGATAATGCCGACGGTCTTCCCCCGCTCCACTTCAAAACTGACATCCTCCACCGCCCAGAAGTCCTTATGGCGATTCACCCGGTTGAACGAGAGGAGTTCCTGCAAACGGGCCGAGGGCCTGGGATAAATGCGATAGCTTTTCGACAAGTGTTCCGCGTGAACGGCAATCATAACCGGCCCATTCTATCGATTGCTGTACATGCGTTCATAATAATTCCGATACTCTCCACTCGTCACTTTATCGAGCCAGGCGTCGTTTTCCAAATACCAGCGAATGGTCACGCCCAACCCCTCTTCAAACCGCGTCTCGGGTTTCCAGCCCAACTCACGAAAACTCTTGCTGGCATCGATGGCATAACGCCGGTCATGGCCAGGGCGGTCTTTGACAAAAGTCAGAAGCGACTCCGGCTGTCTCAGCAGGCGGAGAATCCGTTTGGCGATATCGATGTTTCTCCACTCGTTGTTCCCGCCGATGTTGTAAACCTCACCGGCCCGACCCTGGCGCAACACGCAATCCAGGGCCCGGCAATGATCGCGGGCAAATAGCCAGTCTCTAATGTACAGACCATCCCCATAAATCGGCAAAGTTTTTCCTTGCCGGGCGTTGTTGATCATCAGGGGAAGAAATTTCTCAGGAAATTGATAGGGACCAAAATTGTTTGAACAACGCGTGATGATGCCTGGAAACGCGAAGGTGTGCACATAGGCTTTCACCAACAAATCGGCGGATGCCTTTGATGCCGCATAGGGGCTGTTCGGGCGGAGCGGAGTCTCTTCGGTGAAAAAGCCGGTCTCGGAAAGTGAACCGTAGACTTCATCGGTGGAGACTTGGATAAATCGGGTGACCTTGTTCGCCCGGGCTGCCTCAAGCAGACAATGGGTGCCTAAAACATTGGTCTCGATGAACGACCGTGCATCCTCAATGGAGCGATCCACATGAGTTTCCGCAGCTAGGTTCACCACCGCGTCGGGTCCTGCCGACATCAGTTTTTCAACCGTTGCACGATCACAAATGTCGCCGCGGACGAACGTGTAGTGAGGATGGGTCTCCAGATCCCTGAGGTTGTCGAGGTTTCCGGCGTAAGTGAGCTTGTCGAGATTTACAATCCACACATCAGAATAAGTCTCCAGCATGAATCGAATGAAATTCGATCCGATGAAGCCCGCTCCGCCAGTAACGAGGAGTTTCATAAGTTCTATCCTACCAGATGCTCTATAAATACTTTCTTGCGGTGAGTCAGAGACCTCATACGAAGTCGGAAATCAGAGGTCGGACGTCGGAGGCCAGAAGTCGGAGGTCAGAGGTCAGAAGTCGGAAGCCAGAAATCAGAAGTCAGACGTCGGATAAAACCTTCTTGGCTTTGTGTTAACAATTGACTCCTCATTGCCACGTGGTGGCATATCAGGTCCGGTCCCTGTTGTCTGACTTCTAGCCTCTGTCATCCGACCTCTGACAACTGTTGTCCGACTTCTGACCTCCGACCTCCGACTTCAGCCGGTGCTTTCTACCGTCCACCTGATATCCCCCGACACCCGACATCCGCCAAAAAGCCGCCGGACCTTCGGCCGACACCCGAAACCTCCCTCATCCCATCTTAATCCCCCAGTCATATGGGATCTTCCTGCTCTTGTATGGTACGCGGAACTCATCCGGCTTTTTGTAATGATAAACCTCGGTCGGAGTATTCACCACGACGCACTCTGACTCGCTGACGCACTTAAATCCATGAAACACCCACGCCGGAATCTGCACCAGGATGGGATTGTGTTCTCCCATGAAGAATTCGTTGATCTCGCCGAAGGTCTTTGACTTTTTTCGGGAGTCGTAAAGCACCAGTTTCATCATCCCACGGGCGACCACAAAATTATCGATCTGCTTCTTGTGGTAGTGCCAGCCCTTGACCACCCCGGGATACGCCGTGGTGATGTAAATCTGCCCGAACTTGATGAACAGATCGTCGTCATTGCGAAGGACCTCCATCAAGCGGCCCCGTTCATCGGAAATCACTTTCAGCGTTTTGACTCGTACCCCGTCTATCATTTTTTCCTCAATTCAGAAAAGCTATCACCGCAGAGACGCAGAGGCCGCTGACTCTTTGGGTAACCCTGGTGCATGCCGCGGTGGATGTTTAGGATCGGGAACCTTTGAGAGCGTTCTCACACAATCTAAGGTTTGGTAGCCCCGGTGAGCGTTTTTCTCACCGGGGGATCTTGTGTGAATGCGCACAAAAGCCCCCGGCATAAAAAGATGCCGGGGCTACCAAAGCTTAAATACCTCAACCTCAGATTATTCCGCGTGCTCCGCGGTGAATGAATCCCAAGCCAGTTAAAGTATCTAGTTTCTCATGAGTGAGTCAAACAGTTTTTCGTAGGCCGTGGTAATGGCATCCCAGGAATAATCGGTCTGGACACGCTGTTGTGCCAGGGTCCCAAGCCGATGCAGATCCACCTTTCCATCGGCCATCCCCTGCATAGCCTCCACCAACTTTGCCTCCTCATTCATGTCCACCAGGATCCCCGCCTCCCCAACAACCTCTCGATTCTCGGCGGTATCGTGGACAATGGCGGCGTTCCCGTGTCCCATGGCCTCGACCAGAGCAGGATGCGTTCCTCCCACCTCCGTGGCATGAACATAGCACAAGGCGTTGGCCTGCAGCTCGTGATAGCCCTGGCCGTACACCCCGCCTGCAAATCGGATGCGCGGATCGCGGGTGGTCTTCAACTGGGCGACATAACCGGCGCTGTAGGGCGCATCCCCGACGATCACAAGCTGCAACCGCGTGTCTGTCCTTTCGAAGGCTCGAATGACGAGGTGTGCATTATTCTCCGGTTCCAACCGGCTCACGTAAAGGAAATATCGTTTGGGCTCGAGGCCGAGGCGGGCAAGGGCACCCTCGTTCGCATCATGTTCCACGGTGGCCCCGTAAGGAATAAAGGTCGAATCGGCGCCGTAACGTGACCGATAGTATTCCTGGATGGCGACCGCATCAGTCACGATGGCATTGGGCAGCAGAGTTGCGAGCCGTTCGGAAATCTGATAGTAGAAACGCCCCGCCGCATTCCATTTCCTCCGTTTGCGTTCCAGCCCATCCACGTTGAGCGCCACCAGCGCCCCACTGAGGCGGGGTATCCAGGAAAAGAGCGCATTGGCCGCGTTACAGATCAGCACACATTCAAAGTTCTTGGTGAGTGAATCGAGGGCACAAAGGGAGGTATGGACGACCGTATCAAAATACTTGGTCCGGACCGTGGGCAGGACCGTGAGGTGAACCCCGCGGTAGGAGGTAAGGTTGGGATCGACGTAATGGGACCGGCCGTAGACGGTGACCTCATGACCCCGTGCTGCCAGTCGCCAGCCCAACTCCTCGGCGAACGTTTCGAACCCACCGTAATTCGCCGGTATACCCCGGATGCCCATGATTGCAATCTTCATGAGCGGCTATCCCAACAGCACCCGTCTCACCTCGGGCTCAACGGCTTCCTTCATGAGGACCAGGACCACGTCGTCCCGTGCAAAGCTGGTATCGCCTCGGGGGACGACGGCATCCTTGTTGCGCAGGATGGTGACGATATTGGAATCCTTGGGCATGGTGAGCTGCCGGATCTGCCGGCCAATCACTGGAGACTTGTCTTCCAAATCGTATTCAACCATCTCCAGCTGGCTCGCCTTAAAGTCCAGAAGCGTCTTGATGGTGCTCATCGGCAGTTCCCGCTCAATCATCTGCGCGATGATGCCGGTGGAGCTGACCGTGACGTCCACACCCAGACGTTGAAGGATCGGTTCGTTTCTCGGGTTTTTCACGCGGGCGATGGTCTTCTTGACGCCGAATCGTGATTTTGCCACCTGGCAGGCAATCAGGTTGTCGTGATCGTGGTTCGTCACCGCCAGAAATACGTCCGCCCGGTTCGCCCCCGCTTGTTCCAGGATGGGCGTCGTGGATCCGTCTCCAAAAATAACGTTGCAGTCGATCTGATGAATGATGGCGTTGTATTTTTCGGGATCGTCCTCAATGATGGTCACCTCGTGCCCCTTCGCCATCAAGTTTCGCGCCAGATAATAGCCGACCAGGCTTCCGCCCAGGATGATGATGTAGTAATTTCCCCCCTGCGTGGCCACGCTTTTGACAGGCTCCTTGACCTGTTTGATCATCTCGTCGTGCGCCTTCTTCCACGCCCCCTTGAGATCCGTGAGAGGAGATTTCGTGATTTGGGAAGCCAGGTACTGGGCGCCCGCCAAGGTCAGGCAAAAAGTCTCAATTCCCGCCTCGTGGTAACTCAATTCCCGGCTGGGGTCGTAAATCATGGCCAGCACCTTGGGGACATTAAAGACAATGCGGGCCATCTGGGCCACCATCAAATTGGTGTTTTCGTCCCGGGTGGTGGCAAACAGAACATCGGCTTCCCCAATGCCGGCGTCCCGCAACACCTCGGCGTCGATCGCATCACCGATAATGAGGCGGGTGGGCACTGAAGCCAGCGGGTGATCGGCCAGATGGCGCTCCTGATCAATGACAATGACTTCGTGTTCCTTGGCGTTGAGTTGTTGAACAAGCTGGGTCCCCACGCGTCCAAATCCCACAATGATGATTCGCATACTCGATTACCATGCCCTTCCTCGGCCTAAACTGCCTTCCGGAACTCAGTAGCTGCGCGAGCCCCCCCCATTTGTATTCTTCACCCCTGCGGCGTAATCTGCACTAATTCGCTGACCGGGATATGATCGACGATCACCTCGCAGAGGGCATCACTGAGGATGCGCTCGGTGGTTTTTCCCGTAAATTTTTTCAGGGCGGTCTTGTGAGGATCAATGGAAAGGATCAAGAGATCGACATCCATCTCCTTGGCCGCCCGCAGAATTCCGCGTGCCGCCTCGCGATCGCGTTCGATGTTCTTCTTCGCGGGCAGCGCGTGGAGCTTGACGATATTCGCGGCGCGGGTCACCGCTTCCTGCGCCTTCGCTTCCTCCTGATCGAGCTTGAGGCCCAGCGGCAGCGTCAGCGGGACTTCAATGATGTAGGTGACCACAATCTCCGACTTCTGCTCCTGCCCTAACCGGCACGCCAGTTCGACCGCGCGATCATCGTACCTCATGCCGCGTGTAGTGACCATGATACGGCGCAGGGCGCTAATGGAACGGCGGGCCTTGGCAACGGCGGCCTCGAGCTGCGGAGGAGGATGAAGCATCCACCACAGGATCGAAGACATCGAGACGAAGAAAACGACCGCAATGAAAATACCCAGGGGATGAAATGCAAGCGTTTGATGCATGGCCTTTTCAGAACCTTGAGGAGTGTTGTCCCTTCCCTTTTGCCATCGCCGAAGGTTGCTCGCTATCCAGGACACGGCGAATCAGTCGCAGCCGATAAATACCATAGACAAGGAACAAGATACCGGTAACCATGACCAGCCAGGTCGCGGGTGAGGCATAGGTGCGATAGATCATCACGACACCACAAAGGATGAAAACATAAGCATTCAACCATTTGAAACGATCTGACCAGGGGAGTCTGCCACCTGGTTCCATCGGGCTGCTTTGAACCTTTTTCATCAGCAATCCTCGTCCCTGGCTGGCCGAGCGGGTCATGGCGTGGCCTCTGCTCTCTTCCGGAGCATCTTGTCACGCTCCTGTAGAGCCAGCTTGTACTGTTCCAGCAAATCAAATTCCTCCGCTGAAGTCAGCACCTGGATTTGCTCCTGCTCCCAGTTGTGCTTTACGCTTCCCAGGATGGGCAGTCCGATTCTCCCCCGATAATAGAGATAATACGATAAACACAGAATGACCCACGCTGGGCCCGCGATGCGGCCGATGGCGTGAGTGTAAACGACAA
Organism: Terriglobia bacterium; assembly: GCA_020072965.1. Classification (GTDB taxonomy): domain Bacteria; phylum Acidobacteriota; class Terriglobia; order JAIQFV01; family JAIQFV01; genus JAIQFV01. The sequence continues at coordinate 64,227 of JAIQFY010000025.1, read as the reverse complement.
AAAAGAAAATCATGCTCACACCCGATACACCAATAAATCCCAGGATCGGGATCTGAATCGCCCGACCTTCATCACGTTTCCAGGGGAGGTTGATCGGGACTCGGTACGGTCGCGGTGTGTAAGGATCGCTGAATCGCAATTTGATCAACGAGATGAAGACGATGATATACCCCAGGGTCGCGCCAAACGCATACATGTTGCCCAGGGTGTCGATAATCTGCGGCGTAAAAGCGGAAGCCACAACGAACAAGATGCCTAAGCCCGAGAAGAACATAATTGTCCGTGCGGGCGTCCGGTATCGCCGATGGACGCTATCAAACCAGGGACTCAGCAGTTTCAGTTGACTCATTGAAAAGGTGAGCCGCGAGGCGCTCATGATTCCTGAATTCGCGGAAATCGCGAGGATGGTCATGCCCAGAAATGCGGCAAAGGGGCCCGCAATGATCCCAATGAACGGGATGAGTGTCGCCAGAAAAGCCACCGGATCTTCCAGGTGATCCCTGAAACTTTGCCAACTGGAAACCCCGAGACTCAGATTCGAAAACGCCACGGCAAATATGAAGACCGTGAAAATAAGGGTAATCGAGGTTCGGGGGATAATCGTCGCGGGCCGGCGGGTTTCCTGGGCGGCCTGGGAAATCGACTCCAAGCCCACAAAACAGATGATGCCCAGCGATGTTCCGTAGGCAAATTGGTGCAAGTCAAAATGCCGCCACGTTTCAAGAAATTGAGAAGTGATCAGCTCCGGCTTCCAGGCGAAGAGAAAGCCACACATGACCAGCATCGATTCCGTGACGATATCGATTGCCCCGAGAATCTCGTTGAAGAGGGACGATTCCTTCATTCCGCGGATGTTGAGCCAGACCAGGAACAAGATCAAGCCCAGGGCCACCACGACCATCACCCAGTCGTAGACGATAAAATTGGCACTGAAATGGATGTTGTGCTTGACGCGGTCGGCGTGCGTCACGATCTTGGACCAGAAGGAGAGGAAGTATCCTGCGGAAGCCACCGCAAATAGCGAGATGTCAATCGTATAATCGAGCAGGAGGGCGGAGCCCGCGACAAATCCCCAAAAATCGCCGAGCCCGCGCAGTGCAAAGTAATGGCCGCCACCCGCCACGGGATACGCCGCCGCCAGCTCAGTATAAGCCAGCCCGATGCAGATATAAACCAGCCCGGCAATGGCAAACGCCACGCTCGCCATCCCCTGCGAGGCCGCAATGACCAGGCCGAGGGCCGTATAGATATCGGCCCCGACATCCGCATAGCCCCACATGAAGGATCCCCAGATGGTCACATCCCGTCGGAGCTCAACGGACTCGCGTGGAGGCTGAGGAGATTGGACGGTCAAGGACAACTCCTTACACGGGACCCCGGAAGGAACACGGTGGTGCTCCAAAATGAAAGCGGGAGGGCCAACGCCCTTCCCCGGTCGGGCAGTTGGAAGCGTGCCTTAAGAGTTCGCCTCGAGCCGCCCGGGGATGCGTCCGCGATCAGACAAAAAAAATCCACAGGGCGGCTGTGGACACATGGAATCCCTGATTTCAATCATGCCCTTCCAAATCTGTTGATTCCTGAAAAAACTTAATCGAGCAGAACAGGCAAGTCTCCCAGGAACCCTAAACGCCGGCGGGGTTAGCTGACGGGTTCGAGCTTGAAAGTACTCTACCCCGGCTCAAGGGCCGGGGATTCACCCCTCTTCTTGGGTTCCCCCACATCCGCCATCGGCGGATTTAGGCGGCACGGATCTCACATTTCATCTGCTTGACTTGAAATCAAGCCCGCCCATTCTACTCCGAATAAGCGGGGTGTCAAGTTACCGCGGATTTAAGGGTTCCTGTGAGGCAATATTCCAGGGTGCGCGCCAGGGAGGCGGCGATCCGGGTCGTCAGTCTGGTGGTATCCATCGCCAATCCCGCCTCAATGGCCTGCTTGTAAAGGGAAGCCTCCCCGAAATAAAAAATCGCCGGTGGAAATCCGGCCCGGATCAAGCCGGAGTTGGCCATCACGCGACAGGTGCGTGGAGTTCCGTCAGCAAAGGGATAGATGTCGAGGAGACGAACGAGGACCAGGGCAGCCTGCTGAACGGGATGGAGTTCCAGAAAGCTGTCGGCCGAAACCCACTCCAACAACCGACCCATCGCCGCCTCAATCCCGTCCGCCTCAGGCGGTTGGTGACCGACACTCAAGGGTACGATTCCACCAATGCGGAACTGACCGGCTTCATCACTGAGGCCATCCATCATCATGGAATGAATATCCTTGATCAAGGAGAGCCCCTGGACAACGGGCTCCGGACGTGACATCAAAAGGGCCGTCGCGTTCTGATGATTCTCAATCGCTTTCTCCAAAGGCGATCCGGCTACCCCGTCCAGCTGACAGTCATTCGAGGCCCACTCGTTCGAGAGAATCAACTCGTACCGGCCGTTTACCTCAGGATCTGCTCTTTTTTCGAGAAACTCCTGAAGTTTCCCGTCCAGTTCGTGGAACATCCCCTTGCCGATAAAATGAGTTTCGTGGGACATAGAGTCCAAAAATCAAAGTTCAAAAAACCAGTCCAAGGTCCAAAGTCCTAAAAACCAGTTCAAAGTTCCTAGTTCAAAGTTTAAAGCCTACAATTTCTCGTCTTTCAACTCTGACTTCCGACCTCCGACCTCTGACTTCCGGCCCTTGGCCTCCGGCTTCAGACTTCCGGCCTCCGGCTTCTGGATTCCGACTTCTGACTTCCGACTTCCGACTTCTGACTTCCTTCCCTATAACCTATCCCCTATTCCCTATTACCTCGAGCCCTCACCTCTGCGTGCAGACAGTCTGGATGACCGAGCGTATGCCAATACCAGTGGGCCCTTCCGAGCAATAGGGTTTGGCCTCCTCGAGCCACTCCGTGCCGGCGATATCCAAGTGAATCCAGGGGGTGTCCCCGGCAAAAACCTCCAGAAACTTGGCAGCGGTGATGGTGGAAGCATAGCGGCCACCCGTGTTCTTCAAATCGGCGATCTTGCTCTTGATCAAGTCTCCATACTCCTCATCCATGGGCAGCTGCCACATCTTTTCCCCACACTCCTCTGCCGCCCGGAGGAACGCGTTCATCCACTTCTGATGGTTGCCCATGACGCCCACCCGGACATCACCCAGTGCGATCGAAACAGCCCCGGTCAGGGTAGCCATGTCGATAAGATGGGTTGCTCCCAGCTTCTTCACATAGGCGATGGCATCCGACAAGACCAACCGGCCTTCGGCGTCGGTGTTGATGACTTCGATGGTTTTTCCAGACATCGAGGTCTGTACATCTCCGGGCTTCTGAGCCCTCCCGCCGGGCATATTCTCCGTGGTCGGCACCATGGCAATCACTTTGACCTTGGGCTTCAACAGCGCAAGAGCGCGCATCACGGCGATCATGGACGCAGCGCCACTCATGTCATACTTCATTTTTTCCATCCCCTCCGGGGGTTTCAACGAGATGCCGCCGGTATCGAAGGTGATCCCTTTTCCCACCAGCCCGATGGTTTTGGAAGGATGCTCCACGCCTTGCGGGTCGTATGTCAGGACAATCAGCTTGGGAGGCTCCTCGCTGCCGCGTGCGACGCTTAACAGGGCTCCCATCCCCAACTTCTCCATGTCCTCCCTTTCGAGGATCTCGATGCGCAAGTCGAATTCTCGGGCCATGACACTTGCCCTTTCGGCGAGGTGCGTTGGAGTCAGCTTATTCGAAGGCTCATTGATCAATTCCCGCGCAAAATTCTGAGCTTCTGCCACAATCCGTCCCCGTTCGATGGCTTGCAGGATGGCGGGCTTTCTCGCCTGATCTCCTCCCGCCAGCAGAACCGTCTGAATCGGATTCTTAGGCTCATTGTCGGTCTTGTATCGATCGATATCGAAATGGGCCAGGATGATTCCCTCGACCACCGCTTGGGCGGCTCCCGCACTGTCAAAGGCGCTACGCTTGAGGAGGGCAAAATTCAAAATCGATTTTGATCGCAAGGTCCGCGCGATCGCTCCGGCCAGTTTTCGCAATTGCCCCAGGTCAAAAGTCTCTTTCTTCCCGGCTCCAAATACAAAGATCCGCTTCGCTTGAAGCCCTTCCGGGTTTCGGGCATAAGCATACTCAAAGGGCTTCCCGGTCAGCTCCTTGGTCGACAAGAGGGAGGTAATCAGGCCTCCAGTCACCCGATCCACATCCCGGATGGTCCCTTTCAACTCGGTTTCTTTTTCAAACACGTAGACCACCAGGGCTTCGACCTGTAATTCACTGAACTTTTTGGGCGTCAAATCAAACTTCATAGGTATACTTCTCCAGATCAAATGGGCGGTTAATTTACTGTTTTGAGTTCCGCCTCTTGATGATGATGAAACGGTGAGAGGGTTTCCATCAATCCGCAAGGAAGATGGGCCATGCTGTAGGTTTCAGTGATTCCTCGGGTCGCGGTCTTTTCAGGTATTGTCTTGCCTCAACTGAAAGTTCATTACTGAATGAATTTCACTTTCCCCGACCTAAGCCGGACGAGCCGGAACAAAAACCAGACATTTTGAGGAAGCCAGGGTGCCGGGGGATCGGTCGTCGATGGAAAGCCTGCCGCAGCAAGGCAATCCCCTCCATTTCGGATTGGAGGTTTTTGACTTCCCGAATTCCTGGCCTCCTAATGATAAAGGTTTTTTAGCCCCTGTCGGACCAAATTCTGTTGGTAAGCGACTAATTCTTTCCCCGACGCCGCATGGCAGCGCGCGCCTCCCGATCCGACTCTTTACGCCGCAGGGTCTCGCGCTTGTCATGAGTGTGTTTCCCCTTGGCCAATGCGAATTCACACTTGATCTTTCCCTTCTTCAAATACAGTTGCAGGGGGACCAGCGTGAAGCCCCGTTCCACGGTTTTTCCAATCAGGCGTCGAATCTCATTCTTATGAAGCAACAATTTCCGGGCGCGCAAGGGATCATGATTCTGCTGGTTTCCATGAGAATAGGGGCTGATGTGACAGTTGAGCAGCCACACTTCATTGTTCTTCACCTGCGCGTAGCTCTCCTTAAGATTCGCCCGGCCTTCCCGGATCGATTTCACCTCTGTTCCTCGCAGGGCAATCCCCGCTTCATACCGGTCGAAGAGAAAATAGTTGTGGGAAGCCGCACGGTTAAACGCAAACACCTTGTTTTCGAACGCATTTTGCATCAGTTAATTGTCAATAAAATATGCGGTTTTACTGAAAAAAATCTTTCGGGAGGTGCCCCCGACCCTTCATTTATGCCGGCCTCCGGAAGATTTGAGTAATATCCAACTCACCCATATTACCCCTGTTTGGTTCCAGCTCGACCGAGCGGGTCCTAATTCCGACGATCTGCATCCCTCGCACATCCCTCCGGAAATGGTGGAGGAAGGACTGCATTCAATGCGCCCCTTCGCCTAACCCATCGTTAATCTACGCGGCACTCTTCGAGCGTTCAACATCCCAACGTAAACCTCGATTTCGGATTCCGTGTTAAAAAGGGATCACTGCGAGACGGAAATCTGGAAGACAGGTGAGTTCACCCCGAACAGTGCTGACCCATCAATGGACGTGCTTCGGTGTTGATTCTACCGCACGATCAAGAAAACAGACCAAGAGATCCACTACCGACGAACCGGGGGCGTTCCCGGCACCCGTCGATCCGGCACAGGCGTCGTGGGAGTGGGCGGCTGAGCAGTCGGGTTAGCAGACGGGTTTGGATTAAAGGGATTCGGCGGGACTGGATTCTGAGCAGGTTGCGCCTGGGGATTTGTCGCATTGGGATTGTCCCCTGCCTCGGGAAACGGCAGAAAACTTCCCGGATCTGCCTGGACGGGTGCTGCCTGCTCCGCGACGGGTTGCCCGAAATTGGCATTTTGGGCGGCCGCAGGTGTGAAAGGATTTGGCCGCTGAAATTGTCCGGCAGTAGCGGCGGGGACACTGGCGCCCGACGGAGTCACCGGGGTCTTCGGTGAAAACCCAAGCAGGAGCACCTGACTGACGGATTGAGGTGACTGAGGAGCCCCCACAACGATAAAATCGATTCCGCTGCCATCGAGCACTTTTACAATGGCTTCACGAAGAGGGAGGCCCCTGAAAGACACACTCTGCTGAACATTGGCTACGCTTGGGTCAACCGATAGTTTGATACCAGTGGCGCGTGAGATTGCAGTAAGAACCTGCGAAATCGAGGCATTGTCAAACTGAACGGACAGCTTTGAATCCTGCCACACCACGGGAGAAGTGGCCACCTGGGAAAAGACTGAGACGGCCCCGAGCATTCCAAAACATATCAGGCAACTCAGCCAGGATGTAAGAATTGATTTAATCCACATGAAAGCTTCCTCCCTCCAGGCATTACGCCATCTTCAGCTCCTTAATTTTATCACAGGGGACAAGGATATTCCCGTGGAATCTCGGTATTGAATCTACACAAAGCTATTTGAATTAAATGCGGTCTCGGGGTCAGTCGAAGAGTTTTTGTTCTTGATATTGAAGTCAGACATCGGAAGTCGGATATGAGAAGTCAAGTACTTAACCCGTTGATTCGAAGATTCTGTGACAGAGGATGTAGCATTGTTCTGACCTCTGACCTCTGACCTCTGACTTCTGACTTCTCCCCCCAGGGCCGATGGTCTCGGCAGGCTCGTCTCCACGGGAACAGGCCGAGGGCCGGAGGGATGAAATACGATAATTCAGTGTGCGCCGCGCATTGAGAGGACGATCGGAATCGTCTTGAGGAGGATCTTGAAATCGAGGAAGATCGACCAGTTGTCGATGTACTCCAAATCCAGCTGCATCCACCGTTCGAAATTTAGATTGCTCCGGCCTTCCAGGATCCACAGACAGGTCAGCCCGGGACGCATGCGCAAACGCCGGCGCTGCCATCGAAGATACTTCGCCACCTCGTCGGGCAGCGGGGGGCGGGGTCCGACGAAAGACATGTCCCCCCTCAGGATATTGATCAATTGCGGCAACTCATCGATGGAGAGCTTGCGCAGAAGACGTCCCACGGGGGTGCAACGGGGGTCATTGGAAACCTTAAAGACAGGCCCATCCAGTTCGTTCAGCGCTTCGAGCTCCGGCCTCTGCGCCTCCGCCCCCTCCACCATGGAACGAAACTTGTAGAGCGTGAATTGCCGACCCCCCAGCCCGCATCGCGTTTGACGAAAGATCACCGGCCCCCGCGAAGTAAGCTTTATGAGGAGAAACACGAGCAGCATCAGCGGCGAGAAAATCACAGCCAACCCCAGCGCTCCGCAAAAATCAAAACTGCGTTTCAAAAACAAGAGATATTCGTTGTCAGGAGCCGTTGAAAAGGTCAGCAGCGGCGTCGATTCCAACCAGTCCAACTGCATTCGCGAAATAACATGTGGAAAGAGATTCAACAGGATCCTGGTCTTAACGCCTTCTTCCTCGCATAAGAGAAAAACTTCTTCCAGACCGCCCAACTGGTCCTTTGGTACCGCGAAGATGATTTCATCGACGACATGCCCATGAACCAGCTCGGGAAGTTCTTCAATCGTCTTCAGCGTGGGACAGATGGCGCGGGCCTTCTGAATGTTCTCCTCCCCGTTCGAGACACGGACAATGGCTGAGAGTTTTGCCCCTAGAACCTCATGATCGTGGATCATCCGCGCGATCGCCAGGGCTTCGTCGCTGGTCCCGACGACGATGAAGTACTGGAATCCCCCAAAACGTCTGCGCACGGTCCGCCGCAGCTGTTTCGTGGAGACGCGAAAGATGAAGAGGGAAAGCAGGTTGATGATGAGGAAGATGCCGATGAGGGATCGGCTCACGTCCAGCTTCAGGGCAGCCACCAGAACAAACAACAGGGCGCCCCCGATGGCAACCTGCTGAGCTGCTTTCCGGACGCTGACAATATTCTCCTGCCGTTCTACCACCCGATAGGCATCCAGCAGGATCGCAATGATCGCCCATAAAATGAGAATGGCCGCCAGCAAACTGCTGTACTCGCCCAAGGGGTAAATCTCCCGCCTGAACGGCAGTGCCCGGCGGACCCCGAAGGCAATGACAAAGGTCAAGGCGCTCAAGGCGCTTTCCAGCAGCGCCAGGACGATTGCGGTGATCCTATTCTTTCGTTTGAGCATGCTGCCGACATTGGGACTGGAGTTCATGCGCCTGAGGGTTCATTGAAAGCGCGGGGTCTCGGGTATTCATCAAGACGCCGAAGGAAGGGTCTTCCGAGCAGCCAGGATTGAAAAACTAAGGTCCGGAAATCCGGAATGCGACGTGCGGGCGGCCTTCACGACTCGGCCGAGTTCGTGGCCGCGGAGACACGGTGTTGTGCGACGAGTTGGTTGGCCCGGAGCAGGGATTCAAAAGTCCCGGCATCAGTCCACCAGCCCTCCAGGATGTCGTAGGCCATCGTACCCCGGGCAATGTAGGCGTTATTGACATCAGTGATTTCCAGTTCGCCACGCCCCGAGGGCTTTAACGTGCGAATGATCTCGAACACTTCCGCATCATAAAAGTAAACCCCGGTCACGGCATAATTTGATTTGGGGACCTTGGGCTTTTCTTCGATCCCGATGACCCGGCTGCCGTCCAGTTGGGCCACTCCAAATCGTCCCGGATCAGGCACTTGCTTCAGAAGAATTCGTGCCCCTTGCCTTTGTTTCTGGAAACCAACCGACGAGGTCCGAATGGACTTTTCCAAAAGGTTATCGCCCAGGATGACGCAAATGGAGTCGCCATCGGCAAAGAATTCTGCCAGGGACAAGGCCTGCGCAATCCCCCCCTCGCCTTCCTGGTAAGTGTAATTAATATGCCGCAGCCCGAACTCCTTGCCATTCCCCAGGAGCTTAAGAAACTCACCGGCGTGGTTGCCGCCCGTCACAATCATGATGTCGGTGATCCCCGCATCGACCAGGGTCTGAATGGGATAATAGATCATGGGTTTGTTGTACACAGGCAGCAAGTGCTTGTTCGTTACGCGAGTTAAAGGGTAGAGCCGCGTTCCTAACCCGCCCGCCAACACCACACCCTTCATAAACTTCACCCCATTGGACCTAACATGCAAAAAAATGAGCGCCTTCGCGCCTTCTGGGAGCCTTCGCAGTGTAGCGCGGGGCCGCTCAGAGTGTCAAAGAATTTGTTGTGAGGCAAACTTTTCCGTGATATTCTTCGTCAAAATTGATGTTAACGGGACGTTTAAAGCTCTCTCATCGAAGGATATATCACAACGCACATCCCAGTCACTTGCAGGAAACCTTATCCCATGGAGCGATTTTTGTGAGATTTCACCGCTTGAGATGGATTTCCGTCCTGATCCTCGTTAGTCTTGCCGCCGGGCTGTCGGGATGCGCCGGAGACGCTGAGTTTGGAAAGGGAAAAGAACAGGAAGCAGCAAAGAATTTCGACCAGGCGGTGATCAATTTCAAAAAGGCATTGGACAAGCAACCCAATAACCTCGTGTATAGGGTTTACTATGATCGTTGCCGGCTGAAAGCCGGAATAGTCCATTACGAGAACGGGCAGAAACTTGAAAGAGCCCACAAGTACGCCGAAGCCATGGCCGAATATGAGATGGCTTTCACCGTCGACCCGGCCAACGATGTGGCCCACGATGATTACATTCGAGTCAAAGCGTTCCTTGAGAATCCCAGTCCCACCAATCAACTTTCCGATGTCCAGAGCCTGATGAAACAGAATGAGACTAAGCCCTCCCACGCCGTTGAACTTTCTCCGGTCGTCACCACCCCCCTCACGCTCAAGCTCACGGACACCGGCAAACGGGTTTACGAGACGATCTCGAAGTTGGCCGGGATCAACGTGGTTTTCGATCCCGACTGGGAACGCGCCCAGGGCCAGGAGCGCCTCACGGTGGAATTGAATAACGTAACGTTGTTGGAAGCCCTCGAAATCATGCAGATTCGGACGAGGACTTTCTGGAAGCCCCTGAGTGCCAATACCCTGCTGGTGATCCCCGACAACCAGAGCAAGCGGCGGGATTACGAGGACCAGATCATAAAGACGATTTATCTCTCCAATTCGCTGGCGGCCACCGACCTGACCGAGACCGTAAACGCGCTCCGTCAGTTGCTTTCCCTGAGAAATATCGTGCAGTCCAACGCCCTGAATGCAATCATAATTCGAGATACTCCCGATAAGGTGGCTATCGCCGAAAAGATCGTTCAATCCATCGACAAGTCAAGGCCCGAAGTCATTGTTGACGTCGCCGTCATGGAAGCGGATCGGGATCGCATCCGGGACCTCGGGATCACCCCGGTCTTCGGCGCTAGTCCAGGGGTGGGAACAACCGCCACATTCAACAATGAACTGGCAGGGGGTGCCACCGTCACGGGCGGGGGCACCACTGGAGGCACCACCACGACGAGCCCTGGCACGGTCCCCATCAACCGGCTGGGACGTCTAACCGGCGGAAGTTTCAGCGTGGTGATTCCGTCGGCCACGGCTCAGGCATTGCTCTCCGACACGAAAGCCCGGGTGCTTTCGAATCCTCAAGTGCGGGCCTCCGACGGGAAGATGGCCAAGATCCGAATTGGGCAAAAGGTGCCCATCTCGACCGGCAGCTTTACTCCCTTCACCGGGGGCGGCGCTACCGCCGGGAACATCTTCAGCCAGTTCCAATATCAGGACGTCGGCGTGAATATGGACATCACTCCCAAAGTCCATCTCGACCGTGAGATCACACTGACAGTGAAAGTGGAAATATCTTCCATTGCGGGTCAGCAGAATTTCAACGGCTTGCTCGAACCGATCTTTAACAACCGGTCTGTGGAACACGAAATTACCCTTAAGGAAGGCGAGTCGAACCTTCTCGCCGGGATTATCTCTGACGATGAGCGGCAGGTGGTTTCGGGCATTCCCGGGTTGGCGGATATCCCCATCCTTCGATTCCTTTTCTCGAGTGAGCACACCGAGCACAATACCCAGGAATTTATTGTCGTCATGACGCCCCACATTGTGCGCTTGCCGCAGTATGAAGAGATCAATCTCCGGGGCCTCTATGTCGGGACCGACACCGTCATTCAATATAAGGACAAGATACCTCGACTCGGGGAGGTTGCGGCCGCTCCTCCGGTGGCTCCACCCGTGGCTCCCCCGCCGGGGCAAGCTCCGCCCCGCAGTCAGGCACCCGTTCCAACTCCCACACCGCCCTCGCCCGCCCCAGCCCAGGCAACGGGTCCAGCTCAGGCGGCGGGATCAGGCGCCATTTTCAGGATCAACCCCCCCGCGGGTTCGTTCCCCATGGGGAGATCGTTCATGGTTACCGTCAATGTGGACAATATTCAAAATCTCTATGGCTGCACGTTTGCGCTGGTTTGGGACCCCAAGGTGATGCGACTCAAAGACGCCTCTGAGGGGGGATTCCTGGGCAAGGACAACGAGCCGATTGCCCTGGTTCAACGACCCGACAATGATGCCGGGACTGTCGTGATCACTTTATCACGTCCTCCCGAGGTCGCTGCGGTCAGCGGTTCGGGAAGCGTCTTGACGTTGGTCTTTGATCCGGTGGCTCCGGGCCAGACGACTCTGGCTTTTACCCAAATGTTCCCAAAGGACCCCAATGGCGGACGTATCACGGCAGTCGCCTCACCCGGACAGATGGTCATAAAATGATCTCCGGATGAAGCACAACCTCCCCCGATGGAAGGTGTTCAAAAGTAATGCGTCACAGATCTTCGAAGAGTCAATGCCGGAAGGGATATACAGTCGTCGAGCTGATTGTGGCATTTACAATCATGTCGATCCTGGCCACCGCCGCGCTTCCCCTGGCCCGTGTGACAATTCAGCGTGAGCGAGAGATCGAGCTCCGGCGCGCCCTGCGTGAAATGAGGGACGCCATCGACAAGTACAAGATGGCTTCGGATCTAAACATGATCGAAAAGAAGCTGGACACGGAAGGTTACCCGGCCGATCTCCAAACTCTGGTGGACGGCGTCCAGCTGATGAATACGGTCGACAAGAAGATTAAGTTTTTGCGAAGGATCCCTAAGGACCCCATGATGGGCAATACGGATTGGGGATTACGCTCCTATCAGGACGACCCCGATTCGACATCGTTCGGTGGCCAAAATGTGTTTGATGTCTTTACCAAGAATCAAGGCACTGCCCTGGACGGGACAAAATACTCCGATTGGTAGGCCAATGGTAATTTCCCGGGCCCATTTGAAGAATCCATCCCCCTCTCGTCCCCGGACCCGAACGGCGGCGGGGCAAGGTTTTACGCTGCTGGAGCTCTTGATTGTCGTTTCCATCATCATGATTCTGGCGACTGTTATCCTCCCCAGTTATCGACAATCCATTACCCGTGCCCGGGAGGCGGTGCTCAAGGACGATTTGCATAATCTGCGCTCCCTGATCGATCAATACACCGTCGACAAGCAGAAGGCCCCCCAATCGCTCGATGATCTGGTGACGGCCGGATACATCCGCGAAATCCCCAAAGACCCCTTCACCAATTCCAGCCAGAGCTGGAAAGTCGATTTCGACAACGCCGTCACCAACCCCGGACAGACCGAATCGGGCATTATCGACGTCCACAGCGGGGCCAACGGCACCTCCATCGACGGCACGGCGTACATCAGCTGGTAGGGAAAGTTATCAGTTCCCAGTTCTCAGTTCTCAGTTTTCCATTGTCAAGTCTCAGTGGACTTATTCATCCGGTGGCCTTCCTTGGAATAACCTCCGCCAAGAGAAGCGCAGAACTCCTGATTGATGTTATTACTGACAACTGAGAACTGATAACTGAGAACTTTTTTGTCCTTGACGAATTTTCGCGGGAAAGTGTATCCTGTTTCTGATCGCACAGTTCAGTGACGCGGGGTGGAGCAGCCTGGTAGCTCGTCGGGCTCATAACCCGAAGGTCCTTGGTTCAAATCCAAGCCCCGCAACCAAATTAATCAAGTGGTTACAATGAAACCCCAGCTTCGGCTGGGGTTTTTTTAGGGTTCGATAAGAATTGAGACCCATTTCAACCCCTGGGAATCGTCGGGAAAACCCCAAAAACTCACCAATGCTCAACCGATAGGTGAAACGATGGGAGAGCCATAGGTGAATCCCACGAAAAGCACTTTTCGAAACGGCTGTCTCATCCCTTATTGCACGGTTCCCAAAAACGTCTTAGCCACTTGACCCGCCGCCTCCCGCTTGTCCCTCTCCATCACTCCCGTGTAAACATCCATCGTGGTCGCGATGTTGGCATGGCGCATGAGCTCCTGTGCAACCTTCATGCGAGCCCCCGCGCCATCAAGGGCGGTAGCGAACGAATGTCGGAGGGTATGCCAGCCAATCTTTCCGAGCTTGGCTTTTACCGCCGCCGGTTGAAGTACCTTGGAGCGGAGTTTATCGGCATCCCTCAGACCTCCCTTGTCGGAAGCAAACACCCAATCAGTCGTGGTTCGGTAGTGCGCCTGTGAGAGCCAGCTTTCCAGCAAGGAAACGAGTTCATCAGCCAGGGGCAACACCGCCTCTGAGTATTCCGTTTTTGCAGGCCCGACGTGGTATTGCCAGACAGTGCGCCGGATGCTCAACGTTTTCCTCAGAAGATCGATGTCTCCCCACTGCAAACCGATGATCTCGCCAATTCGCAAGCCCAGGCATGCTGCAAGAATCGCCATAGTGCGACACGGCTCAGTCAAGTTTTTCAGCAAACTTCTCAATTCCTCCGCCGTCAATCGTCTCGGAGTGAAACGGCGTCTTGAACTTTGCCGGACCAACTCGATGGGATTCTTTTCGACAACCTCCCAGCGTCGGGCATTTTCAAAGAGCAAATGCATCATGTTCCGGATATTGGTTTTGGTCTTTGGCGCCAATTCCAATTGATTCAGCCATCGTTCGACTGCCAAGGCCCGAATGTCATCCACTCGCGTTGATCCCCAAACCGGCTCAATCCACTTTCGAAGCAAAGTGATGTAAGAGGTTCGGGTGGAAAAACGTTCCGGCAATTCCTCCTGGCGGTATCGTTCACTGACCTCTCCGAACAGGACCGGGGCTCTCTGGACTGTACCCGTGTTGATGGACAACCGAAACGCTTCAGCCTTTCGAAGGGCCTCAAATCGGGTCGGAAATTCTGCCTTTGTTCCAACCACAATGCGCCTATAGTGGCGCTGTCCCTCAAGGCTGCTTTCGTAAAACCGAAGTGTCCAAAGCTCCTTTCCTTTTTTCCCTTTCAATTGCAAACTGCCAGACTGATAACGTACACGCCCGTTGTTCATTGTTCACTTTCCTCTCTTGGGCGGTACGCATAGCGGCCACAGTTTACACCCGAGCGCAACCACCTATCGAGATCCGTTCTTCGAAAGCGCCAATATTTTCCTATCCGGTGAGCCGGGACCTTGCCGTCGCGGGCCATTTGGAGCAAGGTCTTGGGGTGAATTTGGAGGAGTGTCGCAGCTTCCGTCGCGTCCATTAGAGGCTCAAATTCATACATTGCAGCTCTTCCACTCCTTCCAATCCCCCTCCAGGGCTCCAACCGAAGGTTTTTCCATGGTTTTCCAAGGTTTATCCCAAGGGCTTTCCGAAGGCTCTTTCCAAGACACTTACTAGGGTTTTTGAAGAAAAAACCAAGGGTGTTCTCCAAATCTTTCAAGTCGATCATCGCTGGCATTCTTCATTTTTTCATTTGTATCCCTGGTTGCCAGGATGTCCGCTTCAATCCAACTACGAATTGCGGTGCCACCGAGGCATCGACAACCGATAAAAGGCTTGCGGCAGCTCCGCCGAAGCTGCGATTTCAACTTGGGTCTCCGTGACTCGTTTCGACTCAGAAGATCCCTCAGAGAGTGCAAAGACTTCAACACCCTCGCTGCTGGGAGCCAGCAAGGAGAGCCTATGATCCCCAAGGATTCCCCCGAAGTGAATGTTACCGAGCGCCTTAGCCGCATACTTTGCCGCATAGAATGCAGCCCCCCTCGTAGGGTCAAAGGGCTCTAATCGTGTCCAGCCGAAACGTCTGTGAGCCTCAGCCCACCAAAACTTTCTGGGCAAGTTGCGAACTCCTGCAATCAATATATGGCAGTGCCACCGTCCGCCAATCGAGCCAAACTCTTCGGCGATCACCCACCCAATAGGGCCTGAAGCTGCCTTTTGAAGAAGCGAAAGGTACTCGTAAATCCGAGCCAAAGCGACGTCTCGGACTGGCGGCCCACCTGTCCGAGAGTCATCTCTGAATGTTAAGGGGTTTATGAACCAATCCCAATTTGCCAAACTCCCAATAAACTCCCCGAATGCTTGGGGCAGCAGCCGCCGCTCACGCTGACGAAATGCCCACCTCTCTTGGGCGACCTTGAAATCCCGCAGATGTAGAGTCTTCATTAGGACACACTCCGTGTTACAAGGATGGGTAATATCTCCGATGCTGCTATGCCCCTTCTTTATATCCGCACCGGGCGTTCGGCATGCATGCCGCCCAGCAACTTTCGCATGTAAATCAATTCGGCTGACAACCATACTGCATTAACTGTCGCCATGTCGGCCGTTCTCGCCGAGTTCCTGCAACAGCATCGTCAGCCCACAGAGCCCGGCCCGACGACAACACTTCCGTCGCGTCGCGGGTCGAGAGAAGGGTAAGCTCGTTGCCCGCGCCTCTGCCCGCCCGAACTGTCCTCGACTCCCGAAATTGAATGCCCTGCTATCCATTCTTGGCGGTCTGCCTGACCCTTTCAAACTGAGTGAGAATCGCTGTTTCTACTAAACCCTTTATCGCTCCCTTGAGCTCGACTGTCTTGAAATACTTCTCCGACCCTCGACGAGACGGCTGGGCGACCCAAAACTTTTGATTGGGGGATTCCACTACGCGAAATCCATCCACCCAAATCGATCCAGCCTGGACAAAAACAAACTCAACGCTGCAAATGGCCCTGACCTTCCCGCTCTCGTTTCCCACGAGTCTTAGTTCCACTCGAATATCTTGCAGTAAGGAATCGAAATTCATTTTGGCCTTGTGCTCCTTCGATTAAGATGGCGGGCGACCGAACGGCCCTGATTGTCGGGGGAATCTTGCCACATGCTACGGGGTGAATTGAACAGATGGGAGCTTATATGGAGTGCGAGTGGGGCGTTTCTCAGATGTGTTTTGTTTTGAGGGGTATAGGCAGAGTCGATTCCGCTCTCAGTTCGTTTCTTAATGGTGAGTGAGAGTGGCTATCGTTTGCGGTATCGAGAGATGAATTTCTGAATAGCGGCCCTGGGTAACTTTTCTTGGTAAGCTCGTGGCCAGTTTGTAGGCTC
Organism: Terriglobia bacterium; assembly: GCA_020072965.1. Taxonomy (GTDB): domain Bacteria; phylum Acidobacteriota; class Terriglobia; order JAIQFV01; family JAIQFV01; genus JAIQFV01. The sequence continues at coordinate 48,031 of JAIQFY010000025.1, read as the reverse complement.
GATGGAAATTTTCTGATCCTGCTTCCACCTCTGCAACCATTTGTCAAACATAGGTAGTTTTCGAACGCGCAGTTCTTTACATACAGACAGGATATAGTCTTTCTGCCCTTTGTACTTGGGCGTTATTTCACGAACAGCAGAAACCAGCCTTTGACGCTCTTTGTCTTTCCGAGAACTGCGTACCCGCGACAATTCCCATAACAGACGACTTTTATCTTCGGAGCTGTTAACCGTCCAGAATAAGTTATTATGCTTTTCACAGAGGTACACACGCCCAGGGTGCTTGTAAGGTATTAACTCTCCGTTGCCAGTAATCGCGGCCTCTCGGCAAGACATGACAGAGCATGGGCTTGTCTTGGAGATTGAATATTGATATGGCTCCTGCTCAAATCGCAGCTCGGTTTTCTCGCATCGGGCCTTTAGCTCTCCTATGAACGCATCATGATATTTTCGCGCGACGGTCTGCTCAAGCTGCTCAGCATGCGTCGAACAAAACTCGCGATCCCACAAAGAAACATCTGGGTATCCATTGCAGCCTTCTACAGCACATTTTGGGAGCTCGGATTGACTCCTGACCCTAAATGGTACTTGCATTCGAAGCTGTTTCCTTGTCATGCTTCTCCCAGCTCAATGTGAGCGGTTGAACGTGCGAAGAAGTTTACAAAGCTCCCGGACGATGCGGGCTTGAATTTCGGAATCAGCGCTGCGCTCTTCGGCGAGTGCGCGGAATTGAGCCTCCATCTGAGCTTCGTAACCGTGGTAGGTTTCTAGGGCGCGCTCACAGACTCGATCCGTTTGGGGAACCTGGGTCTTTCCGTAATGGCCGAGTTCTACAATCTTCGCTGCAAACTCAGCGCGGCCTTTCGAACCTAGACGAACCACATTTTCGTTGATCTGCAATGCCCCCCTCTCGAAAAGGTCATCCAGTACCTTGGGGGTCCCTGCCGGCAGCGTCACGCTTTCGGTTGCCTCCCCCTTGGGGATGAACTCCTCCGGGAAAATCCGAAGCTGGGTCTTATCCAACTCTTCCCAAATCTCCCCGGCGATCGTACGCGGGCTGGCTCGGTCCCGGCGGGAGGTTATACGGCGTTCGACTTGCTTCTTTAATTCAACGTCTCGGATTTCCTTGTAAAGTGTTTGAACTTGCGAATACAGCAGGATTCGCAGGCTCTCTCTTTCCTCGGCGTCAGCAATCCCAAGTAATTCCAGCGTCGCGTCATCCAAGGACTGTCGGTCTGCCAACTCAAACTCTTCAATGAGCGGCAACGCCGACCTCTCCCGCATTTTACCGATTGCATGTTTGGTTTTTTCTGAAGCTTGTGGATGGATCGCTCGAACGTCCGGAACGAGCATCATGTTTACATCGACAACCTCGGTATCCAAGCTACCCTCACGTCCAACAGGACGACCGTAAAGGAATTTGAAAAGTGCAACGATTGTAGAGTTAAGTGCTCCCGCTAACAGGTCCGAATCTACTCCATTTGCCAAGAACAAATCGTACATGCGGCAGTTAGGAATGAATCTTTTTTCATTAATAGGAACGATGTGACGGTACTGATGGGCCTTTGGCCAGAGAATAGGGCTGCGACGCACAACAGCTAGATCGTACCAAGAGCGAGTCCTTCCTCTCGCAGCGCAAGTTGCTCCTTGATCGAACCCTTCGCGCTCACCCCATTTTATGTATTTCTGAACATGAGTTCCCTTGAGCTGTTCCAATGGGTCGGAAACCAAGAGAATCTTGCGCGAAAGTTTGGCTGGGTCTATCTCCACTGAATCAATTTCCATAAGGCTATGAACTTCAGGCTCAAGATACTCGGCCTCTATCATATGTCGCGAGCGATCACCTGCTTCCACAATGCGGACTCTGTTCGTATCCTCAAGGGGGATACTCCACACTTCCTTGAAGCGGCGGGCGATTTGCGGGCTGCCAAGAGGAAGCCCAGCGCTGCACTTGGTGATTTCATCTTCGGTAACATCGCGGACATAGAAGAAGTCATCTGCGCCGGATTTGACTCCAAAACGTATTTCCGCAAGCTGTCCCAAAGGGACTAGCCGAGACCCACACCGGTCAAGCAACTTGAAAAAAATATCGGGCGCTCGAAGGTAGATTCCCCATTTGCCACCCAGATATTCACCCTTGAGAAATGAAAAGCCCCCTTTAATGGTAGCGTTTTTGGCTTGGACAGGAATTGGGTCCGAAGCAACACTGGCAACACCCGCCACGCCGCCAATACAGCCGACCTTCCAAAGTTCATGTTGATTCACAACGCGAATGCGCCAGTGTTCATCCACAAGGTTTTCATTCTGGCTTTCCACAAAGTCCCGAAGCATGCGGGCAGCTTTCAGTGGCGCGGGATTAAAGCTCTCCAACACTTCCTTTAGGGGCTTCCTTAGGGACACAAACCGTATCGTGTTGCTGGCCCGCTTTGCGGGGTCGGATTCACGCCGAAGGAGGGTTGCAACCGTCGTAACTCTTGCGCCTGTAAACCACGGCTCACAATTGGACTCGAAAAGGGCAAGGATGGCAAAATGCCGCAAGAGCCATTCCTGCAAGTGAAAACCATATTCGGTATCAAGCCAACCACTTGAAGTCAGGAAACCGTAATAGCCGTCCTCCTTCAAGAAGCTCGTAGCATGCGGCCAGAAATAGCAGTGAAGGTCGGACCGACCCGAGAGCCCGGCATCAGGGAATTCACTCTCAATCAGGTCAGTCAGAAGCTTCTTATAATCTTTGGGAAGCTCCTCTTGGCGAACATAGGGCGGATTGCCGACTACCGCATCGACTTCGCCAATTTCAAGTGGAACCATTTGCTTGCCCTTGCCGTGAACAGACAGAGGGATGTGAAAGACAGCCTCGCCCTTCTTCACATGAAAGAAATTGCTTCGGGCAACGAGTGGATAATTCCTCTCGTCTATGAGGTCCCGTGTGGCAAGGTTGATAGTCGCCAAATGTGCGGCATAAGCAGAGATATCAACCCCTTTGATTTGCTGCAAAAGGTCAACGTGAGGGAGAGTAGAGCCAGAAAGCTCCCGCTTGAGAACGTAGGCCCGCACAAGGAACGTTCCTCCACCACAGGCAGGATCAAGGACCGTTGCTCCCGGCTTGCGGATCGAGAAGGAGTTTATGAGGTCAACAATCTCGCTTCGAGTATAGTGCTGGCCGTAGCGGTGGCGCTCTTCGGGACTAATCAGGCGTTCGAAGATATGCCCGATAATATCATAATCGATCTTGCTGAAATCAAATCCTTCAATCTCCCGCATGAGTTCTCGCCAATTTTCGACGGTTGCATCTTCCAAAAAAGGGACGGTATCTCCAAAGTCGCCGTCAAAAACAGTCTCATAGTCATGGGAAACGCGTTTGGCTTCCTCAAAGGCAGCTTGGAAAACGTCTCGGAGCTTGGAACTCGTCTTTACACTCTCGGAAACACGAATTCTGCGAAGCGTGGAAAACCTTCGTCGAAGAGCTTGTTGGAATACGATTTTGTTAACAAGAACATAGCAAGTGAATTTAGCCGTCCGCTCCAAGTTATCTCTAACGATTCGGGGGTCGGTAGAGATAAGCCAGCCCTGTGAGTCACGCATCCATACATCTAACTGGCGGGCAAACTTGTGGTCACTCGAATAAAGGCGGCTGACGGCGGCCCAGGTCTGCAAGATCGGAATTTCCAGTGCGGATTCCAGAACGCGAATAAATTTTTCATCTAGCGGCCTTGAACGGATCGGTTCGGTGCCTTCCAGAATGCGGGCGAAGCGGCCAAGGATTTGAGTGAGGACACCCTTTATCTCTGCCTGCACTCCAGGGTTGGAGAGCTCTTCGTTGCTTCTTATGGAAGTGACATTGAAGTGCTCCAGGTCCCGCTCGGCAACAGGCTTCTTCGCTTCGAATGTCTTCCACAGAACGAAGCGGTTGACGTTCCAGGTAAAGAAATACTCCACACCTTTGGCGTTCGCCTTCTCGAATGCGTCTTGGAGGAGGGCACTGGAATAGGGGCTTTGCCCGTCGGGACGGTCTGGGAGCTTAATTTCACCGGTCAGGGCAGCTTCGCCTATCATCCCATAGAGGGTCAGATCCCGGCGCTTCCTTGTGCCCTTTGCTCCGACTTCAACCTTCGCTTCGGAAAAGGGCAGACCTGGATTCTCAGTGAGAATTGCCTGGATCGTTTTGCAAACGTCTGACGCGAATGTCCACTCGTTGGTTTCAGGCATGTTTTCCGGCTATAGCATTCACACAGGGAGAAACTGCCGGACTCCGTCCGGTCATGCCTGGTTTTTACCACAGTGGAAACAATGCGGCAATCAACTTGTTCTTGCGGTAGCTCTCTAGTTTGGGGTTTGGTAGATTTTACTTATTGTTGGGGCCGTGTCTCAACAATCCTTCTTTTCCGATTCAGCTTTCGCAAGGCTCATCTTCTGGCTTGCTTTCCTCAGCGACATTCCGAATCCGTTCTTGGTTAGCGGGTGGATTTCCTCCACTTTCTTTGGGTGCGATTTCCTGCTCCTTAGCACTCGCGGCCGTAAGGAGCTTTTCGAAAAATCGATTTACCTCCCGATTTGCCTTTACAGACGCTTTCCTCTCTTCCTCGCGCGTCGCTTGATACATCCTCTCAAGTTCATCTACCGCTTCAGGAGAGATGTTGATATACGACCCGAGAAATGGTCCTATGGCAAACATATCAGTGCCCTCCCCAACTCCAGGAGACACCTCAGCTCGTTTCTTAGCGGCATATGTCAAAAGTAGCGTTTCCGGATAGGGTTTCCTTCCATCGTGCTCAGCGAACATGAACTGCGAGTTCGCGTGCCATCTCCCTATGCCTATTGCCGCGAAACCGACCGTGTCTAAACATTCTATGTTGGCATCGTCCGCGACATAAATATGGGTTCCCGCTGGGTCAACTCCTGCAAATATGGCAGAGACTGACGGCATCGAGAACTTTATCAACTCTGTTGCCAGTTGCCTCACAAGCACTTCTGACATCTGTTGTTGCCGGGAGATGAAAGTGCCATGATCCAATCCAAACCGGGAAAGTATGGTCCTTTGAGAACGCTTACACCGAATCTCGCAGTAATGTTGGCTATACAGTTCTGCTGCATCCTTGACCATCCACCAATTCGTCGGCTCTGCCTCTATTCTAGTTTTTACATCCTTACCCACAGCTTGAAGAATCTCTACCTGAAGAGACGAGTCACCAGCTACCATGACGGCTATTGATGTTGTCAATTGCCAAATTTTGGGCTGCGTAGGTTCAAATTGAACATCGCCCGCAGTCAGCATTCGGTCTGAGGCCCCAAAAACTGTACCTGGTCCACAAATAGCAGCAACGCACACAGTCACTGGAATTACCTCCCCTTTATTGTCATGATTATCATTCCAGTGAGTGCATTGTGTCAAAGAAGAATAAGCGAATAAGCGGAAAAGCCTATTCATAGGCCACGGCGCTATTCCATGTAACAAAAGCGAAGTACTCTATTTTAAGGTATAATCGCCAATCAAAAGGAAGAGAAACAACATGTCGAACAAGCTCTTATTTATTCTTCTCATCTTAGCAATACCATTGGCCGGTGCAGCCCAAACAAACAAGTATTCTGAAATCGCAAAGTCTGTTGTCCAGATAGGTTATTCGAGCGCCGATATCAAAACAACAATCCCATTAGGGACGGGGTTTTTTGTGGGTGATGGAAAACATGTTGTAACTGCGGGTCATGTTATTATCGAATACATTAAGATGATCAACGATAACCGAGGGGGCTTCTTAACCATCAAGAAATCGTCCGAGACTGGAACTGCAAAATTCAGTGTCTCAGCTGTCGTAGAGAACGTTGATAATGTCCACGACCTTGCCATCCTAAAATTTGATCCCAATTCCGTAAGATCTCAATGGGCAGATTTTGAAATTAAGTCTCTACCGTTGGCCAAGGAAGAGTCGGAAATGGGAGACGAGGTTTTCATAATTGGACACTTTTCCATGGACGAGCATCCCATCGCATCCAGAGGAATTGTTTCTGGATTTGTAAAGATTCAAGTTGTACTTCCTGTCACTGAACTATTGCTTGATGCCTTGGTAAACAAGGGACAGAGCGGAAGTCCGGTTATTTCCCTGAGAACCGGCGAGGTCGTGGGAGTAGCCTTATCGATAATCCCGATTTCAGACGGGTCTGGATCAACCCGAATTAATTCCGGAATTTCTAGGGCCTCAACGCTCCAATCGCTGAAGGCATTAATAAACTCACCGGATGTGAAATAACATATCCAACTTCTAACCGTTCGACTGCCGTGGGTTAGGGTTTCATCCGCATTGACACTGCTGCTTTGATTATCTTCGTGAGAATCGATCTTTCAACGGCCCCTATTCCCATTCTCGCACTGTAGACCCCACCTCTCCGCGCATGATCAGTAGATAGTAGTTCAGCGCGTGGGTCGGCATAGACATGCGGTCAGCGTCGCCGGTCGGTTTCGCGCCTGCGTCGCCTTCGCCATATTTCCTGAGCAAACTCCTGGCGTTTACGTGTGGATGTCTCGTGGATAACCCGTCCGCCTTCGTCATGCGCGCCTCGTTGATGCGTGACGGCTGCCTGTACATATTGCGCGAGATTCTCTGCACCTGGGGGATTGTACTGCCGGGTTTTTCTGCCTTGCCCTGCTCTTGCCATCGCGATGCCGAGTCGCGTATTACAGGATTTGCAAAGCCAACGTAGATTTTCTGGCGAATCATTCCACTCATCACCGTCGCAATGGTCCACCACCAAGAAACGTGTGGACCCACAACGCTCACACTTGCGCGGGCCGGTTGGCGCACACTGCTGGGCGCGGTATCGGTGCGCTCGGTCAGTTATCACCTCCGGGGACTTTCGCCAGCGCTCGCCACACTCAGCCGGCGCGGCTACTCTTCCCCCTGGTCATCGTCCTCGCTTCCTTGCTCTTCTTCTCCACTATCGCCGATGATATCGGAAATTTCGTCAATTTGAGACTGAAGGACCTCGTTTTCCGTTTCCAGCCCTTCGATACGATCAAGCAATTCTCGTTTTGTTTCAGTAGCCATACTAATTTCTCCTTTCAGATTAAAACCGCTAAGGGTTTCTTAAGTTTTTGGAGTCTCAACAAATCCTTATTTCTCCTTCAGTAACAAGATTCCTATTGGGGCTGAATAAGAGTCATCCTCCTCTTTCCATTGCCGTGAGGTCGGACGAGCTCGCCCTAAGGCCATTTTGGGTCATGAAAACCGCCTCTTCGCCGAAATCGACCTTGAGAAATATCGCCCAACGGTTTTTTGCGGTTTCTGAAGAATTTCTGGCCGCAGTCGAAGAATTTTTCTCATTTTTAAGCCCTCAAAACGCCTTCATCCGCCTCTTGGCAGTGAGGGTTCAATTGGGGTTCAATAGAACTTCCCCACCATTCCTTTGCATTACTTACCACGGCTATGCGTACCGCTAAATGATTGATTTTACTGAACGTTAGCAAACTCATAACCCGAAGGTCGCCAGTTCAAATCTGGCCCCCGCAACCAAAATCAAAAGCTCAGTTTCCCCCATCGGAACCTGAGCTTTTTTGTTTTGTGTTACGTCTCACTAGGGTGGCGCACACATGCGTTCTTTGCATGTGTGCGATGGAACAACTGCAGCCCTCGAACTATTGTGAATTGAAGCGTCCGACCCTGTCCCCTTTCTCTCTTTCAATCATTCCCCCGTTGAGAAACTCTATGCCCAAACTTCGCCGTTGTTATGAGGGGAATAATCTTCACTACATCACCTGCAGCACCTATCGGCGCATTCGCGCATTTAATTCTGAGCGCTTCAAGATTGCATTTGTCGACACGCTCCGGGAATTGCGGTCGGAACTGGAGTTCAAGCTGGTCGGTTATGTGCTGATGCCGGAACATTTCCACATGTTGATTTGGCCCTCCCTCGTAGCCGATCCTTCAAGAATCATGCAAAGTTTCAAAGAGCGAACCGCCCTCTTTGTCTTAGATCAGCTCAAAGAAAACCCGCAATTCGCCTGGTGTCAAAAAACCCTATCGCGATTTACGCTGCCTCTCACTTTCCACGGACCCTCTCAGTACCGCGTCTGGCAGCGGCGCTTCTTTGACATGAATATCTACAGTGAGAAAAAGCGCCTTGAAAAACTCGATTACATGCACGCCAATCCCGTGAAGCGAAGGCTGGTCAAGGACCCTGGGGACTGGCCCTGGTCCAGCTGGCGATTTTATTACTTGGGAGACACCAGCCTGTTACCGATGGATCATGTGGAATGAATCGGAAGTCGCGGCGGGATCCTTTGGCATATGAGTAACAAAGAGGTCGTCCTTCTCAGGGGAATCGCAGTTCCCAAGGACACCACACACATGCCACAAGCGCATGTGTGCGCCACCCCGCGAACCCATAGGTAACAACAGAGTCGTATACCCCAAATAGTGGCGGTCGAAAATCGAACCCGACTTCGCCTTGGTCCACGACTGAAGCCCTTGCCTTTCAGTAAGCCTAACGTCTGGCATGAGCGGCCCGCGGAGGCCGCAGGCCGGAGAGGGTCCGCTCGATGGAAGGGCTAGGTGCCTCCATGGCCTGGGGGACCGGACCGGCTGTCTACTGGGCGGCGCGATAGAAATAGTAGGTGGCGGTGTAGGGCACCCGTGCCACCTGCTCGGCGTTTGCGGCGGCACACGGCTCTGTGGGTGCGACTCCGCCGACCGTCTGGACGCGCTGAACGCTCGTGGTCTTGCTCAGCACGCCGGTGCCAGTGGTTGATTTGGCGCTGAGCAGCAGCCAGGGAATTGCCGAAGGGGTCGGCCCTGGGTCGCGCGCCTTGACCTCTCCGACAACTGCACTACCATCTGTGGACTCCCATGTCGGCCCGGCATAGTGCTTGCCAATAGAGCGGCCTGACCGGTCTGCGAGTGCTGCTTCGGGCGCACGGAAGGCCCACTCATACGAAGACGGCTGATCGGACTTGGATGCGCATTCGTAGATTTGAACACCAGTGGCGAACGCTTCCAGGAACACCACCTGTCCGGCTGGAGGGCGTAGGTTCGCTGGAACCTCCGGCCGGGTGACAACAGGGCCGCTGGCACAACCACTGGCGGACAGGAGTACCGCAATCTGAACGCCGGTAAACAAGAGGTTCGATCTCATAGATTTCCTTTCAGCGGTGAACAGTCGCTGCGAAGTGTAGCACTTGAGCGGGTTTGAGGCACCTGACATTGATTAGATTGATCCGCATAATATGCGGAACGGTGGCGTCTTATGCGGATCTGTATAACACCCTGTCGTTAGATTTCTTAACTCATCGAACGGGCTACGAACTCCTCCGCCAGCCTGATTCAGAAAATGCATGTCGGCCTCGGTGGATACTCGTGGTCACATCCCGATGACGCAAGAGTTTTTGGGCCGTGCCGATGCGCTGCTTGATTCAAGCCACCGTGTGGCAACAAAATGAGAATATGTACGCAATACTCCCACCCAAGTGAGTTCGGCTTCCGCACCTCTCCTTTACCGTTCAGTTCGGGGAATCGGATCGTTGAATCGAAAGCCTTGACCACCCAGCCGATCAGAACAATATCGGGGGCCGATCCAGGGACGGCTGGCCACAAATGAATTTTACGCCGTGTTGAAATTTGAATTCAACTAGATTTGTAATTCGAATTCCAGCAAGGCGGCTTCGAACAATTTGCAGGGTTGGAGACCAAACGATTCCAAGTGGCTGCCATACACTGGTCCTCAGGGCCGAGGGAGGAGGTTCACCATGCCGTGGGTGAACTGTGCTCAATTGTCCACGGGAACGGAAATTTCGAATCGAGCATTTCGAGATCATTCAGCAAGAGAAGTGAATGGGGTTTCCTGGGGAGATTGGAGAAATTCTGCTCCTCGCGGAGTCCGACCTTCGGGAAAATCGCCCAAAGGCTTTTTGTCTCCTTTGGAAGATTTCTCCCCAGGTTCGAAGGATTTTTGCCGGTCTTGAGCCCTCAATACCGCCCCTTTTCTACACTAACAGCGGGGGTTCAATTGGGGTTCAATAGAACTTCCCCACCATTCCTTTGCACTACTTAGCACGGCTATGCGTCCCGCCAAATGATTGATTTTTCCGAAAACAAGCAAACTCATAATCCCGCCGCGGCGGGATCGCCAGTTCAAATCTGGCCCCCGCAACCAAAATCAAAAGCTCAGTCTCCCCCATCCGGAGCTGAGCTTTTTTGTTTTGTGTTATGTCCCCCAGGGTGGCGCACACATGCGCCTTTTGCATGTGTGCGGTGCAACGAACCGGCATGGCCAGGGTGGCGCATACCCCGATCCATCGGGGGGTGCGGTGCGACCACACAGCAACTGCCAGTGTTTTTAATCCCTTGTTTCTTAAACCCTTCCCCCGGGAATGCTCATCATGTCCAAACTCCGTCGCTTTTATGAACACAGCAATCTTCACTACATCACCTGCAGCACCTATCGTCGCACCCGCGCTTTTGATTCTGACCGCTTCAAGTTTGCATTTGTCGACATCCTCCGCGAACTGAGCTTGGAACTGGAGTTCAAGCTGGTCGGTTGGGTGCTGATGCCGGAGCATTTCCACATGTTGATTTGGCCCTTCCTCATAGCCGATCCCTCAAGAATCATGCAAAGCCTCAAGGAGCGGACCGCCCTCTATGTCTTGGATCAGCTCAAAGCAAACCTACAATTCGCCTGGTGTCAAAAGACCCTATCGCGATTTGCGCTGCCTGCTACCTTCCACGGACCCTCTCAATACCGCGTCTGGCAGCGACGCTTCTTTGACATGAATATTTCCAGTGAGAAGAAGCGTTTGGAGAAACTCGATTACATGCACGCCAATCCCGTGAAGCGAAGACTGGTCAAGGAGCCCGGGGACTGGCCCTGGTCCAGTTGGCGATTTTATTATCTGGGAGACGCAAGCGTGCTACGCATGGATCATGTGGATTGAATTCGAAGGTATGGCAGGTTAATCGCAGTTCCCAAGGACACCGCATCCGCCTGGGCGGACCATGAGCGCATGTGTGCGCCACCCGTCGAATTAAGCTGCCACTGACTCGTTGAGTGAATCATGGATGGCCACCGATTTCAGGTCAGAAATGGGTGGCTGTCCCGAATGGCGCCAAGGTCAGGGTGGGGCAATCGGCATCAACCCAATCCCTGAAAGGGATTTATTCATCAGCCCAGGGCAACGCCCTGGGTTTGAAATCGTTTGGTTTCCCCGAATCCGCCTCGGCGGATTCCATAAGACGTCGCATTCTAGCTGACTGCGCCTGAGCAGGGTCAACACACATCCGGGATGTCCTAACCCATGGCCATCCCCCTCAGGCGGACGTTGGGATGGCTCTTGCGGTGTACAATGGTATTTTCAATTTTTAGGGAACCCCTTCAGGGTTCCTGATCAATCCCAGAGATACGAACCCAGGGCGTTGCCCTGGGCTGACATAGACATCCCTTTCAGGGATAGATTTGGTTCTCACAGCAGCGGTCTTAACTCCGTGCCATTCGCGGCTGTCCCTAATTACTGGCCCTGGTCCAGTTGGCGATTTTATCATCTGGGGGACGCGAGTTTGCTAGCGATGGATCGTGTGGAATGAATTTGAAGACTAACGGGGTTCATTGGCGTTTCAGTAACAACGAGGTGAATTGTATTTCCCGGGTGGGCCGCAGTTCTCAAGGAAGCCGCGCACATGTCACAAGCGCATATGTGCGCCACCCCGCCCAGTGGTTTATCTTGCCGGGTCACTTCTCACAGGCCTATAATCCCTCCTATTAATGTCCCTAACGAATGGCACAAAACTGGGTCCTTATGAAATCCTCGCGCCGATCGGTGCGGGCGGGATGGGAGAAGTGTATCGCGCCCGTGACACGCGGCTGGACCGCTCTGTCGCCATCAAGATTCTTTTCCCACAGCTCTCCGATGATCCGATGCTCCGGCAGCGCTTCAAACGCGAAGCGAAAGCCATCTCAAGCTTGAATCATCCCCACATCTGCGTGTTGTACGACGTTGGCCGACAAGACCGCACCGACTTCCTGGTGATGGAGTACCTCGAAGGGGAAACGCTCGCGGCGAGGCTGGAGAAGGGGCCACTGCCGTTAGCGCAGGTGCTTCAGTTCGGGATCCAGATTGCTGACGCGCTGGACAAGGCCCATCGCCACGGCGTGGTGCACCGCGACCTGAAACCCGGCAACATTATGCTGACGGCGGCGGGCGCGAAGCTGCTGGACTTCGGGCTGGCAAAATCGGCGTTGCTGTCGGAAGGGGGAGCCATGCTGACGGCGGCGACTACCCCCTCGGCTCCAGTGACGCAGCAAGGCACGATTGTTGGGACATTTCAGTACATGTCGCCCGAACAGGTGGAGGGCAAAGAAGCCGATTCGCGGAGCGACATTTTCTCGTTTGGCGCGGTGCTCTACGAGATGGTGACCGGGCGGCGAGCGTTCCCGGGCAAGAGCCGGTCGAGCGCGGCGTCGGCGACATTGGAAAAGGGCCCGGAGCCAATAAGGACGCTGCAGCCGATGACGCCGCCGGCGCTCGACCGCGCCATTCGCCGGTGTCTGTCAAATGACGTCGAGAACCGCTGGCAGTCGGCGCGCGATCTGCTACTTGAGCTGAAATGGGTTGCAGAAGCGGGTTCGCAGGCGAGCGGGCCGGCTCCGGTGGTACCGCATCGCAAGGTGCGCGAGCGGCTAACACAGATCGCGGCAGCGATCTTGACGGTGACCACCATCGTGTTCGCCATCGGTTTCGTGTTGAGCAGGCCGAAGCTGCCGCAGCCGATGCATCTGAGCGCAGAGATCGGCGCGGACGCAACCCTGTTCACCAACTGGGGGCCTGCTGCAATTTTCTCCCCCGATGGCACGCGGCTGGCTTTTGTTGCCAGCGGCGCCGATCAAAAGCAGCGCATCTACATTCGCTTCTTCGACCAGTTGCAGGCCACCGCGGTTTCCGGCACGGAAAGTGGGCGCGATCCCTTCTTTTCGCCCGATGGTCAGTGGCTTGGTTTCTTCGCCGACGCCAAGCTCAAGAAGATCTCCGTTCAGGGCGGCGCGGCGATCACGCTCTGCGATGCTCCGAACCCCCGCGGCGGAAGCTGGGGTGAAAACGGCACCATCGTGTTTACGCCGAATTTCCTGGCGGCCTTGTCCGAAGTCTCCTCGGCCGGGGGCAGTCCCAAACCGGTGACTACGCTCGATAAGCAAGCGGGCGAAGTCACCCACCGCTGGCCACAGGTGCTTCCCGGCGGCAAGGCCGTGCTGTTCACGTCCAGCATCTACTCGGACAGCTACGAGGACGCGGAGATCGTCGTGGTCTCAATAGCCACCGGCCAGAAAAAGACGGTGCAGCGCGGCGGCTTCTTTGCCCGCTATCTGCCCAGCGGCCATCTGGTCTATATGCACGAAGGCACGATGTTCTCCGTGGCGTTTGATCTGAGGCGACTCGATGTCACCGGCCAGCCCTCGCCGATTCTCGAGGGCGTGGTCACCAATCCGGGCAATGGCGGGGCACAGCTCTCATTTTCGGATACCGGAAACCTTGTGTATCTCGCGGGCCGCAGTGCCCCCCAAAACGTCTCAATCTACTGGATGGACCGCCAGGGTAAATTCATGCCCCTCCGCGAGACTGCAGCCGAGTATCACAATCCCACTTTCTCTCCCGACGGGAAGCGGTTGGCCTTGCAGATCCCCGACGGCAAGAGATCAGACATCTGGGTGGACAACTGGGAACGCGACAGTCTCACGCGTCTGACTTTTGCGGGTGAAGCAAACCTGGGTCCGGTTTGGACTCCCGACAGCCAGAGAATTGTTTATTCCTCTGAGCAGAAAGGCGGGACGTATAACCTCTGGTGGAAACGTTCCGATGGTGCTGGAAATGCCCAGCGCCTCACGGAGAGCAAGAACGCTCAGTTGGCACAATCCTGGCGCCCCGACGGCAACGTCTTGGCGTTCGAGCAGCTCAACCCCGACACCAATTGGGACATCCTGACACTGGCCATCGAAGGCAACGAAAAGGCGGGCTGGAAGCTCGGTGAGCCAAAGCCCCTGGTGAACTCTCCCTTCACAGAAAGGTCCGCTGCATTCTCCCCGGACGGCCATTGGCTCGCCTATCAGTCCAACGAATCCGGAAATTTCGAAGTGTACGTCCAGGCTTTCCCTGGCCCCGGGGGCAGGTGGCAAGTTTCCCTGGGCGGTGGCCGCCTCCCCAAGTGGTCCCGCAACGGCAAGGAGCTTTTTTATTGCACTGTGGACGGCAAGATCATGGTGACTACTTATACCGCCTCCTCCGACGCCTTCCATGCCGATAAGCCCTGGCTCTGGTCACCCGGCCAGTTTGCTGTCGGGCCCAGCTTCTTAGGCCTGGGCTTAGGCTACCGCGCCTTTGATCTGCACCCCGATGGCAAGCGCGTCGCCGTGCTGAAGGCCTCCCACACCGGAGATGTCCCTAAGGTGGATAAGGTCAGCTTCATCTTCAATTTCTTCGACGAGTTTCGCCGCAAGCTTCCCCCCGGCAGGAATTGAAGCAACCCTCACCTACCGGCCTCGCCATGAAACTCCTGGGGTCAATCCGTCCCGGTCTGACCCCCAATGCACATTATGCCACGCATCGCCGTCTATGATCCGGCGGAGTTCTTTTTCCCGGCAAGCTCGGCAATGAGCCATGCCCTGGCCATCCTCCAGTCACGCTTTACGGTGTCCACCGAGATCCCAAGGACTTCCGCCGTTTCCTCAATATTTAACCCGCCGAAGTAACGCAGCTCGACCACACGGCTCTTGCGGCTGTCGAATCGGGCGAGTGCATCGAGCGCCTCATCCAGGGCGAGCACCTCAATACCGCGCCCCTGCGCCACCAGCAGCACTTCATCGAGGGGCACTCGCAGCGCAGTTCCCCCACGCTTGGCGAAGCCGCGCCGGCGTGCGTGGTCCACCAGGATGCGCCGCATGATCTGGGCGCACAGCGCCAGGAAATGCGCCCGGTTTTCGCAGGGAATTCCCCCGGCGCGAACCAGCTTGAGATACGCCTCATTGGCCAGTGCGGCGGATTCAAGGCTCTCGCCGGCGCGCCGGCGTTTGAGGTTCTGGCGCGCGATCTGCCGCAACTCCGGATACACCAGATCTATCAGGCGGTCCCGCGCGTCCGTATCGCCGCCCTCCCAGGCAGTGAGCATTTGGGTGATGTCATGCTGACCCCAGTCCGTCATTTCCCTCCAATCTTATCGCAATTGAGCCCCTCCCGTTAACCATTCCAGCGCCGGTTCGCGGAATATGAGTAGGAGAAGGCGCAACCATGACGAAACTCCTAGGATCTCTGGCCTTCACAGTAATGCCCGTCACTCTGGCTTCGGCCCTAGGCAATCGTCGAACCCAGGAAGATCATAGAAAAGGCAACAAAATTAGAAGAGAGAGGAGAACATCCATGAAGCGCAATATTGTATGGACACTGTTTTTCGTCGCCACGCTCTTGTTGAGCCTGGCGTCGGTGGCGTCGGCGCAAGATAGATACATTTGCTCAAACGCCGGTGTGGCAGGAACGTGGGGAACCACCTTGACGGGAACGCAATTCCTTCCGACCGGCCCGGTTCCCTTTGCGAGCGTTAATAGAAACACCTTCGACCACGCGGGCAATTTCTCGGGGACGCAGACCCGCAGCACAAACGGCAACGTCAGCCGTGTCACTTTCCAGGGAACCTATACAGTGAATCCTGACTGCACGGGCAAAAAAACGGCCAAAGCCTTCGACCCGTCGGGAAACTTGCTTAACACGGTGGAGGCAGATTTTGTGCTTGTGAATAACGGGAAAGAGCTTCTTGAGATTTTTACGTCGGTGACAGTACCCACTCCCAATGGCCCGACGAGCGTGCCGGTGGTCATAACCGGGCACGCAATAAAGCTGTTCCCCTTTCCATGGCTATACGGATTCGAGCAGTGATTCCGCGCCTGTTCAGTTCCAGAGTCGCACTACTTTACCGGACCGAGATAGCGGTCCAACCAATCGAGCGTTTCCTTGATCGCCGTCGGATAGTTGGCCGGGGCGTGACCTCCCTCTAGGAGGACCAGCCGCTTGTCCTTTTCCGGCGCGCCCAGCAGCCGAAACATCGGACGCTGTGAGGTTTCGAGCGGAAAGAGGAAATCGGACTGGCCATTGATCATAAGGGTGGGGACCCGGAAGCGGGGAACAAAATTGAATGGATCAATTTCGGGCAACAGCCTCCGGTCAAAAGTCAAACCGACACTGACGAGCGCGGCCGCTTTGAGACGATTCTCAGCGACCGCGAGGACGGGCAGTAACCAGGCACCCCGACTGAGACCAAAGACGCCGAGCCGGTCGGGATCCACATCAGGCCGGCTCCACAGATAATCAATAGAGCGGCGAAAGTCCTTGGATTCCAGAATCAGGCGGTCGCGTATTTCGTTGGGGCCGGCGGGCGGAGCGGCATACCGGCGCTGATACTGACCCTTGAGAACCGGCAGCAGGAACGCTCGCCCACTCTTGACGACGAAGTCAAAAAAACGTTCTTCCCCGGGTTGCGGCGACGGAAGCCGGAACGCCATGCCGGGGTGTGCGTAGATGATGGTCTGATAGGGCGGAGGTACATGCTTCGGAAGGTATAAATAGCCTGAGACCCGCTCGTTTCCGTAAGGAGCGGCGAAGGAGACCTTCTCGCGTTTCCAGTAAGAATTCTCCTCGTCGATGCCATCGACATGCGAATCGAGGTCCGTCGGATCGTACGCATAGAGGCCCCGATAGAGCCGGAACACCTCGTCCGACACCGTTCTCTCTTTGCTGAAATCACGAACGGGCGTGGTGACAGCAGCCTGGAGCTCGGATTCCTCGCGCACGTCGTAGCGCACACAGCGGATGCCATTCTGGGCGGAGCGGTCCCAAGGGAGGCGAGCATCCAGTTCGGAGAACATGTACTCCGGCTCATTCCATGCGCCGCCACGGATATAGCGCCGGCCATCGGTCTCGTTCCAGCACCACTCTTTCACATTGCCGGCCATATCCAGCGCGCCAAAGGCGCCAATGCCGTTGTAAGAGCCGACCCGCGCCAGGCCGGCGCCGCTGAAATTGCTCAGCTCGGTAATATCCGCGTAGTAGCCCGGACTCGCGGCCTGCTGCCAGTGGTATATGGTTGGCAATTGCTTTCCCGCAAATTCCGTGTAAGCCGCGGCTTCGTACCAGCTCACTCCGTTCACCGGATAATCATCCCGGCCTTGCAAGTATCCGCCGAGCTCCCAGGTGGAAGGGCCCGGCCGGCCCGTGGAATCGCGAAACAACTGCATGGCCTCTTCCCAGGAGAGCTTGCGGCCACTTTGGACAAAGTCCTGTTTCCAGTACCCCCGCTTCTGATACCCTCCCCCATCGATGAACTGTTTGAACTGCCGGTTGGTGATTTCGTAACGGTCGATCAGGAATGCACTCAGCTTCTTGTTGTCCAAGCCAGGGATGCTCACAATGCCGCCAGGGACGCGCACCATCTCCGGCGGGATGGCACCCTCGGCGTCCAGGTCGAATTCCAGAGAAGTTCCTCCGCGGACTTCGCCCGCGCCCAGGATGGTTTGAAATCCGGGCTTCATGATGCGGAAGCGATAGAGCCCCAGGAGCAGTTCGTTGGTGGTGAACGGCGTAGTGCCGAGACGCAGCCAGTCATTGTCC
This sequence comes from Terriglobia bacterium, assembly GCA_020072965.1. Taxonomy (GTDB): domain Bacteria; phylum Acidobacteriota; class Terriglobia; order JAIQFV01; family JAIQFV01; genus JAIQFV01. Next base: position 30,411 of record JAIQFY010000025.1, on the reverse strand, counting down.
TCCGGGCTATAGCCCGTGACCCACACCTCTGCTCCGGTCGGATTGGTGCGAAACGAGGTCGGGAAGGAGTTGTCGTGATGAATCTGTTTCAGCGTGGGATCGTTGGGGAGGACCGCCTCGGCGCGACGTATGAGGCGGTAAGCAGCCTTGTATTGAAACGAATCCAACAATCGGGCAATCTCCGGAATGGCCTGCTCTCGCACCCAGCGGACACGGGAGTTGCGCTGGTATAAGCGCATGCCCAAAAACCCAAGCAGCACGAGAATTGCGGCCACCGGGATGGCGAATCGGGGCTGGCGGGCGATCGCGGAGAAGCGCCAGCGATTTCGTCCACGCTGTACCTCTTCAATCGTTGCTTGGGCGTCTCGAATACTGCCCAGCCGGAGATTCGCATCCTTGTGGAGACACTGCCGCAACAGGGCGCGGACCTTCGTCGGGGTTTCGGCAGGCAGAGCCTGCCAGTCCGGCTCATGTTCCAGGACGGCCGCAATGGTGTCCGTGACCGTCTCACTCTCGAAAGCGCGCTTCCCGGCGAGCAGCTCGTACAAGAGGCATCCGAAGGCCCAGATGTCCGTCCGCTGGTCGACCTCCAAGCCTCGCGCCTGCTCCGGGCTCATGTACCCGGGAGTACCCACAATATGCCCCGCCACACTCCCGGTGCCGGTCGCTATCGCCGTCTGCGAGAGATGATACGGCTGGGCCTCGATCCCCCAAATCGCTTTTGCAAGGCCGAAATCCAACACCTTCACCCTACCTTCCGGCGTTACCTTGACGTTGGCCGGTTTCAGGTCGCGGTGGATAATCCCGTGCTCATGCGCCGCTTCAAGCGCCTCCGCCACCTGGCGGGCGCGATCAAGCGCGGTGGCAAGCGGTAGCGGTCCGTGCGGCGTATCCCCCTCCACCAGCTCGAGCACCAGGTAATCCACTTCTTCGGACTCCTCGAGCCCGTAAATCGCCGCGATGTTGGGATGGTTAAGGGATGCCAGCGTATGCGCCTCGCGCCGGAAGCGCGCCAACCGCTCCGGATCGCGCGCGAACTCGGCAGGCAATGTTTTGATGGCGACGTCGCGGCCAAGCTTGCTGTCGTGCCCGCGATAAACCTCGCCCATCCCTCCCGCGCCCAGCAAGGACAGGATGCGATACGATCCGTATTGCCGGCCCACCAGCGACCCGCGGGCGCCCACAGTGTCCGTGACATCCGAAAGCACCGGCTTTTCCAGGAAGCTGCCGGCATGCTCATCTTTCGAAACGAGCATCTCGACCTGCCGCCGCAACTCAGTATCTTCGCCGCAGGCCTCATCGAGAAACGCTCGGCGAGCTTCCGGCGATCGCTCCAGCGCAGCGTGAAAGAGATCCTCGGCTCGCCGCCAAAGTTCCTGCTTCATGGCCAGCTTCCTGCTCCGTGTCCATCAAATTGATTACACGTGAACGTTTCGCAGAAGGGGCGGAGCCCCGCAAAAAGCCGCGTGTCATTCGCCTGCCATTTGCGAGATCCGCTCTAATCTGGTATCGGGTAGCACACCACAATCTTGATGTCGTAAGAGTTAAGGAAGAGCCTCTCTCAGCCAACCGATGGTAGCGACTTGGAATAGCCGACCTGGGGGGTTGGCTTAGAGGAAGTGTAATGCTTGGGAACCCCCAAATCAATAAGAAGTCTCCCACAAGCAAGTGAATAAGTTTGGACACCGAAGAAAAGAGTCGGGTGACGCACACCCCGATCTATCGGGGTGTGCGGAATCTTCGGGAACTGCGAGTCCCCTCAGAAGAGCATCCGGCCACGTTATTGTTCACACTTCAAAGCACCTCGCCACGCAGCATTGGGAGCTCGCCCAGCCAGGGGAGAGCTCCGCACCGCACACATGCAAAAAGCGCATGTGGGCGCCACCCCGCGAAGTTGAGGAGAAGAGTCGATGGCAATCAGCCGCGCAGATGGGTTGTATTATTCTCCGCATTATATGCGTAGATTAGGCTTGCCCTTGCGGAGATTAAGATATATAATATCCGCATATAATGCGGAGAATAACTATGACTATCCATGAAGAACACGACTGGCCGCAGCTTCATTGGAACAGTGAGGCACTGGCGGAGGTGTTGGCGGACGTGCGACATCGCCAGGGCCGTCTGCTGGGCCAATTGGAGGCGCTTGGGTTTGAGCTGCGAGCGGAGACGGTCCTGCGGACGCTGACAGAGGATGTGGTCAAGTCGAGCGAGATTGAAGGGGAGAAACTGGACTCCGAAGCGGTCCGATCGTCGATTGCCCGCCGACTGGGGATGGATGCGGGTGGGCTGAAGAGAGCGGCAGATCGAAACGTCGAGGGCGTTGTGGAAATGATGTTGGACGCGACTCAAAACTATGACAAACGGCTGACTCAGGAGAGGCTGTTCGGCTGGCACGCCAGTCTATTCCCGTCGGGGCGGAGCGGGATGCGGCGCATTCGGGTCGGGAAGTGGCGCGACGACCGGGACGGTCCGATGCAGGTCGTCTCGGGGCCGGTGGGGCGTGAACGCATCCATTTCGAGGCGCCGGCCGCGGCACAGCTTAAGCGGGAAATGGCGAGATTTCTCGATTGGTTCAACCGTGGGCCGAAGGTTGATGCGGTGCTGAAGGCGGGCATGGCGCATTTGTGGTTTGTGACGATTCACCCCTTCGATGATGGGAATGGGCGTATTGCGCGCGCCCTGGCCGATCTTTGCCTGGCGCGGTCAGAAGACAGTGCCCAACGCTTCTACAGCATGTCGGCGCAGATCGGGGAGGAGCGCAACGCCTATTACGACATTCTGGAAGAGACGCAGAATGGCGGGACAGACATTACGCGGTGGCAGGTGTGGTTCCTGGGCTGTCTTGGCCGCTCCATCGATGGGTCGGAGACGCTGCTCCGCGGTGTGCGGGCCAAAGCGCGGTTCTGGGAGCGGGTCGGCGAGCCTCCTTTGAACGACCGCCAGCGTCTGGTCCTAAACAAGCTGCTCGACGGGTTCGAGGGCAAGCTCACGACGACGAAATGGGCGAAGCTGACGGACTCGTCTCAGGACACGGCGTACCGCGACATTCTGGAACTCATCGGACGGGGCATCCTGGTGCGCAGCGCGGCAGGGGGCCGAAGTACAAGCTATGCTCTTGCACAGATTTCGCAGCCCCCCGCAGGCGAAAAGCCCAAGCGGGTGACCAGAAATGGCAAGGGTCAGATCTCCGCAATCTGCATTTGAAGAGGCAACTCCGCATTTTTTTCATCCGCGATCTTCAGCTAACCACCGCGCTGGCGCTCGCCTGCCAGCAATTGAAGAATGCGGAGACCTTCGCGATTAGTGTCCTGTACCACTGAAATGGAGAATGGAAGGACGTCCTCTTTTCGGATCCCCCAACGAATGAAGCAGGATCCCAAGGTGCCCGCCGTCTTATAACGAATTCATTCCCAATTGAAAAATAAATAGACCTGGCCCCTAACATTTGGACAAATGGAGATCCCCGGAACAATGGATATGCACAATCTGTTGTGAGAGAATGTCAGAGGACTGGATGATGCGCCCATCTTCACATGAGTAGCGCTCGCAAGGTCCAATGTCCCCGGGCTGTTCCTCAAATTAATTCGCCGGGTCAGGGGACCCGGCCTACAACGCAGAATCATGTAGTTATGTTGCAGGCCCGGTGCCCTCACCGGGCGCTCTCGGGTTTGAGCAACAGCCCGTCCCGATCTGACCCCCGAAATGGTAACAAAGAGGTGGAGTGTATTCCCCCGGTGGACCACAGTTCCCGTGGACACTGCATCCCGCCCGGCGGAACCAAAAGCGCATGGGCGCCACTCACCACTCGCCCCATCAATAAATCGAACCCTCTTATCTTTCTGAGATGAATATGCGTGATCGGCAAGTCCCCTCGTTACTTCGATGAACTCCCGACGGTCAGCGGTGACCCATCGTCTCCTAAAAAACTAATCGTCGTGTTCAATGCGCTCCCGAGGGGATTGATCAAGATGAACTCCGTCCGGTACCCTCCGCCATCAGCAATCTGGGGAAAAACAATTGGTGCCGGCGCAGGGCGGCTGAAGTCGGCCACAGGGAATGTCGTTAACAAGAATTCTCCGCGCGTGTTGAGAAGCGAACGGAGGGTTAGCGCGACGAACCCATTCAGAGGATTGGATGAGGAGATATCAAGCACCCCGGTAAACCCATTCGGAAGCCCCGAAATCAGTTGCCCCGCAAACTTCGCGTCATGTCCGTCAGCATTGAGGTTCATATGCACTGGCCCGTTGCCGACGGGAGTGGTTCCATCCGTTTGAAATGCGGTCACAGCAACTATGATTCCGCCACCCCCTGGAGACGATTGGCTAGGGAAAGCAATCGCCACCCCGGTGTCGTGTCCTCCGGAGCGATCGACATAAATTCGAGCGTGGTTCGTCACATCGGCCGTGGGTATTCCAGATTCAGTCACCAGAACGCCGCCTTGGCTGAAGCTGAAGATGCCTGCGCCCGCAGGGACTGCTTTTGAAGTAAAGGAATCGCGAGTCACTTGAGCCCAACCGGCGCGTACGGTCGCCGCGGATCCATCGGTTTGAAACACAAACAATCCGTTGGGTTCAATTTGGTAGCGAAAGAAGGAGTCGGACGGCCCGCCCATTTGACCAACGCTCCATCCCACTCCGTCATCCCCCAGGAAGCTCAATACGCCCGTCTCCAAGGTGTCCGCGGTGTTCATCAGGGCAAGGGTCGTTGTGTACCCACCCCCGTCCACGATGTGAGGAAAGAAAAGTTGAGATGGCGGAAGCGGCTTGTTCAGGTCGACGATCGCCGTGGTTGTGATCAAACTTTCCCCGCGCTGATTCGTCGTCAGCCGCAGCGCCACCACTGACACCGGCTGATCACTGGCGATGTCCAACGACCCATACTGAATCGTCGACGCGAAATCAGCCGGCACAGAAAAATCCGTGGCCCACTGGCTGAGTTGATCAATGAAAAGGGCGCGGTGTTCGTTAAGCAGCAAGGTCGCGCTGCCGGCGGCAACCGGGACGCCGGCACGGTCACGGAGCTGGAATCCGAGGTGGGCGATCGAGTTTCCGCGGTTGACGATTGCTATCCCGGTGTTGATTGAAATGGCTCCAGCGTCCGCACGGGTGCTTTTCGTGGCAACATTATCGCGAAACTCCATGAGGATTCTGGCCGCAGTCGTCGGCGGAGAGGCCGGAATACCCGCCTCACTCACGACCACGCCATTTTTCTCGTAACGGTACACGGCTGTGCCATAGGGCGCTTGAGCGCTGGAATCCGTGCTGACCGTTGCATATCCAGCTTTTAGGCCGCTGCCTCCCGCAGTGGAGGTCACTGAAGAGCCACCGCCCGTCAAAACCAGATTCAGGGTGGACCGAAGAGAGAGACAGGAATTCAGCAAAACCGTGACGGTGTTCCCATAGAAATCTGCCACAGCCAAATCCGGTTTTCCATCCCCGTTGAAATCCCCGATTCCCAGTGTGTTCGGAGAGTTGAAGCCACTGAAGATCTCATGCGGCCCAAAAGTCCCGTCGCCCAATCCCAGAAAAACAGAACCATTATGCCCGGCTGAAAGGGGATTGGGCGAACTCGCCAGGGCCAGATCGGGCCTGCCATCGCCATTGAAATCTCCCACCCCCACGAATCCAGAGCCTCCCGTTAGAGAAGTCCGAGTGTCTTGAAAACTCCCGTCTCCCCTTCCCTGCAGGATCGCCAAGCCGTTAGAACCGACAGTGGCGATATCAGTTCTCCCATCTGCGTTAAAATCCCCCAGCGCCAACATGGCTTGGTCAGCCCACAACCCGTAACTCCCTGGCGCCGCAAACGTCCCGTCACCGTTTCCGAGCAGAATAGATATTCCGGGAATGGCCCTGAGGGACACAGCAAGATCAAGCTTCCCGTCCCGGTTGAGATCTCCGGCGACAACAGAGAGGGCATTGGCTGCTAATGCGTGGTTCACCACCGGTTTGAACGTCCCGTCGCCATTTCCAAACAAGAGAGAGAGGTTGTTGGAATTGAAATTTGCGACCGCTAAATCCGGATGGCCGTCCCGATTGAAGTCGCCGACGGCGATGGAGACCGGCGTATCACCCACGGCATAGCGCACCGGGGCCTGAAAAGTACCATCTCCCCGGCCCAGCAGGATCGACACGGATTTTGAATTGCGGTTGGCGACCGCGAGATCAAGTTTTCCATCATGGTTGAAGTCACCCACCTTGACGTCCTCGGCGTAAAACGTGGTGGAATAGTTTACCGCCGGCTGGAATGTCCCATCGCCCTTCCCCAGAAGGATGGAGACATCACTTGAAAAACGGTTGGCCACAACCAAATCTACAATGCCGTCTTCGTTAAAATCGCCCGTAGCAATCGCCACCGGCGTATTGCCCACCGGATATGCAGGGCCCAGAGTAAACTCTGTCGTCGTGCATATCCCTGCGCCGCCCAAATTTAAGGTATAACTTACATTTCCCGAACACTGGTTCGCATCAGTTGCCTTCACAGTGAACTGGAAGGGACCACCGCCTGTTGGGCCGCCTGAGAGCATCCCGGCAGTAGAAAGGGAAAGGCCCGGCGGGAGTGTTCCAGAGGAAACTGTAAAGTTATACGGCGGAAGTCCTCCGCTGGCGTTAAGCGTCTGGCTGTAGGCGGTGCCGACGGAACCTGTAGACAGGGTTTGAGGGGCGATCGCAATGCTCGGACATCCGGAGCAGGCATTCAGGAGGATGCTTGAGTTGCTGGGTCCGGTCTTTATGATGAGATCCGGCTTGCCATCGCCATTGACATCTTCAGAGAGCAAAAGAGTGGGATAGGCATCAGTGGACAAATTCACTGCGGCTTGAAAACTCCCGTCCCCTCGGCCCGGCAAAATAGAGAGGCTCGAAGCGTCGGGGTTTGTCACGGCCAAATCCAACGCCCCATCTCCGTTAAAGTCGCTGGAGACGATCGAAAAGAGGGACCCGCCGACGGGGTAGAAAACCGCCGATTGAAAGGTTCCATCCCCGTTTCCCAGAAGGACCGCTATGTTTCCCAGGGAGAGATTGGCGACGGCCAGATCTTCCTTCCCATCCCGATCAAAATCTCCGAGCGCAAGCGACCGATTAGAATTAACAGCGCTTGGACCAATGGAATACTTTACCTCCGGGTTAAAAGTGCCATCACCATTGCCGATCAGAACTGAAACGGAAGACTCCATAAGGCTGACCACCATCAAATCGAGGACCCCATCGCCCTTCAGGGCGGCTGTTTTCACTTGTACCGGACCCACCCCCGCCGGATAAGCGGTCCCCGGTTTAAAGGTCCCATCCCCGTTTCCCAAAAGGACCAAAACGGGGCCGGACTCGCTGGCAAACGCGAGATCGGCTTTGCCGTCCCGATTGAAGTCTCCCACAGCGATGGAGATTGGATTCCCGACGTCCTTTAAAAGGGATGCGTTCTGGAACGTCCCATCCCCATTCCCGATCAAGATGGACAGGATGCCGGAACCTCCAGCAGGTGAAAAAGCGTTGCTGCTCCCTGTGACCACATCTATTTTCCCGTCGCCGTTGAAATCACCAGTCGCAATCGTCCTCGGAAGCGTACCGGTGGTGTAGACTCCACCAATCTGAAAAGAACCGTCACCATTGCCCAGCAGAATGCGGACCGCACCCGTGGACCGGTCAATCAGCGCCACATCCGGTTTTCCGTCCCTATTGAAATCCGCGCTGACCGCACCGGCCGCGAGCGACCCGGTATCCATGGGAGGAATTGTCGTGAAGCTCGGTGTGCTGCAACCCAGAGGCGCACTGAAGACGATGCCAGGGGTTGTGCCTTGAGAAATGACAGTCAGCAAGCACAACAAGGAAAAAGTTTTTAAAAAATGAAGGCGAAGTGTTTGCATGGCAATTGTCCAATTGGGTACTTGACTCGGTTCTTTCCCGTTCCTGAAAAGGGGGGCGTGAACTCTGAAAAGAGCCTTGGTCGCGTGAAGAGTCTCCAGGGACAGGGGAGGGTGCTAGCCTACTTGCAGGGTCAGGCTAGTTGCATCAAATCCGGCCATTGGGTATGGCCACTATGAATTATAGACCCCAGCTAGGGTTGATTACAATGAGAATTCCAAATCCCCGAGGTCTCCCAACTTCCAAATGATTGGCAAAAATGATTGGAAAATGATTGGGGTCCCGTCTTTCCAATCTCCAATTGAGACTTGGGGTTCTGGCGAATCTCAGCCGGGTGCGGGTCAATCTCCATTTTGTCTTCGAACCGGGGGATGGCGCGGTGCTGGCCGGCGTGCGGATCCTAAGTCTGATGGTAGGCGTCTCCTCTCCATAGTCCTTACAAGCAACTGTTGCACGCGGGACCCTTACTTCAATGGTATCTCTTTGGCCCCCTCAAGCCGCGCCTTGCCCGCCTTGAATCCCTTCGGAACGGGCCATGAAAAGTGAACACCATAGAGAGCATAGAGAGGGTCAAGTCTTCGCTATTGGCATTCCATAAAGACTATCGCCTCGTGACAGCACTCCACAACCTGATCCCGATCCTTGTTCTCGCGAAAAATGGCGCCCCGTTCGTTGTCCCCTCCCATAACGGGGTATCAGCCTAATCCGACGTTGATCAGGAGTCGCCTGGACAAGGCAAATCCTTATTCGCCGAAAGTCCACACAACCTCCCAACGTTTCCGCTCTCAGACGAGTCTCCCACGTGGCTCTTCCCTGACAAATCAAAGAATCCCCACTCCCTCCAAATGCCAATAGCGAAGATCTGATCTGTTCATTCGTTCATTAACGTCGGCACGACTCACGCTTGACCGCCATATGGACGTTCCATAGACATGGCAATCTCCTCCGCGACCAAGACCGAGCGACCTTCGGCGGCCAGCTCGGGGCCTCGACGCCGGACTGCTTGGCGTATGAGGCAGGTGCCGAAGCTCTTCCCCTGTGGGAGGAGATATGGCCGGGACCTGCGATGAAGCTAGTCGGCCCGCTTGCTGCTCGCTCGCCGGGGCTTCGGCTTGCTCTTGCCCTTGAGATTGAGCGCCACTGCAGCGCGGATGAGATCCTTCAAGGCCGCCTCATCGATCTTGTCGCCTTCGTGGATGTCGATGGCGCGCCTGGCATTCCCGTCGAGGCTGGAGTTGAATAGACCGGAAGGGTCCTTCAACGCAGCTCCCTTGGGGAATGTCATCTTGACGACGTTCTTGTACGTCTCTCCCGTGGAGACGATGCCGCCGTGGGAAAAGACGGGAGTCCCCGGCGATGTCGGCTTGACCCACTTCCACTCTTCGACGATCTCAGGGTCTGCTTCGTGTATGATTTCGCGCACCTTCGCGAGCGTCTTCCCGCGCCAGTCCCCAAATTCCTTGATCTTCTCGTCGATTAATACAGAGGCAGATTCCAACGGGACGGGCCTTTTCATGTACACCTCCAACTCTCGCACCTAATTTAGCTGCGCTCAGTGTAACCTGCAACTTCCGCAACTGGAAGCCTCTTCTGGTTCGATAGCAGTTCGGAAAGATGGTGGCAACCCGCATGCGGGCTTAATAGGGATGATTGGAATAATGTTGAATGCATGACTACCGCAAATTCAAGGTCGGCGTCAACGGGAGGATAGCCAGGTCAGGTCTCCGTTATTGGCATTTGTAGAGTGTGGAGATTCTTTGATTTGTCGGGGAAGAGCCATGTGGGAGACTCGTCTGAGAGCGGGAACGTTGGGAGGTTGTGTGGGCTTTCGGCTAATAAGGATTTGCCATGTGCAGGCAACTTCGGATTAACGTCGCAGTAGGCTGATGCCACGTTATGGGACGGGGCAACGAACGGGGCGCCGTCTTTCGCGACGACAAGGATCGAGATCAGTTTGTGGAGCGCTGTCGAGACGTGATAGTCTCTATGAATTGCCAATATCGAAGATTTGACCCTCTCTATTACGGATGACCCCAATGCTCGCAGGAGTCCTTATTGCAGTCGGATCGATCCCAGTGCTCTGGATCTCGAGGCGTTCCCTGCTCAGACCGTTATCGTTCGGCTTCTATCGCTTCTTCGCAGTGGAATCGATCCTCGCCTTGATCGTCCTCAATGCTCCGGAGTGGTTCGCTCATCCCCTTGCAGCCCGGCAGCTGGTGTCTTGGCTGTTGCTTCTGACCTCAGTGGTGACGGTCATCTCGGGATCTCTGACGCTGCGTCGTCTCGGTCAACCGGTCAGTCAGGGCTCAGCTGACATCATGACTACCAACCTCGTCACGACTGGTCCCTACCGCCACATCCGGCACCCGCTCTACGCGTCGCTTCTGTTTCTTGGGTGGGGCACCCTCCTCAAGGCTGTGACTCCATCGACCTTAATACTGGTCAGTGTAGCGACCGTGGCTCTCATCGCCACAGCAAAAGCTGAAGAGGTGGCGACGATCCGTCAGTTCGGCCAAGCCTAGCGCGACTACATGGCTCGCACCCGGCTCTTTATCCCTTTCGTTTTCTGATTGCTGGGGCGCAGCCTAATGAATAACCAGGGTCGGACCGTAACATTGGACCATTGAGCATTGCATAGCCGAAGGTGCATTACTTGCCCTGATTTGTGACATAGTCACCCGTCCCAATTTGATAGGCATTGTTGCAGCGATCTCTGTTTGTCCGTCGTTCCGATTTGACCCTCTCCATCCTCCCCGTGGTCACCGTCAATTACCAATATCAGAAGGCAGGGGTTGGCACCTTGCCCCAAGCGCTCTCGAGGGGGAGAGTTTTGGCATCGAGGACCTTGAGGCTGTGCACATCCAGATCGACCATGAAATCGGGTGTCCGAACGGCATTCACCGCGAACACATCGGCTGACTCGGTGACCACGACGCCGGACACCTTAAGGAAAATCAGTCGTCTCACCGAACGAGCCGCCATGCTGTGCTCTGAATCATGTGCCGGGTCGAACACGGAATGTTGTGCCCCTCCCAGGTGGCCAAAGGGATGAAACACCCAATCGGTAAACCTGCCGATTGAGTGATGGCGTTTATAGAGCTGCCAGTCGCCCCCCGTGTCGGCAATGAGTCCCTGCATGACATAGTTCGTCGGCAGGAAATAGGCAAGGTATGACTCGTTCTCCTTCAGTCTGGATCGAACCTCATCCACCTTGAGGATCTCCGCCATCCGGTGCTGCATCATCGGCTCATCTTCGGGCAGTACCGCCAGGGCAACCACGTTCGGGCCTCTCCATAGAGGGAGATGCCTCACCGTGTACTGGCGCAGGAGATAGGCCCCTCCGATTGCGCAGATGGCAATCAGGACGAACAGTGCGACTTTCCCCACGACCGTTGGGAAGGCAATGGAACCCTCAAGCCGTTTCGGCAGGAACGTTCCGGTTCGTTCCATGTATTCGCGGTAGGTCTCCGGGTACTGCCCCAGCATCCGCCGCTCCTCGTCTTTGGACAACACGTAGTAGACTAAAACCATCGCGAGCCACAAAACAACAACGATGAACCTGGGCCAAAGAATGGCAAGACCGGCACCGGCAATGGAGAGAGCGAGGTACTGGGGATGCCTAATCCAGCGATACAGCCCTTTCAGAACAGCCCCCCTCTTAAGAAACTTGTTCGAATACACCTGGATCGCACAAACGAAGAAGATGGCGATGCCAAGCAGAAACAAGACCGAACCCATCACGCGCACGACTTTGAGCGGCGCATTGGGCGGCACAACCATATGAGTGAAAAAAAAAGAACTAAGCCACCTCGTAGACCGGTGTTTTGCCAACCCCAGGAGAATCGGATTAAACGCGGAATAGAAGAAGCCGGCGAAGGGACTGATCATTATCAGGATTTCAAAGCAGATAACGAAGTAAAGTACGACAGCGCTGTTCAAAATCGTTCTGTTCCTATTCATTTGAAGACCTCCTGTATACCCGCGCAGGCACAAAAGACGGCCCGAGGTAGAAACAAAATGAATGGGGCCGTAGCTTTCGAATCTTCAATCGGAATTTGGCGGGATGCAGGATCTCACCTCACGGCCTGTCTTCCTTCACAACTGCCTTGGTCCGACCGTGGTCTGACCCTTTTTGCGGAGTATTTGAACTCCGTTATCGAGATATCACTTGAATCTCTTATCAGCCCTGAATTGAGCTATCTTGTCACTAGCTTTGTCCAGCCAGCCAATGCGGTCAACCTCATGGTTGTCCACGCTCGGGATAAAGGGCTTTATATCCAGCAGCGGGGTACCGTCCAGGATATCGACGTTTTCCACATGCAGGACATTCCCCTCTACCGATAAAAGCCTCACGACAGAGATTCCAGTGGAGTTTGGTCGGCGTGGAGCCCGCGTGGCGAAGACGCCGTGTGAAACGTGGTCTACGAAGGGAACGACCTCCAACGAAAACCCCTTTGAACAATGGAAGTGACAAATTAAGAATAATGGGAGAATCCTTCCAAATCGCGGAGCCCGGCCGCGAATTCTCGATGGAGTTCTACGGTTCCCCTGATTCCCAGTGCGCCGATGGGCTGAAGGGGCATCCCCTCTGGGTCATCGAATGGACTGTGAATGATTCCAATGGGCTGGTAACATATCTTCAACGTGTCATTTGTTTGCGCCGACATGGTTGTTAAAGGCCCTCCTTCAGTCGGCCCATCCGTGCGAATTATATCAGCCTGAATGGTTACCGGGCTGCTCTTTTGATCCGAACGAAGAAACTCTGCCAGCTAGAGATGGAGTTTTCACTTCAAGCGCAAAACGATCTCTGGGCTGTCCGCCTTACGACAGCGCGGATAAGCCGCGATTCCCGTTGCTCTCGGGGGCTTCGTCAGAATGATTGGGTTCACGTCTTTCCAATCTCGAATTGAGATTTGGTGTTCTGGAAGATCTCGGCCAAGCGCTCGTCTGTCTCGATTTTGTCTTCGAACCTGCGAATGGCGCCGGAGCCGGTGAGATGGTCCAAGTATATCGTACGGCGGAAATGGAGATTCGAAAGACCCGACCCCATTCATCCTCAAAACTCAAAATCCAGGGAGAATTGAACACGGCGGGCGCCCGCTCCCTCGATCGGCTGGCCCAAGCCCGCCAGTGGAGCCAGGTTTGATCCGAAGACCGGGTTGATCGTCAAAATATTCGGGTGATTAAACAGATTGAAGGCCTCCGCAACCAGATCGAGGCGGGCGGACTTGCCAAATGGAAAGTACTTCAGAACACGAAAATCCGTCGAGGTCAGTCCGGATGTCCGAAGCGAGTTTCTTCCCTGGTCGAGCGGTCTCACCGAGAGCGGAAACGCGTGGCTGCGATTTGAGTCGAGCCCGGTGAGCGGGTCGACCGGTCGGCCAGTCCCGAGAGTGACGATCGCTGCCAATTCGATGTGGCTGAACATTCGTGAGGCCCAGCCGTGATTCGCGGCCTGCGTTTTCCCTTCTCCCTCGTTCTCGCCGATTGGCAGGTCCCAAAGAGCGTTGAATACAAATCGCTGGCGCTGGTCTTGATTAGAAAGCGCCCGCTCCGCGTGGAGATTGAATGGATTTTCAGGTTGCTCCTCAAAATCCGACGCATCGTCAATCGTCTTGGATACCGTGTAGGCCGCTGAGAACTCAAATTCGTCAGACATCCGCCGATTGAGCGAAAACGAGACGCCATGGTAGGTTGAACTTGCCGAATCCTCAATCTGGTAGATGTCGTCAAAACGTGCGTCGACGCGGCCCGGAACGAAAACATCCCTCCCCACCTGTTGCGGCGTAGGATCAGGGATACCGAGGCGTTCGGCGTTGGCAATGGTCAGAAGGACCGGTGCCAGAAGATTGATGTTCCGTGTGCGAGACAGATGTACGCCGCGCACCATAAGGTAGTCGGCGCGGAGTGTCACATTGCGAGCCAATTGATACTCCACTCCGGCACTTGCTTGCTGGCTGTACGGAGTAACAAGATTCGGGTCAGGGCGGAAGATTGAAGGTGCAATGCCCGATGCGGGAACCGAAAGCGGCCCACCTTCTGCCGCTGCGAACAGACTCGCTGCGAGGGGCCCATCAGCAACCTGCTCAAACGCCTGCGTGCCGTTCTTTTCAAGACCACGAGCCAGATTCGCCAAAACATACCGGTCAAAAAAGATCCCCCACCCAGCTCGAACAACCCACTTCGAGGAAGGGCTCCAAGCCACGCCAATCCGAGGACTCACGTTACCTGTGTCCTGATTGAACCCCGCCGGTAGATGTTCGAAATCGAAGCGCACGCCCAGATCCAGCATGACATGTGATGTCAAAGACCAGTGATCCTGCACGAAGGCTCCAAAGGTCGTCACTGGGAGATTAACATTTGTACTTCCGAAGGCCTGACGGAACTGGTCGGGTTGACCGTTCAGGAAATCACTGAGATCGCCAAATAGATAGATGCCCCCAAAGCCGTCTTCCACGGAAGCTTCCAGGTTGACTCGACTTACAGTCCCGCCTGCTTTGAAGACGTGCTTACCGTAGGCGCGCGCATACGTGTATCCAGCTTGGTAGTGATTTTCGCGGCGCGTGCTTGGGCCGCCATACGGACGGCCGAAGTCCGCCAGTCCAGCGATGACAATCTCCGGGCCCAGAGAATCATTAGTACGCAGCACGGCATGCCGGGTTGAAACCTGGAACCGCAGATCACCCACGGCTTCCGACCCGAACACAGATGTAAGCGAACCGGAAACCGACTGGTCACTTGTAAATTGGCTGCCGCGCCCGCTGGCATCCACGATGCCCGTGGTGTTGAATGCGTCGCTTGACTCTTTATTATTCGTGAAGGCATAGCGCAGCATGAGTGATGTGTCTCCTTTGAGCTGGTGATCCAGTCGACCCGCGGTTTCTGTCTCCTCGCGGGCGATTGGAAAGAAGTCCGTCGCGATTTGTCGAGTGCTGAGCCGGGGATATGCCCCCGTTGCAAGGAATGCGTTGATTGTCGACGCGAGGTCGGGGCTGATGTCCGTGCTGCTTTGGCCGCGATGATGTTCCTGCTCGATGGCAGCGTAGTAGAAGGTGCGGTTCTTAACAACCGGTCCGCCGAGTGCAAACCCCGTGCGGTAACGCCGGAACGCCGGCCTGCCCGGTGTGGTCTCGAAGGGATCCCGTGCGTTCAATGCGCCATCCTGCACAAAAATGAAGGCGTCCCCGTGAGTGGTGTTCGTCCCAGACCGCGTGATCACGTTGATCGAACCACCCGAGGCTCCACCCGATTCGGCTGAAAGACCATTATTGACGACCTGAAATTCCTGCACGATTTCAGGCGAAAGCTCAATGCGACTCGAACCTGTATACTCATCGTTGTTGTCCAAACCATCGATCGAGATATTGTTGCTCCGAGTCCGCAGGCCGCCGAACGTGAAGCCGCTCCCCGCGAGGGGCGTGGTTCCGCTGGCGCCGGATGTCGGAGGCGAGCCCGAGACGCCGGGCGCGAGCAAGACAAAATCCAGGTAGTTGCGACTTCGCACAGGCAACTCTTCGATTCTTTCCTTGTCCACAGACGAAACAACCGAGGTCTGCGAAGGGTCAATGGATGACGGCTGCGCGTTCACCGTAACCTCGGAAGAAGAAGACGCCAAGACAAGCAAAATATTCAGGTGGACTGTCCCGCCGAGAGGCAATCCAACGCTTGCAAGCCGATAAAGTGCGAAGGCGGGATACTCGACACGCACTTCATAGTTTCCTGCGGAAAGTTCTCCCGCATGGAAAGCGCCCCGATCATCTGTCGCAACCGCGCGCATCTGATTCGTTTCAGTGTTTCGCAGCGTTACCTTTGCGTTGGATATGGCAGCACCGCTACTGTCGCGGACGTTACCCTCTACCGTCGCGCCTACCTTCGAAACTTGAGCATTTGTATCCGCCAGTTTCAGAAAAATCAGGAACAAAGCCGTTAAGGCAATAAGTCCAGTTCGTGCATAAAGCGAATTCCGTTGAATGAACATATCAATTCATCGCTCCGGAGGTGAAATCAAAGTCCCGGCGAACTTCGCCACGTGTGAGGTTTGCAGCGAATCCTTCCGCTGCTGGCGAGACACCGGGTCATTAGGGGTATGAAAACGAAGCTGAAGTACCAACTAAGGGAGGATCAAATACGCATCACTAGAACCTGGGGACTTATAGAAACAGCAGGCGGTGAGAGAGGGTTGACTTGAAGCCCTTTGGAATCCCTGCTCAAGGGAGGAAGTACGAGAGACGCTACCGCGGACCAGTACCGGGCAGCCCGGACGTATACACCGGGCATCGAGAATGCAAAACCCACACACAAGGCAAGGACCACGAGCGTGTACTCGGTGTCGTTGCCCGTTTGAAGCGTGTGATCCCACTGGTCGAACAATTCGATCATGGGACAGGTAAAGCAGATGATCAACGCGATGGTCGCTATTACGAGTGACATTCTTGACCGCATCGAAGGAATGATAATTCCGTGCGCTTGCCCAGTCAAGACGGAGGTTACAGAGTGCCTCCACACGCCGGGTGGCGCACACATGCGTTCTTGGCATGTGCGCGATGGGGCGCGGCCATTGCAGGTTCTGTCATTCTCTTGATTCGAATCCTTCTCCGGAGAAGATTATTATGAAGGGGGGCGCATACCCCGAGCTATCGGAGTGTGAGCGGCTCTTGATCAAATTTGCATCGAAGCATCCCCCTCATTCACTTTCCACGGACCCTCGCAGTACCGTGTCTGGCAGCGTCGGTTCTTCGACATGAATATTTACACGGAGAAGAAGCGCCTCGAAAAGCTCGATTACATGCATGCCAATCCCGTGAAGCGTCGATTAGTCAGCGAAGCGGGAGACTGGCCCTGGTCCAGCTGGCGGTTTTATTATCTGGGGACACCAGCCTGCTGGCGATGGATCATGTGGAATGAATTCGAAGGCCAGCGGGGTTCATTGGGTTTCAGTGACGAAGAGGTGAATTGTCTTTCGCGGGTGAATCGCAGTTCCCGAGGAAGCCGCACACATGCAAGGAACGCATGTGTGCGCCACCCGCGATTTTATTATCTGGGAAACACCAGCCTGCTAGCGATGGATCACGTGGAATGCATTGGAAGTCTCGGTGGGGTCCTTTGGCGCTTCAGTAACGAAGAGGCGGGTTGTCTTTCACGGGTGAATCGCAGTTCCCAAGCAAACCGCATCCCGCGCGGCGGGAACATGAGCGCCTGTGTGCGCCACCCCGCCTAGATGCAAATAGTCCTGCCGAAGTTTCTTCGCCCTGCCCAAATTCATTCGTCTTTGGGCAACTGCAGAACGATCTCTGGGCTATCCGCCTAACGTTCCGCATAACCCGTGGCACGTACTCGTAGAACTTGCCAGAGGCGAAAAAATAGTTCGCAAAGCCGCTGCAGCTTGCATGGCTGATGGGCAGATCTGAGAACTCGACCTTCGAGAAACTTTTCTCCTAGTTGCCCATGTAGGATGCAAGGTCGGCTGATGTATTTTCGTCAACATTCCTGATGATGCGGATTCGGATGACGGCGACTGCTTGGCCGTACGTCCTGGCGTGCAGACCCGCTCAAATCTGCCCCCTGCAACACACCAATCCGGAGTTGGGAAATAGTTTCTAGAAGAATGCGGCCTTGAAGGCTTCGTGTCGTTGGCGCGCTACCCTCATAAGCTGGGAAAACTCATTTTCGTTGCGAAGGCCATCCAGAAGCGGATCAGCCGCGAAATAGGGGTAAGGAAAAAACCCATTCTCGATGCTCTGCTTCAAGACGCGCAGGGCCGACGATTTGTCGCCAAGCATCGCGTAGGCTTGTGCGATCTTGTAAATCGCTTCGGGATCACCCACGCGGCGTTCATTGATCTTGCTTTCCACGGAACGCAGCATTTCCGCCGCCTCCGAATCCTGGTGGTGAATTCCCAAGCTGAGAGCTTTTCCGATCTGGGCGTGCAAAAGAGAACGGTCCAGCTCAAAGGTGTGATCGAAGTCTTTCGCGGCCTGGGTGTAGTTCTTCTTGTAGTACTCGCCGAACCCGCGATAGAAGACGATCAGGGCGGAATCATCGGTTTCGGGAAGACTCCCGAGGAATTTGTCGTACTGTCCAAGGTATAGATAGCTGTTCAGCGTCGAGTTGTTGAGTTTCACGCCCGGGTCGAGTTGCCGCGCCCGTTCGGATTCAGAAACGGATTGCTGCAGCATGCCGGCGAAGCGGTAGGCATAGCCCAATTCCCAATGAATTTCCGCGTGATTGGGATTTGTTCGGAGGGCTTCCCGCAACAAAGGCACAGACTTTTCCACCCTGCCCGTGTCGGTGAACATGTTCGCCATGTAAATGCGGGCGTCGATGAGATCGGGATGAAGCGAGAGGGCGCGTTCGAAAGCGGCCTGGGCCTTGCGGTATTGCTCTCCCCCGCCGAATTGAAACGAGGCGTTCGCCGTGTACGCCCTCCCCAGGTTGGCCCAGGTCAGTGCGTAGTTGGGAGAGAGTTCCGCCGACTTCTCCAACATATTGATCGCCACGGGAAATTCGTTCTTCGAATAGAGGTCAATCCCGCGCAGGTAATACTCGTAAGCAAGGGGATTGACAGCCTCATCGGGCTTCAGTCGCTCCACTTCGGACGGGGAGAGAGTTAATTCCAAACCCTTAATAATCTTCTGCGCGACGCTGTCCTGAACGCTCAGGAGTTTTTCGTATTTCAGATCGAACGCGCCCTTCCAAATAAGGTTTTGCGTTTTCACGTCGATGAGTTGGCTGGTGATTCTCAGATTGTCTCCTTCGCGGAGGAAGGTGCCCGTGAGAAGGGTGTCGACGTTGAGGTCCGCGGCGACTTTGGGAATATCAATCGTTTGCGTTTTGTATTTCTGGACAGCATAGGAAGGCCGGACGGCAAGTTCACTGACGTAGTCCAGCTTGGTGATGATCGCGTTGGCCAGGGAGAAACCAAGAAAATCATCATTGGGATTCTCCCGCAAATTCTGAAAAGGAAGAACCGCCAGGCTGCGCGGATGTTCCCCGAGCAGTATTCGGGTGGACCGGCCGCGATAGATCGAATAACTCAGCCCCAAAACAACGATGAGAACAAAACTGAGAACCATCACGCGGGAACGAGGCCAAAACCTTTCATTCTCGTTTCTCCCCGACAGCGTTCGAACGCTAGCCGGAAGATCTTCGCCTTGCACCGCAATCGGCGCGACGTCCGTGTCGCTTCTTTCGCTGACCGGCAGGCTTGGAATTTGTAAACCTTTGTCTCGTACTTCGGTAATTGGAACAACAAAACGGTAGCCCTTTTTTGGCACCGTCTCGATGTATTGCTGGCCGTCGGGTGTCTCCCCGAGGACTTTGCGCAAGGCCGAAATATTTATAGTCAGGTTTGCCTCTTCCACAAAGCTGTCCGGCCAGACTTTGTTCATCAACTCTTCTTTGGTCGTGAGTCGGTTTCCGTTCTGGACGAACACAAAAAGGATTTCGAATGCTTTCGGTGTGAGTGAAACCGGGTTCCCGGCACTCAACAGCAAGTGGTCGGCGGGGTCAAAGCGGAATGTGCCAAATTCGTACAACGCCATAGTCCCCAATCTGATGGCCGCCCGTCCGTGGCAGCTTGGAAAATCCTTGCAATTTTCTTAGGACGCCTTAAGGACTCTTGAGCGCACCTCGACTAGAGTCGCCACGATGCTAACAGGGATGGATGGCTGGGCGGCGGAAAAAAGGCGAAGCATTCGAATCAGAGTGCATCGCAGTTGCCAGTCGTTTCGAGCTTTCATTTCTGGGGCCATGCAACACCCCTCTCCCGCGGGGAGAGGAATCACGGGTGAGGGACCTCATCGGGGACCTTCACCCAATTAATTTAACTTATTTGACAGAAAAGGAGAACAGTGAAAAATTACAAGTTTGTGCAACTCTTCAATCGGGTCGTGCTTGACGCGATCCTGTTTTTGTTGGTAGTGATCACGGGGGCGACGATCCTTCCGTCTATAGCTTCGGCTCAGAATAAAGAGGACGTCATCAGATTCAACCTCGTTCCGAACCCGCAATTTGCGGATTGTCTGCGCCGCTCGTCCTTTGAAGAACCGAGGGCTCGCGCCACGGTCGTTCGCGGCGAGGTCAATGACACGCTCATCCTGGACCTCGACGGGATCAAACCCGGCCTGGCCTTCGACCTGTTCACCGTCCAGCGCAGTCCGTTCCTGTCAGAGGGTACTGCCGATCCGAATTTCACGAATTTCGGTCTCGCCTGGTATCAGTCGGACATTCAGATCGGCAAACACACCGATGACGGCAACGTCCGCATTAAGACGGTTCTGCTCGACGACATCTTTGGCTTCGATCCAGACGTCAGACTGCCGCCGACGAACACTTTCCATGTGGGCTTCTGGTTTGACAATCCTCAGGATGCCGCCGCATGCGGCTTTCCGGCCAACGATCCCAGCAAGTTCACGCCGTTCAACGGCGAGCACAAAGCTGGCCCGCTGGCGATGATCAGCCTGCCCGACCCGGTCTCGAAGCTGGGACCGCTCTGCACTAATCCGGACACTTCGCACACACCAGCCACCTGCAACCCCTAAGGTGGTGCTTCGGACGAGAACGGGGCGGCCATCGGCTGCCCCGTTCCCCCACCAGCTCGTCAGACTCCTAATTGACAATTCCCCCGACGGTCCGCCTCGCCGGAGGGGATCCTTCAAGTTCAGCCTACTGGCGCCTCCTATTTTCTCCCTTTCAATCCCGCCGATCCGCCGCGGCGGAGGGGATAATTCAGATACCACCTTCCCGACCCAAGGCGCACGCCCGTTGATTCGGCTCAACCGATCCGCCGCGGGGATTTATGAATTGTCTTTCTGGTCTTGCCGCGCAGAATCGGTCGAGTGTTCCAGCTCACGCCTGAGCGAAAGGCCGGATCTGAACCATCCCCCACCTACCGGTGGGAGGATTATGAAAAAAGAGATCCAGCGGGGACCTTCACGCCCCAATCACCTCATGACCCGCTGCACGAAGACACTCGATCGCTCTCGTCATGGCCTCGCCCGGGACGAGGACGTAGTCGGTGTCGTAGGTGGAGATGGCGAAGATGCTTACCTTGGCGACCGCCAATGGACCTGCGATGGAGGCGAGGATTCCCGTCAAGGAGAAATCGAGGCGCCCGGTGACCCGAAGGCACCTCCAGCCTCGCTCGGCCTTCACACCCGCGGGAATCGCCCCGGCGTCGCAGACCACGGAGAGATCTTCAGCCGTCCGAGTGACCGAAGAGATGATGCCCTGTGCTGCCCAAGCCGGCGTTGCCTCGTTGGGGTCAAGACGCGCGACACCGAACTCACCTTGAAGTACCTCCAGTCGCATCCGAAACCTCGATCCTCGCGGCCTCCGACCCGGCTCGTTCGACGACTATGCCGGGCGCGCTCCCCTTTCAGAAATATGTGCGGTCAGACCTGGATATAGGACAGTGCATTCAGCATTCATCTGGCGTCTTGTGGTTCAAGTAAGGGGCTCGCCAAGAGCGTGGCGACTTTACGCAGATACTGGTCGAGACTCATTCCGTGTGCTTCAGCCAGCCGACGAAGGGCTTCAGAGCTTGCTCCTTCGCCCTTTTCGATGCGACGCACATGCCGCTCGGACAACCCTTTAATGTCGGACTGTTTCAAGCCTCTTGCCGCCCGGAGCTTTGCAATTGCCGCACCGTACCGCTGGTCTCGCGATGCCTTTACGGCTGCAGCCTTCGCGCGCGACTTTGGATCCAGAGCCGCACGAATGGCATCGAGGTCGAGATGAATGTCGGGTCCTGGCCAGTGGATATAGCTGCCATCCTCGTCCATTTCAAACGTGCTCCGTTGGGCCGGAGGAATGGCCTTCATCGCCGGTACCCGGTCGAACGGGACTTCGTAGTGTTCGAGGGCGCACGAGATGAGGAACAGTCGATCATCAGCGACGTTCGCATCCGCGATCAGTTCGTTCTGGGCCCCATGAAGCCAGGCCGTGAGTACGCGCCTAGGCACAGTCGCATCCGAATGTACGAGAGTGTTGCGGAGTGTTCTGAGCCCCGCCCGTTCGAACCAATGGGGCAGCCATCGGGCGTTCGTGTCGTCGCGGACAAACAATGCACGCAGTTGATGACGACGGTTCGCAACTGACACAAACTCGGAAACATCAGGCAGACCGGTCGCTGTTACAAGAACGAAGAGATTGAGGGCTCGTTCTGCGATCTGCAGTTGCGGCCGACGAACCACGTGGAGACCCTGCTCTTGCGGCAAAAGCTCTTCGCTACCGGTCCCGTGGACGAGCACCGTCATCTCAGGCTCAGGAGAATTCAATTCCACTAGCATACTTTCCGTTCCCATTCTTCGAGGAGTGCCACGCGATGCTCTAGAACCGCCGCTAAGATCGCAGAGCAATCCACCGCCGATGGGCTCTTGCGACCCCATTTGTGGTCGAAGGCCAAGTGATTCTCCGTGCACTCAAGGAAGTACACCCGGAGCTCCCAGTCACCACGCCTCATGACGTGCAAATGCTGCGGCAGGTGATCTGACGAGTTGAACCAGAGCTTGAGGCCCTGGAGTGTGAAAGCCTCGACTTGTCCCAATCGTTCCTCGGGATTTCACTGCGCTGCCAGTGTAACGCGCACCGGACATTTAGTCAATCAATAAGCACGGCATTATGTCCGGTACTAAGAACGCACATTTAGACACTTCTTCGGTTCGTGCGGCTTACCCGGATTGCGCGTTGTCGGTTTTGCGATCTGGAGACTTGGCACAATCGCTCAAAACGAGAGGCAAATCGGTCGTTTTTCCTCTGCTAACCGGAGGGTTTATGGCTGGACAGGCAGTAGGCCGCGATCTGCGAGAGTTGCAAGAATCGTCGGTTGCGACATCCGCAACCAAATTCAGAGTTCAGTTTCCCCCAGTAGCACCTGAGCTTTTTCGTTTTGCTCGGCTGGTGTAAATTGAGGTCCCGCAGTCTTGCATATGGATGCGGAATTGAGCTTTTTTGTCATTGGTGGGGTGCCGCAGGCATCGTCCGCTTCAGCGGACGATGCCTGCGGAGTCGAGGTCCCGTTGCTATTAGAGGGAATTCAGGAATGCAACCAGTTGGGACTTCTCTTTGTCAGTGAGGTTCATCTGGAAACGCTGGTTGTAAAAGTTTACCACCTCGTTTAAGTTCCGCGCCGCGCCGTTATGGAAGTAAGGCGCCCGGGCGGCAAGTCCGCGAAGGATCGGCCCCTTGATACGATTCACATCGCTGCACTGCCCCGAAATCAAAGCCTTCCCGGGATCGGTTGTGAAGATCACGAAAGGTGCATTCGGCTGTTGCGGATCCGGGAAAGGATTCGGGCATCCGGTAATTTCAAAGACCGGAAGATCCGGAAAGCTGAGCTCTGAAATTCCGCTCGCAATCTGTGTGTCAGGCTCGTTGGCGGCATCATGACCTGTCCCGATGTCGAGGGGCAATGGAAATGAGTGGTTCCCGACATTTGGCGTGTTGTGGCAAGTGGTGCACGTACCTTGGAAGGGAGCAATGGGCAGAGATGTGCCCAGCGCGGAGTTATCATTCAGGCCCCTGACATTTGAGATCGTCAGGGGATGAGTGTTAAAGAGGGTCTCGCCGGCTGCGATCCTCTGCCGGAGCTCTGCTGAGTCCTCTCCGTCCGAATCATGCCCGGCCCGGTTCGCCCACGCCTCAAAAATTGAGAACACCGCCGGATTAAACGCCGCCCCCTGGGGATCGTGTCCGAGCGAATCATTAATACCCGGATAATAGGACTGCTGGGACAGGTTCAGGGGACCACCCTGGGCGCCGTGAGCGAACAGCAGTCCCGCGCGCCGATCGAGGACCTGGGCGCTGAAGAGCCCCAGCTCGAAATTGACAATTGCTGTTTGTTGTTCTGTGGTCGGTGGGTTCGCTGCCTGGGCGTGTCCCAAGGTCGCGTCCATCGCCTGGTGCATCAGATCGGTCACGAGATTTGCCTGGAATGTTTGCGCATTGTTGAGCGGCTGAATCGTCTCGCGGCCGTCGAACATGACAGTGCTCAGAAATCTCAGATTGGAGGTCGGCAGCGGGCGACGGTAAACGGAGATGGTCTGCTGGCCTGTAACCGGGTCCGTGACGCTGGCGCAACCATAGGGATCGTGGACGGCGCGGATTGTGAACTGAGCGTTTGCACGCATCTGTAGGCCAACCCGGATCAGGCCGTTCTTCAACAACAAGCTATGTCCTTCCGGATCGCCCGGGCTGACGGTGGGGCAATTGGCGCCGTCCACCGCAGCGAACAGGGGGTCGCGCCCCCGGGTCGCCCGGAAACGCGACTGCGCATGTTGGGCACTCAGGCCGAAGGCGTTACCTGCAATGTGGCAGGTGGCACAGGAACGGCCGTTGGTGCCCAAGCTTTGGAAAAAGGCGTTGGTCTCATCGATGGGGCCGTTGACGTTGTAGGTGGAAACGATACCGGCCGGGTCGAGAAACGGGAACAGGTTCGGGATCATGGCCGCAGAAACGGCACAACCCAGAACCAACAATCCGATGATGATGCTCCACTTACACGCTCCGATTCCAGGTACTGGCAATCTGAACTTCAGTTGCATGGGATTCCTCCTTGCTTGGGGCTGGTAAACTGCGCGGGCTCAACCTGAGCGTACTCCTCCCTCGCCCGCCTCCGGGCTTTAATGTACGCAACGGGCTCGGCAGCCCGAAAGACAAGTTGATCCGCTATTCACTTAGATAAGACTGGGAGGGGAAAGTATTTCATGGGATTTCCATTGTTGAGGCGATCGAAGCCGGAAGTCAGAAGCCAGAGGCCAGAAGTCGGAAGTCAGAGACTGGAAGCCGGAGGCCAGAGGATAGAACATAGAAGTTTGAAGTCAGAAAAACCACACCTTTTCTGTGGCGAAATCCTCGAGCCAAGGAGTGAAAAACCTGACTTTCTTTCTCCCGCTTCTGACTTCTGGCTTCGTGCTTCTGCCTTCTGACTTCTGACCTCTGACCTCTGACTTCTGACTTCTGACCTCTGCCTTCTGACCTCTGCCTTCTGACATCCGAATTCCGGCTTCCGGCTTCTGGCTTCCATCCCCCGTCTCCCGACTCCCGACTTCACCATCCGGCGGTTATCGTTTGCCGTCGAGATTCGCCCATTCGCCTGATTGGATGAAGCTGGCCCAATAGAACGGATGCTGGTGACCTTTGCGCTTAAGTATGGCCAATTGCGCCTGCCGCAGCGCCTCACCCCGCCCCAGGCCCTTTTTCAGTCCTCCATAGTAATCACTCATCAATTCCCGCGTGACGTAGTCACTGACCGGCCACAGGCTCATGACCAGGGTTTCCGTCCCGGCCAGGAAAAACGCCCGCCGGAGTCCGTACACGCCTTCCCCGTTCTTCACCTCGCCCACCCCGGTATCGCAGGCGGAGAGCGTCACCAGCTTCGTTCCCCAGAGGTTGAGGTTCGCGGCCTCCAGGGCGGTGAGGATGCCGTTATCGCCACCGCCTTTGTTCAGATTGGCCCCCGCGAGGGCCAATCCCGATCGCAACAGCGGATTCTCGATGTTGACCCTCGCCTGAATAGCGCGGGTGCCGCTCGCTGCAGGGCCGGGCGTCGCCGGCCCGGTGTCACTCCCCGGATCCTGCAGAAAGAATCCGTGCGTAGCGATGTGCAGGATCTTGGGCGCGTCAACTCCCTTGAGGGCAGCCTCGGTCGCTTGCTCTCCAGTGAGGACTCTGGCCTCAGGGAAGAGGGAGTGAATTGTGTGAGCTTCCTGGGCCGTGCCGACGAGCGGGGCAAAGTAGACGGTGGACAAATCCTGCCCGCTGGTGATGCTCCGGCGTGCGGAGGCGGTCTTTGTATGATTCACCTTTAGCGGGCGCGCCTCTGCAATCTGCGTGATCCCTGGCTCACCGAAGAACGGGTCGGCCACCACAATGGGGTTACTACGACTTTCCCGGGGCACCTGCATTCGGAGCAAGTCGCGCCCGGCAGTCAGGTAGGTGATCGAGTAGCGCTCCAGCAAATAGCGGCCATTCTCATCCACCAGGGCTTCAAAGGGGATGAGGTCGAGCTCCCCATCCGGTGAAACGAGCAGGTGGGTGGCATCCCCGATCAGGTTGCGCACGGGCCGCATAACCCTATCGTCCACGGCACGCGCGAGTTGGGCGACATCATTTCTTTTGGAATCGCGCAGCGCCAGGCGGAAGGCATCGATCGCTCGGTCGAGAACCTTGCTCTCGCCCAACTCTCTCCACTGCACGTCGCCGGTGGGGCGGATAACGTAGACGACATAGCGCGACTCGCCCACGCGATCCTGGTCCGTTACTCCTCCGGGAAGGTATCTCCTGTATGCCATGAATTCCAGCAAGGCGGTGTTCCCGGGTAGAGCGCTGCGCACGGCTTCTAACGTGACCGGTTGTGACACGGCGAGGAACTCGGCGCTGCGCTTGCTGATCTCGGCCTCAAGATGTTCCCGCTCTTCCTTCAACGCATTGACGCGCTTCTGATGTTCCTCGATAGTTGTGTTTGCGGGGCCGCCCAGAACCAGCCGGGCCAGCCGAGATGTGACGTCATCCAACGCATCGAGTAGTTTTGCGTCCTCGGTATTCAAGTGCTGTCGCAGCACTTTAAGATTGTCGGAAAGGAGATCCTGTACGCGGCCTTTACGTTGCAACACGGTCGTGGCCGCCAGGTCGCGGGCGGCGGCCTGTTCAGGCGCAAGACTCGCATTCAGCGTGATCGCTTGATTCAGCTGGGGTGACAACAGTTTCAGATAGGCCAGCTTCTGCCGCTCCGAGCCGGCAAGGAGATTCAG
Source organism: Terriglobia bacterium (assembly GCA_020072965.1). Taxonomy (GTDB): domain Bacteria; phylum Acidobacteriota; class Terriglobia; order JAIQFV01; family JAIQFV01; genus JAIQFV01. The sequence goes on along the minus strand of JAIQFY010000025.1, from coordinate 3,809 downwards.
ATCGGCGTTGTGCTCGCTGATAGCGATGGCCTGCGACAGGGACCCTTCCGCTTCCCCGAAGTTGCCCATCGCCATTTGAAGGGTCGATAAGTTGGTGAGAGTGTTGACCACATCGGGATGCTCGGGCCCGAGGGCCTGCCATTTGAAGGGTCGATAAGTTGGTGAGAGTGTTGACCACATCGGGATGCTCGGGCCCGAGGGCCTTTTCGCGAATCGCCAGCGCCTTCCGGTAGAAATCCTCTGCGCGGTCGAAATCCCCTCGATCTCGGAAAAGCGTTCCGAGGTGATCGAATGAAAGCGCCACGTCGGGATGGCCGGCCCCCAGCTTTTTTTCTCTGATAGCGAGCGCTCTCCGGTAAAGCGCCTCCGCGGTTGCGAAATCGTGGCGGTCGTGATCGATGTCGGCCAGATTCGTCAGAGCATCCGCGACGAGCGGATGCTCCGGTCCCTGCGTTTTCTCGAAAATCTTGAGCGCGCGCTTGTAGAGCGGTTCCGCTTTATCAATAGCCCCTTCCAAACGGTACGCGTCGGCAAGATTCTCCAGGGGGACTCCGAGCCGGCGATCTTCGGGCCCGGAAGTCCTCTCCAGGATCGACACTGCACGCTGACCAAGACTCTCGGCCTTCTGATAGTCGCCTTTTTCAGAGTACACCCCGGCAAGGTTCGCGACTATAGTGGCAAGGCCGGGATAATCCGGACCAAACGTCTTTTCGGCAATCGCCATTGCCCGTTCATAATAGGTGATTGCCTTGCCGTAGTCCGCTTCGTCATCATAGACGTTCGCGAGATTGACAAGTGAGTTGGCCAATGCCGGAGCTTCCGCGCCAAACACTTTTTCTCCAGCCTCCAGTGCGCGTTGCAAAGACAGCTTGGCTTTGTCAGGTTCTCCTTTTTGTGCGTAGACGGCCCCCAGGTTGTTAAGGGTTTTGAAGATGCTATCACTTGCCGGGCCAGTCGTTTTCACCTGGATCTTCAACGCACGCTGGTAGACTGCTTCGGCTTCTGGAAGGTCCGCCGTGGCGAGATAGACGTTTCCAAGGGTAAAAAGCGAATTGCCTACCAAAGCATCCTCCGGCCCCAGCTCCCTTTGCCGCAGTTCCAGAGCCTTCTGCGCCGATTCCAGCGCCTCAGGGTACTTTCCGGCGCCGCTAAGAATCTCGGCCTTAAAGGCCAGGGTCCGGGCCTGTTGAAGCTGATGATCCTTCTCGGAGGCGGGACGCGGTTCTGAAAGTAGAATTGTGCATGTCTCCGTCGGGACTGGCCCCGACTTATTTTCTAGCTCCACACCGTAGCGACCCGTTGTCTCCGCCACGATCTCGATCCTCCTATTGACGGATTGTGCACTCACAAAAGACCGGTCGATTTCAGTGCCTGCAGTGTCAAGGAGCCTAATAATTGCTGCCGCACCTTGGCAATCAATGGCAACGGCGGCATACTGCCTTTGGCTCAGTTCGAACTTATACCCGTACTTCTTTCCACGAGCGATTCTGCTTTCCAGTGGCTTGCCCGGTTCAAGAATCGTGACTTCGCGCTGATCCTGTTCGGGGACTGCTTGGGTGGCAGGAGAAGATCCTTGGAAAAGGGGAGGTGGGCAGACGGCCAGTGAAAAGGGCGAGAGAGCCCACGCTGCAGCAAACACGGCGCACGTCCTCCGGGCGACAAGACCGGTAACGAGCGAGTAAGAGCGGATGCTTCGCATCATAGCGAATACCCCTTCATGAATGAATTGGAATTCGTTCGGGAAACGCTATTTTAACATGACGCGGAAGGGATAAGCACTAATGAAATCGGGGGTGCCGCCTGGAGGAATTCCTGTAAGCTCCGCAAGGTAGTTCCGCGCCTTCAGCAGGTTGGCGCGGAAACCGAATGAGACAGCCTTGTTATTGCCTGCCGACTTGGTCTTAAGGTCAGTGCTTCGCCAGAGAATCTGGTTGGTTGCCGGATCTTTAAGCACGACTCGATAGGTTGGAAAGTCGTCTGATTCAAGCACCAAGAGCAATTCCACCCGGTCCGTCCCCGCGGGCACGGAGATTGTCGGAACGCGGATTGCGCCCCGGGTCGGCGGGGACAAAAGCATAGAAATGGTCTTGAGCTGGTCACGGTTCACCTGGGGCTCACGGAATTGTTCTGATTCCTTTGAAGCCGCAGCATTGGCTGAACCTTGTTCGGTGATCTCTGTCTGCAGCTGCTGTCCTCGCTCGTCAAGCACCGCACGATCGGCCTTCGCCCCGGCCACTTGCTTTCGAATTCGCAGTTCATTCAGGAGCAGAAGACCGCTTGCGAGAAGCATCACCAGCGCTACGCCCGCCAGCGCCCACTGGGGGTTTAAGTGCTGGAAGGGGAAGAACCACCGTCGGAAAAACTGTTGCCAGGCATCTTCTGATGGCTGAGAACTTGAAAGTCCTGTGGGCGGGGCAAGTTGGGCGATTGCCGCTCTATTCTCGAACGCGCGAAGGGTCTCGGCGAATCTCACCTTCTCGCCTCTTCTCAACGAAGATAGATAGAACGCTTTGAATCGCTCCAGTGTCTCGCCGAAAGGCTCACCTCTGACACAAGCGTCCACGAGATCGTTTTCGACCGAGTCCAACCGCAATGCAAACTCGTCATCCGAGATGCTCAACTCATCCAGGCGCTCGGCCTCTTCATTGGACAGAGAACCAAGAAGATACTGAAGCAGAAACTGGTCATCATATCCATTCTTGTCTGATAGAGACATCATCTCACTCATATAAGACAGAATGCGGAAGAATCCGTCAAGTTTCTCTGGAACACGTGATGACGCAATGCTCGAGCCTGTTGCGGATACGGCAGGCCCGGATGCTCAGCGCATTCATCGAAAGGCCGAAACGCGCTGCCAGTTGGACCCGTCTCTCGATCTTTATCCGCTGCTCACCCTGATAATACTCAAGAATGAGCTCTCGATCACCCGACTCCAGCTTCTTCAGACACTTGTCGAGACAGTCGAGCAGCTTCTCTTGGGTTTCGACAGCCGTATCAGGCCCTGAAGAGACCGCCAAGTCCGGAACAACATGACGGGCGCTCGACGATCCATCAGCGGTTGTCAGGGCCTGTTTGGCCGCACGCGTATATTCCAGGAAGACGAACTTGGCGACGATATAGCAATAGTGGGCGGGCGAGACGTCGGTAATCGCGCCCTTCTCCTCGAGCTTTCGGGCGACCCGGTTCAATGTTTCGTCCGCCAGCTCATCCGGTGAAAGGCAGTTCTTGCGGTCGAAATAATGGACAAGCCTCCGGCGCATCTCGAGATACTTCTCACCGCTGGAATCGACACCCTCCTCGAGCCAACTGAGAAATTGGTGGAAGGCTTCAGCGTTCAGTGTCCAGTCCTTCTTCAGGTCCATCATGGCCGCAGGCTCTTCTACCCTAACGACAGCTGCGATTCTACTCCCCCGCCCAGACATACCTCAAGGACACAAGGAAGACCGTGGCATAAAGTTCGCGAGACTCAAGGCCTTTGCACTGTGAATAATTCGAGGACGGATTTGTAACAGGATGCCGAATCGGCCGAATGGCGCACACCCCGATAGATCGGCCGGGTGGCGCACACATGCGTTCTTTGTCCGCCCAGGCGGATGCGTTGAAACAAGTAGGCGGATGGCGCCAGGTCTCAACAATCTACAAATCCACGACCCGTTCTTGACTCGCGTCACCCGGGCCAATTTACAACTTCAATATCACGGAGTGGAGGAGGGAAAAGGGATTTTTCCCCAAGCGTACAACCTAGTTGAATTTTGATCTGGCACCATCGTTCATGTACTGATACGACCTTCCCGACCCAAGGCGCACGC
>JAIQFY010000078.1 GCA_020072965.1 Terriglobia bacterium | reverse complement strand
GATCTGCTCTGGTAGCCTCGCCGGGCGTTCTTCCCGGCGGGGGCTTGTGTCTGCACGATACAAAGGATCAGCCGTTCTGCCACCCTCACGCAAAAGCCCCCCCGCAAGAAACCGCGGGGAGGCTACCAAAACAGGAACACCCGTTCTGCGGGGCCATCGCCCGTGCAATAATCTGCTCTGGTAGCCTCGCCGGGCGTTCTTCCCGGCGGGGGCTTGTGTCTGCACTCTGCACAAAATCAGCAGTTCCGCCACCCTCACGCAAAAGCCCCCCCCGCAAGAAACCGCGGGGAGGCTACCAAAGCGGGAACCCCCGTTCTGCGGGGCCATCGCCCGTGCATTGATCTGCTCTGGTAGCCTCGCCGGGCGTTCTTCCCGGCGGGGGCTTGTGCCTGCACTCTGCACAAAATCAGCAGTTCCGCCACCCTCACAGAAATGCCCCCCCCCGCAAGAAACCGCGGGGAGGCTACCAAAACAGGAACACCCCTCCTTCTCACAACCTGATTTGGACAGTTGCGAATCAGAATACTATTTGAACTTTCTCAGTCGTGGGGGTTATCATTACTCACAAGGAGTCACACCATTGTTTGAGATGAGGCTCTCAAATGGTTCGAACGTGCCTGTGATATTCCTCACCTCAAATCAAAACGAAGGGACAGGCGAAAAGACAAGACCGGTTGATCCCGGCAGTATCGCGCGCCGTCCCGGAAACTTCTGAATTCAAAACCCGTCACGACGGCATTGTGAGAATGACCATCGCGTGAGGAAATCTCTCGAATTCAGGAGGTCGATGGACCCGTTCTGTTCCTCACAGGAAAGCACCGAGTGATCACCGTCAATACAATCCGAGTTCTTCCCCAATCTAAAGCCTTGCTGAACACTTGCATTAATGGAGGAAACACCATCGGGAAGATTTTCTTCCCGATCGATCATGAGTTCAAATCGCAGCATTCCCATATCTGCCGTTGACTGAGTGGGGCTTTAGACCCCCTTGGAAACGAGCAGTGCGGATTTATAAAGAGGAGAACAATCAATGAGAACCCCCCCCTTGTCACAACAATTAACGCGACATTCCCGTCTTATCAGGACTGCCGCGTTTGCATTTTTGGGCCTCGTCTTAATCCTGGGTCAACTCCTTGCCCCGTCCCCCGTTCAGGCCGCATCGAGCAGCATCGTGATCAGCCAGGTCTACGGTGGCGGCGGCAATTCGGGCGCAACTTTCAAGAATGATTTCATCGAACTGTACAATCGAGGCGGTGTCGCCGTCGACGTGAGCACATGGTCCGTGCAATATGCCTCCTCGGCGGGAACGTTCTCTGCCTCGCTCAAGACAAACCTCGTCGGCATCATCCAGCCGGGACATTATTATCTTGTTCAAGAGGCCGCCGGCTCAGGTGGCACCTTGCCCCTGCCCACCCCCGATACGACGGGATCTATTGCGATGAGTGCTACTGGCGCCAAGGTTGCGCTGGTCTCCAGTCAGACGTCTCTCACATGTGGTGGAGTGGCAGGCAATTGTTTTCCCAATGCCTCGATCGTCGACTTTGTGGGATACGATGGGGCGAATAACTTTGAGGGCGCCCCGACGCCAATCCTGAGCAATACGACCGCGGCCTTGCGCGCCTTAAACGGGTGCACGGATACCGATAACAATGCCGCTGACTTTTCGGTCGGGGCTCCCAACCCGCGCAACAGTGCCTCGCCTGTGACTGTTTGTGCCGGACCGACCAATCCCGGCGGCACCGGGACTGCTGTCCCCGGATCGCTGATCGCGGGAAATTCCACCCTGCTCAAAGTGACGGTCACACCGGGCACCAATCCTACCAGCACCGGAATCACTGTAACGGCTAACCTGTTGTCCATCGGCGGCTCGGCCGCACAAGCCTTGTCCGACGATGGAACAAACGGCGACGTCGCGGCAGGAGATCTGATTTTCTCCTTCCAGGCGACGGTGGCCAGTAACATTACACCGGGTTCCAAAACGCTCCCTGTCGCGATCTCGGACGCCCAGTTGCGAAGCGGCAGCACTTCCATCACCCTGACTGTCGAGCCTCCACAGACCGCCATCCATGATCTCCAGGGAAGCGGTTTGACCTCGCCTCATGTGGGAGAACTGGTGGCCACCCGAGGTATCGTCACTGGAGTCAAGAGCAACGGATTCTTCATTCAGATGCCGGACTCACTGGTGGATGGCGACCCTAATACATCTGAAGGCATCTTCATCTTCACTTCCAGCAACCCGTCGTCTTTGGTCTCCGTTGGCGATGATGTGAAGGTGACAGGAACGATCCAGGAGTTTATTCCCGCTTCCGATCCGGTCAGCCCACCCGCGACTGAGATTGCCGGATCTCCGGCCTTCACGGTCCTCTCATCGGGAAATCCCCTGCCCGCCCCGGTCACCCTGACCAGTGCGGACACGACCCCAACCGGCGGTCTCGAGCAGTTGGAGCGATTTGAGGGCATGCGCGTTCACGTGGATTCGCTCGTCGTGGTCGCCCCCACGGGTGGCAGCATTAACGAGGCGAACGCCACGTCAACCTCCAGCGGCATCTTCTACGGCGTCATCGACGGAGTGGCTCGGCCCTTTACGGAGCCGGGCATCGTGGTGCCCGATCTCCTGCCCGTTGGATCTCCTTGCTGTGTCCCCCGGTTCGATGGCAATCCGGAGAAGCTGCGCGTCGATAGTGACGGACTTCTGGGGGCAACGCGCCTTGAAGCCACCACCGGCGCGATCATCCCTGATGTCACCGGACCGCTCGATTTCGCGTCGCGGAGTTATACCATCCTCCCCGATCCCGGGAGTTTGACCCAGGCGAGCGTCTCCGGAAATATCTCCGCCATCCCCGTTCCGGACGCGTGTCCCGCGGAATTCACGGTGGCCTCCTCCAACATGGAGCGCTTTTACGACACCATCAACGATCCGTCCACCAGTGACGCCATCCTCACCGCGGCCGCGTTTGATAAGCGGCTCAACAAGGTCTCCCTCGCGATCCGTAACGTGATGAAGTTCCCCGACATCATCGGCGTCGAGGAGTTGGAGAATCTCCCGACCCTGCAGACCCTTGCCGACAGGGTGAATTCCGATGCGGTGGCCGCGGGGCAACCCAATCCGCAGTACCAGGCCTTCCTGGAGGAAGGGAACGACGTGGGAGGAATCGACGTGGGATTTCTGGTCAAGACCCCCCGGGTCACGGTGATCGATGTGACGCAAGTGGGAAAGGACGCGACCTACACTGATCCGATTACCGACCCACCGTCGCAGGCCCTCATGAATGACCGTCCACCCCTGCTCATGCACGCCACGATTCAACCCCCCGCTGGTGCCGCCTTCCCCGTCACCGTGATTGTCAATCATCTCCGCTCGCTCTCCGGAATCGACGATCCCGTGGATGGCATCCGTATCCGCGCCAAGCGGGCCGCCCAGGCGGAATTCCTGGCCCAATTGATCCAGGATCACCAGGCAGCGGGAGAACACGTGATTTCCGTGGGCGACTACAACTCCACCCAGTTCAACGACGGTTATGTCGATGTCATCGGGACCGTCAAGGGAACCCCCGTGCCGTTTGACGAAGTGGTCGTGGCCACGAACGCTCTCGTGAACCCCACGCTGACGGATCTGGTCGATCTGGCCCCCGCCAGCGAGCGCTATTCCTTTGTGTTCGACGGAAACGCGCAGGACCTCGATCACATCCTCGTGACCGCGAACCTGCTCTCGCGCGTGAACGGCGTGTTCTATGCGCGCACCAACGCCGATTTCCCGGAATCCTTCCGGGGCGATGGCACCCGGCCGGAGCGGTTCTCAGACCACGATATCCCGGTGGGGTTCTTCCAGTTGCCGGCGATTCTCACCGGCGCCTCGGTTGACCAACCGGCGCTGTGGCCTCCCAACCACAAGCTGGTTCCCATCACCGTCAACTACACGCTCCAGAACGTCTGCACCACCGATCCGGTCAACGTGACCCTCAGCGTCATCAGCAATGAACCCATCAACGGGACCGGAGACGGCGACACCGATCCCGACTGGGTCGTCATCGATCCGCACCACGTGATGCTGCGGGCGGAACGGGCCGGCACCGGGAACGGTCGGGTCTACACGATCACTATTACGGCCACTGATAGCAAAGGCAACGTGACCACCCAGGCCGTCACGGTCACCGTTGCATTGAACAAGAGCTAACCTGAACTCCCTCACGACCGCCTCCCGGTTTTATCCGGGAGGCGGTTTTGCTTTGGTAGCCTTCCGCCGCGGCGGATTCTCTGCCCGGCTGGGGCTTGTGCCTGCAGGCTACAACAAATCAGCAGTTCTGCCACCCTCCCGCAAACGCCCCCCCCGCATAAATCCGCGGGGAGGCTACCAAACCCTTTGCGCCTCCGCGGTACATATCGGTTCTTTTCGACGCCATTCAAATCTCCGAATTCAGCTCTGCTCCCCCCTCATCACACAATATTAGATAACACATAATTGCATAATACGACATTGTGTGCTATAAGCTCTCCCCATGGAAAACCCCTTCCAATTCGGACGCGAGCTGGGGGCCGGCGAGCTGGTCGACCGCCAGGAAGAGATCGCCGAGGTCGTCGGCGCGCTCCGCAAGGGCGGAAAGCTCTTCCTCATCGGCCCGCGGCGCTTCGGTAAGACCTCGATCTTAAAGGCAGCCAGCGATCACGCCACACGCCAGGGAGCCGTGGTGCTTCGCTACAACGTCGAAGGATACCCGTCGCTGGAGCTGTTGGTGAGCGCCATCGTGGCAGATGCCGCTAAAAGCCTGAAGGGGGGCGTCGAGCGCGCCGGGGCGCTGATCAAAAAGTTCTTTTCCCGGCTCCGTCCTGAATTGAGCTTTGATGTGAATGAGTCGCTGTGGAAGGTCACCCTGGGCGCCGCCGGTTCGGAAGGCCATCCGCAGGTGGCCCTGCTGGTTGACGCCCTGGGATCTCTCGAAAAGATGGCCGCCGAGGTTTCCCCCCAACGCTCGACCGGCCTCGTGCTGGATGAGTTTCAGAAGGTCATCGAGCTGGGTGGAGAAGCCGCGGAAGGACAGCTTCGTGCCGCCATCCAGCAACATCGCCACGTCGGATACGTCTTCGCCGGCTCGAAGACCCGGATGCTGACCGACATGACCACCGAGGCGTCGCGCCCGTTCTATCGTTTGGGCTCGGTGCGTTTTTTAGGACCGGTCCCGCGCCTTCAATTTGAGCGTTTCCTGAGGACCCAGTTCTCGCGGGGCGGTTTTCGCATTGAGGGAGCGGGCAGCAAGGCTGCTCCCCGCGATCCGGTGGCCCGCATCCTGGACCGGGCCGAGGAGGTCCCCTACAACGTCCAGTTGCTCGCCCACGCCTGTTGGGAGCAACTGACCGGCGCCCCAACGGGGAAGGCAGGAGGTCGCATCCTGAGTGAAGCTGTTGTGCATGTTTCCCTCAACCGGATCATCCGGCAGTACGATCCCTTCTACACCCAGCTCTGGAACCAGCTGACATCGATTCAACAAAAGACCTTGATCGCAGTGATGCAGGAGGGGGGCGTAAGCCTGCTGTCCATGAAGGTCGCTCGCGTGGTGGGGAGTGGTCCCTCCACCTTGCAACGGTCCCTGGAAGCGCTGCTGGCACGCGACATCCTGCGCCAGGAGCAGTCGGCTGGCAGTCTCCGCTACCGCTTTGAAGACCCCTTCTTCGCCGCCTGGATCAACGCCTTTGCCGCCAGCTTGTGATTTGGCGTGCGGCCCGTGGCCGTCCGCCGACGCGATAATCCGCTCTGGTAGCCTCGCCGGCCGTCCTTCCCGGCGGGGGCTTGTGTCAGCCGAATTCAAATGGCTGAATTCCACGAACCCACCGAACTCGCCTGCTCATCTCAAATCTCCAATCTCAGATCAACATCCTTTTTGCAATCCTCCCACACAAGCCCCCCCCGCATAAAACCGCGGGGAGGCTACCAAAGCTAGCTCACTGCGATTCTAGCCTCGAACGCGGCGCGAAATGCCCTGTGGCGCATTGAACTTGGAATTCGCCCTTCGGACTTTGAACTTTGAACCTGGAACTTTGAACTGCTTTTCCCTATCCCCTATAACCTATTACCTTCTCCCCTGCCACCTCGAAGGTTCCGCTCTCTATGACCGAAGACCCCGTGCTCTGGGCGGGGAGACACTTGAAAACCCTTTCTTTTCCTAATCCACCGTTGCCATCGCGCAGCTCAAGGACACTGGCGCCCACTTGGAGCAATTCCAAGGTTGCGAAGGGTTGAATACTTGCCACACCAGATTCTCTTTGCGGTCTCAACATTAAATCGCTTGATTGCCTTGGTCGATTCAGGGACGTCGGGCTTTAATTGAGCCAGGTCGTCTGAAGCGCTAAGGTACTTACCGTAAGCCTCCTCTTCCTCCCCGCGCAATTTCTCAAGCTCGTCCACCTGCGCCTGGGCGGCTTTTTGACGCTCCGCTGGCAAGATCGCGCTGGACAGGGCCTTGGCCGCCTCACTTTTCGCCGAACTCAGAACGTCAGCGATGAACACTAAAGCTGCATTACCCTCTTCGGTCTCGATTAGCATCCCTTCGAAGGTCACCGGCATAATTCCAAAGGTCTTACCGGGACCCATGGCCAGCTCTCCTGCCGCCTTTGTCGACGCATCGCTCGCGGCGAGGCCACCGAGCCAACCGCTCCTCCGGCTGCTTAATTGCCCTGGACCCATCACCGTACCGCGCTTGATCTCTCCTAGATCCATCAAAGCGAGTGATAGTGTTGTTTCGTCTTCCTTGGCCCCGGCGGCAGCAAAGGTGAAACTCACCACGAGCGTTCTATTTTCAGAAGAGCGGCTACCTTGGAAGGCTTTGATTTCCAGGAAGCGGCTATCGTACTTCAGCGCCGTGCCATCATCGGCGGTTGTAATCGCCGCCTCATATTCTGCGGCCAACTCCTTCACGGGGATGTTGCTCGCATTCAAGCGGGCGACTCTCTTGCCCTCTTGATCACTGCCTAAGAAAAGGCCGGGCTCCGGGAACGAGACTTCCGATTGATAGTCGGGATCGGGACCACTGAATTTTCCCCGTACGACAATAGCGCATCCTAGATCGGAATTAAGGGATAGCTTCCCGGCCTGCTTACCCGGATCATAGGACAGGCGATACAAGTAGGTCGGGTATTTGCCGGAATCACGGAGCGTCTGTTTATCGCCCGCTTTTCTCAGGGCCGAACTTACGGCATCGAGACCTTTCTCAATCAATGCCGGGACGAAAATCGCTGCCAGTGCCGCTACAATCGCACGTGTTGGTTCTACCTTCTTCTCCTCGCCAAGGAGGCACTGCTGACGCAAATAGACTCGGGTCTCCACGCGATCAGGTTGGGTGGCTGGAGAAGCCGCGAACGATTGACTTCCCGTGGGCGGAGGGGGCGCAGCCAGACCCAGAGCCTCCGTCATGCAACTAACGCCTATCAGCGTTAGGATCGTGATTACATATGATCTGATTTTCCAGTTCCATGGATTCATGGGGATCCTCCTTTGAACGGGTGCAGCGTGTGTGTGGACATCCGATCGAGCTTCCTTCAGCCGAAACCTGCCGGGATGGTTTAGCGTGCCTCATCCGTTCTTAGATAACGGATCCAAATAAATTTAAGACGAAGCACATCAGGGTCATCAGTTCTGTTTGCTAAAAAGGAGCTGGTACGACGGGAGCCGAAATCGTCGAAGCGGATGTACTTATGATTCTGTTGCCCGGAACGTCTTTCGGCGTTTGAGTTACTTTGACCGGTTTATGGGTGGAACGATCTTGGAGGGATCCAAAGTTGGGCCAACCTGATCAGGAAATCAAGGTCAACAATTTGTTCGGTGAGGTATTTACACTGAGCGTGGCCGTCATCCTCCATTGACTTTGGGACATTTACCACAAATCTCCGCTGAGATCAAGGCAAGGACAGGAAAGGACAAGGTGAGGATGCAGAGGCACCGATTTGGACCACGTTTAAACCTCCACTCAATGGGAGATGTATTCCACGATTTAGCGATGGACCTATCGGAGACGACGCAAAGAGCGTTGGGGCCAGAGCTTTCTCCTCTTGCGTTGCAGAGGATGGAGACAAGTGCGCGGGCAAAGAGGTTCTTCCGATCATCGCGGCACGGCAAGAAGGAAAAATCGCAGGCTCTGGTAGCCCCGCTCCGATCTATCGGAGCGGGGGCTTGTGTGCGCCGTTTACATAGATCCAGCAGTTCTCCCACCCTCACGCAAAAGCCCCCCCCGCAAGAAACCGCGGGGAGGCTACCAAAGCTGGACCACTGCGATTTCAGCCGCGAACACGGCGTTAGTCTGTCGCAGCCGGATGCCACCCGGACCAGCCGTGGGTACCTTGAACCCCACCTCCTCAGTCCCCGAAGGGGGCGCCGGACCTTTAGCCCACGGCGCCAGCCGTGGGTAAAGGCACAAAAGAAGCCTCAAGCCCCCAAAGGGGGCGACATAATTGGCCCTCCCAACTGGATGCATCCACTCAAGATGTCTCTCTCATTCGCACGAGCTTTGGTAGCCCCGCCGCCGGCTTGTGTTCGCAGATCACGAGAAATCAGCGTTTCTGCCCCACTCACGCAAAAGCCCCCCCCGCAAGAAACCGCGGGGAGGCTACCAAAGCTGGACCACCAGAACCGCAGTCCCGCCTGCGGGACGTCATATGCGGAGCCTGGGACGCGAGTCCCAAGAACCAGCCCCCTGCGCGATCCCCAGCCCCCAACGGGGGCGACAGAGTTCATCCCTGCCTCAGTTCTTCCATTCAAAAAATCTTTTGATTTCCTCCCATTGCAATTCTCCTCAAAATAATCTCCGCTTCTCCCTATCCCGTATTACCCAATGCCTATCACCTATTTCTCTCGACGCCCGAATCCGCCTGAGGGCCTTTCAATTCCGGGACGAACAATGCAAACTCCACGGCAACGGATGTGAAAACATGTATGCGCTGCGGCGTTGAAGGGCGTATACTTCGGCTGAAGACATTGGCGTTCAGCAACACGCTTATCCCCCTGCTACCCCCATTCAAAGAAACACACCGTCGACAACGGACCGTTGTCCAGGAGTATGCCGGCGCGGTGAAACGGTCTTCAATAGAGGCAATCATGGTCGACGATCAATCCCTAATTCCCGTGGGATATATTCAGCAACTGATCTACTGGATCCGGGGGCAACGGGTCATGCTTGATGCGGATCTTGCCAAAATCTATGGTGTTTCAACCACCCGATTGAACCAGCAAGTCAGTAGGAATCGCGGACGATTCCCGGTGGACTTCATGTTCCAACTGACCCGAGGGGAGTTTCACGGTTTGATGTTGCAATTTGCAACATCAAATGCAAGGCGGGGCGGACGGCGAAAACTGCCTTACGCATTCACTGAGCATGGAGCCATCATGCTCGCCACGGTGTTGAATAGCCCTGCGGCCGTCGGAGCTAGCGTGCAGGTCGTACGCGCCTTTGTCCAGTTGAGAAGATTACTGACTTCCCATGGGGAATTGGCTCGGAAATTGACAGACTTGGAGAGGACGCTCCTCCGCCACGACTCACAGTTCAAAGAGGTCTTTGATGCCATCCGGCAATTGATGGCTCCGCCGCGACCCAAGCGCCGCCGGATTGGTTTCGGTGCACGAAACCCCTGACGCGAGGATTACTCGCTCTCCGATCCTCTGACTTTGGACTTTGGACCTTGGACTTTGGACTGTCTCCTTGAACATTGAACTTGGAACTTGGAACTGCTTTTCGCGATCCCCCAAGAGGAGGCGATGATGCGCAGCAATCAATCCATAATTACAGCGACTCGCATCGAACGATCGATTTACTTGATTCGTGGCAAAGAGTGATGCTGAGCCACGATTTGGCAAAGCTTTATGAGGTTGAAGCTCGGGCTCTGGTGCAAGCGGTAAAGCGCAACGGTGATCGTTTTCCTTCAGACTTCATGTTCCAATTGACTGTCGAAGAATTTGCCAACTTGAAATCACAGATTGTGATTTCAAGTTGGGGTGGTCTGCGGCGTTCGACACCTTTTGCTTTCACCGAGCAAGGTGTGGCCATGCTTTCCAGCGTCCTACGAAGCCCCCGCGGTGTCCAAGTGAATATTGAAATCATGCGCGCCTTTGTCCGCCTGCGACAGATCATGGCCTCTCGTGCCGACCTGGCCCGCAAGCTCGAATCGCTGGAAAGGAAATATGACGCTCAATTTAAAGTCGTGTTCGATGCCATCCGCCAATTGATGTCGCCGCCACGCCCCAAGCGCCGCCGGATTGGCTTCGGTGCAGGGAACCCCTGACACGAAAACCACTCGGTCTCTCATCCTCTAACTTTGGACTTTGGACCTTGGACTTTGGACTGTCTCTTTGAACCTTGAACTTGGAACTTTGAACAGCTTTTGCAATCCCCCAAGAGGAGGCGATGATGCGCAGCAATCAATCCATGATTCCAACGATCCGTATCGAACAATTCATCTACCTGATTCGTGGTCAAAAGGTGATGCTGGACAGGGACTTGGCGGAACTGTACGGGGTGGAGACGAGGGTATTAAATCAGGCGGTGCGAAGGAACATCAATAGGTTCCCTCGCGACTTCAGGTTTGAGCTGATGCGTGATGAGGTCATGAGGATATCACAAACTGTGATATCCTCAGAAATCAAGTTCTCCAAGCAGGTGACTGCCTTTACAGAACAAGGAGTCGCCATGCTGTCGAGCGTCTTGAATAGTGATCGCGCCGTCCAAGTGAATATTGAAATCATGCGCGCCTTTGTCCGCCTGCGACAGATCATGGCCTCTCGTGCCGACCTGGCCCGCAAGCTTGAATCGCTGGAACGAAAATACGACGCCCAATTTAAAGTCGTGTTCGATGCCATCCGCCAATTGATGTCGCCTCCGCGGCCTAAGCGCCGCCGGATTGGTTTTCAGCCCCCATAGGTGTTGACTCGGATTCTGCCGATGCTATTGAGTAGGGCTGCTCTGGTAGCCCGCTCCGTCGTCGCATTCGCGTGCTTTGGTAGCCTCGCCGCGCTTTTTTTGCGGCGGGGGCTTGTGTCAGCGGACTTCCACCGGTCGAATTTGACGAATCTGCAGAGGTCGCCTGCTGATCTCAAATCTCCAATCTGCAATCTCAAATCAACATCCTTATTGCACACTTCTGCGAAAATCCCCCGCCCCAATCCGCTCTGGTAGCCCCGCCACGTCTTTGTGGCGGGGGCTTGTGCTTGCGGATTTCTAATGGTTGAATTCTACAAACCCACAGAGGTCGCCTGCTGATCTCAAATCTCCAATTTTCAATTTCAGATTAACGTCCTTTCTGCACTCCCGCACAATGTCCGCTTTGGATGTTGAATCGCTGGCCGCCGTGGCGCATCGGCTCTTGAACCTTTGAACTGCTTTTTCAGACTTTGAACCTTGGACTTTGAACTGCTTTTCTGTGGGTGCTGACCCCCAATCGCTCACCTTCACGGTCCAGGTAGGCGGCAAACGCAACCTCCTCGCTTCCGTGACGGAAAAATGGGGACTGCCCCGCTCTTTGGGGCTGTCCCCATCTTTCCGCATGCCTATCGAACCGTTACCGTCCAGCAGCGCTTACACCAGCAAAGCTTTCCTTTGGAGTGCGGAACTCCTAGTTCCGCTTTCTGCAAATTTCAATTACCTGCCGCTCTGCTTTTCTATCCGCAACCCTAAAGGCGGCGCACGCAGCGCCGCACTCCAAGGACAAACTCCATCATGGCGCCTTTGACAGCTACATCCTGGGTGTTCGCCCTGACCTGATGGTCGAGATCAGAAAGGACGTTCTGGGCGAATCCGATGGCCCCATGCTGATGTACGGTTTGCAGGGATGCCACCATCATCCCCTAGCGGTTGTTCCGGTCGCAAACCATCTCAAGCCTAATATGGAATTTCTGGAAGAACGATATGAAATGTTTCGAAAGGCGGGCTAGCAGCCGCGGACCTTATTCCAAAGGCGAAAAAAAAGTTTTCACCCAGCTTGATTTCGCTATCCCCTATCACCCAACACGTCTAACTTATTTCTCCCGACACCCGCCACCTTCTCAGGTTTCTCAAGGGACTCCCCCCATTGTTCTTGCTCACTGAGGCCGCTTGAGGGTAAACTACATCTGTTCAATTTCTGGTTGACATTGAAATTGCTCCCCCTGTAACACCCCCATTTATAAAACTATATGTCTCCAACGGAACTCAATTTGAGGTCGCATTTTGCGACCTCAAAAGGAAGAGCATCATGACCGCCCACCAATCCTTGATCCGCCTCCAGCAGGTAGAGCGACTGATTCACTTGATTCGCAATCAGAAGGTCATGCTTGACCAGGATTTGGCAGAGCTTTATGGGGTATCCATCAGGAGACTAAACGAGCAAGTTCGTCGCAATCTCGCAAGGTTTCCTCCGGATTTCATGTTTCAGCTCACCGTAGACGAGTACACCTTTCTAAGGTCGCAATTTGCGACCTTAAAGCCTGGGCGCGGGAAGCACCGCAAGTACCGACCCTACGCGTTTACAGAGCAGGGAGTAGCCATGTTATCGAGTGTGTTGAACAGTGACCGCGCCGTTCAGGTCAACCCGCCGCGGCGGGAAATCATGCGCGCTTTTGTTCGCCTGCGGCAGATGGCGATCTCTCACGCCGACCTGGCTCGCAAGCTCGAGGGCCTTGAAAGGAAATATGATTCCCAATTCAAAGTGGTCTTTGACGCCCTCCGCCGACTCATGACACCACCTCAACCCAGGCGCCGCCGCATCGGCTTCCATGTGGACAGCCGATGACTTCGAACTTTGGCGTTTTGGTTCAAAGCGAGATTCCCAATCACCGAGAACGAAATGGTCGCGAGGCCGCTTCAGCGGGCTTGTCTACGTACAGCCCGCCGGTTCACCGGCGGGTAGGGAGCGAGAGAAATTCTCCCAGCCCCGATTCATCGGGGCTTGAATAAAGAGGGGTCCGTTCACGAGGCCCCGCCCGTCCCACGACCTTGATCCTCCAGTCCCCGAAGGGGGCGATAATCCGCCGTGCCCCACGGCGCCAGCCGTGCAAACCAGGCACGAAAAATGCATCAAGCCGCTCTGGTAGCCCCGCCTGGCGCTCTTTGCCCGGCGGGGGCTTGTGCCAGCAGATTTCCAACAATCGCCACTTCCAATCAAAAATTTTCGTGCCAACGCAACTCAATTCGCCCCATAATACTCGTTGCTTCTCTCTTACTCGGCCCTGAAAATTCAACAATGGGGACTGTCCCGCATCCCAGGGGCTGTCCCCATTCTTTTGACCTTTTGGATTTTGAACCTTGAACTTGGAACTTTGAACCGCTCCTCCCTATCCCCTATAACCTATTACCTCTCACCTATTCCTCTCGACACCGGAATCCGTCTGAAGGCCTTTCAATTCCTGGAGCAGCAATGCAAACTCCATGGCGACGTCCTCCCCCGCAAGGTCTTGGCCGAAGGCCGCTCTGGTAGCCCCGCCACGTCTTTGTGGCGGGGGCTTGTGCTTGCCGATTTCTAATGGTTGAATTCTACAAACCCACAGAAGTCGCCTGCTGATCTCAAATCTCCAATTTTCAATTTCAGATTAACGTCCTTTTTGCACTCCCGCAAAATCCTCCTCCGTGAACTGTGAATCCCTGACTGCAGTGGTGCATTGAACACAGAATTGTCTTTTTCGACTTTGAACTTTGAACTGCTTTTCTCTGGGTGCTGACCCCCTGCTCTCTAACCTTCACGGTCCAGGTAGGAGATCGACACAACATCCTCGCTTCCGTGACGGAAAAATGGGGACTGCCTCGTTCTTTGAGGCCGCTTCAGCGGGCTTGTCTACGTACAGCCCGCCGGTTCACCGGCGGGTAGGGAGCGAGAGAAATTCTCCCAGCCCCGATTCATCGGGGCTTGAATAAAGAGGGGCCCGTTCACGAGGCCCCGCCGGTACCATGAGCTCAATCCCACAATTCAAAAAATTTTTGATTTCCTCCCCACCCAATTCCCGTCATAATGATCCCTGCTTCTCCCTTACTCGGCCCTGAAAACTCAACAATGGGGACTGTCCCGCGTCCCAGGGGCTGTCCCCATTCTTTTGAACTTTTGGATTTTGAACCTTGAACTTGGAACTTTGAACCGCTCCTCCCTATCCCCTATAACCTATTACCTCTCACCTATTCCTCTCGACACAGGAATCCGCTTAAGGGCCTTTCAATTTCTGGACGGACAATCGAAACTCCACGGCGACGTCCTCCCCCGCGCGATCTTGGCCGAAACGAGCCCTGGTAGCCCGCTCCGATTTATCGTAGCGGGGGCTTGTGCCTGATTCCCGGAAAAACCATGGGTCATTTGCGCACTCCAGCACAATGCCCCTTTTGAACTTGAAACCTTGAACTGCTCTTCGCTTCGAAGCTTCTGCCCCGAAGTGATTTGACAAAGGTAACAAATATGTTACCATTTGAGCGTGATCGAAGTTTGGGAATATCTTGACCCCGACGGCCGCAGCCCCTATGCCCAGTGGTTTAACCATCTCAACGCGACAGCAGCCGCTAAAGTGGCTACGGCGATGACGCGAGTAGCCCAGGGCAACCTCTCAAATGTCAAAGGCGTGGGCAGCGGGGTTTTCGAATACACCATCGACTTTGGCCCAGGCTATCGCGTCTATTTCGGCAAGGACGGTGAGCATCTAGTCATCTTGCTCGGCGGTGGCAAAAAGAAACGCCAGCAGGGGGACATCAAGGAAGCACTCGTCCGGTGGCAAGACTACAAAATGCGGAAAAAGAAATAAGGAGGAGGTATGGTGTTAGCAAGAGATTTCAAAGAGACCATTAAGGCCCGTGCCGGCCGCGATCCCGCATTTCGCAAGGAGCTTCTCCGTGAGGGTATCGAGTGCCTGGTGGCGGGCGACATGCAGACCGGAAAGACCATCCTGCGCGACTACATCAATGCGACAGTAGGCTTTGTCGAACTTGCGGAAGTCGTTGACCGCTCACCGAAGAGCCTCATGCGTATGCTTGGTCCCTCGGGCAACCCGCAGGCGCGGAACCTGTTCGAAATCGTTGCCTATCTTCAAAAGAGAGAAGGCGTGCGATTTCGTCTCAAGGCCGCGCACGCTGCGTGACGGGACTGAACCGTTGGGTTCTTAATCCGGCACTATTGTGCCTCAGTTGAAAATGGGCAACGGGTTTTCGACTTGGAACCTTGAACTCTTGGATTTTGAACCTTGAACTTTGAACCTTGAACCTTGAACTTTGAACTTTGTCGTTTCGGTTCAAAGCGAGATTCCCATTCTCAGAGAACGAACCGGTCTCCAGTCCGCGGCCGACCCGGATCTCCAGTCCGCTTCAGCGGGCTTGACTACGTACAGCCCGCCGGTTTACCGGCGGGTCGGGACCAAGAAAAATCCCCCGAGCCCCGATTCATCGGGGCTTGAATAAAAAGGGGCGCCGTTCACGGGGCTCCGCGGGTACCATGAACTCGATCCCCCCACTCCCCGAAGGGGGCGTAGGACCTTTAGCCCACAGCTTCCCAGCCGTGGGTACAAGGGATAAATGATGCAGCAAGCCCCGCCAGGGGCGGCAGTGCTTTTACCGTCCTCGACTCTTCCTTTCAAAAAAATTTTCCTGCCATCCCCACCCAATTCGCCTCATAATAATCCCTGCTTCTCCCTGACTCGGCCCTGAAAATTCAAGAATGGGGACTCTCCCGCGTCCCAGGGGCTGTCCCCATTTCTAGTCGCCGTTTCACTAAAACTCCACTATGGACACTCTCGACACCGGAATCCGTCTGAAGGCCTTTGAATTTCTG
>JAIQFY010000024.1 GCA_020072965.1 Terriglobia bacterium | reverse complement strand
GAGGAATAGCTTCGGACAGCACTCGGTCCCGAAGCAGATCGCTAAGCCCCCGCTCAGTTACCACTTGAACCCGCCTTCCCAAAAGTTCCTCGAGGTCAGCCACCAGTCCTCCAGGAAACCATGGACTCGGATGGGCGCCAACCTCGACGAGCAGGTCTACATCGCTGGTGGGGCCCTCCTCCCCTCGGGCGACGGAACCAAACACACGAATCCGTGTCACTCCATGCCGTCTAGCAACTTCGAGAATTTGCTCCCGCTTCCTCTCGATGAGCTCCATATCAAACCTCCAGGAGAATCCATTCTATCAGGTTCTATAACTCCGAGAGCCCGTATCTGGGCTACCTAACAGTTCGAGGTTCGCCTGCGGCGGCCACAACCAATTGTCTCCAAGGGAGGAACTGTGCCCGCCGTCAGGTGCAGCCGCTTGTTGGGCAGCGCCTGGCCCGAACTTGGAGCCTTCAAGTTACGCCTGTTCACAGCAGGAGGCATCATTCACTAGCGGTCGAGGATGCTCGGTGGTTTTTTCGGGTCAGGCTTGTCAAGATGGACCCTTTCCTGTCGGGCCCACATCAAGAGGATAAATCCGCCCAGGAAACCGATAATAGTCAGCGTCTTAAAGATCTACGCTAAGCCGCCTGACAGATCCGCCGCTCTGACTGCCTCAGCAAGCACCAAAGACGAAACGATCAATCCCAATGCGATTTTGTAGCGTCGACGGTTGGCCCGAACAAGAGTGGAATCGACTCCCCTTGCGAGGTCCTTCTGTCTTTCGGAATAGCGCGCCAGCCAGTTCCACATCACGCGTATCCGTGTTATCGCTCACGTTAGTTGCTTTGTCATTCGTTCGAATCGTCAACGCCGCTTGTCTGCCTAACGGCTGGCGCGTCACCCGCCCGGCGCGCTTTGGCTTCATGCGCCGACCGGGTGCACGCGCGGGTTAGGCGGCCCGTGGCTCAGGCAACCCAGGAGTTGGTGAGTAGGCGAATATACTCACGTAATAAATCTTCCTTAACGCCGAACACTTGGTTTACCCTTTTGTCTTTTTGCTTGCCGGCCCGGGTCGGAGTCAATTTTCAAGCTGTGGCTTTTGCGATCTCTGTTTGCGACATCATTCTTGTACTGCAGGACATATGCGATCAAACAGGCTATGAACAAGACGGACAATACCGCACCGACACGGTCTTCAGGAAAGGCAAAAGATTCGGCGGCATCGCTTCCCCTTACGTTAAATGTGACAACGTTGTCTTGTACACGAAATGAGTCAGGATAAAGTTGCTCTGCAAACCGATAGTTGCCGATCAGCAGAAGAAGCATCACTACACTAACGCCTAATAATGCTCTCGTTGAGGTACTCATTGTGGCAATCATTGCCTCGTTCGCCTAACGTGCCGTTCTAGCCGCGGCGGCCTTTGACCGCACGGGCCGCTGTCTGCTGCAAACGCAGGTTAGCCGTCAGTCGGCGGGCAGCAGCGACAGCGTCCGGCCTCTCATCG
This sequence comes from Terriglobia bacterium, assembly GCA_020072965.1. Classification (GTDB taxonomy): domain Bacteria; phylum Acidobacteriota; class Terriglobia; order JAIQFV01; family JAIQFV01; genus JAIQFV01. Next base: position 67,946 of record JAIQFY010000024.1, on the reverse strand, counting down.
TCTTGGCCCTTGGCCCGCCGACGTCGGCTGCGCCTCCAGAATTCGTTTCAGCAGTCCGCCCATTTGTTCCTTTGAGACATTGGGCAGGCGCTGAAGTTGATCCAGTGAGTAGGCAGCAGCGTCGTCGGGGAACTCCGTGTGGTTTTGGTAGACGACCACGAGATCCCGCTCCGGGACCACGATGATGTATTTGCCGAGCGCCCCCCGTGCGCTGTAATTTGGCGCGGACACTTCTGGGAAGCCGTTCACCCACCAGAGATACCCGTATCCGCCACCACCGCCGGTATCCGAGTACGAGGTGGTGCTTTCGGTTACCCAGTCGCCGGGAATCAGTTGTTGCCCCTTCCACGCGCCGCCACGAAGGAACAGGTAGCCGAAGCGCGCCATGTCCCTCGCCGTCAGGCTGAAGTGATAGGCAGGATGAATGGACTGCTCCACGGCCGCTGTCTGTGTCGTGCCGCCGAAGTAGTGCATGTCTTCGAGCCGGAAGTCCTGCATCTGAAGTGGCGCGGCGATCCGATCGCGGAACTCCGTCGCGATCTTAAGGTGCAGCTGCTGCTCGAACACTGTGCCGAGCACGTTGAAGTCCCAGTTGTTGTAATACCAGAACGAGCCCGGGGCATGGCTGCCGCGCGGCGGCATGGCCTCGCGATCGGCGAGCAAGCCGCCGACGTACGCGTGGTACACGCCCGACCGCGCCTGGAGCACCATGCGAAGCGTCGCGGTCTTCTCGAACGCAGTGAGCGGCGGTTGATCATCGATGCCCAATTGGGCCAACGTCTTGGTCAGGTCCAGTCGTCCCGCGCGTACGTGGATACCATACAACGCACTGAGGAGGCTCTTCCGCACGGAACTGACTTTCACCCGTTTCGCTGGCTCGCCCCACTCCACCACGACACGGCCATGTTCAACGACGAAGATGCTGGCCTCAGCCAAGCCATCGAAGTATCGGCGAGCGTCGGCGAGCTTCTGAGCCGACCATCCAGACTCCGTGGCGTCAGCTTTCTCCCAAGCCGCGCCCGGGTAGACCGTTGCCGGGGTCTGAGCGCGGGCGAGCGGCGCCAGCATCCAGAGGAGCAGCACTATGAAGAAACAGCGATTCACGCCACACCTCCAGGAGATGGTGTCTTGGCAACGTGGCCGGTCTCTGTCCGGCTAACGACCAGCGCGTCACCCGCCCGGCGCGCTTTTACTCTTCGCGCCGGCCGGGTGCACGCGCGGGTTAGCCGGCTCAGAACACTTGAAGCTCTGCCATCGACTTCTCGAAGACCTGCGGTTCAGCACTGGGCATGTAGAGCGTTGCTCGAACGGTTTCTTGTAGCAACTGCTGCCGCTCGAAGAAAATGGAGGTGTCTACATAGTATTCGATACTCAGGACTTGCAGAGTGTCACCTGGAAATATCTGGCGGCGCTGCGCGTCCTGAGTCACTCGAAAGAACCCTTGTGAGACGCTGGACCGGTCAGGAACAAAAAGCATGTTGTCTGTCGGCCGCTCGAGAAGCGCGAATGGGAACTCGAGGTCGACATGATAGCTACTAATTGGCTCGGTGCCTCGGTTGGTGAGCAACACAACAAGCTCGTAATCGTGACGCTGCTGGGTGATTCGCTTCTCCTTGTACTTGATTGCAAGATCCGCCGTACCCCGCCGAGGGCTGGGTGCCTTCCAAGTCGGCAGGACGAGCCGGAGGTGGTCGAGGACATCTTGATTCCGCCGAAACTCCTTCGGATTGAGAAGAAGACTCTCCCGAACACCCTCGAGAGCGATCCTGGCTTCTGCATAGGCAACCACATGGAGGGTCCGACCAAGCACTTGCTGCAGGAACGCTGCGATGGCAATCTCTTGCTCAACCCATACGGACGCACGAATCAGATTCATGGGCTGGACGGTACCGCGGCTATGCAGCACAACAACCAAGCCGACACATCGGTCAAGAGCCCCGAATACATGCTTGGATAGTCCCTCCAAGCTTGTTTGATACTCGGCGAAATACGGTTCGAACGAAGTCAGATCCCGAATCAATTGGGCGATCTCAGTACCGAGCTGTTTTTCGGGCCCGGTGCGCTGACCACAACTGATGAAGACGATGGGCTTTTCGGCCATTGCTTTAAGTGATCGGTTGTCCGGCTAACGACCAGCGCGTCACCCGCCCGGCGCGCTTTGGCTCTTTGCGCCGGTCGGGTGCACGCGCGGGTTAGGCCTCGTGAGCTGTCAAGTTTGCCCTTTAAACTTCATGTGATATTCACTTTCGGCTGAGCTTGAGAATGCTCATAAACTGCGGTTCAACCCTCGAACGCCGAAGAGAATACGCCCAGCAAATCGAACCCAAGATACAGGGGATGAAGACAATGAAAGAGGTGACCAGATCATCCGCTGAGGCTGCATACGAACTCAAACCATAAGCGAAGAACGCGCCAAACACACAGCACGAGAATGCCTCGATTGCAAGTGCAAGTTTCATCAGATGCAGCAAAGAGCGGGAGACAACCCGGTAACGTTCACGCCTCGCTAAAAAATACACACCGGCTAGAAAGAGAAGGATACAAGCAATCCATAGAGGGCCGAGAGCATTCAGAAGAACGTACTCGTACGGACCATGGGGATTTGGGAAATCAAAGCCAACCTCTTCTTGTAGCATGTAAATGATTCTCCTGGAGTCGTAGGCCTAACGGCTGGCGCGTCACCCGCCCGGCGCGCTTTGGCTTCTCGCGCCGGCCGGGTGCACGCGCGGGTTAGGCCTTGTCTTTACCGGGAAAATTGATCCACAAAGTAACTCATAAAGCGCGTGTAATCGCAATCGGAGAAGGGACAGGAGAATCTCGAGTGAAGTCCATCACTCCGCAACACCCAGACTACCAGATAGCCGCCCGCACCATCACTTGCGTCCATAAACACAAACAAGCTCTTCCGGTCATCGCCGGCCTTGATAGCGAAGTACTCTTTCTTAAAATTGGGCTCGAAGCAATCGGCATATAGGCTCCGTGGCACTTCGACTACTCTGCCATCAAACTGAAACTTAATGGATCGAATCTCGACTTTTGGAATATCTTCATCGACGCCCAGAGCCTCCCGACCGTCCACCTCAAGCACCCTCGAATCCAATCTCTTCCTAAATGTGATTCTGTGCTTAGAACGCTCGAATGGCGCAGTTGTGAAGAGAAGCCGAACGGTATGTCCTCCTACCTTTTCAACGAACCTGAAAGTGCCGACATTATTAGATTCAGCAGCGAGGGTGCTTGTGATGAGCAGGACCATCGACAGAAGCATCACCCTCTTCATGCTAATCCTTTCTGAAGCGACAAATAGGCCTAACGAGTAGCGCGTCACCTGTCCGGCGCGCTCTTGGGTTTTGCGCCGGCCGGGTGCACGCGCGGGTTAGGCGGCTCAGTAGATAGGATCGCTGTAAACGATGGATCGACGAATCTCGGCCTGGAGGCCAAACTTTGAACAAATTGAAGCGAGGATCCCGTCAAACCAAGGAGGCGCGAGAGGAGACACAGTGACCCGATCCGTAAGCTTCTGAATGTCCACATTTATGAAGTGCCCAGTTGGCGAATTTTGCTGGTAGTAGCCTGACATATCCATGAATAGCGCGCGGACTTCCGACTCATGTTGGTACGCTATCGACTTCCAGACGAACGGTGAAAAAGCGTTGTACTGTTCTGAGATCTGCTCAGTTTCTGACAAGTAGTCGATGTACCTAACGCGCGCCACGAAGATTGTCCCCATGGGCACATCGCCAAACGACACGGGCAGCAGATCCGAGAGACCGCCGAATGTCGATCTGATCGCGACTCCGTATGGTCCTCCACCGTAGCCCTGCCACATCGCCATCGACTCATGGTCGCCCATGTGCCAACAATTGACGTACGCGCACTTCACGTTCTGCGCGTACATTGCGGCGTTTTGTAAGAAAATCGCTTTAAGCTCCTCTCGCGAACGGCCTTCAGGTGGATTAGCAAGAAATCTCTGACGTTCAGCCTCACGCGCGCGCGTGACCGAACCCTCCAGTGGGTCGCCCAGCAGATCTGCTCGGGAAAACCACAGCGCGCCATTTCCAAGAAATGAGACAAATTTCGGCAAGTCGAAGTATCGCCAGATCGGAGTTGCAGGATCTACCTCTGCGTCTATCGCCGGATGTTTCTCGCGCATACAAATCCTTGTCCGCCTAACGGCTGGCGCGTCACCCGCCCGGCGCGCTCTGGCTCTTTGCGCCGGCCGGGTGCACGCGCGGGTTAGGCCGTTCGATCAGCTCATTTCTTTCGAAGCCAATCTGCACGATTCATCGGGTCGCCTGCTCCCAAAACCCGATGAACAATTAGTCGATACTTGAAATCGCCAGGTTGGGCGTAATACCTTTGACTCTTCTGAAATTCACCCTCGATGGTTGCGGGGGTAATCTTGTTGTCTCTTCTCGCGAGCTTTTTCAATAATTGGACTTCAGCTTGACTCTGAGGTGGAGGATCTCTCCAATGCTCCTTCCTCCCTGACATTCTCTCGGCCCAGCGGATGTGTTCTATCGATGATTCAAGGTAAATCCCATTTCGCCTGGCCACAAGTGAGTACGCACACTCCATTAAAAAGAATGTTTCAAAACCAGACACAACGCACCCGCGCAAGCGCACCAGCCTCTTGTCGTAGCGGTCTGCTGAGGCTGCGATCTCTTCGACAGTCAGGTTTGGTAGCACACCCGATGCTGCTAATTTCGCATCCTCGTCTGCCTCTTTCTTTAATTTTGCCTCTTGCTCTCCGTTTATTTGCGAAGCAAACTGCTCTGGGATGGGCACGCGACTGAAGAAAGGCGAAAATATATGAAGCCCACTGCCAGCGAAAGCAAGGGTCGCGATAACTGAACCGATCAATTTCGTCCTCATTGCGATATAGCCTCAATCGGCCTAACGTCTGGCGCGTCACCCGGCAGCCCGTTCTTTGGGCTGGTCGGGTGCACGCGCGGGTTAGGCCGTTATTCGTAATGGGTCCACAGGCGAATAATCTTGACCACTCTTTCCTTCTTGAATACCTGATAGACTAAACGATGTTGGACGTTGATTCGTCTCGAATAAGCGCCTGTCAGATCACCCATCAGCTTTTCATAGGGGGGTGGAACTTGGAACGGATCTGACTCAACAATTCTCAACAGCTCTATTACTTTTTCCTTGAGACCGGCGGTGGAGATTTTCTTGGCGTCTTTGAGCGCTTGCCGAGTGTAAACCAGTTCCCACTTCACCATTTGAGCTCCCGAGCACACTTGGAGAGGGGCGTCTTCAAACCTTCCACGATGGACTTGCGCATCCCTGGAATAGAAATCAAATAAAGTGTTTCTTGAATGGAACTCCAGTCTTCCTCGGAAACCAGGACGGCATTATTTCGCTTACCGGTGATGAGCACCGGCCGATGCGAAGAAGCCGCCTCATCTATAAGCCGATACAGCCTGGCTCGAGCATTGCTGGCTTTAAGAACGGTCATTTAAGTCACCTCAACGTAATAGTACGCGATATCGTACTGTTCGTCAAGACAGAAACAATCGGCTTAACTAATGAATAACCCGTATTAGACCTCCGGGGGCCAAAAGCAAACCCCGCGGCCACGGCGGCCTAATCCGGTCAGGTAAATTTAGTCGTCAAACAAACAACCCATTCGACCTCATCAATTTACAGCAACGACCGCTTGAAAAACAAGTTCTACAAACCCCGCCGTGGTGGCGGGCTAATCCGAGGGGGGTCAAAATGTCCGTCAAAGAGCGTCCGCAGGACTTCGTACCCCGCGACCTCCCCGGTTCAGTACGTGAGTGTAAATCATCGTGGTACTCACATCACGATGGCCAAGGAGCTCCTGGACGGTTCGAATATCGTACCCGTCTTCCAACAAGTGCGTCGCAAAACTGTGCCGCAAACTATGACAACTGGCAGGCTTCGTTAGACCCGCATGCCGTACCGCTTCCTTCATGGCTTTCTGCACGACCGATTCGTGAACATGATGCCGCCGCTTGACTCCAGCCGCTTCATCGAAAAACCTCGAGGATGCCGGGAAGACGTACTGCCATCCCCATTCCCGGTCGGCGTTCGGGTACTTCCTCCCCAAAGCTCCAGGCAGCACCACGCGGCCTGCTCCGTCCGCAAGATCCCTCTCGTGCAGTTCCTTCACCCGCTGAAGATGCACCCTCAACATCTCTTTCAGGCTCTCGGGAATCATGGTGTGCCGGTCCTTCTGCCCCTTGCCATCCCGCACCAGGATCTCATTCCTCGCCAGATCCAGGTCCTTGACCCGCAGCTCCAAACACTCCGTCAGTCGCAACCCTGAGCCGTACAACAGCATCGCGATCAACTTGGGCGTCCCCTTCAATTGTGCCAAAACCGCCTTGATTTCCATCTTCGTCAATACAATCGGCAACCGGGCCGGTCTCTTGGCCCGCACTTCCAGTTGAATCCAGTTTAAGGGTTTGTTCAGTACATGCTGATACAAAAAAAGAAGCGCGCTGAGGGCTTGGTTCTGGGTTGACGCGCTTACGTGCTCGGTCACAGCCAGCGAAGTGAGAAACTCGTTGATTTCCACTTCCCCCATCTCCACAGGATGTCGTTTTCCATGAAAGAAGATGAACTGCTTGATCCAGTGGATATAACTCTCTTCAGTCCGTGGGCTGTAATGTTTGGCGCGAATGGATCCTCGAACTCGATCGAGCAGCTTCGGCGGCCGGGCGTCACGTTGGGATCCTTCTGATTCTCTGAAGCACGAAGAGGCGTCCGTCCTTAAAGGCCTTTTCGGTTGGGAGACCGCATGGACCATAAAACCAATCCTTGAGAGGGGGAGGGGTTCAAGCGTAATTACCAAGCCTCAAATCAAAGCCAGTATACGCCCCTCAAAGAGAGGAAACAAGTTTCCCAACAATGACGCCTTGGCAGATAAGCGCAGGGGCCTGATCGGAATGAGGCCAAGATAAGAGGTTTGACATACCGATCTAATTCAGTCTGGGAAAAGATACGTATTGAAACGCAGGTCGACGCAGTCATTTGCTGCAGAGGGGGCTCCTCTGAGCTCGCCCTCACAAGATGGAATACAATGACTGATTTGAATGAACCCCTTCGGGGTAATCTAGAAATCTAATGAAAATCGTAACCCCAGGGTTGCCCAAGGGGTAACCCTGGGCTCTTGAAGGCTTCCCCTTCAGGGAAGGAGATCAAGCCACGGCCGAATTTCTTAAATTGGTGCCATTCAGGACCATCCCCGAATCATTTGCGACGACAGAAAGCGGCCCGCCGCGCGGGGCCGTACTCCAATAAATTGGGGAGATTCCTGTCACCAGTCTCTCCCGACTGAATGCCGCCCTTCATGATATAATCCCCGCGTAATGCCGAATCACATTCGAAGCAGGTATGAGTCCTTGCTCCAGCAGGAGTGGGGCGCGACGCCGGTTCCGTTTGGTTCACGCCAATGGAATGTTGCGCTGGCGTATGCCAATACCTACTACCTCGGGATGTCGAACCTGGGAGTCCATTCCATCTATCAGTTGATGAACCACGACCCCGAGGTGAGCTGCGAGCGGGTATTCCTTCCCGAACCCACCGACGAGGAGGCCCTGCGAGCCAGTGGCTTGGAATTGTTTTCGTTGGAATCACAGACGCCTGTCGCCCAGTTTGATGTCCTCGCCTTTTCGATTGCGTTCGAACCGGATTACCTCAACCTTCCCAAGCTCTTTGAGCTGGCCCGAATTCCCGCTTTGTCCCGCGATCGTGATGAATCTCAACCGCTGGTCATCGCGGGCGGCGCCGCCATCTTTCTGAATCCCGAACCGGTGGCCGATTTCATTGACGCCATCTTTGTGGGAGAAGCTGAAGTCCTGGTTCCCGAGTTTCTAAAGATTCTCAAATGCAGTGAAGGGAAGAACGGATCCGTCTCTGCCACGCGTCGACAACTTCTTGAGCGTTTAGCGGAGATGCCGGGTTGCTATGTCCCGTCGGTGCACTCCGATCAATCCGCTCCGGTGAAACGTCAGAAGTTCGATGGCACGATGGACGAGTTTACTCCCGCGACCCGGATTTTGACGTCCAATACGGAGTTCTCAAACAAGTTTATGATTGAGATTTCCCGCGGTTGTCCGGCGGGCTGCCGTTTCTGCTGGGCGGGGTACAGCTACCGCCGTCCCAAGATGGCGACCGCGGCGTCGATTCTCCGGATGGCCCAAGCCGTCCGGCCGCGCACCAACAAGATCGGTCTGGTGGCCACGGCCGTGCTTGATCATCCCGAGATTGAGGACATTCTGGGAGGTCTTGAGGATTTGGATTATCAAATTGCCGTGGCGTCGCTGCGCCTGGAGCAGATCTCACCCCGCCTCTTGCGTTCCCTGGTTCGCTCTCACGACCAGCAGGTCACCGTGGCCCCTGAAACCGGCACCGACCGGCTGCGGCGGGTGGTCAATAAGCATCTGACCAACGAGCAAATCAAGGAGATCTGCCGGTCAATTTTCGAAGAGGGGATTCTCAATCTCAAACTGTATTTCATGGTGGGCCTGCCTACCGAGACGCACGAAGATGTCGCCGGGATCGTTGAATTTGTAAAGGAACTGCAGGTCATCATGGTGGAGGCAAGCCGAAGGCATGGCCGGCTCGGCTCGCTGGTGGTCAGCCTGAACTGCTTTGTGCCGAAACCCAATACCCCCTTCCAGTGGGTCGAAGTGGAAGACGAAAAGACTTTGCAGGGCAAGATCGATTTCATCTCCCGTGGTCTCGGCGGTGTGCCCAACGTCCGTGTCAATGCCATGCGGCCGCGCGAGGCGCACCTCCAGACCATTCTCTCTCTGGGCGACCGGTCTCTGTCGTCCTTTATCCTGAAGACTCACGAGCGGCAAGGTCATTGGAGGAAGGCGGCGCAGGACCTGGGGATTCAATCCCACCGCTTCACTCGGACCCGGCCGAATCTCAACGAAAGATTGCCGTGGGAAGTCATGGACCTGGGTATCTCCAAACTCTTCTTGATGAGTGAATGGAAACAGGCCATGGAGGCCAGATTCACTGCACCCTGTCCGGACGTCGATGGCTGCGTGCATTGTGGCGTATGCCCTCCAGCATCTATTCTGGAAACAAATCCGGGGGACCAGCCGTCGGATCGGCCCTCGAAGCCTCCACACGATGGACCCGAACCTTTGGTCTTCTTCCCCGCGTAATTCGTGGACAGCGATCAGGAATCATTCACTGCTATGGCCGCCAAGAAGACCAGGGATCTGAATCACCATGACAGGCCGCCCGGTGCAGTCGACGAAGAGGAAGCGGCAGTTTTGCCTGAGCCCGAGAGTGGCGGATCGATCGTCCGCTATGATCCGCTGACCCAGTATCTCCAGGAGATTCGTAAATATCCCATCCTCCCGCCTGAAGAACAACGCCAGCTCGCCATCCGTTACCAGAAATTCAAGGATTTGGGGGCGGCCCGCCAGCTCATCACCAGTAATCTCCGCCTGGTTGTGAAAATCGTTTTCGAGTATCACCAGGCTTTCAAAGAGGTGCTCGACTTGATTCAAGCCGGGAACATCGGCTTGATGCAAGCGCTGCGTAAATTTGATCCTTACCGCCGGACCAGGTTTTCGTCTTACGCGACTTACTGGATCAAGGCCTATATTCTGAAGTACATCCTCGACAATTTCAGCCTTGTCAAGTTCGCGACCACCAATGAGCGCCGAAAGCTGTTTTTCAATCTCAAGCGGGAACGTGAGAGATTGGAAAAGGAACTCGCCGACCACAGCCCGAAGCTTCTGGCCGAACATTTTGGCGTCAAGGAGTCGGATGTCGTCGATATCGAAGCCGTCACCCAAGGAGGCGATTTGTCCCTGGATGCGCCGTTGACTCATGAGTCCACGGAGTCTTTTGCTGAACAGTTGCCGGCTCGAGCCCCTGCCCTGGATGATGCGCTGGCCGATGCGCAGTACCGGCAGTTACTTCAAGATAAGTTTCTGGAATTCTCCAAGACCCTCAAGCCCCGGGAGCTGGTGATCTTCCAGGAACGGCTGATCGCTGAAGAGCCTAAAACCCTCCAGGAGATCGCGGACCAGTTTGGGGTGACGCGTGAGGCCGTGCGCCAGCTCGAGTCCAAAATTGTCAAACGCCTCAAGGAGTTTCTGAAGGAAGAGCTGGGCGAGCTGAAGGATTTTGAGTTCTTGGGGCGGCGTGGGGAGGGATGAGGGAATAGGTGATAGGGGATAGATGATAGGTTATAGGTGATAGGGGATAGGGGATAGGTCATAGGTGTTAGGTGTCAGGGGCACAAGTGGATGTGTATAGTTCCTGGAGGCGGGGTCGAACTTCACGCAGCGAAGGAGTAGGCGGCTAAGTTCAGCCTGGGTTCTTTCTTCGAGAATGGCCAATCTACAACACTCGATCACGATCCTCGCACCTAATTCCTATCCCCTATCCCCTATCCCCTATCACCTATTACCTATTACCTATTACCTACTCAGCTCGTCCGGAATTTGAAGATCATCGGAGACAAGGCACTTCCGAGAATGATGACATCGTGATCATGGAGTTGGGTCCGGCCGCCGACATCATTTCCTCCCAGGGTTTTCCCCTCGACGATCGTTCCACAAGGGGTTCCCAGATCGGTCAAAAAGTAGTCCCCGGACTGAATTTCGATCTGAAAATGATTTGCGGGATATTTGAAGAGCCCTCCAATATCGGCAACGTAAAGGTCGTTGGTGGGTTCTCGCCTGTGGGAACGGCGTTCTGCGGGCTCCGGGACTTTAAGGTGGAGCGTGCGGCGTTCCCGGCCCACCCGGAAGGGGAGTCGTTCAAAGACGCATTGGTCGTTGTTAATCGCACAACGGGCATCATCAGTGAGAGGGATCAATCGGGGGGACATCAGCGTTTTCTCCTGTGTCGTTGGGTGGTGGTGGGAGTAGGGTGTTGGTTTTCATCAAGCGGGCGAACCAGCACTCCGGTCATAACATAACGCTTCGTGGTCTTGGGTGAGTCCTGACCGGCCTCGTTCAATCGCGTGATTTCAAATGCGGGCTTCCCTTCATGGACGAACACGCGGATCGGATAAACTCCGAACATCTTACTTTCACGATAGGCGGTCTCATACCGGCCCCGTTTCGTGTTCCAGGTAAAGACCCGGATGCGGTCAAAATCATAGTCATGGGCGACGCCGGGTTCGACGTCGGCTACGATATACTGGTTCACCTTCTTATCCCCTACGACCCCAATCTGATTGAGCACCAGCCAGGCCACGATGCGTCGTGACTCGGAGTATTGGACGATCTCGTCGGGGACCAGAAAGTTGACGCTGGGCGAATAAATCCAGCCGGCATCCCCCTTTTCCGTTCTTATCTTCAGCCACGGATCTTTCCTGGGTTGATTCTCGGAGGTGGCGGGTGTGGGAGTGCCGCTTCCTGCAGGCGGCGTCCGATCCGTCAAGGTGCGATCAAACACCTCCACTTTCGTGTCCTTGGGAATTCGGGCGTAGACGGGCGTTTCGCGGCCGGGGGCGGTACGAAGATTGGTCCCGCTCGGAAGCTCGCCGATGGCCTGGACCACCTCTTTTTGAATTTCTTCGGCGAGTTTCTTTTCCGCATCCACGATCGCCTGGTCCATCGCAGAGCCCTCTTCAATCCATCCCTCCTTGCGACTTGCGGTGCGGATGCGGAGCCAGTGAAGCTGGCGTGAGAGCACCTCGACCTCATCTCCCCGATGGAGTTCAGCGACGAGGGGAGACAGCGTAGCACGAGTCTTCTTGACTTCAACGCGCTCTGCGGTGATCCGGGCCTGATTCTTCGAGGAAGGCCCGGACGCGCGGCGACAGGCCTCGCCGAAACAGAGGAGAGCCACTGCGAGAAGGACTCCAACTATTTGTCTCATGGTATGGGATGATTGCCGGGTTAGAACTCTTTGATTGAAACGACCTTGTCTCCCTCAAAGACGATGAACAACACCTTCGCGGGTGGAGTGCCGTATATCCACTGTTCCTGGTCCACGCCGTCTTTGTTCTTTTCCCGGATCTTTCGATCGGGCCGTCCCAGGGAGGCGACGACCATGTCGTGGTCCATGCCCACACGGGCTTCGTGTTGGGCCACCGCTTCTTTGAATTCCGGTGGCAGGGTATCGACGTAGCTTTCTGCCGCTGATTGCGGATTGAAGTTCATTATCCGGCTGAGCAGCTGCTTGACCTCGTCCGCGGTCAAGTTGGGTACCGCGTGTTCAAAGCGCAAAACCAGCGACGACCCGGCCGCGGCAGGCTCGGCCCCGGGCCGGGAGGCCGGTTGAGTGGTTCCTCCAATCCCAATTTGAAGATGGTCGGTCCATTTGCGTTTCTTTTTTCCGCCCCCGTTGATCTCGAAAAGGATTTCCTGCGACCGGAATTCAATGCGTGTAATTTGCAATTCCTGCCCCACGTCCACAGCGGGTCCGAACTTCATGACCAGGGCCGTCAAGTCGTTGGCGTTATAGTCCCCCTTATCGTTCAATACCAGGGGTTTCTCGCCGCGCGGAAGCGCCACGCGGGCACGGGCATACTCGCTGGAAACCCCGCGAAGAATGGCGACCCGGTTCTCATCCGACAGGGTATTGGTGGTATCCTTGGCGAGGAGGGCTGGCACCGGCGAGCACAGAAACGCGCCCAGGAAGAAGATGGTGAATGAAGCAGCGGCCACAACACGACGCGAGACTTCCCGCCTTAGAATGGATGACCTTGCGCTCATCATGGACTCGCTTTTAAGCACCCCGTCTATTATAACGCAAGAGGGTGGCAACGGCATAACCTCCTGAGGCGTTTCAATCGGATTCGGTTCCGCGGTGCTTGACACACCTTTTTTCAGTTTGCTACCGTAAGGATGCCACGCGCGAGGATTTTGATCGCGATGAGGTGAAATGAAATGAATTGCTGGCATTGCGGTTATCAAATAGATTTGCGTTTGCACGGGGGCATCGGAAAAAAGGACGAATGCCCCAACTGCGAAGATGATCTCCACGTTTGCCGGAATTGCCGCCTCTTTGACCCGGGGGCCGAAAACGAGTGTTCCGAGCCGATAGCGGAATGGGTTCGGGACAAGGATCGGTCCAATAGCTGCGAGTATTTCGCAGTGGTCGAATCCGTTGAGATGGGTCGAAATCCGGCGGCCTCGGGTACGGATGAGGCGCGGAAGGCGTGGGGCAGGCTGTTCAAAGGATGAGTCCGCGGTCGGTCTTTATTGGGACATCGGAACAGCTCTCCTACTAAAGGGGTGTGAGGTTCCTCCCGGGCTCTGCGAAGTGTCCTGCCCAGGCGCGTTGGAGATCAACCACATCATTCGCTCCACACGGATGAGCGGGGAGGGGTCCGACAACGGGCGTGTGACCCTTCCCGATCACAGCCTCAAAAACAGCATCGTTATTCCCCGGAAGGAATGTGTATTCATGACAACCTCCATCGTAGATATCAAGGCTAAATTGAGGCAATTTGAAATCGCCGAGATGTGGTTTGATTCCTCAATCCTCAGCGAGAATGAACAACACGTCATGCGAAAGTTAATTGAAGCCTCGAAATGCATGGACGAGATTTTCTGGCGGCAGAGCGCCCGGGGCGCTGTGGAGCTGCGTCAACGGCTGAAGAGTTCAAAGAGCCCCAGCGATCGAGATCTGCTGCATTATCTCCAAATTCATTACGGTCCCTATGATCGCATCAACCATTTTGAACCCTTCATGGGGGATCGTCCGAAGCCGGCCGGGGCGGGGTTTTATCCCGAGGATATGACCGCGAAGGAGTTTACCGATTACGTTCAACTCCATCCGGATGAACAGGCGATGTTGGAGAGCGCATACACCGTGATCAAACGCCAGGGCGACCGGCTCGGGGCCGTGCCCTACCACGAAGAGTATGCCGAGTTCCTGGAGCCGGCTGCCCGGGCCCTGCGGGCGGCGGCCGAGTTTGCAGAGTCGGATTCGCTGAAAACCTATTTCCTCAGCCGTGCCGACGCCTTGCTTTCCGATGATTTCTTTCAGAGTGATTGTGATTGGATTGACCTCGATGATCCCACCTTCGATCTCGTGATTGGCCCTTATGAGGTGTATGAAGACAAGCTGCTGGGCCTCAAGGCGAGTTACGAAGGAGTAGTGATGTTCAAGGATGTGGAGGCCAGTGAAGCGCTGGATGTGTACGTGCGGCGGTTACAGGAACTGGAAAGCAACCTCCCGATTCCCGATGCCTGGAAACAGCTCAACCGAACGTTAACTTCCCCCATGCTTGTAGTTGAGGATATTTACCGCGGTGGAGATATCCGCGCTGGATATCAGGCCGTGGCGTTCGTGCTGCCCAACGACCCCAAGGTCCGCGAGGTCAAAGGCTCAAAGAAAATCTTTCACAAGAACTTTCTGGACGCGCGCCTCAACAAGGTGATCAAGCCGATGGCTCAGCAGCTCCTGGTTCCGGACCAGGTCGCGCTGGTGACCGACGAAGGGTTCTTCAATTTTGTCGCGATGCATGAATTGGCTCATGCCCTCGGCCCCAACTACACGGTGGGCCAGTCCACCCCGGTCCCCATCAACAAGGCGCTCGGCTCTCACTACAGCGGGATCGAGGAAGGCAAAGCCGACGTCGTGGGGCTCCACAGTTTGAATTACTTTATCGACCGGGGAGTGATTGATCCGAAGCGCGAGCGGGAACACTATGTCTCCTACCTGGGCGGACTGTTTCGCACCATTCGATTCGGGACAGACGAAGCCCATGGTCGTGCCAGCCTCTTCGAGTTTGCGTTTTTGCGCGGTGAGGGGGCGATCGAATATGACCGCACCAGTGAGAGGTTTTCGGTCAATTTCGGCAAGTTTCGTGAGTCCGTCCAGAAGCTGGCTACTCTTTTCATGACGGTTGAGGCCGAGGGGGATGCCTCCAAGGCGGAAGAGTTGCTTATGACTTATGGAGAGTTTTCCCCGGAGCTGAAGGAGGCGCTCAATCGATGCGCCCACGTTCCGGTTGAATTTGAACCCGTATTCCTGTTGCACTGAACCGGCCCTGCCTTTTCCGGGTAAGGATCCCACAACGTCGGACCTCCCTCACCACCCGCACAGGCCAGGGAGGGTTCGAGGATGCGGCTTATGTCATCTCCCCTCAAACCGCAATTTCAAATCGCAGTGGGTATTGTCGAACGGAACGGCCGCGTCCTCATATCCAAGCGGAAACCTGACGCCCATTCCGGGGGGCTTTGGGAGTTTCCGGGCGGGAAGGTTCGTGAGGGAGAGTCTCCCGAACAGGCCGTTGTCCGGGAACTGCGTGAAGAGTTGGGGATTGGGGTACGCGTAGAGCGCTTTTACGCGCACCTGGAGCATGAATATCCAGATCGACGGATTGAACTCCTGGCTTATCTGTGTGTGCTGGAGGAAGGCAAGCCGACCCCCATCCACTGCGCCGCCTGTGATTGGGTGGCTTTCTCCGATCTCAGCCGACACTCGTTTCCCGAAGCCAATCTGGCATTGATTAAACGTTTGACGGAACAGGGAACAAGATAAGGGATTCAGTCTATTTGGTCTATTTCGTCTATTCGGTCCGTTCAGCTCAACTTCGCTCTCGTCGCATCTCTCATGGCGCCTCATAATTTGAGCCGTGGCGCCAATTTACGTCCCAGCTTTCCATCCGCGGCATCCTGATCTCGTGTTAGCCGCCTCTGCACGACGAAGTGACACCCCTCTTCCTCACCCCTCTCTTCCATGTGTGTCCCTCCTCGTGATCCATCCCACCACCAGTCATTCACGAGAGACCCTTCTGACGGAATAAGCCAAACCGAGTCAACAGATCGAAGTGACTGGATTCCCTCGTTCGAAAGATTTATTGTGTGACTCTCCCCAATTGATTATAATTTGCACATCGCATTTGAAAAATTGAGAGCGAGGATTATGAAGAATCCTTCTACACTGGGAGAACTCAAGCAGTCAGCGTTTGCGGATCCGCAGTTAAGCACGCGCACCGTCAAGGACGAGATGCGGGCGAATCTCCTCGTCAAAATGGAATCCAGCGTTCCCCTGTTCTCGGGTATCCATGGATATGATGAGACCGTAATCCCTCAGCTCGCCAACGCCATTCTCTCGAGACACAACATGATCCTGCTGGGTCTGCGCGGCCAGGCGAAGAGTCGGATCCTCCGCGCACTCACCTCATTACTTGATGAGAGCGTCCCTGTCGTCACCGGATGTGAGATTAATGATCACCCGTTGCGGCCCATCTGCCACGCCTGCCGTGTCATGATCGAACGGGATGCCGACCGGACTCCCGTCACTTTCCTTTCCCGTGAACAGCGGTACGTGGAAAAGCTGGCCACACCGGATGTGACCATCGCGGACATGATCGGGGATGTCGATCCGATTCGGGCCGCCCGCGCCGGCCTGCAGCTGTCTGACGAGTTAACCATGCATTATGGGCTACTTCCAAGGGCCAATCGCGGCATTTTTGCCATAAATGAACTGCCGGATCTGGCGGGAAAGATCCAGGTGGGTTTGTTTAACATTCTGCAGGAAGGTGATGTCCAGATTAAGGGATATCCGATCCGGCTGGCGCTCGATGTCGCTATGGTCTTCACGGCGAACCCCGAGGATTACACAGCTCGTGGAAAGATCATTACGCCGTTGAAAGACCGGATTGGAAGCGAGATTCGTACTCACTATCCTCCCACGCTTGAATTGGGAATGAAGATCACCCAGCAGGAGGCCTGGCTGAACCGGTATGCGGATGGCCGATTAAACGTTCCGGCATTCATTGCTGAGGTGGTCGAGGCGATCGCATTTGAGGCGCGCGAAGATAAGAAGGTTGACAAGCGTTCCGGCGTCAGCCAGCGGCTTCCCATTACAGCGCTGGAAAATGTGGTGTCCAATGCAGAAAGGCGCGCCATCCTGAACCTGGAAAAAAGAATTGTCCCCCGGATCAGCGACATATACGCTTCGCTCCCATCTCTAACGGGAAAACTCGAGCTGGAGTACGAGGGAGAGTTGAAGGGGGCCGACGCGGTGGCGAAGGATTTGATCCGCGGGGCGGTCTCCCGGGTGTTTTCAGAATACTTCCGCGTTGCGGACCTGCAGCAGATTGTGCAATGGTTTGATCTGGGCGGCTCCCTTAAGATCTCGGACACCACGCCCGCAGCGGAAGCGATGAAGCAGCTCAGGACCATTCAAGGCCTGGTTGAACGCACCGGCGAGCTGAACGTGAAACCGAAGTTGGAGCCCGAAGCCGCCGTGTCGGCCGCCGAGTTCATCCTGGAAGGCCTTTACGCGAATCGCAAGATCAGTCGTAGTGAGGAAAAGGGCTATCACGCGCCCGAGCGTCGGGCTGCCGAGACGGTGAGAGAAGAAGTGCCCCGCGGGCGAAATCCATACCAATGACCGGCCACCGGACTTCCTCTGTGCCCGATGAATCCTGGATCGCGGTGAACCGATAAATACTATGTCGACGATCAAGTACGGGAAATATGTTCCGGGTGAACTTGACGATTTGAGCCTGGAAGATCTGCTTAACAAGCTTTCCGATTTCTTGTTGCAGAGCGGCTTTCATGACGCCTATGGCTTCTATGAGATGGACGGGGAGCAAAGCCTCGAAGAGTTGCACAACGCCATTCTCCAGGCTCTTATGGACACCGATCTGTTTTCTCAGGAGATGCTTCAACAGATGCTGGAGGATTCCGAGGCGTACCAGGATTCACCGCTGAAGCAAATGATCGATCGCTTGATTGAGCGGATGGAGCGGGAGGGATATCTCTCGGTCGATCGCGAAGGGTTAGAACCCCGGGATTCCCGGGAGCGGTCACCCCAGGGAGGGTGGATGGGGCCGGACACAGCGTCCGCCCGCTTCGAGATCACCGACAAGGCTATCGATTTTCTTGGTTTCAAAACCCTGAGAGATTTGTTGGGCTCATTGGGCAAATCCTCGTTCGGGCGTCATGACACCCGCGACCTGGCCACGGGAATTGAAACATCAGGAGCCTCCAAGCCTTACGAATTCGGTGACACCATGAATCTGGACATCTCGGCAACCCTGTTGAGTGCAGTGAGCCGCAACGGCCTGGGCGTCCCCATCGATCTTGATTACCAGGACCTTGCCGTGCACCAGTCGGAATACCAGAGCTCCTGCGCCACGGTCCTGATGCTCGATTGCTCTCACTCCATGATTCTTTATGGCGAGGATCGATTTACCCCCGCGAAGAAAGTGGCTCTGGCGCTTTCGCACCTGATTCGCACCCAGTATCCGGGCGATTCGTTGAACCTGGTCCTGTTCCACGACTCGGCCGAGGAAGTCCCTCTTTCGCAACTGGCCCGCGTCCAGGTGGGGCCGTATTACACCAACACGCGGGAGGGCTTGCGCCTGGCACAGCGCATCCTCGATCGTCAGCGGAAGGATATGAAACAAATTGTGATGATCACCGATGGCAAACCCTCGGCTTTGACCCAGAGCGACGGCCGTATTTACAAGAATGCCTTTGGCCTCGATCCCCTGGTGCTGAGCGAGACATTTAAGGAAGTTGCCAGCTGCAAGAAGGCCGGGATCATGATCAATACCTTCATGCTGGCACGCGATTATGACCTCGTCAATTTCGTCAAGAAGGTCACCGAGATGTGCCGGGGGAAGGCTTATTTCACCACTCCGTTCACGCTGGGCCAGTATCTCCTCATGGATTTCATGCAAAAGAAGACAAAGACAATTCACTGAGGCTCCCTGACGCCCGGGACCGAAATCCGCAGTCAGCCTCAGAGAATCCAAAGTCCAAAGTCCAAAATCCAAATAAAACCCAAATTCCCCAAAAACCTAAAATTCCAAGCCCCACGTCGCGGTAAACTTCTCAGGTCCCTAGAATCCAAGCTTCACATTGCAAGAAGAGAAGTCGAATTGAGTCCAGAAAAGGAAATCCACATTCGAAAAAGCTGGTTGGCCCTTACAATGCGACGTTGAAGTTCCGCTCGATACCCGCCAGCTGTTTCACGGAATATGGGGTTTGTTTGGATTTTGGGGTTTGGAATTTGGGTTTTATTTGGATTTTGGACTTTGGACTTTGGATCTTGGAATTTGCTCTATTTTAATTGTTCCAAAACATACTGCTCAATTGCCGTAAGGCTCTCCCGGGAAAGCGATTCAAACATCAATGCAAAACCAGGCGGGTAGATGGGCGTCCTGGGATGGTCGAGGGCATTCTCCCACACGACGAACCCTTCCGCGTTCCGGATGACTTCGTTCGAGGGCAGAGTGAACTCGAGCGAGGTGATACGGGTCAGTTTGGGGTGGGGTTCCGGAGTGGCGATGAAGGCGCCGTCCCGTGAGAGATTGAAAATCGTTCCGCGGTACGACTGGTTCTCAACCCGGAACTGAACTTCGAAGTTTGCACCGACCCGCGGGCTGGCGCGCTGCCTTCGCTCTTGATTCTGAGTATAGGATTGAAGCACTCTTTCGGCCAGTGCCTCGGCATCCTCCCATCGCCCCGCGCGCGCCAGTTCCGGAAAGGAAGAATCAAACAGAGATTCGAGAACTCGGGAATGGTGCGTGCGGTCCTCGATTTGTTCGCGCATCTTCTTATCAAAGGCAAGGAGCAACTGCAAGACCCGGGGGAATTCAGGCGGAAGAAATCGACGTCCAGCCCGGGACATCGTCTTGTTGAATTGAGGATCGCCGGGCGCATCCGGGAAGAGCACCTGAAAGGAATCAAAGTCAAGGGTCCGTGGAATCACCAGACTCCCGAGTTCCGGGAAATGGGTAAATGCGCATCCCGCGCGATGCTCTCGAGCCACTCGGGCGATGGCTTTGCAGGTGTCGTAATCCTGAAGGGAGACAATAACCCAATCGCAGGCCTGGAGATCGCCCTCCTCGAAACGGCGGCGGACGAAAGTGATCTTATCTCGACCGGGTCGCGCCGGGAAAACTGAATCGCTTGGCTGGGGGGAGATGAGATGGACCTCTGCGCCTAACTCGGCCGCCTGACAGGCCCACTCCTCAGCACAAACGTCCTCTCCGATGACGACCACATGTGAACCCGCCAATTTCAACAGGATCGAAATCGCATCCGGGCTAGTCACCGAAGCTCCTTTGGCGAAAGCAAGATGTGTTTGTGGGGATGCTGGAAGAGGAAGACGGGGTGTCCACCCAAATTACTCAGGATTGTCCTGCGGAATCCTTTGATGGATCTTTCTTCCGTTTTACCTATCCTCTGTCTGGAACATCTCCCTTGATTCCTGAAGTCATGGGGCGACAGTCGTCACTGCCCCGTAGAAGAGCGAATTGAACAGAAGTTTAAACGTCCCGTCCGTCCAGCCACGAAATTGCGTTCTGAACCCCAGCAAAATGAATCTGCCTTTCTCGTAACTCAGATCCACGATAGCCCCCTTACCGGCCACATACTGAGGGCCGATCAGCCATCCGCTCTCCAGCGGGTCGTTGGCCCTGTAGCGCGCCACAATCTTCCCCGTTGTGGTCTCAAACGCGCGGCTGTTCTCAAACATCGCACTGAAGTGGGGTGGCATGCCGTAAGCGATGGGTTGGGAGTTGTCGGCCTCCGCCGCGATCAGCGAGCCGGGACAGTAAAAATCCGATGTCTTCAGGCCCTGGACAACATTGGTGACAGCAATCCCCATTTTGTCGATGAGCAGGTCATTGGCGGTGTCGAGCGCCACCAGCGCTCCTCCATTCGCCACAAAGGCCTTTAACTGGTCCACTCCTGCCTCGCCGAGGCCGCCGACGTATTGATCGGGATAGGACCGGGCCGCATTGCCATTGACCAGGGCACGAACGGATTGTTGCGGCAAGACAATCACATCAAACCGTGCATTCAGCTTTCCCTGCCGAATGTCGAGGTCTGAAATCGAGAGATAGGGCATTTCGAACTTATCAAAAAGATAGCGAGTCCATCCTTCATCGATGGCGGGGGACCAGCTCTTGTATAAGCCAACCCGGGGCGTTTTCAGGGAGAGGGTTTCATAGGGTTCCTTTTTTGGGAGAGCGTAGAACGTCAGGGAGAGCTCTCGGGCGAGCCTCCCCATATCCTGATCGAATTGTTTGATGGGCGTGTGCGGTGGGGGCAAAACCAGAACGGCTCCCGGCGCGAGCCTTTGATCGCCGATTCGTGATTCTTTTTTGACCCAGGCGATGGGATAGCCGAGCTTCTGCAACCTGTTCATTGCGAGAATGCTGTTATTCGATGAATGATCGAAGAGGTAGCCGAATTTACCCGACCGGGATTTTCCTGGAACGATTTTTCCCTGGGGTGGTGTTTCCTGGGTGACCTGCGAGAGCGATACCTTGAAAGGGGATTCGACGGTCTCTGTTCGCACACCCATCAACAGCGGCAGCGTCCATCCCGTGACGTCGTAAGGCCGTTCAGGGGTGTTGTTCGGGCCGACCCGGCGATCCGGATAATGCTGGCGCTCGAAGAGCGTCTTCACCAGCCGTCCATACGGCTGGTTGAGGGGGATGATGTAGGAACCGGCATCAAACCTCTTGCCATCCGCTCCAAAGTTTTCGGAAGAAACATAAACCTCCACACCTTCTTCGGTCAAAAGGTTGATCAATTGAACCGCTGTGGCTTGGTCATGCTGTTGGCGTGGGACGATGTAAGCAAAAGGATGGCCTGCCTGGCCTTGTTGCACCGAGTTTCGCGTAATCTGGAAAAAGTTTTTCAGGAAGTAGTTCTTTTGCTCGGCGGCGGCGCGGAGCAATCCATGGGCTGCAATCATTTCGTAGTCCACGATATCCTTCAGGCGCCAGGTACCCCCAGGCCAGGGATTCGGGAAATTAAAAGTGTTTTGTAAAAAATTACGGCTGTCGCGAAATGTTTCCCCGGCCAAGGTCTCCCCCGGGCCGCGGCCGGCCAGCCGGTCCGTAGGCACCTCCAGGGGGGTGGCCAGGCGTGCACTGGAGGCTTCTGTCAGGATCCCCACTGAATTATGGAACCATGGGGTAATCCGGTTTCCTCCCACCCACCAGGCATCATAGCGATCCATGGTCATGACACCCGTCTTGCCGGCGATGGCAAGGTCTCCCGTCATGAAGCCGCCCAGAGTGAACAACTCACGAATGATGATCGGATCGATGTTCGGATTGGTCGGATCCGAATAGGGGGGGACAAAGAGCCGCGCCCCGTAGGAGCCCATCTGGTGCACATCCCAGTAAATGGCAGGATGCCACTCTTTCCACAGGGCATGGGTGATCAGTTGGGTTTCTACCTGGGTCAGCTTGAAGAAATCACGGTTATTGTCATGCCCCGTGTACTTATGGTAGAGAAACGGCGGCGAAGTCCCTTCATAGGGCGTGCCGAGCTGCTGGCGATACCAGTCGGAGACAATTTGGATCCCGTCGGGATTCGCCGACGGAAACAGGACGAGGATGACATTGTCGAGAATCTCACGGGCGTCAGGAAACCGTTCGGTCACGAGATCGTAGGCGAGCTGCATTGACATTTGAGAGGCAGCAATTTCTGTGGAATGGATGGAGCAGGATATGCCAACGACGATCTTGCCCTCTTGTACCAGCGCGTCGGCCTCACCCTCTGTCAAGTTCCGCGAATCCGCGAGTCTGGCTTCAATCTCTTTGTACCGGTCGATGCGGGTGAGGTTGCTCTCGGAACTGATGATGACCTCGAGGAACGGCCGTCCCATCGTGGTCTTTCCCAGTTCGGTCACCCGGACGCGGCGGGTCTCTGTGCCAAGCTTCCGGAAATACTCCACCATCTGGTTCCAGTCGGCCAACTTGCGGTCCGCTCCAGGGGCGAACCCCAGGTACGTCTCGGGCGGCGTCACGGCAGCGATGTTGGGGACAATCAACAAGAAGGTCAGGAGGACGAAGGAAAGGATTCCGAAGTCCCCGACTGTTTTTCGCTTGGACATCAGTTCACTCCATTGAAAAATGTGTTAGCATGGTAGCAGATTGATCATTCCAGCTTCAAAGAAAAAGGTTTCTTGCAGGCTCATTCAGTACATCAATTCAAAGCTCGACTTCTTTCAAGGTGACTTCATGAAAAAGACGCTTCTGATGATCCTGTCTGTGTGGGTCGGACTTCTCTCGGCCATTTCCCTCGCGCCTGCTGCCCTGAGTCAGCAAGTTGTACAGTATCAGATCGCCGCCCGGCTTGACCCTCAGGCAAAAGCCGTGGTGGGGAGCGAGACTTTAACGTGGCTGAACCCTTCATCTGACGAAGTTCGCGAGTTGCAGTTTCATCTCTATTTGAACGCCTTCAAGAATGAAAAGTCCACCTTCATGCGAGAGTCCGGTGGGCAGTTGCGGGGCGACCAGGCGGAGGAGGGGAAATGGGGATACATTGACGTGCAGTCCATCAAGCTGGATTCCGGATATGACTTGAAGCCCTCCATGAAATTCCTGCATCCCGACGACGACAATGCCGACGATCAAACGGTCATGGTGGCGACTCTTCCGGAACCGGTTCGACCGAATGGCACGATCACGCTGAAGATCGATTTTTATTCAAAACTTCCCCGCGTATTCGCCCGGACCGGATACTTTGGAAATTTTTATATGGTGGGCCAATGGTTCCCCAAAATCGGAGTTTATGAGAGTTCTGGGATGCGCTACGCGACCCGGGGACAATGGAATTGTCACCAGTTTCACGCGACCAGCGAATTCTATGCGGATTATGGGGCCTACCACGTCGATCTAACGGTCCCTTCGAACTACGTGGTCGGAGCGACGGGCGTGGAGCAGGGGAATCATCCCAACAAGGACGGGACCACCACGCACACGTTCGTCCAGGAAGACGTTCACGATTTCGCCTGGACCGCGGATCCGACCTATATTCGTATGGAGCGATTATTTGATGCCAGCCGTCTGACGACGGCGGCGGAGATTTCCGACGTGGCCCGGCTGGTAGGCCGCTCTCCCGAAGACGTAAGCCTTCAAAATGTCAGGATGATCCTGCTCATCCATCCCGAGCATGCGGCCCAGGCGGACCGCCATTTCCGCGCCCTTGAATATGGACTGAAGTATTTCGGGCTATGGTATGGCAGGTATCCTTACCCGACCATCACCGTTGTGGATCCAGCCTACAAGGCAGGAGGCGCTGCCGGGATGGAGTACCCGACGCTCTTCACGGCGGGGACCGGGTGGTTGCCCTCGAGCCCTCCGAGCGGGTTGGAGGAAGTGGTGATTCACGAATTTGGCCATCAATATTGGTATGGCATGGTAGGGAGCAATGAATTCGAGGAATCGTGGCTGGATGAGGGATTCAATACGTACTCGACCTCGCAGGTGATCGATACCGCCTATGGGCCATCTTCACTTTCGATCCCATTCATGGGGATTCCTTTCTCCTGGTTCATTTCCTCGATCAAATACTTTGAGGACACGGTGAATCGGCTGGAAACCCTCGGCTCTACCCGCCGCGACTATATCGTGCGCAATGCCTGGGAATACTATGACCAGACCAGTTACGGTGTGAACTCTTACCCGCGGACTGCGGCCACCCTGCGAACCTTACAGCATCTCGTTGGGGATCAGACCTTTGCCCGGATCATGCGCACCTACTTCGAACGGTGGCGTTTCAAGCACCCCACCAGCAACGATTTTCGGGCCATCGTCAATGAGGTCGCCGGCCGTGATATGAAGTGGTTCTTTGATCAGTTAGTGTACTCCAGCAATATCCTGGACTATGCCGTGGACAAGGTCTCGAGCGAAAGACCGAAATTGAGCCTGGGGCTCTTTGATGATCCGTCCGGAAAACGAAAAGAAGTGACAGAGGATGACCGGAAGAAACAGGAAAAAGAGGCAGCAGATTCAAAAAAGCGGAATGACTCCCTTTTTGAATCCGAGGTGATCGTGCGTCGGCTGGGCGGGGTGGTGGTTCCGGTGGATGTTCGGGTCGTGTTCGAGAATGGAGAGCAGTTCGATACGACCTTTGACGGTCAATATCGGTGGACGCGTTATAAATTTCTGAAGCCCACGAAAATCCGGTACGCCGAGGTGGATCCGGAACACAGGTTACTGGTCGATGTGAATCTTGCCAACAACAGCCGAACCTTGGAAACGCATCACAGGGCGGTCGTGAAATGGACTTCCAAATTCATGTTTTGGATTCAGAATCTCCTCATGAGTCTAATGGCGCTGGTTTAGTTCCTCCCGAAGAGTGAGGCTGCACCTATTGTCAACACCTAGTCACGACCGAAAAGGATGAAAGTATGACAGCTTGGGAAATCTTCTGCCAGGGTCGATATCTCGCGAACAGGACCAAGAAGCTGTGGTTC
The DNA here is from genome assembly GCA_020072965.1 of Terriglobia bacterium. Taxonomy (GTDB): domain Bacteria; phylum Acidobacteriota; class Terriglobia; order JAIQFV01; family JAIQFV01; genus JAIQFV01. Next base: position 42,785 of record JAIQFY010000024.1, on the reverse strand, counting down.
CTGCTGTGGTTAATGAATGCCTTACTGGCTGCGGTGGCCGCCTTGCCCGTTTTCGGGGTCTTGAATGCAGAATTGAAGAATAGCCTGATGGCGGCCTCGCTCGCTGACCGGTTCAGTCTCGATTTTGCCGGCGAGTTCGCTTTCAAATATTGGGACTCGCTCCCGTCAGCATTGATCTTGATTGCCGCACTGGGAATGGTGTACGTCGTTTTGACGCTCCTGACGACAGGCGGCACCTTGGCGGTGTTTTCCTGCACAGAACGTCGATTCACGGCGCCCGTCTTCTTCAAAGGGTGCGGCACTTACTTCTGGAGGTTTTTCAGACTTCTCATTGTGGCTGCCATATTCTACGGAATCTTCGTAGTGGCATTGAACGGGGTCCTTTCGAGTCTGGTGAACAAACTGACCAGGCCGTGGACCCAGCAAAGGCTGGTCCTGTTGGTGTCCTGGACTCGACTGTTGGTGGTCGCTTTCGTTTTCATCGTCGTAAACATGGTATTTGATTACGCCAAGGTCCGACTCGTGATTGACGAGGGCCGGTCTGCGGTCATGGCGGCGCTGCGGTCCATTAAATTTGTATTTAGGAATTTCAAGAAAACCCTCGCCGTGTTTGTGTTCTGCATGCTCCTGGGCCTGCTCTTTATTGTGATTTATAATCCACTGGAACACGTCCTTCCCCAGCACACGAGACGTTGGATCATTGTCGTGTTTGTATTGCAGCAACTCTTCATCCTCGCCCGCACATATGTCAGACTCACCTTTTTCTCGAGCGAAGTTCTTCTGTATGAGTCCCTGCGGCCAAGTCACGCCCCCGCGCAGGAGGCGCCTGCCGCAGTGCCTACTACGTTTGAGGCTGGGTCTTCGCCTTCCAGTCCATCGGCGAGTTGGACACCTCCTCCCGGGGAAGCACCTGCGATAGATCCCACCATTTGAACGTGTATCTTGAGGTGCTGGGATTGGACTCGGATGGAAAGGCAGAGAAAAGCAATTCACCTCATCGGAGGGCTCGGGTTACGAGGCTCGAGCCCTTCCCCTACCCGGAATGATCATTTCAAAGGCGTGATGTGAACTAGTAGGTGAACTTCCCTTCAAAGATCATCTTCTTTGGGGTGAAATGCGCGCGAACCCGATATACCCCCAGGTCCGTCACGAACTCGATGTCTTTGTCGTCCTCAGCGAGAATAGGGGCGCCATTGACCGTACGCGGAAACTGGAAAATGGCCTGAGCTGTCGGAGTGGGAGGTACAGTGTAGTCACTCGCGTAAACCTTCTCCTTGCCTTTAACTTGAAGAGAGGTCTTCTTCAGCAATTGTTCTTTGTTCGCCTTAATCAGCCGGTCTTGATTCCGCCCTCTGACAGCGATCAGACAGACATCGGTGACCGGCTGCAAGAACTGCTCGAGTTGTTCCTTGGTGGCCCTGCCGCGCAATTCAGCCAAACGCGCATGAGCCTGCCGAACCGGCATGGACGAATACCAGGCGACTGTGTAATCTTCAGTGCGGCCATTATCGTTGATGGCATCGATATTTCGATTGGATGGACTTGAATCGTAATCCGGGGACTGTGGGTTGGTTCCCGTCACCACAGAAACAACATTGGCCCAGGGTGACCGCTCCAGGACTTGCATGGCTTCAGCGTCCGACCAGTCTGTATATTTCTTCGATTTCCACACGTCCGCCGCCCATAAGGCACCCGCCATCACAAGAAGCAACGCGAAGGATGTCGGTGTCAAAAAAGCAAAGGTGTTCTTCTTCATAAGGCTCCTCGAAATCGGCGACCCTGCAGTACGGGGAAGGCCAAACATCCATTGCGGGCAGGGGTTGGCCCCCCGATCAGGACGAGCCAGACCGAGCCCGTCCGCAAAGAACGCCCCAGCCTGTAAGGGTTGAGACGTCTTCAAATTCTAAACTCCGGACGGACCACATGCAACAGGGAGTATTCTCCAACGAGGGGCGAGGGAGATGGATCCCGGAAAAGGGACGGGGGGTGTTCCGTTGGGGCGTCGAATCACAGGCGTCTTTCGACGTTTGGAAACCTTTCCCATACCTTGACGCCGCAGAAATGCTGGCCTTCAGTGCAGATCGGCAGGATTTGACCCACCCGGACAACGCACGGGGGACCAATGTACTTGGCCAGGAGGGGATGTACCTCACGGACCTGCTCCAGTTCCTGCATTGAAGCTTCGTAGATTTCATCCTGGGCATTGAAGCAGGTGCGCATGGTCCACTTGTGCAGGAGGTAGAGAAGCGATCCTGACTCGGAGAAGCGAAGCGCCTTGGCATTGGGGAGCAGATACATGGCAAACTCGGTGGGCACTCCGCTATCGAGGAGTTTGTTTTTCGCTGACCACAGCATCTCCATCGTCTGCTCGAACACGGCCCGGGCCCCGGGATTGGCGGAGATCAGACGCGGAGTGACGTAATCCGGCGAACGCATATCGGTGAACATCATCATCGGGCGCGATGCCGGGACCATGCGGTGGCGCTGATCTTGTGAGTCGGCGGTATGCGAGATCTTCTTGATGAAGGTGTAGGCAGCGTGATTGAGGGGTTTCATCAAGGGGACCTGGAAGGTGAGGTTCAGCTTGTCAAGCCGGTACCGGTTCTTGGCGGGATTGAGCATGGCATCGATGGCCATGGCGTCATTCATCTCGCGGCGGGAAATGCCCATGGCATAACGCAGGGCATTGGCCACGGTCCTTTCCGCATCCCGTGTGTGATCCACCAGCTTTGAGATTCTCCCGCCCAGATCAGCATCAAATTCCTTCACCGCCGTTTCAACGGAGACGTCAATTCGGGCAAACCCCAGCGGGCCGGCCGGCAGGTTGAGAGAGCGAAAATTGAATTCGGGGATTTGCTGCGCGTCCATGGGTGGATCGCCAATTTTCTCGAAAAAATTGGGGTCGACTCGCTTCACACATTCCACCATTTCACTGATGACCTGGGTGGTCTCGAACGGCGTGTCCCCGGAATGCATCAAGCGCTTGAGCCGATGCAGAGTAATCCCTGAAATGGTATGCACCATGGAGGTGAAGGCGGCGATGGGAATGACATAGCGGGCCACCTCAATGGCCTTTTTCTCGGACTCCCGCTTCACCTTTTTCTTCTTTTTGTCGCTGGACGTGTCATGAAGCTTGAACACCTCGCCGAGGATCTCGAAGGTGTCCTTCTTGAGGATTGCAGTCAGATCGCGGTATGCGTCCCAGGCCTGGGTGACGGCCCGGGTGTAAATCTGCCGGTTCGACTCGTCCAGGGGAGGAACGAACGCGCGGATTTCATCCAGCCGCACGAAGCGTTGGGAGGATTGCTCGGAGTTGTAAAATGGGTAGCTGTGTAAGAAATTCCACACAAATTGCCGGGAGATGTTCTCCAGTCCGAACTCGAAATGCGGATGCTGATAGACGGTGTGGTGACCCGCATCGAAGGTAAGTTGAGAGATGCTGGTTCGTTGTTCTTCGCTGATCTCCTCGGCGCCGATGACGCGAGGGGAATAGCACGTCCGGGCCGCTGCCACGCTGGAATCAAGCGGGCGCTGGAAATAATTCCGCAGGGTCACCTTGGGTTTGTCGGTAGTAACTTCCATAATGGGTTGAGGATTCGACATCCGGGTTTTAGTGAAGCATTTCTAAGTTGGCAACACGAATCGAGGGCCGGGACGTCATGTGACACTCACCGGTGCGTCCAAGCACCCGGGTGTTGACAAGGACTAGGGCGCCTCCCCGGGTCCGGCGTTCCGCGCGATCTGACGAACGCCGATATCGCGACGGTAATGCATCCCTTGAAAATCAATTTTTGAGCAGGCTTCATAAGCACGTGCGGCGGCGGAAGGCAGATCCGGGCCCCGGGCAGTCACCCCCAGGACGCGCCCCCCTGCAGTTTGAAATGGGCTCTCTCTTCCCACTCGATTGGCCTGAGTCGCAGCTCGGGTGCCTCCATGAAACACCTTCACGTCCTTCATACGGCTGACTTCTGCCAGTCCTGAGATGGGTTTTCCATTATCGAATTTGCCGGGATATCCGCCGCTAGCCAGCACTACACAGACGGCGGGATCGGGTGACCATTCGAGGGAGAGCTGATGGAGGCGGTTCTCGAGGAGGGCCTCAAAGACATCGAGCAGATCAGTCTTCATCCGCATCAGAACTGGTTGAGTTTCGGGATCTCCAAAGCGGCAATTAAACTCCAAAGTCTTGGGCCCCTGGGGAGTCAGCATCAGGCCACAATAGAGAATACCGCGAAAAGGGGTTCCCTCTCCACTCATGCCTCGAAGCGTGGGTTCGACGATGGACCGGAGGATGGTAGTCCTCATCTCAGCGGTGAGCAGGGCATCGTCACTAAAGGCTCCCATGCCTCCTGTGTTCGGACCGCTGTCGTTATCATACACGCGCTTATGGTCCTGGGAGGGAACCATCGGCTGGTAATGCTCTCCATCGCTAAACACCATGAACGAGCACTCCCGGCCTCTCAGACATTCTTCAACAATAATTCGAGAACCTGCCTCACCAAACACCTTCTCCGTCATGAACTCGAGAATGGTGGTCTCGGCATGGGAATAGTCCTTCGCCAGGACAACACCCTTTCCCGCAGCCAGTCCATCGGCTTTGATGACCACCGGATAGTCATAACTCGATCGCTTGACAAAATCCAGGGCCTGGTCAGCGCTGTCACAAACGAAAAATTCAGCAGTGGGAATGCCCTGGTTCGACATGAACTGCTTGGCAAAAATCTTTGAGGATTCGAGCTGGGCGGCCTGACGGCGCGGGCCAATAATCTTCACACCGGTCCCGTCAAACAGGTCGACAATCCCGCCGGCAAGAGGTACTTCCGGACCTACCACAACCAGATCGATCTTTTCACGCAGCGCAAACTGGCGGATGGCGTCAAGGTCCCCTGCGGGATCCAGCGTCAGGCACCGGGTCTTCGGTTCTCCGGCGATTCCTGCATTCCCCGGAACGCAGAAGATTTTGTTGACTCTCTTTGACTGCGCCAGTTTCCATACCAGCGCATGCTCGCGTCCACCACTGCCAATCACGAGGATTTTCATCTTGAAGAAGTCCAGTCTGTGTTGAAACCAAGCCGGTTCATACATTGCCCGGACGGTTAACGCCTGGCACCAATAGCCCTTCACTCCGGCCAGAGATTAAGGATCCCAACCCATTTCCCGGTTTAAATTCCCTGGGCATCGGTTCAGCGGGACGCGGGGGCGTGACTTCCGAAAGTTAATTCGTCTCTTTGGGGAAGAAAAGAATCAGACAAGCCAGGGAAATGGCGCAAAAAATGTAAAGGGTACGTCGCGGGCCGCCCAGGAAAACGAAACCCAGCCCGAGCAGCGCGATCATCTCACTGATCACGAAAGCAATAAACGATAGAGTCCGGTTGCGCCGGATGCGTCTGGGCAAAGTGGCCGCTTGGTCCGCTGTCTCCGCCCCGGTCTCCAGGCCAGCAGAGACGGGATCCTTGTTCATTAGATTTCGGATGAGCAGAAGTCCCGCCACACACAACCCCCCCGCAAAGGATATGACCTTATAAATTAGCTGAAGACTGTCGAGGGACCGGGGGATATCCATCGGAATGAAGGTCCCAATGGCGGCATACAACACCACGGAGAGGAACATCGCGACAAAGAGAATTCTCAGAGCGCGAAGGGATAACATGGGCTGAGGGGCGCGGAGGCCCTTTCCACGCGCTGAGTCTTGATCCGAAGGAAGAGAAGAACTCATGGCATTCATTGGTCCCCAAGTGACATGAAAACCGTTCGGAGGGATCCCGACCAGCCACAGTCCGACCCGGGTAAGGCCAATGCGCGGGCACGGAATCAACCTAGTCCCTTTGTCCTGATAAAGAACTATAGAAGTGCCTTACCGGCCTGTTGAATGGGTAGACTTCAACAATCCCGCCGGTCTGGTCCAAAACTAAATTCTAAGACCGCTTGCCCGGCAGCATTTCCAACACTTCATTAAGCGCTCCTTGGCGATAACCCTCCAAATCCAAGGTCACATATCTGAATCCGAGCGACTTGAAGATCCGGGTGAATTCACCGGCCATGTCCAGTTGCAACGCTCGAGACATCTCGTCGGGCGAGATTTCAATCCGGACAATCTCGCCATGGTGTCGAACTCGGACCTGGCGAAACCCGAGCCGATGGAGGGCATCCTCACCCCGATCAATCGCTTCCAATTTGTCCACGGTCACCATCATGCCATACGGGATACGGGAAGACAAGCAGGCGGAGGCAGGATGGTCCCACGTGTTCAGGTTGAGAGTACGGGAGAGTGACCGAATTTCAGCCTTCTTCAAACCGGCCTCAACGAGCGGGGCCTGAACTCCGAATTTACTGGCAGCCTCCTGGCCCGGACGGAAATCTCCGAGGTCATCCACATTGACGCCGTAAGAAACTGTCCGGTATCCCCGTTGATCGGCCAGCGTTTTCAGCTTGGCAAACAGTTCCTCCTTGCAAAAGTAACAGCGGTTGGGAGGATTAGCGACATAGTTGGAATCGGCCATTTCCTCTGTCTGAATGACCTCATGACGAAATCCATATTCCCTTGCGAAGCTAAGCGCATCCCCGCGTTGAAAAGAGGCGAGCGAAGGGCTAACGGCCGTGACCGCCAGGGCGCGTTCACCGAGGACCCGATGGGCCACGAATGCAAGATAAGCCGAATCCACCCCGCCACTGAAAGCAACAATGGTGGACTGGTAGTCCTTTAATGTGCTTTCCAACTTTGATTGTTTCTCTTCAAGGGTCACGAAGCAACCATCCGTCCAGTCACCACCGGAAACATCCCAAACCCGGGGTGCGATGAGTTACAGGAACGCCACCGATATTATCCACACGACGGTATTTCTCGATAAGTCTCATTTTGTGAGATAATAAACACAAGAATTTAGCTTGAATCGAAGCGGGTGTCAATCCGGCGCCCGAATCGAGGATGTTTGGCGGAGACCAGTCGCCTCCGTCGATCGGGCTGGGACGACTGAGTCGGCTTGTTATGACACGGCCGGGCGGGATGAGCGATTTGTTCCTCTTGACGAGATTCAGGGAAGTGGACGTACTTCTCTTTTCACAACCATAATGGCGAGTCAGGCTTCTAATTGCTTTGAGATTGGGACGATGATCACAAGAAATAGGGTAGCGAACCCTGGGAGCAAAGGAAAAATTATGCGGAGAATCAAAGGCTGTCTTGTTGCCGCTTTGGCCGTGATCGCAGGGGTTGGTCTGCAGGGGCCACTTCGTGCCCAAACGCCCACCACAGCGGCCCCATCGACCAGTGGCACGCTGGATCACCCCTCGCCAGAAAGAATTCAGGAGATCATTCGGAAGTTTGCTGCAAAAGAAGCAGAGTTCAGAAAGGCCCGTGAGTTGTACAACTACCAACAAACCGTGAAGATTCAGACGCTGGAAGGGAGACATGTCGACGGGGAATACCAGATGGTGTCTGATGTAACCTTCGGCCGAGACAACAAACGGATTGAAAATGTGACTTATGCGCCGCCCAGCACTCTCCAGCGCATCCAAATTACCAAAGAAGATTTGGATGACATTATTCATCTGAACCCATTCGTGCTGACCACTGAAGACCTGGAGAAGTATGACATCCAGTACGTTGGTCATGAGAAACTGGACGAGATCAGCGCCTATCATTTCTCAGTAAAACCGAAACAGATGATCGGCGATGAGAGGTATTTCGAAGGAGAAATCTGGGTGGACGACCAGGATTGGCAGATCGTCAAGACCAACGGCCGGCCTGTCTTTAACATCACTAAACGGACCAAAGACCAGCGTTTTCCCAAGTTCGAAACCTACCGTGAACAGGTCGACGGTAAGTACTGGTTTCCGACCTACACCATGGCCGACGACGTCCTGGATTTTCCCAAGGGCGGCAGTGTCCACGTCCGGGAGGTTGTCCTTTACAAGAATTACAGGCAGTTCCGGTCCGAGACCAAGATTACTTACGGCGACGCCGTCGAAGACAAGAACAAGAAGAAGAATCCCTGATGGTTCATTTCCTTAGCAGGGATGCCGGGGGAATCGCGGAGTGACTCTGCGAAGGAATCCGATCATAGAACGGAAGGTTGCGGCACGATAGAACGAGAGGGGACATAATTACCTCCCCTTCGTTCTTTTGCATTGAGAGGAGGCTACCCCAGGTTAGCGAGTCCATCTGTTTTGTCATCGAGCCTCGGTGTCAACCCTCTCCCTGATCCTTCTGTCCGGAAGTTCTCCACCCGGATGTTCAATTTTTCTCTCCTTGAATAATTAACCTGCACTTTGCACGGGGTGGCCTCGTTGACACCAGTCCTGGGTAATGTTAAATAGTCTTCATGCCTGTCAGCAGTGTGGCTCGCTGATTTACTTTTAAAACTTCCGCTGCACCTTAATCTTCATGCCGAAATGGAGGCAATCATGGTTCGTTGGTGGAGTATTGGTCTGATCTTTTCCTTGATGGTTGCGGTCACGGGAACCGCCGCAGAACTTCGCGTTATTCCTCATCCGCGGGAAGTGCAACTGACAAACAAGGACTTTGTTCCGGACAAGGCGACCCGCATAGAGATTAACGATCTCAAGAATGCTGACGACCGATTCGCCGCGGAACAGTTGGCGGAGGAAGTCCAACAGGCCGCTGGGTTCAAGCCGGCGATTGGTTCCTTCAAGGTTAAATCACGAAATGTTATTGCGTTGCTTCGTGCCAACGAGTCCAGTCGGCCTTTCAAGCCACTCCTCGAGGAGCGCCATCTGGATCTTGGGGAAAAATTCGATCCGGAGGGTTATGTGCTCGATGTCGATGCGAGCGGGGTGGTTGCCGCGGCCAATACGGCAGAGGGCATCTTCTACGCGGTGCAGACGCTTAAACAGATGCTTGTTCCCGGGGAGAGCCGGGGTGTGCATTTCCAGGGGGCTCACATCCGGGACTGGCCTGCCATGCACTATCGGGGGGTTCATGACGACATCAGCCGCGGCCCGGTTCCCACGCTGGAATTCATGAAACGCCAGGTCCGTACTGCCGCGGAGTACAAGCTAAACATGTGGTCGGTGTATCTGGAATATCCGTTCGAGTACCGATCCGAACCCCTGATCGGTCCCCGGGACGGTTCTCTGACCGCTGCTGAGGTGAAAGAACTGGTGGAGTTTGCACGACGTTACCATGTGGATGTCGTGCCGGAACAACAAGCGTTCGGGCACCTCCATCACGTTTTGAAATGGGAGAAATACAGTGACATTGCCGAACTGCCCTACGGGAATGTCCTGACTCCGACCAACCCGAAGACCTACGAGTTTATCCAGCGTCTCTACGCGGAGTTGGTTCCGCTGTTCCCCTCCAAGTTTTTCCACATCGGGGCGGATGAAACGTTTGAACTCGGCGAAGGTCAGACCAAGGCATTAAAAGAGAAAGAAGGACTGGGCAAGGTATATTTCGATCACATTGTGAAGGTCCGGGAGTTGATGGAACCGTTTCACAAGAGGCTCATGTTCTGGGGAGACATCGCCCTGCATTATCCTGAGCTCCTGAAGGAATTGCCCAAAGACATGGTCGTGATGACGTGGAACTATAATCCGCGGGACGATTTTGAATCGTTGATTAAACCCTTCCACGACGCCGGCCTTGATGTGATGGTCTGCCCCGGCGTCAACAACTGGAACCGTATTTTCCCAAACAACAACATGGCGCTTAAGAATATCCGGAATTTTGTCCGAGACGGGCAAAAGCTGGGGGCCATCGGGATGTTCAATACCACCTGGGACGATGACGGGGAGGCGCTGTTCAAGATGACGTGGTACGGCCTGGTTTTTGGAGCGGCGGCAGCTTGGCAACCAGGGGAATCCTCCATCGATCAGTTTCGGGCAGATTTTGACTGGGCTTTTTACCGCAACAACGATCATGCTTTTGCATCGGCCATCGACAATTTTGCAAAGATTCACGAAGCCCTTCTCAAGGCAGGGTTGGGGGACGCCAATAATTCGCTCGTATGGGCAAATTACCTCTCGGCCGACGGCGCCGCAGCCCTCAAGAAGATTCTCCCCTCTGCCCGATCGATCCGCCTCCTGGCCGAGGACTCTCTCGAGTTGCTTTACAGAAGCGGAGGCCAGGCGCATCGGAATCAAGATACGGTGGCAGATCTCATCTTTGCAGCGCGTCGGTTGGATTACCTGGGGATGAAAATGCTTTACGCGGAGCAGATGAGCAAGACTTATTGGGATGGATATCTCCATCTCAGTGAGCGTGGCCGCGTCAACCGCAATCTACACTCCCTGGACTACGTGGATGGCCTAGTGGGCGACCTGCGCGATACCTCCTCAGCTCTCCGGACGAGCTATCAACAGCTATGGCTTGCCGAGAATCGCCCTTATTGGATGGAGAATGTTCTCGTCCGATATGATCTCGAATTGGATCGGTGGGCAAAGTTGCAGCAACAGCTGGCGGAATTGCAGCGCCATTTCAGTGAGACTTCCACCTTGCCGGCTCCAGAAGAACTGGGGTTCTTTCTCCGGTAAGGTCCTAGGAGTTCCGAATTGAATCGATTTGGGTGGGCAGAAAATCTCACCTCTCAAAAGGCTCACCGGGAGAGTCGTCCCGGTGAGCCTCATCCGTGAAGTGCACGCGGACGCTTCTTGCCTTCGACTCTTTGAGACCCCTCGAAATCTTTCATTGATCTGGACCGTCTGCCATCTTCTATATTCATCTGCCAGGCGCTCTCACCTCATCATTCCACGGATGTTTTCCCCCCCCGCTCAAAGCCTCAAAAACCTGTGATTCGAATCACTCGGTTCAGACGGAATATACGTATAAGATATAGAAAATACACAGGTTGAGTGGAAATCGGTATTCTCGAATGGTTTGAGAGTTGTGTCATTCATATCACCTGCCGGTTGAGCCCTTTCACGTACTCTATGGTTGCAATGGGGAAGGGCTTATGAAAAGAAAACTGATTCAAATTCTAATACTGGGGATGCTCGTGGTGGGATTCGCGTCCACCGCTAAGGCGGCGGATTTTGATTACACCAATGATCCCGAAGCCCTTGCAACTATGGACCGACTTATCGAGCGATTGACGGTCAGCTCAAATCCCGACACCCACTTTCAAGCAGTCATCCTCTCCCTGGAGCAAGTGAACGCCTTCTCAGTGAGTGACGGACGCATCATCGTTACCGAGGGTTTATTGCGCACGATCTCCACCGAAGAGCAATTGGCAGCAGCAATCGCTCACGAGATGGGGCACCGAATCAATGCGGTGAAAGCGACTGAAACTCGGGCCTTCGCCGCGACTGACGATGAAGAGTTCACGGCAGACACGTTTGCAATTCAAGTACTCACGCAGGCAGGATTCAATCCCAACTGCCTCGCAGAGATGCTCCGGGTGGTCCTCCACAGCGACGGTAGTTCGTTCCCTAAGGCTCAAATCAAGCAGTTGAGCTCCCGCATCCGCAAGATCGAAGACAAGGTTGGCTCCCAGGTTTCAAGTGTGAAGACCGCCGCCAATCAAGGGGACTAGCAAGCCATCGTACCTGACAATCCTGATCTGAAGCTACGTTGTACGGCAAGGCAACGGCTTGAAATGAATTTCTTTTCCGACACTTTCCCTCGTTGACCGATGTTGATCCCTCCAGTTTGATGACCGGGTCCGGTTTTCCAGCTCTTCTTCTACTGAAATCCTCGCTAAAGTTATTTTCTTCCAAGGTCGATAAGACCTATGCAAGTTGACGTGTCTGGGAGCCCCCCAAATGATCAGTGATCTGTCGGCATTGCGGAAATGTCCCATGTTTGCAAACCTCGGTCCGAAAGAGTTGGAGCGGATTGGGTTTGTCATGCAAGAGCGGACGTTCGCCCGGAACCAAATCATCTTCTGCGAGGAAGAGGCCGGACAGTACATGTATGTGATTAAGCTTGGACTGGTCAAGGTCTGGAAGATGACCGAGGACGGGCGGGAGCAGATCCTCGCTGTGCACGGGGCCGGACAATCCTTTGGGGAATTATCGCTGATCGATGGGAAATCCACGCCAGCCAGTGTGACTGCAATCAACACAACCACAATCTATTCGATGTCGAAAACGGACTTTGTGAACTGGATCGTGGCAAACAACGCCATATTTATGAAGATTGTCGAGAGTCTGTGCGATCAAATCCGCACGTCATGGAGCCGGCTGCATGCCCTGACCATGCTCAGCACTGAGCGGAAAATCATGTATGTGCTCAGTGATTTGAGTTTGAAACACGGCATTCGAACCCGGGAGGGTGTCTTGATTAACTTAAGACTGAAGCACAAAGACCTGGCAAACATGGTGGTGGCTTCCCGGGAGACAGTCACCCGGTTCTTGACGCAATTCCAAAAGGACGGCCTGATCGTAGTGAAAGACGGCCACATTACGATCAAGCAATCTCTTTCCTTACCTGAGCCCGGGACGGCTCACTAGGCCTCACTCTCCTTTTTCCCTCCTGCCGCTGCGATGAACTCCAGTGATTACCTTGAGTCTAAAATAATCGTGCCTCTGAAGGGCAGAGAGAAGTAAATCGAGGTCTACCTTCAGGCATGGCAACCGCCTGTCACGCTCAAGCCTTTCCGCCTTGATGAATTTTTCTGTTCGGTGGTACACTCTCGGCTCGACTGTAGCGGGACGGAGAGATGGCCGAGTGGCTGAAGGCGCACGCTTGGAAAGCGTGTTTACTCGAAAGGGTAACCAGGGTTCGAATCCCTGTCTCTCCGCCATATTCTGTGTCCTTGAGTGGCTATCTCTTGCGCCGATGCTAAATTTGGACACCGAATTCTCTTTCACCTGAAGATGCCAGGTCGCAAGGGAAAGACTCAATATGGAACCCATGGAACAGTCAGCGAAGTGATTGGGTTGTATCATATCATTCGCTTTGACTCATCGGCTTTGTCGGAACGAATCCGAGACTCCGTGCTCCGGGCGGGACCCCACAGTGTGAGAGACTAGTTTCAAACTCGAGGTTAAACAGACCGCTCCGGTTCCACGGGTGATTCAGCGACGATTGATGGGTTCCTCCGCCCTGTCAGAAACGACCTTCCTGCCAATTCCCAATGACCGAAACAGGCCACAATTTCCAGGAACATCGCATGTCCATGACTCAGAAGAGTTTTGATCCCAATGCGGGGGCCATTCCGTCCAGTGGCATCTATGGGCTCTCATGCACGCTTGATGAGAGCAAAGTTGTCCTGCTGCCTGTGCCTGTAGAAATTACCACCTCATACGGGGAAGGTACGGCATTGGGTCCGGCAGCAATCCTGCAAGCTTCGAAGCAAGTGGACTTATTCGATGTCTCGGCGGGTCGGGTCTATGAAGCGGGCATCCACATGATGCCCGAATCGCGTCGGATTCAGCGGCTCAACCGGGAGGGCAGGAGGTTGGCCCGGCCCATAATTCGGCGAGGAGGAATCGATGAAGGGTCAACGAAATGGAAGCGAATATTAGGGCGAGTAAATGCCATTTCCAGTGAGGTGAATGAGTGGGTGTACGCAGCGGCCACGCGGTTGATTTCGAAGGATAAGGTGGTTGGCGTGGTGGGCGGGGACCACTCGGCACCTTTCGGCCTGATGCGGGCCTATGCCGAACGGTCTCCCGGGTTAGGGGTGCTCCACTTTGATGCCCATTGCGATCTTCGGATTGCTTATGAAGGGTTCACCTGGTCACATGCCTCCATCATGTACAACGTTGTCTCTAGAATTCCGCAAATCAAGAAGCTTGTTCAGGTCGGCATTCGAGATTTCTGTGAACAGGAAATGGAAATCGTTCAGAAGTCCAGAGGTCGCATTCTCCTGTACTGTGATGAGGACTTGCAGTGGCAGAAATTCAAAGGCCGGTCTTGGAAGTCCATCGTCACGGGGATTATTGCCGGCTTGCCAAGAAATGTTTATGTCTCCTTCGATATTGATGGTTTGAATCCATCTCTGTGCCCGCACACCGGGACGCCCGTTCCCGGGGGCCTCTCTTTCGAGGAGGCCGTTTATATCATTGCAGCAGTGTCGAAGTCAGGCCGCCGTATCGTGGGGTTTGATCTCAACGAGGTGGCTCCAGGACCGGAGGGTGACGAGTGGGATGCCAATGTGGGGGCCCGCCTGCTTTACAAGATGATTGGTCACACCCTGCTGAGTCAAAAGAACTCCGGAAAATGAATCTCCCTGCCATTATGCTGTTGTGGTTTGAGGATTTGAATTCCAAAGGATGAGGAGACGTCCTCAGGGGAAAGACTTGCTGGAAAGGGGGTCGCTGATTGGCAAGGATCAAAGCGTTAATCCTGGATTTTGACGGATTGATTCTCGACACCGAGACCCCGGCCTATGAATCGTGGAAGAGGGTGTACCGGCGGTTCGGCGTGGACCTTCCCTTTGAGGAGTGGGCATTGTGTGTTGGGCGGGGGATGGTATTCGATCCGCATGCGCACCTGGAAAAGCTGACTGGAAAAACCCTGGAACGGGAAGCGCTTCGAATAGAGCGTCAAGGTGAAGTGCGCAAGGCAGTGGAATCCCAACCCCTGCTTCCGGGGGTACAGAAGATTTTTGATGACGCCGAACTTTTGAAATTGAGATTGGGGGTGGCCTCCAGCTCACCCAGGAATTGGGTGGAGGGACATCTCCGCCGGCTTCATCTGTTCAGCCGGCTGGGGACTGTGAAGTGCGCCGAAGACGTGGCTCACACCAAACCCGATCCTGAACTGTTTCTATCCACCCTTGCGGAACTAGGCATCCGGGCATCTCAGGCCATCGTCTTCGAGGATTCACCCAACGGCGTCATTGCCGCCAACCGCGCCGGCATTTATTGTGTGGTCGCCACAAACCCGATTACCTCTCGACTTTCCTTCAATGGTGCCCGAATCGACCTACGGGTCGACTCCCTGGCGGACATCGACCTCCCATCGCTCCTCCTTCGGATCGAGGGAGACAAACCTTCCCTTTGATCCGGCCGTTGCCCGACACTCGCCAGGCTCAAATCAGAGGTCCCGTCGCGGAGGAGGATTGAGGGGTAGACCTTCGCCGGGCCCAGGCAGTGGGGATTCCTAGGCCGTCGTGGGTCTCCAATCAAATCACAGGAATGTATAGGGCGAGATTGTCGCGAGTTCGAGAATCACCAGGTTGCGTTTCACGAAGAGAATCACCAGGGAATTCAATCAGCCTTCTCCTGAACCGTCCGGGCGTTCAGTGCCGGATGCGGTGAATGCTTCATCTTATGCAGGAGCGACGAGAAGAAAAGCCAGACGACGGGCAGAAACACCAGGCTGTAGCTGAGAAGACGGCCGTAATGTCCGTCGGGTCCATAGGGTTCCGTGGCCGCATGGAGGACCTCACTATTGGGGAAGACCCCGGCTTCACAGAGTTCGTGAAATGAATAGATGAACAGCTGCACCACGAAGACCAGAAGGAAGATTGCGGTAGTTTGGAAAAATAATCCGAGGTTGACACGATGGCCATACTGGGCCCAGAGCACGGCGATGCCGGCCGCCATGAATAATCCCAGAATGGCCCCCGCGAGGAAGGGGAGCGAAGCCATCTGGAATGACATGCTGATCAGGAGCAGTGCGGCTTCCATTCCCTCCCGTGTGATCATGAGGAGGGTAAAAAGGAAAACGGCCCCGAAGGCCGCAATCCGACTGGAGCTTTGGGTGGCGGCCTCGAGCCGGGTTTCAATGTCCCGTTTCATGGACCGTGCAGCCCGCCACATATAGAGAATCAACGTTCCCACCAGAACAGCAGCGATCGCTGCCAGGATTCCTTCCCACAGTGACTGATTCACCCCTTGACGAAGCAGCATTCCCACGCCGATGCTCAGAGCCACAGAAACAGCGGTTCCCCAGTAGACCGCCGCTAACAACCTGGAGCGGCCGCTCTTCCTCAGAAAAGCAATACTGATGGCGACGATCAGGAAAGCTTCGACACCTTCCCGGAGCGTGATGACGAAGGCCTGAAACATGGACCCGTTCTCCTCCTGCCAGGGGGGATGTTCTCCCCGGCGTTTTTGATTTATGCTCTCATCGGGATTATAAATCAGAAGGCTTCCGAATGAAAGTGAAATTCAATTTCAATATGCTCCGGACTCGCCCCGCCCCCTCGTACCTCTCGTGGGGTGATTCCCGGGGGACGCCGGGAGGGATTCATGCCACAGACGCCGCACGTTGAGAAGCACTTTACTGCCTCCGCCCTCATCCGCGATGTTGTGATTGGGATGTCCGACGGGTTGACCGTTCCCTTTGCCCTGGCCGCGGGTCTCTCCGGGGCGGTCGCTGCCACCTCCATTATTATCACGGCCGGCTTTGCAGAAATCGCTGCCGGCGCGATCGCGATGGGACTGGGTGGTTACCTCGCGGCCCGCACCGACGAAGAGTATTACGCCTCGGAGAAAGCCCGGGAAGACCTCGAGACCCAGGAACTACCCGAGGAAGAAGCCCGGGAGGTCGCTGCCATTTTCCGGTCGTACGGCTTGAATGAGGAGCATGTCCAGGCCGTGGTGGAAGCGATTCGAAGCGACCGGAGCCGGTGGGTGGATTTCATGATGAGATTTGAACTGGGCATTGAGGCCCCCGACCCCCGGCGGGCCCGGTCCAGTGCGCTCACGATCGCCCTGGCCTATGTTTTTGGCGGGATGATTCCCTTGAGCCCTTACCTGGTTCTCTCCACAGTGCACAGCGCGTTGGTGGGATCGATTGCGGTGACTCTCCTGGCGCTCCTGGTGTTTGGTTACATCAAGGGACGTTTCACAGTGAGGACTCCCTTCCGCGCCGCTCTACAAACAGCCTGTGTTGGGGGCGTGGCCGCTGCTGCAGCCTTTACGATCGCAAAATGGGTGAGCTGAGCGAATGAGGATGAAGGATTTAGAGTGCGCGAGCTGCCTGGGCCTTGGGCCGACGCAGAGTGCTCGAGCGAAGGGCAGCGCACGAAGCTTGCTTCGCGCTGTGAAAGCGGCAGCAGGCTCCCGCGCTCCAAGGGGGTATCAAAGAATGAAAAAGTCAGGTGTGAATTTATGAAAAGAGTGGTGGTGCCGAGGGACGGAGTTGAACCGCCGACGCCAGCCTTTTCAGGGCTGCGCTCTACCACCTGAGCTACCTCGGCACGGGCTTTTGCAGACTGCTCCCCCCTGCATGGGCGGGTCATGACGCGGCACGGAACATTATCACAAGACAAGGTAAATTCCAAACCCCAAAATCCAAATGTCAAACAAAACCCAATCCCCAAATTCCAAACGAGCGCTCCCGAATTAGTGTCACATCGCAAGGATCCTCTGACCCGTGATTTCCATCGCAAGGTTGAGCTCACTTGCCTTAGAGTGAGACTTCATTGGACCCTTAATCGTTGCCAGTTGTCTGGCCATTGGATTTTGGAATCTGGGTTTTGTTTGGCATTTGGATTTTGGGGTTTGGACTTTTTGTCCTCCCAAGCTCGTCATCCTCTTGAACTTGTTTGAAATTTGCCCCGAAGTGGAACTTTTTTTCATTTTTGGCGTCTAATAAGATAGACTGAGGCTGGACGCATGTGCGCATGAAGGATGGACCTATGCGGTGAGGTGTCGAGGCTGCGAGGATTCCGATGTCCAGTGAAATGGCCGTAGAAAAAATTGGGGAGGCACGGCGTTGGACTTCCCCGGGGGACGGGCAACTTGTGGAGCAGCTGCGCACTGGCTCTCAAGCAGCCTATGTGCGCCTGGTCGAGCAGTTCGAGCACTCGATTTATAACCTGCTATATCGCTTGTTGGGAAATCCGCACGATGCTGCGGACGTAACCCAGGAAGTTTTCATTAAGATTTATCGGGGGATCGGGCGATTCAATGGCGACTCCAATTTGCGAACCTGGATCTATCGTATCGCCATCCGGGAGGCCGCCAACTGGCATCGCTGGTGGCTGCGTCGCCGCTATAATCGAACGGTCTCGTTGGATCTGGTCGACCCGGATGACGGGCAGACTGTGGTTTTTGAGAATGTGCTGAAGGATCATGCCCTCACTCCATCCGAGCGGGTGATGCGGTTGGAGCTGGAAGCACGGTTGCAGGCGGCGTTGCGATCGTTGCCCCTGAAATACCGGATGGCTGTTCTCCTGAGGGATGTGGAGGAATTCTCTTACGAGGAGATTGCCTCCACGCTTCATATCTCCGTCGGGACAGTTAAATCGCGCATTTTGCGAGGGCGGGAACTTCTCCGCGACAAGGTGAGGGCTTTGCTGGATACCGACCCGCGGGTCTAGAAGATTCTCGCGCGCTTAGAAAGAGGCGGTTATGAATTGCCAAGAGTACAAAGAAAGGATTATGGAATCGGTCGAGGGGGACCATGGAGCGCAGCAGGTCTTGCAGGCCCATTTTGCGACCTGCCCCTCATGCCGGCGTGACTTTGAGGAGCTCTCCCAGGTGAAGAAGTGGATGCAGAATCTGCCCCATCATGGGGCCCCGCGCGAGTTGGGGCTGGCTATTCGCGCTGAATATTCCAAGCGCGCGTCTTTCTCTTTCAGCGACCGGTTCTGGATGAGAATTGAAAACTTGTTCCGTCCCATGGCGGTGCCGGCGCTGGCGGGCGTGCTGCTCGCCATTGTCTGCTTCACGGTCATGTTCAGCACTTTGTGGATGACCCCGGCCTTGCCCAATGCGCCAGGGGATGTTCAGCTCTCCATTCACACTGCTCCCCGGTCCCGGCCGAACAGTTTACTTCCGATCGCCACGGACGGGAACAGCAGTCTCCCTGATGAGCCCATCCTCGTGGAGACCAGTGTCGATCCCCACGGGCGGGTCTATGATTTCAAGATTCTGAGTGGACCCGACAGCCCTCCCGTTATCGAAAGTCTCGAGAGGGTTCTCTATTTCACCGTATTCGATCCTGCCACATCATTTGGCCGGCCTACAGGCGGAAAGGCGATCCTTTCTTTTCGAACCGTCAGGGTTTTGGGATAGTCAAATCAGGTTAATTTCCTCTCCAAGGATTGTCTTGACGAGCGACCCCGCGGGATCGCTCTCTGTCAACCGTATCAGGGTCCGGACATATTGATTTTTCACATACTTGCGGGAAAACAAACGTTGACAAACCCTGGACGCTGTGGTAGTTCTAGTGCGCTAAAGTAGGGTCAAACCTCGAGGAGGGTCCCACCGCGCGGGATGAAGGCCACCGAAACCAAGCTTTCTGTAACTCTGGAAAGTAATTTTCAGAGCGTTGAAGTGGCTGAAAAATTCGTCCATTCGGCGATGGATCGTTTCCGGCTCGAGGAGGCTGAGTCTCACCGTGTCGAGATGGCGGTGCGAGAGTCTGTCATCAATGCCATTCAGCACGGGAATCGCTGCGATGAATCGAAGAAGGTCGAGCTTGAAATTAATCTGACACCCGCGAAGCTCACGATCTTCGTGCGGGATGAGGGTCAGGGGTTCGATCCGGCTTCCATTGCAAATCCTTTGGAAGAAAATAATATCCTGAAATCTTCCGGGCGGGGCATTTTTATTATCCGCTCATTCATGGATGAATTCAGTGTTCGCCGCCGACACAACGACGGCAGCGAAGTAATGATGGTGAAACGGTTGTCTTCCAATTCAAATTCGAATTCAAGCTAGAACCTGAGGAGGGGAAGAGCTGTGACTATGCAATTGAAGACTCGGAAAGTCGACATCGTCAATGTCGTGGACATTAATGGGAAGATCACATTGGGCGAAGGGAACGTGATATTGCGGGATACCATTCGCAACCTTCTGGCGCGGGGGGAAAAAAAGATTCTGCTCAATCTCGGCGACGTGACCTATATTGACAGCTCGGGGATCGGTGAACTGGTCTCCAGTTTTACGACCACCACGAATCAGGGGGGGCAACTCAAACTCCTCAACCTGACCAAGAAAGTTCAGGACCTGCTTCAGATCACAAAGCTGTTGACGGTTTTTGAAGTGTTTACCAATGAGGCGGAGGCCTTGCAGAGTTATAAGTAAGCAGTGATCCTGACGAAGACTGGGTATTCTCCTTTTGTGGAAGCACCGGAAGCCGAGTGATCCCTTGGCATTCGGTGCTTTTATTTTTTGGAACCCTCCGGAGGGCTGAAACCGTTCGCCCGGGCGCGAAGTGGATATGCCCGGCTCAATATTCCAAAGTGAACTTCCGGGAGGCGTAGTCGTAGGCCCGTCTCCAGAAGAAGCGATTCAAGGAAGTCACGACAATCACCATCGAAAGGACTGTTGCCAGGACCATCTGAATGTTTCCAGTATCATTTGCCTTGACCAGCATGGCCCCGATGCCCGTGACCCCGTAAGTCTGCTCGCCATATTTGACAAACTCGCTCAGGACCAGTGCATTCCACCCGCCTCCCCACGCCGTGATGGAGCCTGTAATCAAACTCGGGATGACGGCCGGGATCAAGACACGTCGCATGTAACGCCAGCCCCGCAATCGAAGCGCCTGAGCCACTTCCCGCATGTCCGCCGGTATATTCTGGATACCCCCGATCAGATTGAAGAGCAGGTACCACTGCATCCCGGTCAGCACCAGGAGCACTGACGGCAGGTCGGAGTTTGCCCCCTGGCGCAACACGAGAACCACGATGAGAGGAAAGAACGCGGTTGCGGGAACACTGGCGAGGATCTCGGCAATGGGAAGCAGCGTCCGGGACCACCGGGGGCTGCGGCTGATCAACGCGGCGACCGGCAGGGTCCACGCGATAGAGATCGCGTATGCCAGAAGAAGCCGGAGGAAGCTGTAAAGCAGCGCCAGAGGGATGGACAGGGCCTCAAGAGGCCAAGGACGTATGACGATTTTGACGATCTGAAACGCCCCGTATCCAAATCCGATCAGGACGATCACCAGGAATAAGATCGAAGTCGCTCGGATCGCCCTTCGGGACACTCGGTTGAAAGCCTCTTCAAGCATCTGCGGTCCCCGCTCGAGGGCCGGCCCCAAGATCCTTTTCTGGATATAACGGAAGAGTTCGGAGCGCTTGACGAACTTCAAGACCCACGAACTGCCACCTTCGCTTGAACCCCCCGCCGTCATTTCATATCGGAATCGCTCCGCCCACTCGAGCAGGGGAGCCCAAAGAACAAAATGAAGCAGGGAGACCACGGCGATCAGGGTCAGCAGTCCGAGGAGAAAATTTGAATTTCGTCCCCGGTCGAGTGACTGTTGAAGGTAACTGCCGAGACCCGGCAGAGTGTAATTGGCATTTCCAATAGCAATGATTTCACTGGCAATAAGAAAAAACCATCCTGCCGCCCAGGACAGCATGGAATTATAGGAGAGTTTGGGAACGCAGGAAGGAAGCAGCAGGCGGATCCACCGGTGAACGCCGGTGAGGCGAAATTCGCCGCTGGCCAGCAGTAGATCCTCAGGAATGGTTGTCAGTGATTCATACGCCGCGAATGCCATGTTCCAGGCCTGCGACGTGAAGATCAAGAAAACGGCTGCGGCCTCGGCCCCGATGGGGCTGCCATGCGCCAGCCGAATGAAGAAATACACTGCGGCGGGAAAGAATCCGAGAATCGGGACGGATTGCAGAATATCAAGCGCCGGAAGGATGATTCTTCTTGCCCGAATGGAGGTCGAGGCTTGATACCCCGCCCAGATCGAAAAACCGAGCGAGAAGATATAGGCGACAATCATCCGCAGCAGCGAATACAGGGCGTAGAGCGGCAAGAGGGTCAGCGAAAGGTTCAGCTGCGTCTGGGTGCGCGGGTAGATCCGCGGCTTCTCAGCAAAAACGAAAACCAGGAAAACTGCGACTGTCAAGAGGAGAACCAGATCCACCCAGGTAAACTTCGTGAGCTTCATGTCCCGGTCCACCTAGTCAAGAACCGCAAAGGGACGCGGCCATCCCCGGGTGGTGTTCACCCCTTCCTTCGTGGAAGCCCCTGCGATTCTTATGCCTTCTTACGGGTATGTTGTTTGAATCCTAGCTCTTCTTCCGGGTGAACACCCTCTTGAAGATGCGATCGACATTCCTCAGGGAAGCACGAACATCAAATACACTCCCGATTACCCGGGGGGAGAGGTGCTCGCGAATTTTCTGGTCCTGGAGCACCGCCGCCCTGAAACTCAGCGCTTCATCCTCCCACACCTTCATGGCATCTTGTTGGACCCACTGGTAGGCCTTCTCACGCGAGACTCCTTTCTCCGTGAGTTTCAACAGGAGTTCCCCCGAGAAGACCAGGCCGCGCGTCAATTCCAGGTTCTGTTTCATGCGCTCCGGATAAACGAACATACGGTCAATGAGCGAGGCCGTTTTTGCCAGAAGATAGTCCATCAGAACCGTGGAGTCCGGGAGAATGATGCGCTCCACCGAGGAATGTGAAATATCGCGCTCGTGCCAGAGAGCGACGTTTTCCATAGCGGCCATCGCATGGGCTCGCATCAGCCGGGCCAGGCCGCAGATCTGTTCGCACGTCACGGGATTTCGTTTGTGCGGCATCGCCGAGGACCCCTTCTGGCCCCTGGCAAAATATTCCTCGACTTCCCGGACCTCGGTTCGCTGCAGGTTGCGGATTTCAAGCGCGAATTTTTCAAGCGAAGAGGCAATCACGGCCAGCGTGGAAAGAAAGAAGGCATATCGATCCCGCTGGATGATCTGAGAAGAGACGGGAGCCGCCTTCAACCCCAGTTGTTTGCACACCGCCTCCTCGATTGAAGGATCGAGGTGGGCTGAGGTTCCTACGGCGCCGGAAAGCTTACCCACCCGCATGTGTTCCCGCGCGAGCTCAAATCGCTCCACCTGCCGGCGTATTTCATCGAACCAGACCGCCAGCTTCAAACCAAAGGTTGTAGGTTCAGCATGAATCCCATGGGTGCGACCCACCATTGGTGTATGCTTGAATTCGAAAGCGCGCCGTCTCAGAATTGCCATCAGCTGTTTCAGGTCGGCGGCGATAATCCGGGACGCCTCCCGGACCAGGAGGGCGTTCGCGGTATCCACGACATCCGAGGAGGTCAAGCCATAATGCAGATAGCGGGCAGGGCGGCCCACCTGTTCCGAGACTGCTGTCGTAAATGCGATGACGTCGTGCTTGACCTCGGCCTCAATTTCATTGATGCGTGCGACCGTGAAGCCGCCCCGGCGACGAATGGCCAGTGCCGCCGACTTCGGGATCAGCCCCCGCGCCGCCTGCACATTCGCCACCGCAATTTCCACGTCCAGCCATTTCTGAAACTTGTTTTCTTCCGTCCAGATGTGCCCCATCTCAGGGCGCGTATAGCGCGGGATCACTCTTCGCCTCCACGCGAATTATTCTTCGTACCCCGGGATCCGCCGGATCTCAATCTCAGGCCAACGCCCGAGCCCGTGATGCTCAATTCAACCTTCGTTCGGCGCTCAGATACTAGCATTACAAAAACAATTAGGAAAAAGAAATTGTCGAGTCGTGGGCGCTGGCCGGGTTTCAAAATCGAATCAGCCGCGAAGGCTCGCTCTGGGAGGTCAGTTGAATGGTTCGCGTGGGAAGGCCGCGTTTCTCGAAGGCCTGGAGGATGGACATACGAACAATATCCGGGTGATTGTTCTTTTGACTGATGTGGGCCAGCAAGACATGCTCAGCGGCCCCGTCGTAATCTTCCTCAAAAAATCGTGCCGTGGCATCGTTAGACAGGTGCCCGTGCCGGCTCATCACCCGCTGTTTGACAAACCAGGGATACGGGCCCACCTTCAACATGTCCAGATCGTGATTGGCCTCAAAGATCAAACAATGGCTTCCGGCGACCCGCTGTTTGACCAGCTCCGGAATGTAGCCCAGATCGGTTACCACACACGTCCGGATGCCCGAGGTGTCGAACCGGAAAGCCAGGGGCTCGATCGAATCATGAGGGATGGAAAAGGGATGAACTTCAATCTCACCGATGGTAAACGAAGTGCCGGCCCGGATGAACTCAAAGGGGTACTTCGTCGCATCAATCCTCATGGCATCCAGTGCCGCGGGAGCGATGTAAACCGGGATGCCCAGGTTCTTGGTCAGGGTTTCGACGCCGTGGATGTGGTCGGAGTGTTCGTGTGAAATGACCAGGGCCTGGATGGATTCGAGGGGGATGTTGATGCTCGCCAATCGTCTCGCCGTTTCCTTCATGCTGAATCCGGCATCGACCAGCACCCGGGTTTTCGAGGTTCCCAAATAAGTACAATTGCCTCCACTGCCGCTCCCCAGCACGCAAATCTCAACACTCATAGGGTTCCGCCCGGTTCAACTCTCCAGATAAGAACGCCGGATTTGAATTCCATCCAGTTTGCCGACCAGAGAAATCGCAATTCTTCGAGGATTGAAGGAATCACGGGCAACCTCCCGGATCTCATCCGCCGAAACCCGGTCGATACTTCGCATTATCTGGTTGATCGATGTGTAGGCCCCGAAGTAGAGTTCCTGTCGCGCCAAATTGGACATTCGACTGCCAGTTGATTCCAGCCCCAGCACTAAACCTCCCTTGAGATGATCCTTCGCCCGCACCAGTTCCTCCTTCGAGACCCTGGAGGTCTTCATCTTTTTCATCTCTTGAAGGATGAGGGCGATCGTCTGTCTCGTCGCCTTGGGGGCGGTGGCGGCGTAAATCGAAAGGCAACCGGTGTCGCTGTAGGGATCGAGGTTTGAGAACACGGTGTAAGCCAGCCCCCGCCGTTCCCGGATGTTCTGAAACAGCCGGGAACTCATTCCGCCTCCCAGGATTGTGTTGAGCACATAGGTGGCGTGCCGGTTCGGGTGAGTGAGGGGATAGGACGGGACCCCCAGACAGAGGTGGACCTGCTCCAGGGATCGCTTGTTCCGCGTAATGATTTCGGCAAAGGTTTGCGGCGCCGGGCTTATCGGGGGAGCAGGGGAGTGGTTGAGCCGCCCGAACTTCCTTTCGATCCATTCGACCAGGCGGGCATGGTTCAGACATCCGGCGGCCGCGACAATCATGTTCTTGGGAACGTAACATTCCCGGAAATATTTCTCCAGCTGCTGCCGTTCGATCCGGGCAATGGTCTTTTCGGTTCCAAGAATCGGCCATCCCAGGGAATGGTTCTTCCAAAAGTTCTGGACCAACAACTCATGGACCAGGTCATCAGGCGTATCCTCGACCGTTTTGATTTCTTCAAGAACGACGCCTCGTTCCTTGTAGATCGCCTTGGGATCGAGCCGGGGATTCAACACCAGGTCGGAGACCAGATCAATGGCAAATTTCAGGTGCTCGTCCAGGACCTTGATACTAAAGCTGGTGCACTCTTTGGCCGTGAAGGCGTCAAGGTTGCCCCCGATGGAGTCGACGGCCTTGGCAATCTCCTCGGCGGATCGATTCCGGGTTCCTTTGAAAAGCATGTGCTCAATGAAATGGGCGATGCCATTCTGGTCCCGGGTTTCGCGACGAGACCCACTGCGAAGCCAGACACCCAGAGAGACCGATCGCACGTGCGGAAGGGGCTCCGTCACGATCGTCAGTCCGTTCTCCAAAGTCGTTTTCTTGATTTTTTCCATCGGGCCAAGGTCGTTCAAACTGTAACATACAGAATGGGGGATGACAATCGAAAGGGTCGGGCGGCCACCGACGACGGCGCCGGATACAAAGCTCTCAACTCTTCCCGCCATGGCTGATCGGTCCTCTCCCCGACTTGTGGGTCCTCATCCCGCGTGTTAGACTTTTCATGCATGTCTCCTGGAGAGAAACTGGAATTAATCGGGATCGAGCCGTCCCGCCTTGAAGAGCTGTTCATTAGCTCGGGGCTGGAGCCCTATCGCGCCCGCCAGGTATTCCATAATCTTTACGGACGATTGATCGGCGATTTTTACGTCATGACGGATCTCCGGATGGAATTGCGGCAGGCGCTCTCGAGTCAATTTTCGATCACCCTGCCCCGGGTCGTTCGCCGGTCGCAGTCCGTGGATTCGACGGTCAAATACCTTTTCGAAGTCGACGGGACCGAGACCGTGGAAGCAGTCTTTATCCCGGAAGAGCATCGGACAACCCTCTGTTTGTCGACCCAGGTGGGTTGTTCCTTTCGCTGCAAGTTTTGCCTTACGGCGACCCTGGGCTTTAAACGCAACCTGAGTTCGGGCGAAATTGTCGGACAGGTGATGGGAATTGTGAAGGACACTCCGCGGACGCTTGGGCCCAGTTCGCGCCTGAATCTCGTTTTTATGGGCATGGGGGAGCCTTTATTGAATTACGACCACGTGATGGCGGCGATCCGTCTCCTCGCCGATCCAAACGGTCTCGCCATATCCCCTCGCCGCATGACCCTTTCCACGGCGGGCGTGGTGCCCAGGATCTATGATCTGGGCAGGGAACCCGTCCGCCCCCATCTCGCCATTTCTTTGAGTGCGACCACTGAAGAGCAACGCACGGCATTGATGCCCCACAACAGAAAGTATTCATTGGCCAGCTTGATGCGAGCGTGTCAGGACTACCCCCTCTACCCGCGCGAACGCTTGACTTTTGAATACGTCCTGCTGGACGGCGTCAACGACAGCGACGCGGATGCACGCCGGCTGGTCAAGTTACTGAATGGCATCCGGGCCAAGGTCAACCTGCTGGCGCTGAATGAGGCCGCTGAATTGCCGTTTCGCTCATCGCCCGTGGAACGGCTCTCCAGGTTCCAGGAATACCTGGCCTCGAAGAGTCTCTCGGTATTTGTGCGAAAGCCCCGAGGATTGGATATCCTGGCCGCCTGCGGGCAGCTCAAGCGGGAAGTTGAGCCGGCGTGTGTCGTTCGGTAAAATTCTGATGCTGAAATTAGGGGTGCACGGCTGTGCACCCCTACAATTTGAATCTTGAATCCTGAATGCTGGGATGCTCGCTGTGTACCCCCGTGTCATAGCCGGCTGGTCCCTGCAATTAGAGTCACAAATTATTCCTGGAGGTCCAGATGAAGCATTCACCGGCTTTTCTTGCTCTTGTGAACGATTCCAAGTCGCGGGTTAAGGAGTTGACCGTCGAGGAAGTGGCAGAGAAAATCAATCGCGGAGATAAGTTTTTCTTCATTGACACCCGCGAGGACAGCGAATGGGAGGCAGGTCATGCATCAGGTGCTATTCACCTCGGGAAGGGCATTATAGAACGGGACATCGAGAATGCAATCCCCGATCCCAACGCGGAAATCATTCTGTATTGCGGAGGAGGATTCCGATCAGCATTGGCCGCGGATAGCCTTCAGAAAATGGGTTATAAGAATGTGATCTCTATGGACGGGGGCATGCGACGCTGGCGCGAGTTGGGATTGCCGGAAGAAACCTAGCAAATTTGCAAATCTCAAGAACAGGAGTCGGCGCCCCGGGCCGGGACAAAGGAGTCGAATTCCGACGCTCCGATGAACCCCCCTCGAAGTTCACGGAAAGGCAGTCGATTGCAGAGTCGCGTTTATTGAGGAGGATTTCCCAGGAAACGAGATCCCACCGGGATTCGTTCCAGTTCAAATGGACCGGTAAAATGAAACTAACGGTGCACGAGGGCTAGACACCGTGGCGGTGCCTATACAAATCACAGTCCGTGGGATAATATTACACGCCTCAAGCGGTGTATTCTTGAAAGGAACAGAAAGGATTGTCCAACTTCCACATCATCAATTTCGGCTGCCGGGCAACACAGGCGGATGGCGGCGAGATCGAGCGGGAGATGCTTGCCCGCTCCTTTGAGAAGGCGCCATCGATTGCGGATGCCCGCATTGTCATCTTGAACACTTGCACTGTGACCGCAGCGGCAGACCGGGATGCGCGGCAAACGGTCCGCAGGGTGCGGCGCGAAAACCCTCAGGCAAAGATTGTAGTCACAGGGTGTTATGCACAAAGGGCGCCGGAGGAAATCCGGCAGCTTCCCGGGGTTTATTGCGTCGTGGGCAATTCACACAAGCACCTGCTGGCCCAGATTGTGGATCAGAAGATGGCCTCGGGACTGCAAGAAGCAGCCACGGATGACCCCCCCGACGCAAACGAAAGATCGCTGGCGCCCTCCTGTACCGCTGAAGTCTATATCGATCAGTTTACTCGCTTTGAGAAGACACCCTTTGTCGGACAAGCGCTTTTTGCGGCGACCGAGCGGACGCGGCCCTCACTGAAAATCCAGGATGGCTGTGATGCCAATTGTTCGTTCTGTATCATCCCGGCAGTCCGGGGTCGAAGCCGCAGTCTTCCACCGGATGAAGTGCTGAAACAGGTTGAAAGCCTGGCGGCCGAAGGATACAAAGAACTTGTCCTTTCCGGGATTCACCTCGGCAGCTATGGCCGGGACCTCAAGGCACGCTCGAGCCTTCTGAGCCTGTTGGAGGCGCTGGAAAACGTCAAGGACTTATGCCGGATTCGGCTCAGCTCCATTGAACCCCTGGAAGTGAGCGAGGGGGTCATCGACCATGTTACCCGCTCCAGGAGGTTTGCGAAGCATCTGCACATACCGCTGCAAAGCGGCGTCGATCGCATTCTTCGATTGATGCGGCGGCCATACACCTCCGATCAGTATGCCCAGGTAGTCTGCTCCATCCGCCGGAAGATTCCTGACGCGGCCATCGGAGCCGATGTCATTACCGGGTTTCCGGGAGAAACTGAAGAGGAACATCGAGCCACAATGGCATTCATCGAACGCTCACCCCTCACTTACCTCCATGTCTTTTCATTTTCTCCCAGGCCAGGGACTCTGGCGGCGGAAATGCACGGCCAGGTCAGTCCTCAAGTCATCAAACACCGCAGCCAGGAGTTGAGAGATTTGGGCAAGAGAAAGAAATTTGAGTTCCAGCAGCAGATGGTGGGAAGGGTGCTTTCCGTTGTGACGCTGGATCGGGCAGACCATGACTTCACCGATGCGATGAGCGAGAACTTTCTTGCTGTGCATGTTGAGGGTCCTGCGATTGATCCGAACCAAATCGTGGAAGTGAAAATTTCAGGAATTGACCATGGCCTGCTGACAGGGGGCGTGGTGGGGAGCAGGTAGGGCCATCGTCGCTCGTCCTCTCTGACCTTTCGCGATTTACCCCTCAATGACGACAAATGCGGCAGCGTAGTGTTCCGAATGGGTAAGTGAAAGCAGGACCCTCTTTGATTTGAGCTTGAGGGCGGTCCGGGCAGTCGACCCCGATAGTCGGATTTGGGGTTGGCCCATTTCGCTTCGATAAACTTCGATCTCCTTCCAGGAGGTTCCTTTCTGCCAACCCAGGCCGAGGGCTTTCATCACAGCCTCCTTGGCTGAGAAACGGGCGGCATAGTGTCGAAATGCGTTCGACCCTTTGGCATCACAATACTCGATCTCGTGATCTGTAAAGAGCCGTCTCTTAAAACGATCTCCATGCTTTCTCAGTGACGACCGAACACGATTCAGTTCAATGAGATCAATGCCGATTCCAATAGTCACGTGCGGGGCCTTTCTTTGATGACAGAACCGAGGCTCATTGCTCGAAATTCTAGCGAGAAATTTGTAGAACTCAAGGAAAAAGACCTCCACATCCTGAAGTCTCCCACCCTGGATGGCATCCCCTGGCTGCGTCATGGATTTTCGACCCGGGTGGGGGGGCAGAGTGTCTTTCCGAAAGCCTCGCTTAACCTGGGTTTCACAGAGTTCGACTTACGAAAGGCAGTCGAAGCCAATCGCGGCGCCTTCTTCGAGGCGATCGGAATGCAGGGCTTCTCTGTTGTCCACTTGCAGCAAATCCATTCCAATCGAGTTGCGCTCATCGAATCCGGGAACCTCACGAACCCGAACATCGAGGCGGATGCTGTGGTCACGGCGGTTCCACAAGTTGTTCTGACAGTCCTCACGGCTGATTGTGTTCCAATCCTCATGGTCGACTCGGGATCTCATGCCATCGGCGTCGTGCACGCAGGCTGGCGAGGAACAGCACAGGGGATTGCCGCAAAGACCGTGGAAACCCTCGTTCGGAAAGGGGGTGGACCGGCCTCGGGCTTGAAGGCCGCCCTCGGGCCGTCCATACGGGCGTGTTGTTATGAGGTGGGCGAAGATGTCCTTGCGGCACTTCAGAAAACAATCCTTGGCGCGGACAGATACTTTTCGAGGTCGCCGGGCGGCGGGAAGCAGACGCTTCCCGACGAGAGGTCGGGAGGCGGTGCCGGACGGGGGAAGAAGTTCTTGCTCGATCTCGCCGCCGCCAATCGCGACCAGTTGATGGAGGCCGGCTTGCGCGCCGAGAATATATCCATGAGTCCGGCGTGTACGGGATGTCAACCCGAGTTATTTTTTTCACATCGCAAGGAGAACGGCCGAACCGGTCGAATGATGGCGGCCATCGCGTCAATCGAGTAAGATTGATGATATGGACGCACTCTGAGAGAAGTCCTGCGTTAGAGAAAACGATCGGTGCAATCTTGTTGAAGGTTTCTTTCCTGGGCCGGTAGAATGATCTCAAAATTTCAGGGCGTGATTCTTGGGGCGGCTGTGGGCGACGCGTTGACCGCCCCGGTTCAATTCCTTTCCCGCGACGATGTCCGGGAACAATACGTTGAAGTTCGAGAAATGCTGGGTGGAGGCTGGCTGCATCTCCGCCCGGGGCAGTTCTCCGACGACTCGCAGATGATGGTATGTGTGTTGGAGTCCATCCTCGAAGAGGGGGCCTTTAACGTGGACCGGGCCGTCATTAAATTGTTGCAGTGGTATAAAACCAAGCCGAAAGGGATCGGAAAGACCACGGTGGCGTCCTTCAAGCGATTGAGCAAAGGAGAAAACTGGAGGACGGCATCTCAGAAAGTCTACGCAAAGCGCCTCCAATCAAGCGCTGGAAACGGTGCCCTGGTTCGATCCCTACCCGTGGCCTTGCGGTACGCCTCCGATGCGGTGTCTCTTGTCACCCACTCTGCCAACTCGGCCATGATTACGCACGCGGATCCGATCGTCACCTCAGGAGTTGTGCTGCTGAACCTGATGATTTCGGAGCTTATCCACAATGATGAGAAAGATCCCCGTGCCCACAGCATCGAATATCTTTTCGGCAAAAAAAACAATTTGTGGAAAAACATTCTTGATGAGATCGATTATTTGGGAGAAGACGATCTCATCGCTTCGGGATTCGTGGTGGATACGGTCCAATCCGCTTTATGGTGTCTTCTGAAGACCGGAAGTGTGGAAGAGGCTGTCATCGCCGCTGTCAACTGTGGTGAAGATGTTTATGCCCTGGCGGCGGTCACCGGTGCGCTCGCCGGGGCCCACTATGGCCTCGAGGGAATCCCCTCCCGGTGGCTGAACGCCCTGGAGCACCGGGAGGCCATGTCCGCGCTGGCCAAGAGGATCTATCTGCTGATCCGTCAATAGGCCTTGGGTTTGCCCGTCTCGGGGGGACCGGATCCCCTTTCACGTTTACGGCCTTGGGGTCGTGCCCAACGCGGCGGCGCCTCCGCGCTGGCAAGCCAGGCGGAATACCAAAGATCTACTAGCTTTTGTGCCCCTGCGGCCAGCCGATTCGCAACGTACTGTTTCCCACGCTCAGTGCCTTCCCCGTTGAACGCCCCCTCCTTCTCGAGCTGGTACAGAGAGAAGACCAGCGTGTGAGCATTCTTCAGATAGTCCAGGTAATCTTTAAACACATCTCGAATGACCGAGGGGCTGTGGACCTTCGATTCAAAATCGGCCGCTGTGAGATGATCGTGGACGAATTGGGATTCGAACTTGAAATGAGTGTTCTGTTCCACCGTGAACCCGTTTGCGTTCGGTTCCACCCAGCCATTGTAATTGACCGTGGTGTGTAAAGGATTCGCGCCATCTCCGACGTAATGTCCCAGCCAACCCATATAAAATAATGCCGACTTTTTTGCGGGAAGGGTGGGGAGTTGCCGGTCGAATGCAATGCGATACTGCCTGAAAGCGACCACCAGCCTTTCGTAGACTTCACAGGTTACATAGGGCTGGAAGCCCACCCTCTCCGGCAATAATTCTTCGGCTTCTCCCGTCTTGCCTTTCGCTAGAAGTTCCACCCGGCGCGCCTCCAGCGCACGGATGTATTCGAACCGGCCCCTGGGGAGCTCTTTTAAAAAGTCTACGCTTTCAAGATCAATGAAGTGATCCGGAGATTGTGCGGGCCCCAGGGAGAGGCCGTCCCAGCGATCCGGCTCGTTGGCGAGATATTCAACCAATGAAAGATCGGACTTTGTGAAGGCCGGCAAGGTCGAAGGGAGGTGTTCGAGTGCCGCCCGGTTGATGAATCTATGGCCATCAGGCCCCCAGGCCAGTGTCATCGGACTGAACAACGCGGCCAACATCAATATAAAAATCCGGCAGATCTTACCCGATGCGGCGGACATCCCGGCCTCCAGGCCCTCATTCAAGAAGATAACTTCCGCACAAACCCTATGAAAAGGAATCGTGAATTCCTTCTGACTCCTTAACGCGTTAAGTGTATAAGACGCTGGGGGGCAGATTTGGTTGCATTTTTGAGTCCAGTGCGAAGGCTGATCGGTGAATCGAGAGAGGTCCACGCCACTCCGCTCCGCAATTCATTTCCGTTGGCGAGGCGGATCGCGTGGTCTGGGGTTTCGTTTCATCTTCCACAGCCTTGACCCCGGCTCCTCTTTTGTTGCGATGGAAGGCGTCCCTCAGCGGGAATTCCTCAGGGCTGGTGCCCGGACCGGAGGGAGACTGGAGAGACTTTTGCAATTCAAGATATAGTATGGTACACTCCGCGAGATTCCACAGGTGGTATTTGTTAGCCTTTCCATGGACTGACCTGCGCTCGAAATCTCATTACGACTATTTTTCCAGAGGGTGAACTGGTGCTGAAGTTAACGCGCATTGAAATGATCGGGTTTAAATCATTTTGCGATAAAGCCGAACTGATGTTTTCGGAGGGGAGTGGCGTCACCGCGATTGTTGGGCCGAATGGTTGCGGGAAGTCCAATATCGCGGATGCCATTTCCTGGGTGTTGGGAGAACAGAGTGTCAAGAGTTTGCGGGGTTCATCAATGGAAGATGTGATCTTCAATGGGACCCGCGACCGGCAGCCCTTGGGACTGGCGCAAGTTTCCCTGACGCTGGTGGACCCTGAATTTGGTCGTGAGTCCGGGGAAATGACGCCGGAGGGGAGACAGGAGGACTTGTTCCAGGAGGAACAACCCGTCCAGGCCGAGTCGTCCGAGGAAGGCACCGGCTCCACTCCAACTCGGAGAACTCGGGCCAGGAGAAAGATGGAACCGCGACCGGGGGAGGTTCTTGTCACGCGCAAACTTTATCGTTCAGGGGAAAGTGAGTATTACCTTAATGGAAGACAATGTCGTTTGCGGGACATTCAGGAGTTATTCATGGGAACCGGGCTCGGTCCCAATTCTTATGCCATTATTGAACAAGGGCGCGTGGGACAAATCCTCAGCAGCAAGCCTAACGATCGCCGCATCCTGATTGAAGAGGCCGCGGGGACGACCAAATACAAAGCGAAGAGAAAGCTGGCGGAGGCGAAATTGGAGTCCGCGAAGCTGAATCTCTCCCGCGTTAGCGATATCATCGAAGAAGTCACTCGCCAGTTGAACTCGTTAAAGCGACAGGCCTCGAAGGCGCGGCGTTACAAGGAGCTGCGTGAAGAGCTCCGCGAAAAAGCAACGACAATCCTCTTCAACCAGCTGGTTGGAATCGAAGAGACAATTACCCGGACGCAATCTGAATTAACTCAAGCGGTCGCTCAAGCGGAATCCGCCCAGCAGGGAATGCGTGCCCTCGAACTCGAGCAGGAGACGTCCCAGCAGCGCAGTTTTGAGTTGGAAGACCGGCTTCGACAACGTCAGGGAGCCCTTTCGCAGGCCAACCTGGAGCAAGATCGGGCTCAGAATCGAATTGTGTACACACGCCAACAGGCGGAGGCTCTGGAGCAGAGACTCCAGGAGTTGGAAAACGAATCGGCCACGGTGGCGGGTTTGATGCAGTCGCTCGAGAGTGAAGTGACGACGAAACGGGCAGAGGATGACCAGTTGCAGCGGGAGGTGCAGGGACTTGAAACGGAAGTGGCGGATCGGGCGGAGGTAGCCAATGATTCCGGCGGCCAGTTACAGGCGCTCGAAGACGGTCTGGAACGCTTGCGAACGGAGCTGATCGAGGCCGTCCAGCAGGCGGCGACCTTGAATAATCAAATTTTGCAGATTGACGAAGCGGATGCCCGGCTGGGAGCGCAGCGGGAGAGGCTGGAACGCGAACTGGGCCAGGCCGGTGGGGAGGCGGGGGAATTTGGCGAGTCCCGCAGGCAGTTAACACAGATTGCGGGCAAAGAGCGGGCGGACCTGGAGCAGGTGTCCGCTGAGTTGGCGGAGCGGGCGGCAGACCTGGAGGCCTGTCGAACCCGCGATTCCGTCCTTGAAGCTGCCCTCGATGAATTGAAGCGTCAGCAGGCGGATGCCCAGGCGCGGCAGCACTCCATTGAAGACGTAATCCTTCATCACGCTTATGTCGATGAAGGTGTGAAGAAACTCTTGACGTCCGATTTGACGTCACTGTATCCGGGGTTCAAGACGATGGGGGTACTGGCCGACTTCATCGAGGTCGAGTCTGAATTCGAGCAGGCCATCGAGGAGTACCTCAAGGACGAATTGGAATTTCTGGTGGTCGAGTCCAGTGAAGTAGCTCAACAGGGAATTGCCGTCCTTCGGACGCAAACGGGAGGGCGATCAACTTTTGTGGTGGATCGCGCGGCCCGGCCCCTCAAAACGCAGAAGCCTCAACCGGATGCGGCAATTCTGGCGCTGCCGGGGGTCCACGGAGCGGTTCGTTCCTTGGTCCGGCTCCAAGGACGACTCGCCGAGGCCACCGATCAGATGCTCCCGCTGCTCTCTCAGGCATACATGGTCAATTCTTTCGAGACCGCGGACCGGCTCGCTCGGCAGTTTCCTGACGCGGCATTTGTGACGCGGGACGGAGAAGTGTTCCGGGGATGTTGGATCCGGGGAGGGCGAAAGAGTGGAGCGGGTCCGTTGGCGTTAAAGCGAGAGCTGCGTGCGCTCTCGACGAAGTTGTCCGCTTTTGAGAAAGAGCTGACAGATCGGATCTCTCAACAAGCCGAGCTGCGGCTGAGGAAGACCCAAATCGAGGCGGCTGTACAAACCTTGGGCGAACGGAGGATCGACCTCGAAAAAAGGCAAGTGGGTTCCGATCATCGAATGCAGCAACTCGACGCCGAGATTACAAGGGCTGAGCAGAAGATCGCCGTCCTTCTCGGAGAATTGTCGAGGCTTGATCTGGAGCGACAGCTCGCCCGCGAGGCGCAGGCGACATCACAACACGAACTGGATGCCCTGGAGGCCAAGAAACTGGCGATTGAGGAAAAGATACTGAAGCAGTCCGAGCAGGCCCGGGATCTGAAAGCCTCCAAGGAGACTTTGAACCTCGAAATTTCCGAGATGAGGTCCCGCCTCGCCACCCTCACGGAGCGAAAGCAATCCAGCCGTGAGACACTGGAGCGCTTGTTGCACCGGCAGGAAGAGGTGCGGCAGCGCCAGGAACGGTTAAATCAGCAAAAGACAGCCGCCTTGGAAGAACAGGAGGCCATGCGATCTTCCCTGGTTCAATTGGAGACCGAGGTGCACCGCCTTTCCCGGGTCAAGGCGGAGCTGGAAGAGGCGATCGCCGCTTCGACCCGCGAGGCCGAGAGTTTCCGGGCGAAACTCATCGAGATCGATGAGCAATTGAAGTCCCAGCGGGATACCTTGTCGCAGTTGATGGAGGCGCGCTCCGCGATTGAAGTCACAGCGGCCAAACTGGAATCGGAGGTGGCCCATGTCCGCGAGGATTGTGGGCGTGAGCTTGACCGGCCCTGGGAAGAAGTTCGCCTCCTCCAGATCGCCCGCCTGGAGGGGGAAGCCCTCCAGGAAGCCGTTGCTGCTCAGGCCCAGTTGCGGCAAAGAATCGATGGCATGGGAGCCATCAATATGATGGCGCTCGAGGAATACGCCGAGTGCGAGCAACGCCACACCTTCCTGGACACCCAACGTAAAGATCTGCTCGACTCTATTGCGGACACCACTCAAACCATCCTGGAGATCGATGAGGTCTCGCGACGACAGTTTGAAGAGGCTTTCAATTCGATCAACGAGAATTTTCAGGAAACCTTCAAGCAACTGTTCGGAGGCGGTTTCGGTTCGATGAAGCTGACGGATGAGAATGACTTGCAGCAGAGTGGCATCGACCTCCATGTCCAGCCGCCGGGAAAGAGACTTCAAAATGTCCTGCTCCTCTCGGGGGGCGAGAAGGCGCTCACCGCGATTGCTCTGTTGCTGGCGATCTTCCGTTACCAGCCCAGCCCGTTCTGCGTGATGGATGAGGTTGATGCACCGCTGGACGAAGCCAACATAGAGCGGTTCACGCGCATGATCGGACAACTGAGCGGAGACACGCATTTTATAGTGATCACCCACAATAAGAAAACCATGGAGATCGCCCGCTCCATGTACGGGGTTACCATGCAAGAGGCCGGCGTTTCCAAGCTCGTCTCTGTAAAATTTGATTGACCCCTCCCGAGTGCCGCGGAGCCAGACGGCGCGCGCGTGATTAGTTTCTCCCCCATGATGGCTCGACCACCCATCACCTCCCCCGCATTCTCTTTCTGCACATCTGTCAAATATTTTTTTCAATTCTGAATAAAATAAATTCGCGCCCGACGCTTGACAAAATGATTTGCTCGAAATAGATTGCTTAAGCTCCGCGCTTTGCCCTGTCACCAGTATGAAAAACTCCATCTTGCTGTCGACGAATCTTCCGGGTATTGAACTCTTCATACGCGGCAAGGTGCGTGACGTCTACGAGCTCGGAGACGAGTTGCTGATCGTTGCCACGGATCGAATTTCCGCATTCGACTATGTCCTGGGCTCCGGCATCCCCGACAAAGGCCGGGTCCTGACCCAGCTGTCGCGGTTCTGGTTCGAGCACCTTCGGTCCATCGTCAATCATCATCTCATCTCGACCGAGGTGGGCGATTTTCCGGACCAGGTGAGGCCGTTCCGGGACCAGCTGGCGGGACGCTCCATGCTGGTTCGCCGGACGGAGATGATCCCTGTCGAGTGCGTCGCGCGAGGGTTTCTTTCCGGGTCCGGCTGGAAGGAATATCAAGCTTCCGGATCGGTTTGCGGAATCCGGCTTCCCGCGCACTTGAAAGAATCGTCCAAATTGCCGACGCCGATTTTCACGCCGGCAGTTAAAGCAAAGAGCGGGCATGACGAAAACATCGCCTTTGACCGCTTTGCCTCGATTGTGGGAGACCGCCCGCGCGCTGAGGCGTTACGCGATCTCACGCTGAAACTTTATGCGACAGCCGCGGCCTATGCCGAATCGCGCGGCATCATCATTGCCGATACTAAATTTGAGTTTGGGCTGCTCAGGGGCAAGATCCTTTTGATCGATGAATGTCTGACCTCCGATTCGTCGCGGTTCTGGCCGAAGGAAGGTTATCGCGAGGGGGGCCCGCAGGCCTCCTTCGACAAGCAGTACGTCCGGGATTACCTGGAATCGATCCGATGGAACAAGCAACCTCCCGCGCCGGCGCTCCCGGAAGAGGTGACTCTCGCCACCCGTGCAAAATACTTGGAAGCGTTTCAACTCCTGACGGGCGGAGACTTGGCGAAAAGCGCGACCCCCTGATTGAGCCGCATACCAGGATTTTCATGGTCGGAGGGGCAACGGTCGAGCGAAAGAAACACGACGGGCCGATTACCGGATTGTTGAGGGAACAGTGGGGATATCTTTAAATGCACTCGACGTGATCGTGTGGGCCATCCTGATTTATTCGGTCGTCCAGGGAATCCTTTATGGAATGACCCATCAGTTTATTTCGATCGGGGCTTTGGTGCTCGGTTTGTTGATGGCAGCCTGGTATTACCCCCGACTGGCCCCGATGCTGATGCCTTATTTCCGGACTTACGAAATTGCCGCGTTTCTTGCCTTCATTATTATTTTTATATTGGTCAAATTGATCGGGGCGGGCGTGGGGTTTCTCCTCGGAAAGCTTTTGGCGGCGGCTGAATTGAGATGGTTCGATCGTGTGCTGGGCGGATTCTTCGGATTTGCAAAAGGCTTTCTGCTGAGCGCGGTCTTGTTCCTGGGACTCCTGGCGTTTCCCTTCGAACTCAAATGGGTGAAGAACGCGAAGATGGCCCCCTATTTAATGGAGGGGGCCCGATTCATCTCGACCCTGACTCCGCCTGAAGTGAAGACCCGCTTTGACGACGGGCTCAACAAATTGCGAACGATATGGAAACAATCGGGTAGCACCTAACTGAATGGGGACGATCTTCACGGGGTCATCCAGTCCCCGGGGCTCCTCACAAAATTCTTTGATTCATCGGGAGGCTGTGGCCGTGAAAGAACAGTTGGAGTACCTGATTAACCAGATGGTGGATAGGGGGATCCTCTACGATGAGGCGCTGACGGAATTTGAAAAGAAATTCATTCGAAAGGTTCTCGAACGAAATCAATGGAACCAGTGCAAGGCGGCGCGGGTTCTGGGGATTCACCGCAACACCCTCAGCAGGAAAATCTCGGAGTACAAAATCCATGCCTAAGGCCGAGGCTTCCCCGGCGCCCTCGGTCAACCTTCAAAACAGGCCGCTCCTAGTTTGTCCGTCTCCCACACCTTGAATCTCCAACGCGCCTCCAAAGGCAGGGTTCTCCCCGGCGGAAACCCGGATCGACATCGTCGGGTGATGCGCTATCCTGACCTTCAAAATATCTTACCGGTGCGACCCCAACGAGTTCTGTCGAGGAAGTGAACAAAAACGGAAGTATAGAACTCCACCCGGTTGGCGATCCCCAGGCTGAGCCAATCCTGCGTGGGGGCATCGTACGACCAGAAGACGATCAGGGGCTCACCCACCACGTTATCAAATGGCACAAACCCCCAGAAGCGGCTGTCATAGCTCAAATCCCGGTTGTCCCCCATCGCAAAGAAGCTTTGTGGAGGCACGGTCATCGGTGCCATGTTGTCTCGCAGGCGGACGTCGCCAGGGAGGTACTCATGATCCCCATAAACCTGGGAGTCGGAATGGACAACATAAGGCTCTTCCAAGGCCCTTCCATTGAGAAAGACTTGTTTCCGCCGGATCTCAATGACATCTCCCGGCATCGCAATGATGCGCTTCACATAGGTGAGAGTAGGATCCAGGGGGAATCGAAAGGCCACAATGTCCCCATGCTTGATGTTCTTAATAGCCGGGAACCGGACGTTCGTGAAAGGGATGCGGGGTCCGTAGGGCAGTTTGCTCAGGAAGAGATGATCGCCAATCAGGATGGTGCGCTCCATCGAGCCCGTGGGAACCACCGTCGCCTCTACGACAAAAGAGCGGATGAAGAAGACGGCGATCAGGACGAACAACAGAGATTTGATATTCTCCCAGACGATCAGTTCCCACTTTCTGGCCCTGACCGGCTCCATCGGGACGGGTGGCGATGATTCCTCATTGCCGAGAGTTCCCTTTGTCTCTTCCATCTTCCCGTTCACCATCCTTGTTCAAGTTGACGCAAGCGGCAGATTATAGCAGGGTTTCGGCATGAATAAAGCACAATTATCGGATCGATCGGGTCGAAATGTCGACGCCGAAAGGGCCCCGCCCCAAGGTGAGAGATCGGGTTGACGACGATAATTTGCCTGAGCTGGAATTTCCTTTGACGTTCCCAATCGAGTCCCTCCGATGACTTCTCCAGCGAGTCGCCGCAAGTTCTCTCGGACCTCTCCGCGCGATACTCTTCGTGCGGTTTTTGATGATTGCCGGCAGGAGTTTAGAGATCGCGGTTGAATGGTTCGGCTGAAGTGCAGGTTCAATCGAGGGACCCATTTTTTTTTCGGAGGACCCCATACGGGGAAGCCTCCAGCATCTTTCTCCCGCCATGTGCAGCCGCGCAGGAGGGGACGATTTGAATTTAAACCGCTTCCAGGATGATGCAAGCGAAAGCCGCTCAATTGTGCGATAATTCATCTTTGCCAGGGCGATTGTTTCCAGAAGACAGACACATAACACCACCAGTGGATTGGTCCCATGAAATCCACTGGTGTATCGAATCATGACGACACCCCTAGTCCAGGACCTGACCTCAGGACCATTAGACCTTCATGCTTCCACGGCCCACTTGCTGGAACTGGAGGCGGTGGCCAAGTCTTTTGCCAACGGGATTGTTATCCTGGATGCTATCTCGACCCGCATCGAGGAAAACACATTCGTTTCTTTCATTGGTCCTTCCGGCTGTGGGAAATCAAGCCTGCTTCGAATCATCACCGGTTTAATTTTTCCTTCGTCAGGGAGGGTCCTCTATCGGGGCCAGGAAGTTCACGGGGTGAACACGAAAGCGGCGATGGTTTTTCAAAGTTTCGCCCTCTTCCCGTGGCTCACCGTCGCCGAAAATGTAGCCCTGGGCCTGGAAGCCCAGGGGGTCCCCCCCCGACAACGCCTGCGTCGGGCCAACAAATATATCGATATGGTAGGGCTGGATGGTTACGAACGGGCCTATCCCAAGGAACTATCGGGTGGGATGAAACAGCGGGTCGGATTGGCCCGGTCCCTGACCATGGAACCCGAACTTTTGTGCATGGACGAACCCTTCTCCGCCCTGGATGTGCTTACCGCGGCCAACCTGCGGGAACAGGTGCTCGACATCTGGCAGTCCGAGAAAATCGTGACAAAGACGATCATCCTGGTGACGCACAGTGTCGAGGAGGCGGTCTTCATGTCAGACCGCATTATGGTCTTTGCGAACAAGCCGGGTCGCATTGTGGCCGATGAACTCATCGCCCTGCCCCGACCGCGTAAGATGAAGTCCAAGGAAGTTGAAGAAGTCGTCGACCATTTCTACTCGCTGATTGTGTAGAGTACTCGAAGTGGTTTTCTGACAAGGCATTTGACCCTGTCAGTGTGGAGTTGCTTGAAAGAGGGCCTGGAATCGTTGAGAGGTGATGAATTGGGGATCTGTACACCTGCATTCGACCCATAAAGGAGAACCATGGCAATGGCAAAAGTGAAGAATGCCGAAGGGCTCGAAGCCTTGCCCCATGCGCGGATTGGTCCGATCATGGGGCTGGTCAAGGTGATCCGCGAGACCGAGGGACCTGATGATGTTTACAAGCTCAGCCAGAAACTGCATTTCGAGCTCGACGACTTGCTCCCCATCACGGAGGCCGCGGAGATCCTTGGATTTGTAAAAATTGAATCGGGAGATATCGAGCCAACGCCCCTCGGAGTGCAGTTGAACGACGGGGATGAGAACCAAAGGAAAGCCATCTTTCGGAAGCAGATTGAACACCTCCCCATCATTCACACGGTCGTGGAAAAGCTGAAATCCCAGGAGCATCACCGGGTGGGAAAAGAGTTCCTGATTGAGATATTGAAAAAACAGTTTTCCTTATCGGAAGCGAACAGGCAGTTCGCCACTGCGCTGGATTGGGGACGCTATGCCGAGTTGTTCGAATATGATCGTGACGCAGAGGAATTCTTTCTACGGCCCGAACAGCCCGATGCGAACCCCATCGAAGGGGAAGCGTAAATGCTGAAGAGGTTTGGAGGCATCTCAACCCGGCCCGGAGGGGAATGAGAATGAAAGCCGAAGTGATAGTCAGCTTGAAGAAAACAGTCCTGGATCCTCAGGGAAAGGCCATTCACCACGCCATTGAGAGTCTCGGCTTCAGGTCCGTAACCGAGGTCCGGCAAGGAAAGGTATTTGAAATCCAACTGACTGGTATTCAGGATGAAGCAACCGCACGCGAAGAGGTCGAACGCATTGCGCGCGAAGTCCTGACCAACCCGGTGATTGAAGAATTTTCCTTTATCCTCAAGAACTAAAAATGTCATGCCTCGTGAGGAGATCCGAAAACGCGGGCAAGGATGGTGGATATGCATTGGGGAGTGGTGGTTTTCCCGGGGAGCAATTGTGACCACGACGCTTACCACGTGATCCATCGCGTCATTGGGCAACCGGTGGATTTCATCTGGCACGAATGCAATAAGCTTCAGGGCTATGACGCCATTGTTTTGCCGGGAGGTTTTGCCTATGGCGATTATCTGCGGACTGGCGCCATCGCCAAGTTCTCTCCAGTAATGAAGGCCGTCCAGTCTTTCGCCGCCGCGGGCGGGCTGGTGCTAGGCATTTGCAACGGTTTTCAGATCTTGTGCGAATCGGGATTGTTGCCGGGGGCACTGATGCGGAACCATGGACTGGAATTCCTGTGCAAACACGTCCATATTCGAACGGAGAACATCCTCCTCCCGTTCACCCAGAACCTCTCCCCGGGCCAAGTGCTGAAGGTCCCCATCGCGCACATGGAAGGGAACTACTATGCGGATTCAATGACTCTGGACGAATTGGAAGCGAATCAGCAGGTAGTGTTCCGGTACTCGACAGAGGAGGGAGAGATTACCAAGGAGTCCAATCCCAACGGATCCGCGAGAAATATTGCCGGGATCTGCAATCGGGCGGGTAACGTGATGG
This sequence comes from Terriglobia bacterium, assembly GCA_020072965.1. Lineage (GTDB taxonomy): Bacteria > Acidobacteriota > Terriglobia > JAIQFV01 > JAIQFV01 > JAIQFV01. Next base: position 526 of record JAIQFY010000024.1, on the reverse strand, counting down.
GCATGATGCCGCACCCCGAACGGGCCAGTGAAATGCTGCTCGGTTCCGAGGATGGCCGGGTAATTTTTGAATCCATGGTCGGGAGTCTCGTGGCCAGGTAAGTACCGAGACAAGGGGGGGGCCGGGACCCTCCTGGATCGAACGCCACCTCCGAAACGGGCTTTATGAAGAGTAGAGTCCCAGGGCCCTTCCAGTATTTCCGTTTTGCACCAGATTCTTATGACCAACCCCAACCTTTCATCGGACGTAATCCGCCAGCACGGGATCACGAGGCATGAATACAGAAGGATCCTCTCCATCCTGGGTCGAAAACCCACGCTTACCGAACTGGGAATTTTCTCGGTCATGTGGAGCGAGCATTGCTCCTACAAAAGCTCGCGGGTGCATCTGAAGCGACTGCCGACGCGCGGCCCCTGCGTGTTGCAGGGCCCCGGCGAGAATGCCGGTGTCATCACCTTGGGGGATGGCATCGCCATCGCCTTCAAGATTGAATCACACAATCATCCCAGTTTTGTGGAACCGTTTC
>JAIQFY010000077.1 GCA_020072965.1 Terriglobia bacterium | reverse complement strand
GGGGGCGTTTATGTTCTCCAATCCGATGGTTCTCCCTCCAGCGTCAGTGTGGGATCTGTGCAGTTAAACCCCGATGTTGGGACATGGACCCCGGTAGGTTCGGGGGTTTTCAGCTTCTCTCAAGGGGATATTCTAGTGACTGAGTCGGGAATTCCGTCAGCCACGCCAACCAATCATGCCCGAATCTTCGTGGATACTTTGCAGGGACACAACACGGGGCTGGCCATTGCAAATCCAAATACACCAGATGTGAGTATCACAGTGCAAGCTTTCGGACTGGACGGCGTGACTCCCATGGGCACTAGCCTGGGGCCGATAGCTCTGAAAGGCAATGGCCAGACTGCGGCGTTTGTGGAACAGCTGATCATGGGTCTCCCCGAGGGATTTGTGGGAGTCCTGGATGTCTCGACTCCCTCCACACTCTTCGGTCCCGGCCCTCCTTTCGTTGCATTAACCCTTCGCTCCCTCACCAACAACCGTGGCGATTTTTTGCTGACAACATTTCCCGTTGCCGACGCCAACCAACCAGCGCCCTTACCCATTGTATTTCCGCAGATCGCGGATGGCGGCGGATATGAGACCGAATTCATCCTGCTGAACACGAGTGGAAGCCCCAGTAGCACAACCCTGAACCTGTTCGGAGACGACGGGACGCCGCTGGCAGTGGGGAAGAGGGCGAAGTGAATGCACGGGGAAACATACTTATGCGTTTCAGAATTCGGTGGTGCTCACCAGTCAAAGTCGATTAATTTAACGAAGAAGTTCTTCATCGAGAGAATGGTCTATGTTCATCAAATTTAAGCGGGATCGTCGCATTAATTTCTTCCTGCATGTCCTCTTCCTGATACTTGTGACCGTGGTTTGGAATACAAGGGATATGCGGATTCTGATAGCCGCCGAGAGCTGTTCCCGGACGGGTTTCTTGTTCGCGCCGGCCTTTGGGGCTGGAACGTCGCCTTACTCTGTGGCCGTGGCAGACTTCAACCGGGATGGTAAAGCGGATCTTGCGGTCGCGAACAATCGCTCCGACGACGTGTCTATTCTCTATGGGATCGGCGACGGGACCTTTCAAACACCGGTGAATTTTGCGGTGGGATCAGGCCCTCGCTCCATTGCCATCGAAGATTTCAATGGTGACGGCATTGCTGACCTGGCAGTCGCAAATGCGGGTATTGCGTTTGGAGGCGGCGAACCGGGTTCCGTGAATGGCAGTGTGTCGATTCTTCTTGGAAACGGGAAGGGCGGATTTCAACCCGCAGTCAGTTATAACGCCGGCTCTCATCCGTGGTCAATCACCGTCGGAGATTTCAATGGGGATGGGAAACCTGATCTCGCGGTGGCGGACAACGGCGCTTTCATGTCCGATCCCGGCGGAGTGCTGGTCTTGCTGGGGCAGGGTGATGGGACATTTCAATTTCCGAAAAGTTATCTTGCGGGAACGAATCCCACTGCGCTGGTGGCCGCGGACTTCAATGGGGATGGCAAGCCTGACGTAGCCATCGCCAGCGCTGACCCGGGTGGATTGATGATTCTCTTTGGAAGAGGAGATGGCACTTTCCTGCCCTCTGTGGGTTACAAAGCTGGTTTCGGATTCACGCACCTTGTTCCTGGCGATTTCAACGCGGATGGCAGATCGGATTTGGCCCTGCTGAACCCACTCGGAGAAATTGCGGTACTTCTTGGAAATGGGGATGGTAGCTTTCTAACTCGAGGCAAGTTTGAGGCAGGCGGTGCACAGGCTCAATCTGTGACTGTAGGAGATATCAATGGTGACCGGAAATCAGATTTGGCAGTGGTCAATGGGGACACCGTGTCGGTGATGTTGGGAGAGGGTGATGGAACATTCCATCTTCTTGGTAATTTTGTAGCCGGATACTTTCCCACTTCTCTCGCTATCGACGACTTTAATGGCGACGGACTGATGGATTTTGTCGTTGCCAATTCAGGTTCTAATGACATTTCAATTCTTCTCGGGAATGGTGATGGGACCTTTCGGGCGGCGCGGACTTATGCCGACATCTTCTCCACTCCCTTCGTGACGGGAGCGGATTTCAACGGGGATGGCAAAGCCGATTTGGCCTTGACTAATGACTTCGGCGGGGTGGACGTTCTCTCGGGGAATGGCGATGGTACTTTCCAGGCGCCCGTCAGTTACGTTACGGGCACCGGTCCCAAGGCGATTGCCATTGCGGACTTCAATGGAGATGGCAGACCGGACATGGCGGTCGCCAACAGCGGTACCGGTCCTTTTCATTATCCGCCTCCAGGCGATCTTTCCGTCCTTATGGGAAACGGCGACGGCACGTTTCAATCCGCTCTGATTTACACGGCCGGTACTCACCCCTTCTCCATTGCGGCCGCAGACTTCAACGGCGACGGTTTTATTGACCTGGTGGCAGCGAATGTCACGTCAAACGATTTATCAATTCTCTTTGGAAATGGCGACGGCACGTTCCAGCCTGCCATCAACTTTCCAGTGGGGTCGCAGCCATTTTCCATGGTTGCGGGAGACTTCAATGGAGACGGCAGGGCAGATGTCGCGTTGCTGACTGCTGGTTCAAACGCAGTCGCTGTGCTTTTGGGGAGAGGGGATGGGACCTTCCAATCCTCGATAAGTTATAGCATGGATTCTTCCCCTAGCTCTCTCCTGGCCACAGATTTCAATGGTGACGGTAAGCTCGACCTGGCTGTGGCCAACGGGACAACGGTGTCGATCCTGGTGGGGAAAGGCGATGGGACCTTTCAATCTCCCCAAAATTTTTCCACAAACTCGCTTGCAGTGAGTCTGGCAACCGGAGATTTCAACTCGGACGGCAAGCTCGACTTGATTGTAATCGGTCCTGCGGAGACCTTTTCGGTCTTGTTCGGTAAGGGCGATGGAGCATTTCAACCGGCGGTAAGTTTCCGTGCATTCTATGGTTCCCAGTCTGTCACCGTTGCGGATTTCGATAGGGACGGGAAGGCAGATTTGGCAATGGGGCCGGCGATCTTCCTCAATCGCTGTTCCTCGATTGCCAATGGGTACCTGCCGCTTTGTGTGCCGAACTCCGGAGTCGCCACGGTGTCAACTCTGGGAAGCGGTGAGCAAGTCCGCGCCGGCTATGCGGTGGCGAATGCGGACATTTGGTCTGCGATCAGTGGGCTCGCGGTGTTCAGCGTGACTCAAAATGGAGTTGTGGTGAGCGAAGTGGGTGTCCCCGCTCTGCCCCCGATGACTGCGGCGCGAATCTTTATTGACTACCGCACCAGCGCGGTGCTGCAACTTGGGCCGGGAATTGAAGGAGGGTTAAGCATCAATACTGGCTTTGCCATAGTGAATCGGGGAGATCGTTCAGCAAGTATTTATTACGCCCTGCGAAACATCAAGGGGGAACTCTTAGCCTCCGGAATGAGTTCGTTGCCTGTGAATGCTCATCGCGCACTGTTCATAGATCAGTTGGGAGACTTGGCTCCCGGATTTAACCTGCCCCCGGACTTTGCGACTGCCACACAATTGGGATCACTAGACATTGTGAGTGACCAGCCACTTGCTGTTCTGGGATTGAGATTGACCTCCAACCAGCGAGGGGAGACCTTGATCACGAGCACTCCGGTTGCTGATGTATCGCGCGCACCCTTGACCGATAGGCTGTTCTTCCCCCAATTTGTGGATGGCGGAGGGTACAGGACGAAGCTGATCTTGTTGAACACATCAAACACCGTGGAGAAGGGCACATTCCAGATTTTCGACGACAGAGGTTTGCCGCTGGTGGTCACTCCCGTGGGGGGCACTTCGAACTCTGCTTTTACTTATAGCCTCCAGCCCAACGGAGTTCTTTTCTTCCAAGCAGATGGGTCTCCACAGAGGGTCAATGCGGGTTGGGTCAAGTTAGTGCCTGACCCTGGGAATTTTGCTCCCGTCGGGGCGGGCATCTTTAGTTTCACACAGAACGGCGTTTTAGTGACCGAATCAGGGATTCCTTCGGCTCCCATGCAGGACGTTGCCCGTATCTATATCGATAAATCGGGGGGACACAACACGGGATTGGCAGTCGCAAATCCAGGTGACTCGGCGATGACGATCAACGTGACGGCTTTCCGAACCGATGGCAATACAGGGGTCGGCGCCAGCCCGACCTCCGTCATTCTGGAACCGAATGGACACGTCGCGAGGTTTGTGGAGGAGATCATTTCAGGACTCCCGGATGATTTTACGGGGATTCTGTACTTCTATTCCTGGCCCTCTGCTCCTTTTGCCGCCTTGACCCTGCGCTCGCTTACGAACTCGCGAAATGATTTTCTCCTAACGACGTTTCCGGTGTTCAACTCGGACCTGCCGCTTGGCATCCCGCTCGTGTTTCCGCAGATCGCTGATGGTGGAGGATACCGGACACAGTTCATTGTATTGAATGGCTCAAGTGCAGTGAGCACAACTCTCAATTTTTATAATGATGATGGCTTGCCGCTGGCCGCGGGAAAGTCCGCTCAGCCACCGAAGGAGTGAGAATGCAGGCATGGATTTCAATCGTCAAGGCTGTCGTTGAAGGATCAATCCATAAACCTGTCCACAATGCCTCATCCCCCGCTGATTCGTGCAGGATTGGTGGCCGTCCCGATTCTCGGTAGGCCCTTTTCAGGAGAATGCGAGTTTTCACTCCCGCCAGAAACTCATTCTTTCAACGCGTTGGAAATACAAAAGAGACTTTCCGCCAGATTATAGGTTGCTCCCGTTTCGATGCGGTTGAAGACCTCCACATATCTCGAATACAGCTTTGCGAGATTTTTTGCGGCCAGCTCCCGTTCCTCCTTGGACAAGGAATCGTCGGTGGAGAGGCTCCGATAGGCGAGCAGCGACCACGGCACCCAAAGATAAGTCATGCCTTCGATTTGCACATCCGAGGGGGGGATGTACTGGTCCCGGTCCGAGAGATGACTGTCGTCGCTGATGGATCGCTCGACGAGTTTCGTGTCCTTTAAGAAGTCCTGCTTGGCCGTCTTGAAGGTGGAGTCGTCCCGCAAATAGGGGAAGTCTTTTTCGGCGCGTGACAGGACGAACAAAACCTGGGCGGTCAATCCCGGGTACGATTCCGTTTGGTTGGGACGATTGGGATTGGGTACCCAGCCCTGCGGACTGCGGTAAGTGTTCAAAATCCACTGGGTTCCTCTGCGGATGCTGTCCTCATAGGTGGGTTCCATCTTGTTTCGAAGGGAAGGAGTTCGATAAGCCTCAACCAGGCTCCAAAGCGCCAAGGCGCTGGAGTAAGTCCTCGTGGCAGGGGGAGAGACTTCCGGGATCGGGCTCCATCCACCGTCCGGGTCCTGCCGGTGCATGAGGAGTTGAAGTTCGCGAAGGATGGAGTCGACGACGGCCGGCAGTTCCTGGTCAGTCCATAGGTTTCCATTCTGAACGGATTCAATTTTGGCTATTGCCGCCCAGGCGGAGATCTCAGTGATGGTCGGCTTGGAGTTGTCAAAGTAGCCCCAACCTTCTTCCCCGCTTCGATTTCGCAGGCTCTCCAGGTAAGCGAACGCCGATTTCGCTGGCCCAACGTCCTGGGAGGGCAGACCGGGGACCGCCAAAACAGCGGTTAATCCCTGTGCAGTGGCAAAAACCTGCGAATGAGCGCCCGGGTCTTTCACTTCAACGCGAAATCCCTTGCTGTTGTTATCCTGCGTGCGCATGATCAGGTCCCGCCACTGACCGACGACCCCCCTCCAGATTGGCAACGGCGGTTTCGGAAGGAGCACCAGATTTCCAGCAAAAGCAATCCCCGCAACCAGAAGGATCGACAAAGCCAGCAGGATTTTTTTCGTGCCAATATGATGGGCCGCAATCCTCTTGTACAACCATAGATAACCGAAGAAATAACCGGCGCAGATGACTAGCACGACGGCCCAAAAGGCATGTCGCGCCCATTGGTATCCAATCAGCTTGAGGACCGATTCATTCACCTTTTGGAGAGAACCAAGAACCGCGGCAACATTTCCAAGCCCGACGGTGAGCAAGGCGATGGCGCCATGCTCCTTGGTGAAACCCTTCGTGAGATGATCTTTCTTGGGACGCTTCATAACCAGAGGCCTCCGTAAGGCGCCATGCCGCTCGGAGCGCGCGTTCCCGGAACAAGAATGCGTACCCATTCAAGAGTCAGCCGGCTCGGGCAATGCAGCCCCAATTCAAAGTGATGACACCCCGCAGCATGGTCTCATTGCTGGCCCGCAGTAAGACCTGCGCGCAGCAGCTTCAAGGGTTACCCTTTAGGAAAACCCGGATAGATGTTTTATGTTCGTTCAGATTCACTGGAGCTGAGCGCACTCTAATACAGCGGGGAAGAAAGTCAACCAGCAGGAGCCGGATCCGGAAACGGTTGGAGGGGGGGTGTCTTCTGCCGGTCAGATCCGATGCTCGTGCCGATCAACCTCTTTCGCAGAGGCGTTGCAGTCACAATCATCGGAATCAGTTTCCGTATGAATGTCTGAAAGGGGAGCAGGGGAGATCCACTATTGCGTATTATTGGAACCCGCCTTGCGGATCGAGAACCAGTGTTCCGCAGATTACGCGGATCAATCCATTTGGAATGATGGTGCCAGATCCGAAGGGCGCTTGGTTAAGAAATTGAGATGGAGATTGATCCGCTTCCCCGAAGGGGAAGTCTTCAACAGCCCAGGGTTGGCCGCCTTGCGGCCTACCCTGGGTGGGGAACGCCCCAAGAGAAGAAGGAACTCTGAAGGAGTTCCTTCCCCATGAGGATTTGGGTTTGATCCCGCAAAATGGGACCAAAGCCGCCTCCTCCAGCGCCACCCTCCGCTCTGGCTGGGAGGGTCCGCAGCGTCTTTTCTGAGGTGAGGGTAGATCCGTTTCCCATTCGCTGAACTTAGCGCCATTCGGGCCAGGTCTCAAAATTCAACAAGTGGACTTGTTAATTATTGAGACTGGCCCGAGCAATCCGCTCCGATCCATCGGGACGGGTTTTTGCAGGCGGCTTGGACGAGCCCGTGATCTCCGCTGCGGCGGAGATCACGGCTACCAAACCGAACCAGATCGTGAATTGGCCTGATTGGTCAGTATGATTTAACGTCCATTGATAATTGGACGACAAACTTTGGAAGACACCTTTGAAGGTAAGTTCCTTCAATCGGAAATGCTACCGGCCTGCCAGGACGTCGTGGCAGTCCATGCCGTGGTCCGGATCGGTCGGAAACGGCACTTGAGAAGGCAGATCGTTGGTCCGGACTTGTTTCCAGCGAGGATTCCTTGGCAGCCAATTGGCTCTGGCCCAGGGGTTCTGTTGGATCCATTGTTCGAAGGCTGCCTGAGTCGCCGGCCTCTGATTGACGTCAACCAGCAATTCGCGGATCTGCCATTCGCGGCAGGAGCGCAAGGCTTCTGAACGGTCCCGTTCCAGCGGGGTTTCACAACTCCAGGTTTGGTTCGGGCCGATGCGCCAGCGGAAGCTGCTGGCCATGGTCTCCCAACTGGAGGCCTCTAGCTCATTCACCGCGGCCGTAATGGCGCTGAGACCGCCCGTCTTGGGGAGGTTTCCGGCTCGACGCAGTTGCTCAGCGTGAATCATTTCATGTCCAAGGGAGGAGACCATCCCGGCCGGCGAAAGTTCAGTGAAGGCCGCACCTCGAACGACAAGATAATGTTGTTGACCGCGGTGCGCCTCTACATGAGCATATTCGACTCCACCCACCCCTCCCGGTTGCACGGTCATATAAAAGTCCGCGGGCCCCCACGGCTTGAAATAAGTGCCGATCAAGGTCCCGACGAGGATGGTATGAGGGTCCCTGGGATTGGCAGCACTGCCTGAAGGTATGGGAATGATGCCCGCAGGCAGGGCGACGCCCATACCGCCGAGCGACGGCGTGCGTCCCAGGACAACCTGGTCGTAGAGCGTCATGAAACCATTGGGGGTTTTGAACGCGGGGCAAGGCTGGCCTGTCTTTCTAAGGACGGCGCCACACATAGGCCGTCCCAGTGAGGGATGTGTGCAGTTCGGTAGGACGTCCACCGGCTTGTCGTAGGTCCTATCGGTACAGGTGCACAACAGCTCGCCATGCATGCCACCTCCGATCCTTCGTGGAGGGGGAGGCGGTGGAGGTGCGTTTTCTGGTGCGGGCGTGCTATCGCCCGAGCCCGTGGCTGCCCCCGACCCCGCGTCGGTGACTTTCCTCCAAGTCGAGGTGCCCGCGCCTTCGTTGAACACCATGAAAGGAAGCGTCAGATGATCGCCCTGCAAGACGTACGGCCTGTTCGAAACAGAGAGCTCGAGCACGGGCAGAGAAATAGTGATGCGACTGGCGCGGGAAGTGTAGGTGCCGTCGCCATTGAGCGTTGTGTTCTGACCGCTCGCATCTGTCGCTTGTATGTGACAAGTTCCGTCCGGGTGGAAGATCAATGTGACTGTTTTGCCTTTGCCGGGATGAGTGCCGTCAGAATCTGTCAAGTGGGAGAAGGTGCCCGTCAGGGTCTGTGCCAGAGCCGAACTGGAGAAAAGTATGATGACCAACAGATTCAAGCATGCCGAACGCAATGGAAGTTTCACTTGGCCTCCTAAGGCTTTCAGATAGGCGGTAGTATACGCCCGTGTAAGCCATATAAGGCTTGTCATCGAGCAAACATCGCATGGCACGGATTATTTCCAATCAGGATCGAAGAAAAAACCATCACGTGGGTCAGTCCATCCAATATCCATTTCACTGACAGCATATAGCCGAGGACCAGTTGTACACCCCTGGAGCGCATTGGGTCAGGCGCCTAGCAACAGAATTTGTGCCGACAAGGGCAAGAAAATTCGTCATTACTGAGGATGAGAGAATGGAGTGAAAGGAAAATGTCTGAAATAAGAAATGCATGAGACTTGCGGCTCTGCCGCTCATTATTGCGGAAAAGCTCCGCTTTTCCGGCACATGCAGAGTCTACGATCCCCCTGATCCGAGGCTGGAGCCCGCCGCCACTGGCGGCGGGCTCCAGCAGTCAATGGAAAAAGGATAAAGAAGGTTCACCACGGTAAGCCGGAGGCTTACCGCAATATTGAGCGGCAGAGCCCCCCATCATCACCGAACTCATTCGCGGACGTCACTATATTTAATCATTCTCAATAGGAGGCCATGAATCCAGGAAGTTAAAATCATCTAAATCTGAGAGAAGTGTATTTATCCTGCCGTGGCGGGCTTTGCATGGGCAAACAGTTCCCCGTATTCCTGGCCTCCTAATAGAATCTGGGTGTGCATGCCGCTTACCAGGGTTTGGTTATACAAATCCGGTCTATCCTTCGTTTCCCCCTTTACTCTCCACCTGTAATTCCAGTAATATGGGCGACCTCTCAACGTTAAGTGGTCAGTCGAAATCTCTTTCAACGAAAAAGGAGATACTATGAATTGCCTCAACTCGAAGGTTGCCAGAACGCTTGTTGTGCTCGCCGTGATTGCAGTTGCCGGGGGGCTGGCGCTCAACGCCCAGCAAGCCCCAGTCGTCAAACGGACCATCCTAATGAAGCAGGACATGAGTATTCCAGACCGGGAGGCGGTGATGGCCTTGGTGGAGTTGCCTCCCGGTGCGGCGGAGGGAAGACATACTCACCCCGCCGAGGTGTATGCGTTCGTGCAGGAAGGCACGATCTCTCTTGAGAATGAAGGCAGCCCCACGGTAACCCTGAAGGCCGGCGATGTCTTCCATATCGCGCCAGGCAAAGTCCACCAGGCGACCAATGCCGGCAGCGGTACAGCGAGACTGTCGGCAGTGTTCGTGGCCGAGAAGGGCAAGCCGCTCACAACGCCAGTCAAGTAATCGCGCGACATTCTCCTGACGGCCGGTTGACCAACTCACGCTTTCCGGGCCTCGAGATGCAACCGAGAGCCTCGCTGGGGGACTTGCTGCGTTTTCGATGAGGCAGCTTTCCATGGGCGTTGGGTAAAGGACGTGGGTAACAAGAAAACCGTTCTGCGCGAAGGACGGGTTGTTATTCAGAGACTTTTATTGAAAGAGGAGAAACGATGAGCAAAGTGCCTGAAGAGGTTTTAGCAGCGAATGTCCGTTATGCTGAAGGCTTTGGAGACAAGGGTAAACTGGCCATGCCGCCGGCCCGCAAGTTCGTGATTCTCACTTGCATGGATGCGCGACTGCAGCCGTCCCGCTTTGCGGGACTTGCGGAAGGAGATGCGCATGTCATCCGAAACGCGGGCGGCCGGGCCAGCGATGACGCCATACGATCGCTCGTGATCTCGTATAAGCTGCTCGGCACCCGCGAATGGTTCGTCATTCATCACACCAAATGCGGAATGGAACTGTTCACCGACGAAATCATGCGCGATCTGCTCGGGAGCAGCCTGAAGACCGCAACTTTCGATGGAAAGGTCTGGCGCGATACGGGCGCGGGACCCGGGTCAACCGAGGGTCAATTTATAGATTGGCTCACGATCAAAGACCAATCGAAAAGTGTCTTCGCGGATGTCAGCCGCATTCGGAACCACCCTCTGGTTCCTGGTGACATCCCGATCTACGGGTATATCTATGATGTCTCAACGGGAAGACTGGTAGAGGTTCCCGAGGCCACTGCAGCGGGCAGGGCAAGATAATCCGCCCGGAATCTATTGGGGACAGAACGGCGCAGGACAAGGATCCTCTGTTTCATGACAAGGGGATTATTTCGAGTAGCGGCGCACGACCAATGAAATCGGCAGGCCAACGCACACCATGTGAGTGACGATGGCGATGACTGTGGCAGTCAGCGAGAACGGACGGCGATGAATATTCGAGAGCGGCATGACAATCCAGTACATGACCAGATAGACCACGACGCCGTACAACACGCCCGAGAGAATTGGCCGGCGCGTCATGAATCTGAGACTGCGGCTGGCGTCATAAAATACGGTGGCCCCCGTGAAGGCAATCGTGAAATGGAGCACGCCGCCAAGCGCCGCGGTTTTCCAACCCCCTTGGAATGACGTCGGGCCGAGAAGGCCACTGGCGATCCCCTGGAGGATGATAACTGGCTTCACACCCTGAATCGCCCAGGTGACGAAAGCGGCAGTGATGTCCATGGCCCCGCACAACAGGCCGGCCCGCAAGATCACGGGGAATGCCCGCGACTTGCTGGTCGACCCCGCCGGGGAGATGGCAGGGTTTAAAGGAGTGTCTTTTGAGGCCACGAAAGTCTCGTCGGAAGTTCTTTTGTGAATTTGAAAGCGCCTGAACTCTATACCAACTCACCTCTCCCGGCGATTCGAGAAAACGTTTGGGCGTTCGGCGGTCGGGGCAATGGCCGACCCGTGTTATCAACGATCGGTCCAGGATCCAAGGGAAAGTTGCTCGGACTCTGAAAATGCGCCCTCCAGGATCAAGAGCCTCTTCTTGATATCAATGCCTCCGCCATAGCCGGTGAGATCGCGATCGGCCCCGATGACGCGATGGCAAGGAACGATGAGAGACACCGGATTGGTCGCATTAGCTCGGCCCACGGCTCTCGAAGCGCCCGGACGACCAATCCTCGCGGCCAGTTCCCCATAGCTCAGGGTCTGGCCGTAGGGAATTTGGAGAAGCTCGTTCCACACAAGCGTTTGGAATGCCGTACCCATGAGGCGCAGAGGAATCTCGAATTTCTTTCGCTTCCGGGCAAAATATTCATCGATCTGTCGGTGGACTTCGCTCAAGGCCCGGGCTTTCCAAGTGATGGAATGACCCGCGGCTTCCAGCCTGTCTGTGATTTCCTCCTGGTGGTGCTTGCCGAGGAAGTAAAGTTGCACCAGCGCGCCTTCTTCGTCCACTGCCCCGAACATTCCACCCAAAGGTGTGCTGAAAGTGTGAGCTAGGAGCGCCATGCGTTCAACGCGAGAGTACACGCGGGGTTCTCTAGTGATGTCTTGTCGATCCACGGGAGCTCACTCCTTCGGAATTGCGGGGGATTCTTGTCAATTGTTCGCCTTCTTCCCGTTGCTTGGTATGAAGGTTCAAACGGTCATTCAATCGTTCCGGTATTCAATTTATAGAATGTAGTTCTCATTAAATATATCCACCTGGAATAAACGTCAACATCAATTGTATCTTTGTAACGTCTAAGCGGGTGATCCGGGTGGCGCACACATGCGTTGTAGGCATGTGTGCGATGGTCTTTGGGAGAGGACTTCCGCAGGATAATGATTGTGCCAGGCCTCAAAATTCAAAAAGTGGGCTCGTTGATTGTTGGGGCTCCGTTCCAACAATCCCCCTTTTCCTTACATCTTTCTGATTTGATTACGTCGGTTTTCGATGTTTAGATTGCCCAAAAGGACATGGTTTTGGGCAGGGCGAAATACCTTCGGCAGTATTCTTTGCATTCAGAAAGATAAAGTCGTAGAATCGATTTTGGCTGGCCAACCCCTTGTCGGCTTATCCTGCGCATCCTGCGACCGGCTGGTTCTATGAGGCTTTAGTGTCATTCTCCCCTCGTCGCGATAGAAACATGCACTCCGTGAGGCTTTAGCTCCAACAGTCCAGTTGTGTGAGCCAGCACTCGAGATCCAAATTGAAGCGCGGCTTACCAACGATCCCGGACTGGTCCTTGTCGCAACACAAGCTACCTCCGAATTGTCGAGTATCGAAGCCTCACCCCTTTTGCCCTGCGAGTGTGCCGGATGAGACGCCTCGATTCGAACTGGAATAGTTTACTCCCCAGGAGAATACTAATGAAAACCAACCACCTTGAATTGAACCTCCACAGCCCTCTTCGGAGCGCGTGCTTCAACGAGAAGACTCAAGAATTCAACCTGCAGCTTGCTTCCGAACTTAACGGGGAGGCTGCACGACGAATTTCACGTTGGCATGCGGTAAACCTCGTGTGCATCTTGTTCTTGGTGTGGCTGGGATGGAGTTCTGCCGCAAGGGCGCAAACGGCACTCGATGGCTTTAATCCGGGTCCCAACGACTGGGTCTATACCTTGGCGGTGCAGCCGGACGGGAAGATCCTGGTGGGAGGCGGGTTCACGACCCTGGGAGGAGGGGGGGCCGGGACGACGCCGCGGCACTATATTGGTCGGCTCAACCCGGATGGAAGTCTTGACACCAGCTTCGATCCTGGAGCCAACAACGCTGTCTCCACTATAGAGGTGCAGGCGGACGGGAAAATTCTCGTGGGGGGGTGGTTTACGACGCTGGGGGGAGGTGGGACGGGAACGACGCCGCGCAACCATATCGGTCGGCTGAACCCGGATGGAACTCTCGACCCTAGCTTCGATCCGGGGGCGGACAACTGGGTCGACACCTTGGCAGTGCAGTCGGACGGCAAGATCCTGGTGGGAGGTAACTTCACGATGTTGGGAGGGGGTGGAACGGGGACGACGCAGCGCAACTATATTGGCCGGCTGAACCCGGATGGAACTCTCGACACTAGCTTCAATCCGCGAGCTGACGACCGGGTGTTCACGCTAGCGCTGCAGCCGGACGGAAAGATCCTGGTGGGAGGTGCATTCTGGGCGCTGGGAGGAAGCGGGACGGGGATGACGCAGCACTGGTTTATCGGTCGGCTGAACCTGGATGGGAGTCTCGACACCAGCTTCAATCCGGGAGCGAACAGCGGTGTCGATGCTCTCGCGGTGCAGCCGGACGGAAAGATTCTGGTGGGAGGTGAATTCAAGACCCTGGGAGGAGGTGGGATGGGGACGACGCCGCGCAATTATATTGGTCGGCTATACGCAGATGGGAGTCTCGACACCAGCTTCGAAACGGGATCGAATGGCCTGGTCTCTGCTCTGGCGGTGCAGGCGGATGGAAAGATCCTGGTGGGTGGTGATTTCACGACGCTAGGGGGAGGCGGGACCGGGACAACGACGCGCAACCATATTGGTCGGTTGAACCCGGATGGAAGCCTAGACGCCGGCTTCGATCCGGGAGCGAACAACGATGTTTCCACTCTGGCAGTGGAGGCGGACGGGAAGATCCTAGTAGGGGGTGGATTCTATTGGCTGGGAGGAGGCGGGGCGGGGACGACGGCGCGCAATTATATTGGTCGGCTATACGCAGATGGAAGTCTAGATACCAGTCTCAATCCGGGAGCGGGTAGCGAGATCAGAGCCTTAGCGGTGCAACCGGACGGGAAGATCTTGGTGGGAGGTCTTTTCACGGTGATGGGAGGAGGCGGACCGGGGACCACGCCGCGCAACTCAATTGGTCGGCTGAACCCGGACGGAAGTCTCGACGCCAGTTTCGATCCGGGAGCGAACGGCCCGGTCTACACGCTGGCGCTGCAGCCGGACGGGAAGATTCTGGTGGGAGGTAACTTCACGATGCTGGGAGGAGGCGGGCAGGGGACAACAATGCGCAATTATATTGGTCGGCTGAACCCGGATGGAAGTCTCGACACGGGTTTTGATCCGGGAGCGAACAACTGGGTCGGTGAGCTCTTGGTGCAACCTGACGGGAAGATTCTGGTGGGAGGATGGTTTACGACCCTGGGTGGAGGGGGGACGGGTACGACCACGCACAACTACATTGGTCGGTTAAACCAAGACGGAAGTCCCGACACCAGCTTCAATCCGGGAGCGAGCGGCCCAGTCTGGGCTCTAGCTGTGCAGACAGACGGGAAGATTCTGGTGGGAGGTAACTTCACGATGCTGGGAGGCAGTACGACGGAAATGGCGCCACGGTACTTCATTGGCCGACTGAGCCGGCAAGGAAGTCTCGACACTACCTTCATTCCGGGAGCGAACAGTCCCGTTCTTGCGTTGGTGGTGCAGCCAGACGGAAACATCCTGGTGGGAGGTGGATTCACGACGCTGGGTGGCGGCGGGATCGGGACGACGCCGCGTAGCAGGATAGGTCGGCTGAGCCCGGAAGGAAGTCTCGACACCAGTTTCGATCCGGGGGCGAATGAGTACGTCTACGCGCTTTCGGTGCAGCCGAACGGGAAGGTTCTCGTCGGAGGTAAGTTCACGACGCTGGGAGGAGGGGGGACGGGGACCTCGCTGCGTAGCGCGATTGGTCGGCTGAACTCGGATGGAAATCTTGACACCAGCTTTGATCCGGGAGCGAACAACTATGTCATTGCTCTGGCTGTGCAGCACGACGGGAAGATCTTGGCGGGAGGTGCCTTCACGATGCTGGGAGGAGGCGGAACAGGGACCGCACCGCGCTACTATATTGGACGTTTGACGAACACTGAGTCCGCGTTGGAAAATCTGGGCGTTGACAGCACAGGGTCCGTGATTACCTGGTCGCGCAGTGGCGCAGGACCGGAAGTGGAAAGGGTGACGCTGGAATCGTCCAGCGACGGTATAAACTATAGTCCCTTGGGCGTGGGTGCGCGAGTTTCGGGCGGCTGGCAATTGAGCGGGGTGTCGTTACCAAAATATCAAAACGTCTTCTTGCGGGCTCGTGGTTTCTTCTCGACGGGACAGTACAACGGCTCCGGCTCAATAGTGGAATCCGCGCGGGAGGTTTTTCTGATCCCACCGAGGCCGCCCACAGTCACAACCGATCTGGCAACCAATGTGACCTCCGGTTCGGCAACCTTGAACGGAACCGTGAATCCGAACGGATCAGCCACCACGATTTTCTTTGAGTGGGGTCCGACGAGCGCCTATGGAAACACCACATTTGTACAATCCATCGGCAATGGAACAATTAATCTTGCTGTGACGGCCGACTTGATCGGCCTTATACCCGATACGCTCTATCACTATCGAGTAGTGGCGACCAACAGTGCGGGGACGACGCAAGGCGGCGATGTCCCTTTTGTGGCCTCCTTGTGTTCCGCCACCACCGTGAATCCGACCAGCCAGTCGTTTAGCGCTCTGGGGGGCAACGGCAGCATGAATGTGACGGCGGCATGCAATTGGACGGCGGTGCCGTCAGATCCCTGGATTACCATTCCTTCGGGCGGCACTGGGAGTGGGAATGGGACGATCAATTACGCGGTGGGCAGCCATTCCAATTCCACACCTCGCAGCGGCACCATCACGATCGGGGCCGTGAGCCTGGCAGTGTTTCAAGGGGCGCAGTTCGCTGATGTGCCAACGAGCCATGGATTCTACGAGCAGATCGGGCGGCTGTCAGCTCGGGGCATCACCTCGGGTTGTGGGGGAGGGAACTACTGTCCGGATGCATCGGTGACGCGGGAGCAAATGGCCATCTTCATTGAACATGCGCTAGGGGTGATGACGGCGCCGCCCGCCACCCAGCAGACTTTTCAGGATGTATTCACGACTTGGTTCAGCTATCCCTTTATTGAGGATTTTGCGGCGCGGGGCGTCACGGCAGGCTGCTCGATAACCCCTCGGCTCTATTGCCCGGCCTCCCCGGTGACCCGGGAGCAGATGGCGATCTTCATCGAGCGGGCGCTGGGAGTGGTGACACCACCGACTCCGGCGCAGCAGACGTTTGAGGATGTGCCGACGAGTTGGTTCAGTTATCCCTTCATTGAGGACTTTGCGGCGCGAGGCATTACGGCAGGCTGTTCGATCACCCCGCGCCTCTACTGTCCGGCCTCGCTGGTGACGCGCGGCCAGATGGCCGTGTTCCTGGTCAAAGCATTTGGGTTGTA
>JAIQFY010000076.1 GCA_020072965.1 Terriglobia bacterium | reverse complement strand
TCCGACCGTCCAGCTCGCTTTCCAAATGTCGGTCAACAACGGAATCGGAAGCTCAGGCATCGCGTCCACCTTCGTGAACGTCGCCCCCCAGAACCTGCCGCCTCCGCCGCCTCCGACGACCGACATTGTGACCATTACCTCGGCCCTCTACACGCTCTCGAAGTCACAACTCATCGTGACGGCAATTACTTCGGACAACTCCGGAGCAGCAGTTCTAACCTTGCTGATTCCGGGCAAGAACCCGATCATCATGACCAACCAGCCGCCGCTGTGCTTGCCGGCGTGCGCCCCCAATACTTACATTGGGCGCGTCGTTGGAGTACTCCCTCTTTCTTTCCAGGTCAAGGTGGTTTCCAGCGAAGGAGGCCAGGCGACAAGCTTCGTGACAAGAATCAAGTGAGTCCTTGGCGGCATTGATCTTCCGGCTTCCTCGGGCGGGATAAGCACATAAGCTGAAAAGGCTCAGTGCTTCTCCCGCCCGATCTGTTTAAAGATCCTCGCTAGGGAAGCCAAGAGTGAGTTCGCGCCTCAACAAAGAAGCTTCTCGAAGCCCTGCCGGATGGAAGAAGATTCACTTGGGGGAAGGTGTTCAGATGTGTCATTCGCTTGCGTGACAGTGCAAAGGCAGCGATGATCAAGCGACTTCCCACGCTGCTCATTTCCCAGAATATTCATACAAAGACAACGGCAACCTCATGCTTTGGGGGGATGTCCTCCGCAGTATGCTCATACATTCGAATGCAGGTTCAACAAGGCTGGGGTCTCTGAGGATGGGCAGGGAACTGAGATAACTCGTTTTAGATCGAGAGCTAGCCTCGACCGACTTCGAGATTTGAGTTTTATACTCTCCACCGTCACGCCGGATTTCCAGTGTTCAGTGCAGAAAAAAGTCCAGCATCTCGGAACGCTGTTGAGTCAACCAGGTTTTCCAGCTTTCACTGCTGACGCCCGGGTATTTTTGTTTTCCGAAAGTGACCCAGGCATCCCTATATGGAACCCACGCCTGCTGAGCGGTCCTGATGCCCTCCAGGGTCACGGTCCCCCAACGTTGAACCTTCCCCGTCTGAATCCTGGAGTAGACAGAATTCATCGCGGCCTCTGCCTGGGTGAATTGCTCGGCTGTGAACTTGGGCCATTCGCCGCGTTCGGACTGCTCGAGCATGGGAATGAAACTTCTCTCTAAGAAAGCCTTTTCGTGAACCTCAATGGTCGCCTCCAAGTCCGCTTCCTGGCTGGCATGGGCGGTAAAGAACCTTTCCGCCGCCTGTTGCAGCAATTGGAAAGCCTTCTGGTCCTGAGCATTCCACTGGGACACGATCGCATTGAGTCGCTTATCGCGGTCGCCCTTGTCAAACCGGTCTTGCAGAATGGCACACTGCAAATACATGTATCGTCCGGAACTGTGGTCACAGACGCTGAAATTGTCCCCGGTCCAGTGTCCATCTCTGAAGCGTGCGAGTTGGCGCACGTTGCCGGCAACGTCATTCGGCGCCCCACTCATTTCACACCCCAGCTTGATGGCGGCATCAAAGTTCCGGGTTGCGCCCCTCCCGTTGGCGTAGACCATCATCAGAATCGCCCTGCCAGCGAATGGTAGGTTCTTATTCCCATTTTCCATTTCGAGGTAGGCACACTTGCGAGCTTTCACCAGGTCGACTGGCGTTCCAAAACCAAAGTAAAGATCCTCAGACACACATCCTGCAAGCGCCCTCGCTTCCTCTGGAGTAGGGCGATCCGGGGCCGGTAATACGACATCCTGCATCCCCGCGCAGATCTGCTTTGTAGCGGGATCGGAAATCGCGGTTTGGCAGAATGCGGGGCAAGCGAATGAGACGAACAAAGACGTTAAGAGTGAGAGTTTGAACTTAAGCATAGGCCGGCCTTCGCGCATTTTCTACGGATTTGATCGAATATGCAAAGAAGAAATTGACTGGGTTCTCAGCGAGAGAACTACATGTATCTTCGGGCGAACCACCACCGCCGGGAAAAAGGTTGTGATCCGTCTGGCGGGGCGATGTGTTTCATGGGTGTCGGGCACATCACCAAATCTGCCCGAACAACCTCCGTCCTGAATTTTTTCCGAAAGCCAGGGGGACTTCGGTCCATTCGGACGGAGGTGGTCAGGCAGGATCCTGTGGCCGCTTTATTGATGTTCCGATTGCTTGGGCGCTTCGATGGCCTTCTCCTCGGCGACATCGAAATTTCCCCGGAGCGCCTGCTTAAATCCACGGATTCCTTCACCCAGGCCCTTGCCCAGTTCCGGAATCTTCTTGGGACCGAATACAAAGAATGCGATCCCTATGATGACCAGCAAATGCATTGGTTGTAGCAATCCCTCTCCCATGACTTTCCCCCTCGAATGTATTTGTTAGAGCGGAGTACTTTTCTGTCTATCAACCCCCCATTGGAACTTAGGCCCCGCCGGTGATCCGAGAAACGCGTGATAAAAAAACAGGCCGCATCATTGAAGCCGACGCAGGACACGATAGGATACCCACGAATGGAGTCCTTTTCTCACGTGATCGTAAGCCGACTCCATATCTCTTGAAATGTAGAGCACCGCATTTGCGGCCTGGGGCGGGACGGCGAGGGTTAGAAGCAGCATCAGAGCATTCGCGCCGGCCAACTGCGCGCGTTGGCCAATTTTAGAATGATGTAAGCTGAGCATCTATCCCTCGCCTGTCTGTTGGAGTCTGTTATCGCTCCCTCCACAACCCGCCCGTGATCAACCTGCAGAATGAACTCATCCTTTGATTGACCATCCAGGCAGGCCTTGTGGAATTGCAGCTCCAACCCCCATTCTGTATCGTTGCTAAGGATCTGGTCAGGGCAGAAAAAAAGAGTGCTGGACCAGTCCCTTTTCCCCGGTGACATCGGGCAGTCCGTCAACCGGTCGGGTTCGATCACCTCATCATGACTCCAGGTTCCATTCTTGCGTCTCCAGCCTTTCCTCCAATCGAGGTACTCGCATGGGAGGAGACGGTTTGAGTCGCCAGGTAGCCCAAAATGGCATTTACTTCACCTTCGTTTAAATGAAGGTTTGGCATCTGCACCTGGTTATACTGCTTGTAGAGTGCCGTGGCGATGGGGTCTCTTTCGGTCAGCATCTGGTCGGGCACTGTGAGGAATCGCGAGAGCCAGGCCCGGCTGCGCACGGTGGTCACGCCGAGCAGATCAGGTCCGACGCTGGCGCCGTGGCCGATGCTGTGGCAGGCTGAGCACCTGGTCGCGAACAAGTACTGCCCACCACTGATAGCGAGCGTGGGTACCTCTGCGTAATTCTTCGCCGTTTCCACCTTCCGGTTTTTCCAACCGTCCATAAGTTGGCCAATCATCAAGGAGAGGAACCGAGGGTTGTCCAAAGCGGAGTTCTTCATCCACTGTCCGCCCGGCTCGTTGCCGATCATCAGGCTGGGGGTATGGCCGTCGCGGTTCGATGGATCAGGCTCGGAGTATAGTCCCAGCTTCTTGCTGATCAGCTCGATGTCCTCCTCTTTCCCTGTGAGGAAAGTCCAGCCGGGGCCGACGTGAAATTTTTCCGCATAGGCCTTGAGCACCTCTGGGGTATCTTGCTTGGGATCAATGCTGATGGAATAGAAGAAGATATCTTTTCCGACACGGTCACCCAACATTTTCTGTACCTGGACCAGCCGCGCCGTTTCGAGTGGGCAAGCATCCTTGCAATGGGTATAGATGAGGTCGATCGCCACGAGCTTACCCTTGAGCAGATCATCGTAGAAACGGACGGTTTTGCCGTCCTGCGTGATCAGGGGGACGTTGGGAAAATAATTTGCCCCCCAGCGCTTGTTGTCGGCTGAGAGTGAGGTGTGCGTGTGAGATTCCCGCTTGAGGGTCATTCCGCATTTGGGGCAAGTGCCTGGAGTCTTTGACTTGACTTCAGGGTGCATCGGGCAAATGTACTGGAGGTCATTCTCTTGTGAGGATGAGTTCTCGGCAGTGCCTTGGGGCTGGATCAATAAGGGCATGCTGAAGATCATTATGGCAAGGAGGAACAGTCTAACAAACCTTCCGCTCATGATTGGCTTCTCCTCAAGTTCGACTATTTTGAAATACCCTTAACGATCCCCATTCCGCGCACGAGCTGCTTTCAAGGCTGATCTACCGATCTCTTTTCAGCTCCTGTTTGATTCTTGTTAAGAGCCGGCGGGCCGTCCTCATGGGCGGCCCGCCGACTTGTGTTGTCGCTCCTTACGCCACTCTAGAAGGCGGTCGGGGCGATATCCTCCGGCGCGATAAACGTCACGCCCTGCGGCGTCGGGACCGGGGTCGGGAGCGGCCTCAAGAATGGGGCTCCTCCGTCATCGATCTCCCACCGCACCAGCATGGCATTATCCTCATGCACGGTGTTGTGGCAGTGCTCCATGAACATTCCACCCCAATCGCGGAACTGCATCGTGATGGTGACGCTTCCACTCGGACGAAGGCGATAGACGTCCTTGCGGCCCCGCTCCCATGCCGGCACATTGCTGAGGCTGCCGTTGCGGGCAAGGATCTGGCCTTCTTCAAAGTGAATATGGATGGGGTGATCCCAGCCACCGCCACCATTCTGCAGGGTCCAGATTTCGCGCGTACCGTACTTCGGCGCTGCTGAGACGCGGCCGAAGCTCGCGTTGAGCATTGACCCGTTGTCCGTCTTGACCCCCCAGGGGACGCCTGACATCGAAGTGGTTGGGTCGGTGATTGGCTGTGAGGCGCCACTGCCAAACTCAAACACGCGCTCACGTGACACGGGGATGCTCGACAGATCAGGGTTCGGGATCATGGTCGCTGGCACCTGGCTCTGATCGGGCTGGGCCGGATTCCGGACAATCCGGAACTCCAGGAATTTCCCGACGCAAGGATCGGAGGATTTCCCAGCCAAAGCATCTGACAGTGAGAGATCCGCCGAGGGTTTCTTCCCGTTCTGGTGCTCGCACAGGTTCACCATCCAGACCTTCTGCCCGATGCTGTAGCGGGAGAAGTCGATGACGATGTCATACCGCTCGGCGATCCCCTGCTCGTCCAACTGAGTGAGCGGCACGGGCTGCGGAAACAGGTTTCCATCGTTCGCGATCTGAATCATGACAGAGCCGTCGCTCAGGCACACCTTGAAGAAGCGGGAGACGCTGGCGTTCAGGATGCGGAAGCGATACTTGCGCCGCTCCACCTCGAAGTACGGCCTGTAAGCGAGGTTTACGGTCATCACGTCACCCAAAAACCCGTCGAAGTCGAAGATGTCGAAGTAGAGTTGCCCGGATGCATCCCAAGCCTTGTCGGCCAGCATGAGATTCACGTCATAGTCGAGGTTGCCCCAGTCTTTGGACGTGCCGCTCGGCAGGCGCAGGTTCACGCCGTCATTGATCGACTCGTTGCCACGATCGAGCCCGCTGTAGATGTTGAACATCGCGGCGTTCCCTTTGTACACATTCTGCGAGGTAAAGCTGAACATGTGGTCGTGGAACCAGTGCGTGCTCATCGTCTCGTGCCAGTCGCCCGCAACCTTGATAAGACCGCCACTGCCGTCAGGTGTGGAGGCTTTGGCATCCGTGGCAGCCGTGTTGAAGGAAGTCCAACCGCCCAACACCACCGGCCAGTGATAATCATAGAACTGGCCAGGGAAGAAATAGGCGCCTGTAAAGCCGTCGTTTTCCGCCCCGTGGTGCCCGTTGTGCTCGTGGGTGCTGATGGTATTGGTTCCAAACCCGCCGTTCTGGGTTCTGTCGAAAGGCAGTCTATTGTGGTGACGGAACAGAACCGGCTCCCCGTATCGTGCCTGGACCAGCTTAGGGGGGATGGTTCCATTGAAGGTCCACACTGACTGAGGCCCCTGTGTGGGTAGGTTGGGGTGGAATCTTAACGGGATCGCCTGGGTCGGGTCGATGCCGGAATTGAGACTTGACGGTACTGATGGATTGTAAACAGTGTTGGTTTGGGCTGGCGCCTGCGAGGCCTCTACAACAATTTTCGGCGCGAACTGGCTAAACCTCTGGTGCGCCCAGATAGAACCAGGGGGACGCCCTTCGATGGGGCCAAATTGATCGGTTCTCCCTCCAACCAGAGCAGGATTTAAATTCTGTAATGTCTGGTTGGACTGCGCTGTCGGTTGATACACAGTGCCGTTCACAGGTTCCAATTGGAACAGGCCCTGTTGTCTCGGTGCTTTACGCTGCAGCACATCGAAGCGCGGCATGGCCTGGGTGAAATCCAAGCCGACGAGCCCCGGACTCGGCGGGGCACCTGTCGGGATGTTGAGGCCTCCACCGCCACCGCTACCACCATCCGCATACATGGGTCTGACAAAGGGGCTCAGTCCACCGATCGGGGCCAATGCGCCCCCGGTCGTGATGAGACCCCACTTTATGAGGTCGCGTCGCGTGACCTGACCTTGGGAATAGGCCTTTACTATCTCCATCCGGTTCTTCCGTGCATCTTCCGCTGCCTTGAGTCGCGCCTTGGACGCATTCCACGGCAGAAAAAAGTTTCGATCGCTCATTTTCCTCTCCTTTTCTCCTTTTGATTTGTCATTGCTCTTTTTCTTTTGGGATTTGCTCCGGTTCAAGGAGCATTCACGCATCGTCTCAGCACGGAAGGTCGCTACCCGTACCCCCTACTTCGGCGTGGGCGAAAGGGGAGAGACAGCAGGTCGATATTGGTGATTCCCGGTTCGTCTTGCCAATAAGCACACGATTCCTCCGTTCTTGAAGCGGGTGCTTCTTCGCAGCTAGGTCCAACCCTAGCTAGCACTAACTTACCAATTGTCTCCTGCTAACTCGGGGACGCAAGTCTCTTAGCAACTGCTTTGCCAGAATGACTTATTCTGTTAATTGGCTGATATGGTGAGTGTTATGGAATCGACGCGCAGGCGAGGCAAGGGGTACAGGTGTTTCAGTTTGAATCAATCGATCGAACCGTTTGTTTCAGAATGAAGGAAGCACGAGTTTGCACTCGGGGTCTTGCTTCTGGCTTAATAGGGTGTCAGGGGTGAGAAGGAAATATAGGGAAGTATGATATTTCTTTTTACTCTAGCCTTGAATAGAGATGTAAGAGGCCCATGCATAGGACAGAGTCGTGATATTCACTCGAGAATGGCACGAACCTAGAGATTATCCGGGTCACTAATCCAGGATACGCTTTCACTTTGTCTTTCCAAGGGAGCCGCTCATTTGGATCCGGATTTAGTCTTGGCGCATTCGGATCCAGACTGTCTTGCTTTCTGCGAAGGGGCTTCCTCTAGAATTTAGCCGGCTAATGCCCATGAACCGGCTTCCGACGACTCATGTGAGTGCTATGGATATCCCACCGTGCGTGCTTTTCCAATTGACTCTGCCAGAGTCTTAACCGCGCCAATCGCTTTGTCGTAGTCGGGGTGCTCGCCGATTTCAGGAACGTATTCAACGTACTGAATGGTATCTTGGGCATCGACGACAAAGATCGCCCGGCTATCGAGCTGCAGTTCTTTAATCAGAACCCCGTAGCCCTTGGAGAAAGAGTGATTGAAATAATCAGAGACAAGTATAACCCTATTGACACCCGCCATGGCGCGCCAGCGTTTTTGGGCAAAAGGCAAATCGCAACTGACTGCAATGACCTCGATCATATCACCCAATTCTGCGGCTTCCAGATCAAGCCTTCGTGTTTGTGCATCACACAGGGGTGTATCCAGCGAGATGACGACGCTGAACAACCGGATCTTCCTTCTCGTGTCATTCAACGTGAAACGCTGCAAATCCAGATCACGCATCGAGAAATCTGGTGCCTTGTCGCCGACTCTTAACGCTGGGCCCACTAAGGTAAGTGGATTGCCGTACATTGTAGTGGCGTCCGATCTTTCATTGAGCATTGACGATCACCTCACAAGACATAGAGTGGGAGAGGGTCAGGCGAGGGTTCATAACTTAAGTCCTAAGTCGCCGGCCCGTGCAAATCGCCTTGTGAATTCCAGATTCATTCGACCTTTTTCGAAGAAATCAGTGCCCTCCTTTGTCTTTCTGTGTATTTCTGCAAGTATTGTGCCAAACGGAGGCCTTTCTCATGAGTTTAAGTAAACTCGATCCCACGGCCTTCCGCTGAAAGATAGTGATGAGTAAGAGATATTACGTCAGGCGGTTAGAAAACGTCTTTAAGCCCTTGATAGATCGCAGGATTTGGTTGGTTGAATTTAACATAAACCTTTTTGGAAGGAACCCGATATATGTGTCAAAGCTTGGAACTGGAGCCGGATTTCTATTTCTGGGGTTTTCGGGTCGATCTGCTCTTAAACGGACTTCTTAAGGGTTTAAGCGCGAAATTAGCGAAATAAGTGGAGAAACTCGCACCAGTTCCTAGGAAACTGTTAGGATTGGTACCTACCAATGCGTCGTAAACCACTTGATTTTTTACAGATATCCAGTTGCTGAGGAGCTCTCGGCCATGCGCAGAGGGTTTAAATTTCCTGGTGTAGGCTCCGTTGTAAGGAAACAGTCAAATCCTCCATGCTCACTGGTTTGCGAAGAAATTCGTCAGCACCACGCAAGATTGATTCAATCGCAAGTCCGCCCTCGCCCGACCCGGTGATCACCAGAATGGTCATGTCCGGATGGTTCCTTCTTAAACTAGCAATCCAGTCTAGACCGCTCCCGTCCGGCAGGTTTATATCCAATATTATGGCGTCGAAAGAACCGTTTGAAAGAGCTTCCATCGCCTCGGTCAGGGTCGTCGCCTCACGAACGACAAAACCCGTCTTCGAGAGATAGCGTGAGAATCCAAATTGGATTCCAGGCTCGTCGTCGACAAGTAGAACATTCGGGTGCTTATGCCCCAGAGCCTTATTCTCAGTGGATGTGGTAGTCGCCATCACTTTTTAAACCTCACATTATGCAATGATTACTTCGGCGCTCAGGCTACCCGAACATTCAAACGCCCCGTTGAGTATGATCCTCAGGTTATGAATGGAAGAAACTGAACCACCAAGCAATCCCATCGAAAATTCAACCGATTCAATTATCCCAGTCAGCGAAATAAGTCGTCAACCATCGAGTCAGATTGAAATCTCTCGGGCCATCAAACGCCTTGAAAAATTTAGTGGTTCCTCCATTCCCATCGATTCACTTACGCTCTTCATCGCAAGTGTCAACTAGGTATGAGCAAGATGCTAGCCATTCTCTCCATATTGTTTCAAAATAGAACTACATTCCTATTTTTGGCTATGCGGCTGGAGAGGTTCGTTTAGTTGTTGAGATGAGATTAAATAGAAATAGTTTCTAAGCACATATATTATCTTACTGTTATGCTGAGTCAATCTTACATAGGAACCATGACACACTCCGGTTGTAAACGAAATGATCGATGGTCGAAATACCTTGGGGTGGGTGTCCTGCTAAGGGGATGTATCAATTTGTAGGTCAGAATAATGCGGAATAAGCGGAAAAACTGGATTTCGTCATCCTTTATTTCCTCCAAGAGCGAGGCAACTTCTGGGCTTCAACCACTACTGCCCTTCATTAGGGCTCACTGCAAACCACCTTTCCACAGGTCTCCCTCCTGTCTGCACTTTTCGTTGAGAAGCCAATCCCTTTTCCAACAGCAGGTTCAGCGCATGGGAAACTTGCCGTGTTGACTTGTGATGCCCAAACAGAGCCGAAATTTGGCTGCGGGTCATTCCTTCAGATCTCGTCCTCAGCGCTTGAAGGATCCCATCCGCCATGACGGCACTGTCTCGAGAATTCAAATCCTGATCTTCCGGTGTCAGAAACTTTTCTTCTTCAGCTCCCGAGGCCGCTCTTTCTCCCCCCGAGTAGCTTTGCCCTGGAGTTGAGAGAAGTCCTGAAAAATGATCAACGGAGAGAGGTCCTCGTCGCGCAAGTAGAACAGCCCTTTCCAGCACGTTTCTCAATTCGCGGATATTTCCTGGCCAAGGGTATTCCTTGAGCAATTGCATCACTTTGGTTGAAGCTTCAGTCTCAAGAAGGTTCATCTCTTCGAGAAAGTGTCGAACCAATCCGGGCAAATCCTCCTGCCTTTCCCTCAAGGGGGGAATGTGAATTGGAAAAACGTAAATCCGGAAATAAAGATCTTTTCGGAATCGGCCGTGCTGGGATTCATCGCGCAGATCGCGGTTACTCGCACTGATGAGCCGGAAATCGCTCCTCCGGACCTTCACCTCCCCAACCCTCCGGTACTGCTTCTCTTCGATGACTTTCAGAAACTGCGTTTGCGAATCGAGGTCAATCTCTCCGATTTCGTCCAGAAAGAGTATTCCGCCGTCCGCGACTTCAATCAGACCCTCCCGATCCTGGACAGCGGAGGTAAAAGCACCACGCGCATGGCCGAACAGCTCACTGCCGAAAAGCTCACCCTTCAGATTTGAGCAATCCACTTCGACGAAAGGAGCGGTTCGCAGAGGGCTCTGGTTATGTATCCATCGAGCCAACACGCCCTTGCCAGATCCCGTCTCGCCCAGCAAGACGACAGGAGAATTCATTTCGGATGCGAGGTTGGCAAGTTCCAGGACCTTCTTCATGGCTGGACTCTCACCAAAGTAGGGTTTTTCTCTTCGCGTCAATCGCTGGGAAATCAGGTGGCTTCGTCTCAGACCGCCGAGTTCAAGGCTCTTCCGCAAGAAAACCACAAGGTCTTCCATGCCGACGGGCTTAAGGACGAAGTTGTCGGCTCCGCGCCGCATGGCCTCCACGGCCGATGAAATATCCCCTGCGCCGGTGATGACGATGACGGCGGTGGTCGGGTGATTCTCCCGGATTTCGGGAATCCATTCGAGACCGTTCCCATCGGGGAGGTTCATATCGAGGATGATCGCATCGAATCTCTGTGCTGAAGAGGACGCCTTTGCTTCGGCCAGGGTCCCGGCCTCTTTGATGACAAACCCGGATTTCGAGAGGTACTTCGAGATTCCAAATCGAATCCCCGGATCATCGTCGACCAATAGAATTTCGGGCTTCATATTTGTTCGTCCTGAATGGCGGGAAGATTGATCTCCACTGTGCAGCCCGGGGGCGGGGTATTATTCCATATTGACAGCTCGCCCCCATGGAGTTCTACGATGTGCTTGACAATACTCAGGCCCAATCCCGTTCCTCCCTTCCTGGTTGTGAAGAAGGGTTCAAGAATACGCTTGAGGTTTTCCGGCGGGACTCCTGATCCCTGATCCCTGATCGCCACTCGGAAGCCTGAACCACCTGATTTGCTCATCGTGAGTTGGATTTCGCTCCCCATAGGGCTGTGTTGGGCAGCATTGTCAAACAGGTTAATAAAAATCTGTACAAGCTTGTCACTATTTGCAAACACTGACCACTTTCCGTCCTCGTGCGAGTCAAACACACGGACCTTGTGGGTACCCGCGTGGCTGGATTGTCCCCAGAGGTCAACCGCGGTGGTACATACTTCACTCATAGAGGTAGGCTGGAAACTAGCAGCCGGGATAGGTTTCCCGAGTTCCAACAGATCTTGCATAAGCTGGGACAAGCGATTGACTTGTGAGCGAATGTGCGAAAGGTGGACCTTGAAATCAGGATTGTCCCCAAGTTCCTGGTCAATCGCTTGCATAATCGAAAGGATGGCACTTAACGGATTTCGAACCTCATGTGCAACACCTGAGGCCAACTGGCCGAGAATCTTCATTTCCTGGGCTTTCTGAAGTTGGACCTGAAGGAGGTTTCGTTCAATCTCGTGACCGATATAACTTGCGAAGATCTCGATCAACTGGATTTCGTCCCCGGAAAGGGTCCGGGCATCAAAATCCATGCCATTGATAATCCCTATGATCATCCCTGCCTTGTCCCTGATGGGGACGACAACGAAGCTCTCGAGGTCGAACCTGGAAAGGTAAGGGTTCCCCGGAAAAAGTTCTCGCAAGGATCCTTTGAACTGGTATGACACCCCTCCCTCCAGAACGGATGCGGAGAGTGGAGTAACCGGGAAGTCCGTCTCTTCGTGCGAAATCTGCCCCACGCTCATTGTGGAAACTACCCTGATCTCACCTCCGATAACACGCTGCACCATGACATGCGAGAGGCCCAGAAGTCGGGACAGGTTCAAAACGGCCAGATCGCAGATCGCTTGAAATGAACTGCCCGGGGTGATGGCCATCTCGTAAACGGACTGAAGTGTGTCCTGGCGCCGGGCGAGATTCTCTTGAATCCGGATTCGTTCCGTGATGTCTCTGGCCGTGGAAACGAAGTGGGCAATGTTCCCTTGCGCATTTAGAATGGGAGTGATGGTCTCTTCCTCATGATACAATTCTCCGTTCTTTTTCTTGTTGGTCATCACGCCCCGGAAGACTCCACCGGAGGTTATTGTTTTCCACATGTTCTCATAGAAGATCCTGCCGTGCTTCCCCGACTTGAGTATTCGGGGTGTTTGACCCACGGCCTCCTCCCTCTTGTAGCCGGCCAGATCCTCGAAGGAGGGATTTACGTATTCAATCACACCCTCTTTATTAGTAATCATGACGGCATCGCCAGTCTGCTCGACAGCGCTGGAGAAGAGAGTCAATGTCTGCTCGGCTCTCTTGCGCTCAGTGATGTCGCGGTGAATGGCTTGGTAGAACTTCTTATCATTGATATAAAAGGTGCGGGCACTAGTCTCCACAGGGAAAGTGCTTCCGTCTTTACGTTTCATGACCGTTTCGTATACCAATCCATCTTGTCGGTCCAACTGCTTCAGTATGACTTCGGTCTCTGCCCGATCTTCGGGTAGCCGCAGAGCTCGTATATTCATTCCGAGCATTTCATCCCTCGTATACCCGAAGGAGGTCAGTGCCCGGTCATTGGTTTCGATAATATTGCCTTCAGCATCTGCCAGGGAGAGGATGTCGTTTGCATATTTGGTCAAATACTCAAAGTGTTTGGTGAGGGCCTGCCGTTCCAATCCCGCTTCAAACTGTTTGCGATAAAATTCGGCCTGCTGAATGCGCCAGAGGAAACCCACGCCCATTGCCGCTCCGAGGGTCAGCGTGATCACGACGATCACCAGGAACCTGGTACGTTCGCGAATGGGCGCAAAGACTTCGGTGACGTCTACCTTCGCGATGAGCGCCCACGCAGAATGGGGAATCTGCTGAATGTAGGCGAGCACGGGGGCGCCTCGATAATCAATCCCTTCGACAATTCCCGTCTCTCCGGCCACCGCCCGGGATGCCGGTAAGTCGGGAGTACTGATCGGCATTCGAAAAGTGAGAGCAGTGTCCTTCCGATGACGAAGGTCGTTCAGATACAAGACATCATTCCCGTCACGGCGAACAAGAAAGGTTTCGGAGGTCGGACTAGGCGTCGGCCAATGTTCGATGAAGGGAAAAAGGCTGTTTCGGGCATCGATTCTCGCCACAAGAACTCCCAGCGGAACCGCGCCGCTTGCCGGTGAGGCGATGACGGGGATATAGACGTCAATATAAACCACATTGAGGGTGATGTTTTTCCGGAGGTCGGAAAAAATGATTTCATTTTGGTGCAGAGCTTCTAAAGCAGCGTGCCGGGCTTGTTCGTCGACGTCTTCAGCCCCCTCAGGATCCTTCAGCCGCGAAGACCCCTGTGTATCCAGAAGTCTAATGCTGCGGTAATCATGATTCTCCTTTAAATGTAACATCCATTCGCGAACACTCTTTTGAGTCGTGATGTCCGCTGGATTTCCCAGAAACTCTCTTACAACATTCGAGAAAAATGAATTACCATAAAATATGCGCGCATCGGCCAATCTCTCCTCTCGCCAATTGAAGATCTCTCGCATCTTCAATTCGGCAATGGCCTGCAACTCCTCAACTGCGGTTCTCCTGACGAGTTCGCGTTGTTTCGTGTAATAGAGATAGCCGGCGGCATAAATGCCGATCATCAAGATCACGAAAATGAGTATTAGATTCCAGGGGGAGGCGTTGGGGGATTGACGTGAATCCATTTAAAAACTCCGGGCTGAAGAAAAGCAAGAGCCAGGCAGATTCACACGGTCATTGAGACACAACGCAGATTTAACGGCGATTTCGCAATGACCAGGCAAGTCTCTTGTTCTAGTCCAATTGAATACTGAACTTAACTTCTTTATAATTGGATGTTAATAGACCTGGCAACCCGCAGTCCCCCGTCAAGTGTAAACGCATCACTGAATGTAGGGGGGACCCAAGAGAACCTCCCCATAGCCCATCGATAATTTGATGTGAACCCATCCTAGCAGACTACCTGAGATTCCGCACGATTTATTTTAGGGTAGTCGTGTATTTTTTATCATCCGGTTGGGTTGAAATTCAATTCCAGCACGACGAGGATGCATTGAGTGCGATTCGGACGGGCAACTGGCGCGTGATTGTATCGATGAGGAGCAAGCGAATTAGAGGGGGCAGCTTTGCGACGATCTGAGACGCGATAGCTCATGGTAAATTTCATTCTGAAACACTCGGATAGTATGTGATTCAATATGAGACATCACCAACTTCTAGGGATATGGCTCATGATCCATGCCGATTCAGTGTCGAATGATCCAAGCCTCTTGAAAAACGACCGTCCCTCTTGCCTTAGGATTGCGGAAGGGCGCACTGGCACCGTCCTCGACCGCTATAACGGGTCTCTTTCCCTAACGTGTCTACTGGGGAGATCTTGAGAAAACCCTCCTTAGCCGACGTAACAAGCTAGTCATAAGGGGTCGGGCGCCTCCTGCCCGTATTCGATATCTGTCATTCGAGATTTGGCAACCCCTGCGTGCGAAGGGTTGAGAATTTCATTGGGCATTTTTGTCGAGTGTTCGTCCTGGCGCACTGCTACTGGGGCAAGAAGACTGGAGAATGCGAAGGGAAAGATCCAATTCGTTTACTCTAAACTCCTACCCCTACTCTTAGAGTAAGAGGATATTACAGCGATCCCTTATTAAGAAACTGTTCTATGGTGTGGGCGAGAGTGAAAAATCGTTGGAGAACGTACTCCGCTCCGCAATGCAAATGGAATGGACGATGGGTGGAAGTTCATGAACTAGGATCGCTATTCGTCAGACCATGGGAGAAGGGAGACGGCGGCTATCCTCAAACATTGTGGTGTGCGCAGTCCAACCGCAGCTGTCAGGTCGAAGGGTCATCAATCGTAAGAACGGAGGAGACCGCCATCTCCTCCGCTCAGCTGGTGGGCATTTAACTTAAGGGGGCTTTATAAGAGAGGGTTAGGTTTAGGAGAGCGTGTAGATACTTACATCCTTGCATATTAGAGCAGAGAGTCAGATTGTCGTCCACGGATTAACACCTTTCTCAGTAAGCAGGACCAGGCTATGCGCAACATGGAAGGCGGCCGGTTCTTTACCAGTGTGATCCAAGTGACCCGGTGTCCAGGATCTATCGTCACGAATGAAGCGGTCTCATAAGTAACGAGTAAGAGGGATCCAGAATCAAAATAGAGGTAAGAGAGGCAGCCTAGGAGAGAGGAGGTGCCCGTTCGGGCCTGGATGAACGAGAATGAATTGGTGAATGGGACATTTCCGCGGGAGCGAATCCTTCCATTATCGTGGGAAGAAATGGCAGAGAGACAACAGCGGTCGGCAGATTACTTTCAAGCGTCGTCCACAAGCACGCGAGACAAACGCCCTCATCTTCGGAAGGGGAAGAGTGGGTGGAGCACAAATGGGTATGTTCCGCTTTGGCCTGATTTGCCAAATGGATTGTAACCCGATGGCATACATGGAAATCGTCGGCAGTCGAAAATACCGGGAATAGCAACAGAACAAGAGAGAGTAAACTGGACAGGGCAACGTACCGACTCTGGCGAAAGGATCTAATCAGTCTTAGGCCGGAATGGTCCTGCGACGCCCTCGTGCGTCTGTGGTCTTTTATCGAGGGGAGCAGTGCTCTAGACGTGATGTAAGATCTCAGTTCTCTCATTGGAGTGAGACTGGAGTCAAAATACAATAGAATCCTCTTCAGTAAATTGGTTTGTAGTTTTGCTCCATTCGGCGGCTTTGATTTCGCATATCAGTCGAGCATTTTGCGTTCCAACTTAAAGAAATCTTCGGGAGGCGGACGAAAAAACACTTCATTTGAAGAGGCTGATTCTCACCTCTCTTCTGGATGGAATTTGCAAAAACCATCGTGAAGAAGCTACATTGAAAATTTACTAAGCTATAATAAATACATTATCTTACATTGATGAGACACTCGGAGAGAAATGACCTATTGCAGGTTTGGAATCAAAGGAAAACGATCCTGTCCTCCCCCACAAAGTGATTCGATGTTGGGTTCATGAGTGGGGTGTTGTCAAGGAATTTCGGTGTTGCAAGTTGGCTATTTTGGATGATCCCTGTGTTCTACATTGATACAGGAAAATGAGAGATTTTGAGATCCCACCTCTGGAGGGGATAAGGCGTTCCATGATCCTCGCAGGGTCTTATGATTGCCTGCGTTCAGGTGCCTCGATCGGTGCGGAGACTTCATTTAGAAAACAGGCGGGTGAGGCTCAAGAGGGATGACCCTTGGCGCCTCACCCGCCGGAATGATGTAGTCAATCAAAGTTCCCCTACTTCTACTTGATCCTCGTTATGCCTGAAGTCGCGCTACCTCCCTCACTCGAGGTTACAGTCACGAAGCTAGCTTGGATAGGGAGTACTCCGACCACGCGCCCAATGTAGGTATTGGGGGCGCACGCCGGCAAGCACAGCGGCGGCTGGTTGGTCATGATGATCGGGTTTTTGCCCGGAATCAGGAGCGTCAGGACGGCCGCTCCGGAGTTGTCCGAAGTGACTGCCGTCACGATGAGTTGTGACTTCGAGAGCGTGTAGAGGGCCGTGGTAATGGTCACAATGTCGGTCGTCGGAGGCGGCGGAGGCGGCAGGTTCTGGGGGGCGACGTTCACGAAGGTGGACGCGATGCCTGAGCTTCCGATTCCGTTGTTGACCGACATTTGGAAAGCGAGCTGGACGGTCGGA
>JAIQFY010000075.1 GCA_020072965.1 Terriglobia bacterium | reverse complement strand
CAGCACCTGGTGCAGTTCCTTTTGGTCGTGGGGCGAGACATGAATTTGTAAAGGATGTCGTGACATGCCCCGAGTATAGAATGAAACATCTTATAATACAATTACTTTATAGAACCGTTTCAGGCGGTCAAATACCTAGCCTTGCTTCATAAGGACAAGATAAATGATTCCCGAGGTGAAGAAGCCACCAAACCAGGCGTAATCGTAGAGCCAGCGAAGGGGCGGCACCACGACCCCAATCAGGGCTATCCCGATGCCGAGAACCAATGCAATGACCGCGCGGAGATTGAACCCTCGATAGAACTCATAAAACCTCCCGCGCAAGTAGAGGTCTTCAGTTGCGATCATTTTTTTCCGGATCAAATAATAATCCGCAATCATGATCCCGGCGACGGGCCCCAGCAGGCCGGAGTAACCCACCAGCCATCCGATATATTTGTCGGCGTTTTCCATAAGTCGCCAGGGCCGGATCAAAACGCCGAGGATGGCCGTGATAATCCCTCCGCGGACGAACGTAATCTTGCCCGGCCAAAGATTCGAGAAGTCATTGGCCGGGGAGACGACATTAGCGGCAATATTGGTATTCAGGGTGGCCGTTCCTAACGCAAAGAGAGCAATAAACGCAATGAGGGGCTGGTTGAATTTTGACAGGAGCACAACGGGGTCCCAGATAGCCTGCCCAAAAATAACGACGGTGGCCGACGTCACGGCGACGCCAATGAAGGAGTAAAGTGTCATGGTGGGGGGCAATCCCACCGCCTGGCCGACCGCCTGATCACGCTGCGACTTGGCGAAGCGCGTGAAGTCCGGGATGTTCAGAGAGAGCGTCGCCCAGTACCCGACCATGGCCGTCAGGCTTGGCACAAAGACCTTCCAGAAATCCCCCCAGGTCTTTAAACGCCCGGGCTGCTTCAGCATGGGACCAAACCCGCCAGCCCTCTGCCACGCCCAGAACAACAAGGCGAGTCCGATGGCGATCATGAAGGGGGCGGTCCAACTTTCCAGCCCGCGAATCATTTCGATTCCTCGAATGATGATGAGGACATTGACCAGCCAGAATGCGAAAAACGCAATCCAGATGCCGGCGGAGAAATGAGCCCAGCCCGGGACTAGAATAACCAGCATGGCATTGATGGCCGATCCTCCGATCCAGGTCTGGATGCCGAACCACCCGCAGGCGACGAAGGCGCGAAACATGGCGGGAATGTTGGCCCCCAGCACCCCGAAAGAGGCGCGCGCGAAAACGGGGAAGGGGATTCCGTAACGTGTGCCGGCATGGGCGTTCAGGATCATGGGGATGAGGACAATGAGATTTCCCAGGAAAATGGTTCCGATGGCCTCCCACCAGTTCATTCCTTTTGCAATGAGGCCGGCGGCCAGCAGGTACGTGGTAATACACACACTCATCCCGATCCAGAGGGCGGCGTAGTTGTACATCCCCCAGGTACGACGCTCCCGCGAGACCGGGGCAAGGTCCTCGTTGAAAAGCGGACTGCCGCGCAAGGGTTCCAAATCGATATTATCGATGATGTCTCGGACTGGCCGCATCAGGGTTCCAAGTTGGGGACTAGGTCATGATTCCTGGGTGTGAAGATTAATTCACCGCAGAAACGCAGAGTGCGCCGAGGTTATTTCCAGGCCCCTGCGTAAGTCGCGCGCTTGAGGAACTCCCCGCGGCCGGGTTTGCCGAGGAATTTCCCTTGATCCACGATGACCTCGCCCCGAGAGAGGACCGTCCTGGCATTTCCCCGGATCTTCCACCCTTCAAACATCGAATAATCCACTCGCATGTGATGCGTTTTGGCGGAGAGGACATGTTCGGCAGTGGGATCCCAGATCACAAGGTCGGCATCACTGCCCACCGCGAGGGTGCCTTTGCGAGGGTAGAGTCCGAACATTTTGGCAGGGGTCGTGGAGGTGATTTCCACCCAACGGTTGACCGAAATTCGTTTCTGGTTGACGCCATGTTCGTAGAGCAGTTGCAGACGGTTCTCAATGCCCGGCCCCCCGTTGGGGATCTTGGTGAAGTCGCCACGGCCGAGTTCTTTCTGTTCCTTGAAGCAAAAGGGACAATGGTCGGTCGAAACGATCTGAAGGTTGTTCGTCCGCAAGCCTTCCCAGAGCTTCTCCTGGTTCCATTTCTCGCGCAGGGGCGGGGTGAACACCACCTTCGCCCCTTCGAAATCCGGCATTTTTTCCATGTCCTCGAGCGAGAGCAGCAAATATTGAGGACACGTTTCGGCATAGGCCATCACACCGCGGTCGCGGGCTTCAGCGACTTTTTCCAGGGCCTCGTTGGACGACAGATGGACAATGTAGACGGGCGCCTGCGCGATTTCGGCAAGCGCGATGGCGCGATTTACGGCCTCGCCTTCGGCGGTGGTGGGGCGCGTCAAGGCGTGATAAATCGGAGCGGTTTTTCCTTCCGCAATCGCCCGCCGGACAATGACGTCGATGGCGCTGCCATTCTCGGCATGCATGCACACGAGGGCTCCATTTTTGGCGGTCTGCGACAAAGCCTTGAAGATCGTCCCGTCATCCACCATCAGGGCACCCGGATAAGCCATGAAGAGCTTGAAGCTGGTAACCCCTTCGCGGACGACGGAGTTCATCGAGTCGAGGCCCTGGTCGGCGTCCGTGGAACCTTCGCTTAGATCGGTCACGATCATGTGCAGTCCATAGTCAATCACCGCGCGCCCCTGGGCCTTTTTCCACCAGGTTTCCAGGGCGTCCATGATTCTTCCACCCCGCCCCTGGATGGCGAAATCCACGATCGTGGTGGTTCCTCCGAAGGCGGCAGCACGGGTGCCGGTTTCAAAATCGTCGGCGGAGGTAGTGCCGCCGAATGGCATATCCAGATGGGTGTGGGCATCAATGCCGCCCGGAATCACCAGCATGCCCTGGGCGTCGATGATTTTGTCCATGTTTTGAGTGGGAAGGTTAGCGCCAAGGGCGGCGATTTTCGAGCCTTCGATGAGAAGATCAGCGCTGAAATTATCGATTGCGGTAACGACGCTACCATTGCGAATGAGAGTCTTCATGGAGGTGGCTCCTGGGCTTTAGTTTCAGACGGTTCAGTGCATAGGCTTGCCTATACTAACACTGTTTTCCCTGTCTTTCGGGTATGAATTCAAGGGACCTGAGGACACGAAACGCACCGGTTCGCAGGGGGGTTGCCCTGGGTGATCATCCGTTTTTCCCTCTTTTGCATTCCTTGGTGCATAAAAACAAAAGGCCCCGTCGCGTGTGCGACGAGGCCTTTCCAAAATGGATTTTGCTGTGGAAAATTAGAGTTTGGTGACGTTTTCCGCCTGAAGACCTTTTTGGCCCTTGGTCACTTCGAACTCCACGGCCTGGCCTTCGGTCAAAGACTTGAATCCCTCGCCTTGGATTGCGGAGAAGTGCACGAAGACATCTTCGCCCGATTGGCGCTGGATGAATCCAAAACCTTTTGCGTCGTTAAACCATTTCACTGTACCTTGTTCTTTCATTTCTGTTAATGCTCCTTAGTTTGATGTTGCTTGTTTTAATTTACCTTGTCTCGTCTTCGTGTCCACCGCAAAAACAAATAGCTCCAAAATCCGATCATGGATTTGGAGCCAACTTACTGCAACGACAACAAAAACTTGACCAAGACTCAAATGAGATTACACGAGATCGAGAAGGAACGCAAGGAAATAATTTGGGGATGATATGGTAGGGTGACGAGGTCCGTCGCCCCACATATGGCATAGGACCTACGAAATCGAGGGATGTTTCTCGTGCCATGGCGTCCGGGCTTGAAACGCATTGCCGATTTCGACCAGGATTTTCTCGCTGAATGGCGCCCCCAGGAATTGGATCGAAGTCGGGAGGCCGTTTTGTCCAAAGCCGTTGGGAACACACAGGGCGGGGGCCCCGACGGCATTTCCAGCCGGAATCAAGGGAGTCCCCCCTTTGACCTCGGGATAGGCCTTGTCGAAATCCACCCCAATGGGCGGGGCCACGGCGCTCCGCGTCGGGGCAATGACGGCATCGAATTGGGTCATGAACTCCTGGTAGGCCCTCTGCATGGGGCCACGGATGCGCATGGCTTGCAGATAATCGACGGCGGACACCACCGAAGCAGTGTATCCCCCAATGCGGTCACGCGGCGTCTGCAACTCAGCAAGTTTTCCGCTTTCGATCAAATCGAAGAAGGCGGAGGCTCCCTCGGCATTCACAATTGTCCCCACGACATTGCCCCAGGGGAAATCGGGAAAGACCACGTCCGGCGTCACATCACAGTACTGTTGAAGTACCTGGATAGTCTGTTCAAAATTGGCCTTGACCTCCGGTTGAATATCCTTGGTGGAATCCTTGATGACACCGATCTTGAAGCGTCGTTTGCTAGTGGCCGTTGAAACCGTGACCCCCGCGCGCCCTGTCCCGTCAGTCCCAGCCGCTGGGTTCAACGGATAGTCGAACTTCCTCGAAACGGAGGTGGGGTCTTGGGGGTCCTTGCCGGCAATGGCGGCCAGGACAAGCCCGCAATCATCGGCCGTTCGGCACATGGGTCCGAGCTTGTCAAGACTCCAGCACAGGGCCATCGCACCGTGGCGGCTGACCAGTCCATAAGTGGGTCGCAGTCCTGAAAGGCCGCAGCATGCGGAGGGGGTGAGAATGGATCCCGACGTCTCGGAGCCGATGGAGAAAGCCACAAGACCGGCCGCCGTCGCGGCCCCTGGTCCACTGGAAGAGCCTCCGCTCCAAAAATTGGTATTCCACGGGGTCCGGCCAGGGCCCGTAAAAGAGGCATCGGGATTGTTATATCCCATTCCCCCCGCCAACTCCACCATGGCCAGCTTCGCGATCAGAATCGCCCCGGCGTTGCGCAGTTTCTCAACCACCGTGGCGTCATAATCAAACACTTGGCTCTTATAGGGCGCGGCACCCCACGTCGTCGGTATTCCCTTCGTTGCCAGCAGGTCCTTTACGCCAAAGGGAATGCCGTGCAATGGCCCGCGATATCTCCCCGATTTGATTTCCTTTTCGGCGGCCCGCGCTTGTTCAAGGGCTTGCTCGCGCATCAACGTCACCAGGGCCCCAAGCTTCGGGCCAATTGCCTCCAGGCGGGTGAGGTACGACTCCGTCAGCTCTACGGGGGAGATCTTTTGAGTGCGAATTTTCAACGCCAAGCTGGCCACTGGAGAATATAAGATGTCTTCTGAAAGCATGTTGCCTCTCAAGAGTCGGAATGTTGTTGGTTCAGATCCACACTGATGGGTTGACTCGACCTCATGATTTCACCCGGGGGAGGTCCAAGGCCTGAAACATCGTGACGGGCTCGTCGGCGTTGGTTAACTTGAAGGCACGGATTCGTTGGCGGCTCCGCACGCCGCGCTCCAGCCCCAGCTTAATTTCGACCATTTGTTCGTCCGTTAGATACTTTCCATAACGCTGTTTGACGACCTCGGCCAGCGCCTCCGCCTCGGGCGATGGTTTCAACTCCTGCGGCGCCGTTTGTGCCGGCGTAGCAGGTTTTGCTTCCGGTTTGCTTTGAGTTTGTGCAGGCGTCAGTTCGACGTTCGAGAGAACCGCAGGGAGGAATGGAGCCAGTGCGAGTGCTTTGACCATCCGCCGACGCGATTGTGAAGTGGGTCGAATCTTAGTGCCCACCAGGGAGGAGGTGGCCTTGGAAGAGCTCATGAAATTCTCCTTTTCAAGAATTAGGTGCTGAGCCTGGAGGTCAGAGGAGGACTGCAATTTACTTGATCCTCTGCGTGCCATAGAGCGTTGGTCTTGCCTCTGAGGCAAGCTAGCCCAAGGCTCTTTAACCAAGGAAACAATGATCGCACGTGTCGTTCGTCTCTCCAGGGAAGCGGCAGTATATCACAAGAATTGCTGTGCCTTACCAGGCGCACGAGCCCAGCCCCCCTCGGGGGGCTTGACTACGTACAGCCCGCTGGTTTACCGGCGGGGATGGAGACGGCTCCCAGGTTTTTCACCCCGATTCATCGGGGTTGATCTCATACCTGGGTCGGCCGTTAACGGCCGGCCCATTCCCCATCAACCCCAATGAATCGGGGTACGACTTCCAGCTCGCCACTTCCCGCCGCTGAAGCGGCGGGCTGTATTAGGACAAGTCCCCTCGAAGGGGACTCTCGTGCCCCGGAAGTGACTCT
Source organism: Terriglobia bacterium (assembly GCA_020072965.1). Taxonomy (GTDB): domain Bacteria; phylum Acidobacteriota; class Terriglobia; order JAIQFV01; family JAIQFV01; genus JAIQFV01. The sequence goes on along the minus strand of JAIQFY010000075.1, from coordinate 10,860 downwards.
CAATTTCCATAACCCGAGCGTTCTGAAATCAAGCGGGGCTAAATTGAATAAGCTGGACATGATGCAAGAGAGGCATGGTACCAGCATCATTAGAGAGCCAGAAGCATCTCGTGAAAGATTTCTTGCCTGTGATAGTAGGAATCTTGTTAATAAGTGACTCAGGAAGCGGAGAACGCTACTGTGATAAACTTCAATTCATGAATGATGGGGTGCGGCTGATCGCGATTGACATTGATGGCACGCTGCTGGATTCCAAGGGAAAACTGAGCGAAGAGAACAAACATGCGGTCGATGCGGCCGTGGACGCCGGGATTGAGGTTTCGCTGGTGACCGGGCGTCGCTTCTCAATGGCTGAACGAATTGCGACACTGTTCGACCACGATCTCACCGTGATTGCCAACAATGGCGCGGTCATCAAAACATCCCGGAGCCATCATCTCTCCTACAAAGACCCCTTGCCCCTTCCGGCCGCGCGGCAAGCGCTCTACGCAACGCGGGCTTTTCGCTCCTCCTGTGTGGCCCATTCAGAAGATTCCGAGTGCGGTCAGCTCGTTTGTGAAGGGATTGATCCCAACAATCTCCCCCTCCGATGGTATTTGGACAAGAGCAAGGAAGACGTGCGATATGTCGAGTCATTGGAAGAGTTTCTTGCGGTCGACCCGATCCAGCTCATGTTCGGCGGGTCCGTGGAGGTGATGAACGGGGTGATCCAGGCTGTTATCCCCCTGGTCGAGGCCGGTGTCGTGAAGATGAGTCGGACGGAATATCTTCGGAATGATGTTTCCATCATCGATATCCTTTCGCCTACCTGCAGCAAGGCGGCAGCACTTAAGTTCCTGCTTGCCCGCCATGGGTGGACCCCTGAAAATCTGATGGCCATTGGCGATAATCACAACGACCATGACATGCTGGAGCTGTCCAGAATCGCTGTTGTCATGGGTCAGAGCGTGGATGAGTTGAAGACCGCTGGACGCCATGTCACCGCCACCAACGATGATTGCGGTGTGGCTCAAGCCATTCAGAGATTTGTGCTTGGATGAAGGATTGCTATAAGAAATTCCAAATTCCAAACAAAGCCCATTACCAAAATTCCAAACAAGAACCTCCCCCTCACGATTCTTCAAATAGGGCTTCTGTGTTTGTTTGCATTTTTGGAGTTTGGGTTTTGTTTGGAATTTGGATTTTGGAATTTGGAATTTGCTTCCGGAAGGATCTGCGTTCGCGTTGTGCTATAATTGCGTTTAATTTCAATCAGGGAGATCACAGCGCAACCATGGGTGGAAAGAATCCATATTTAGCCGCAGTCGAAGTACCGCTGCCGAAGACCAAGTACAAGATCACCTTCCTGCCCATGAATAAGACCGTCGAGGTGGATCCCGAGCGGTTGCCGGATCGCGTCGATGGGTTGCCCGGGTCCATTCTGTCGATCGCCCTGGCCAATGGAATCGATTTGGATCATGCCTGCGGGGGGGTGTGTGCTTGCTCCACGTGTCATGTTTATGTGCGTCGGGGACTAGAGACCTGCAATCAATCTTCGGACGACGAGGATGAAATGATTCAGGAAGCGCCCGGCCTCGAACTGGATTCCCGGCTGGGATGCCAAACCGTTCCCAATGGAACCGCGGACGTCGTCGTAGAAATCCCCGAATGGAATCGCAATGCTGCAAAGGAAGAGCACTAGTCTTGTTCCCCAGGCAGCGAAAGTCCTGGGCGCCTGGGGATTCTGAAAGCTCAGGTCACTTAAGGGTGTCCTCCACCGTTTCATGGTTTACAGTCTGCGGACCTGTGTATTGAACTCTTCGAAATTCAGCGAATCAACGTCCTGATCACCCGGGGGGGGATTCGTCTGAATACCAGATCATCCACTTTTTTTATTCAATAGGTATCCTGCGAATGCTGTTCTCTCGCATGAGCGCCTTTAAGTGGCCGCCCGTGTGGTACGATCCCAAGTCGGCCCGGGGGCTGGCGTGCTGCCAGCGAACCCATCTCAATTCGATAAGGAGAGAAAAAATTAATGTTTCGTCGTGGCTTTCGGAACGCTTTTTTGATCGCATCCCTGTGTTTAGGCATTGAGCTTGGTGGTGTCGCCCTCACATGGGCACAGAGAGACGCCGAGCGCGGTACAGAATCCCTGCGCGGATACTCGCCCGCGGAAAGCAAAGCCGAGCGGGAGTGGGAAGAGAAGATGCGAGCGATCCCTGACCCCAAAAACCTCCGCGAGAACATGCGTTTGCTTTCCTCAGCCCCTCATCACGTGGGATCGCCAAAAGATAAGGAAAACGCGGAATTCATACTTCGAAAGTTTCGGGAGTATGGATTAAAAGCCGAGATCGAGCAGTTCTACGTGCTTTTTCCCACACCCAAGGAACGGCTGGTCGAGTTAGTCGAGCCTGAGAAATACAAGGCGCAGTTGATGGAGCCTGCGGTCACAGAGGACTCCAACTCCACCGACGCGGGCCAGTTGCCCACGTACAACGCCTATTCTGCCGATGGAGATGTGACGGCTCAGGTCGTTTACGTGAATTTTGGGACACCGAAGGACTATGAGGAACTCGCCAAACTGGGCATTGAGGTGAAAGGCAAGATTGTCCTGGCACGCTACGGCGAGAGTTGGCGCGGCATCAAGCCCAAGGTCGCCTATGAACATGGGGCCGTGGGATGTTTGATTTATTCAGACCCCCACGAGGACGGATATTTCAAGGGGGACGTCTATCCTGAGGGGGCGTTTCGGCCCTGGCAGGGAGTTCAACGTGGGAGCGTCGCGGACATGCCGATCTATCCCGGGGATCCCGGGACGCCCGGCTGGGCGAGTGTCAAAGGGGCCAAGCGGCTGTCTCCGGATGAGGCGAAAACCCTGATGAAGATTCCCGTTCTGCCGATTTCGTACGGGGATGCATTGCCTATTTTGAAGAATCTGCGCGGGCCCGTTGCCCCTGAAGCCTGGCGCGGTGCGCTTCCCACTACTTACCACATCGGACCCGGTCCAGCCGTGGTGCATTTGAAAGCAGCGTTTAATTGGAACATTGAACCCATCTACGATGTCATTGGACGCATTGAGGGGAGTACTTATCCCGATCAATGGATTGTCCGCGGCAATCATCATGACGCCTGGGTGAACGGGGCCTCCGATCCGCTCAGCGGCATGGTGGCCGAATTGGAAGAGGCCCGTGCTTTGGGCGTGTTGCTCGAGCAGGGCTGGCGGCCGAAACGAACGATCGTTTTCGCGGCGTGGGACGGTGAGGAACCTGGTTTGTTGGGCTCCACGGAGTGGGCTGAAGCGCATGCCGAGGAATTGAGCAGGAAGGCGGTGATCTACCTCAATACAGACAGCAACGGCAAAGGATGGCTTGGCGCCTCAGGTTCTCATACCTTGGAAAGATTTATGAACGAAGTGATGCGCGACATCCGCGATCCGCAGTCCGGACAGTCGGTTTGGCAAGCGCTTCAGGAGCGGCGACAGGGGCAGGCCAAGACCGACGAAGAAAAAAAAGATCTGAAGGAGCGTGTCGACCTACGAATCGGTGCCCTGGGCTCGGGGTCCGATTACACGGTCTTTATTGATCATCTGGGAATCGCATCCCTGAATCTAGGGTTCGGGGGTGGAGGCGACGGGGGTGTCTATCACTCCATCTACGACTCCTTTGCATGGTTTACACGGTTTTCAGATACCACGTTTGAATATGGTCGTGCGCTGGCGCAGACGGCGGGCTCGTCCGTGATGCGAGTGGCTGATGCAACGGTCTTGCCGTTTGAGTTCGAGGATTTTGCCGATACCGTGGCCAAGTATGTTACTGAATTGGAGAAGCTGGGCCAGGAGGCCAAGCCCCCGGAGTCGATCGATTTTTCAATCCTCAGGGATGCGGCCGCGAGCGTGAAGCAGGCCGCCGGGCGCTATCAGGATGCTTTCAAGAAGCAATCCTCCTCCGAAAATTGGAAAATGAACTCCGCTCAGGAAAATTCGCTAAATCAAACGCTCTTCTTGATGGAGCGGCACTTGGTCAATAGCGAGGGCCTTCCCGGCCGTCCATGGTTTAAGCATGAAATCTATGCGCCGGGCCTGTATACCGGATATGGGGTAAAAACCATACCCGGGGTGAGAGAAGCGATTGAGCAGAAAAACTGGACCGACGTCAAACCACAAATGGAAAGAGCGCGGGCTGCCCTGCTCGAAGTGGTTGCACAGATCGATACGGCTGTCCGGCTCCTTGAGGGTCAATGACTGGCGAGCGTCTGGACCGGTGGGAGCTCGCCTGATTGGATCTGAGTGGTGACCGGACTTGGCGATGGAGCACACTCCAATGGACGGCAAGGACACAACCGAGATGGTCCGTCGCTTCATCAATTGTATCAACCGACATCAGGTCGATGCCTTATGCGGTTTAATGACAGAGGATCATGTCTTCGTAGACGCCTTGGGGACGACGGTAAAAGGACGGGAAACTCTACGGCAGGGCTGGACGGAGTACTTCCGGATGTTCCCTGACTATCAGATGGTTCCTGGGGAAATGACCGGCGCTGGGGATATCATCGGTGTTTTTGGGACTGCACGAGGCACCTATGCACCTGATGGCATTCTTAAATCAGAAAATCACTGGGAAATTCCCGCGGCCTGGAAGGCCGTTGTTCATGAAGGACTCGTTTCAGAGTGGCGGGTCTATTGCAATATTGAGACGGTGGTGAAGATCGTCGAGAAGAGCAAGATTAAGAAGTGATTTAATCGGACGGGTTGACTAGAAGGACAGCCTGCTTCGAAGGCGTGAAGAATGGGGCCGGCAACTTAAGTCTTCGTTCTCCGCCCTAAGAGGTTTAATGGCTTTTGGGGTCAATGGACGAGATATACAACGGATATCCTCAAGGAGGGATCGATGTCGAAACTTCTCCACGTGAGAGACATTATGAAACTCGGGTTGTTGTTAGTGATCATCTCTTGCTGTCTGAGCTTCGGACAAACGGGAGTTCGGGAGAACAATGCCCTTCGTCCGGTCCACACCTTCTCGATCGTGGCTCGCGATCCTGCCACGGGGGAACTGGGAGTGGCGGTCCAATCCCATTGGTTCTCGGTCGGTAGTGTTGTGCCGTGGGCAGAGGCTGGCGTGGGTGCCGTGGCGACACAATCGATTGTTGAACCCGGTTATGGTCCCCTGGGCCTGGACCTGATGCGCGCCGGCAAATCGGCGCCGGAGGCCCTGAAGGCCCTGCTTGCGGCGGATGCCAACGCCGACGTGCGCCAGGTGGCGATGGTGGACGCGCAAGGGCGCAGCGCCGCTCACACCGGTGAGCATTGTATCCAGATGGCTGGTGACGTGGTGGGGAAGGGGTTCACCACCGAGGCCAATCTTATGGAGAAAAACACTGTTTGGGGGGCGATGGCCCGGGCGTTTGAGGATTCCAGGGGTGATTTAACGGATCGTTTGCTTGCCGCATTGGAGGCAGCCCAGGGGGAAGGCGGTGATATTCGTGGAAAACAGTCGGCCGCCATCCTGGTGGTTGCCGGGAAATCAACGGGCCGGCCGTGGGTGGATCGCCTGGTTGATCTGAGGGTCGATGACAGCAATGATCCCATCAACGAATTGAAGCGGTTGGTGAAACTGAACCGCGCCTATCACCATATGGATGAGGGAGACAACCTGTTTGCCAAGGCGGATGTCGAGGGCGCCATCCGAGAGTACGGAACCGCAGAACAGATGGTCCCCGATAACATTGAAATGGTCTTCTGGCACGCCATCACGCTGGTCAATGCCAAGCGGGTTGACGAGGCGCTCCCGTTATTCAGGAAGGTCTTCGCGGATCCAGTGCAAGGAGCGAAATGGGCCGAGCTTGTTCCAAGGCTGCCGCATTCGAAGATGCTGCCGGAGGATCCCAAGGTGATCGAGAAGATTTTAAGCGCACGAAAATAAATCACGGGCTCACGTCGGCCCGCACAGCCTCAATACGAAAATGAGTTCATTACAGGTTTTTTTGCGGTCCCGGCGTCATGGTCCTAAACAATGATCACAATCGTCTGTGCATAGGGATGTCGAATAAGATATGCCGCAATCTGTCTTCATCACCAAACTGGGTCCCCCTGAGGTCTTAAAGCTGCAGGAGGTTCCGGAACCGCGCCCAAAGCCTCACGAGGTCCGTGTTCATGTGAGGGCCGCGGGCGTGAACTTTGCCGACATCATGATGCGGCTCGGCTTGTACGCGGGGGCGCCCCGGCTGCCGTTTGTGCCGGGGTACGAAGTGAGCGGGACCATCGATGAGACCGGAAGTGAGGTCAAGAATCGGAGTGTCGGGGACCGCGTGATTGCCATGACGGAATTCGGGGGCTATACGGAATCCGTTTGCGTCGCCGCGGATCGTGCGGTTCCCATGCCTTCAAACATGTCATTCGAGCAGGGCGCGGCGCTTCCGGTCAACTACCTGACCGCCTATCATATGCTTTACTTCCTCGGTCATGTCAGAAGAGGCGAGCGCGTTCTTATTCATCAGGCCGCTGGAGGGGTCGGATTGGCGGCGCTCGAACTGTGCAAGGTGGCAGAGGCTGAAACCTTCGGCACGGCTTCCGCCTCCAAGAAGGAATTCCTCCTGTCGCGGGGGCTTCACCACCACATCGACTATCACACTCAGGACTACGAGCGGGAAGTCCAGCGAATCACGCAGAGCGAAGGCGTCGATATCGTTCTGGATCCGATGGGCGGCGAATCACTGCGCAAGGGGTACCGACTTCTTGCGCCGCTGGGACGGCTCATGGTTTTTGGTTTTTCCAGCGGTATCTCCGGCAAGGGGAGGAATTTGCTCAAGGCGGGGGTTCAGTTTCTTCGCACACCAAGGTTCTCGCCGCTGGATATGATGCTCCACAATCGAGCCGTCTTTGGGGTCCACCTGGGTCGCCTGTGGAACGCGGGGGGAGTCTTGGCTGAGGAAGTGAAAGCGTTGCTTGACTTGTTCGATCAAGGGAAGATATCTCCGTATGTCGGCAGCACGTTTCTTCTGAGCGAGGCCGACGCGGCCCACCATTTCATCCAGGACCGGAAGAATTTGGGCAAGGTCATACTGCTTGTGGACTGAGGTGAGAGGACATCTCGGGGGCCGTGCTCGTCTCTGCAGATGCTTGCGGGGACTATCCTTGCCCAGCGTCACGCCAATCACAAGACGATCGTCATTTCTCTCATCGCACCACGGCTGTCATCCAATCCTACCGAACGCCCTTCAGGAGAATGATTTTCTATGAAACCCAAACCTAATCGCACAAGAATCCTTTCGCGCTGTGCATCACTTTTTGTTTTTGTCTCGATGACCATTTCGGTCGTGGCGCAGCCCGCCAAGCGCCCGATGACCTTTATGGACATCATCGAAATGCGAAGTGTGAGCAATCCCGCCGTCAGCCCCGACGCCAGGTGGGTGCTCTACACAATGTCCACGCCCGATTGGAAGGCGGGCAAGAGTCAAACGGACATCTGGCTCGCGTCCATGGACGGCACAGTCAACAAGGAGATGACCTTCACCCGCGACAAGAACGAAACCAACCCGCGGTGGTCGCGCGATGGGAAATTCTTCGTGTTTGCCTCGGATCGCGACGCGAGTCCGGCAGCGGCGGGTGCACCTGGCGGAGGAGCGGGGGAGGGCGCAGCAGGTGGAAGAAATCAACTTTACCGGATGCGTCCTGACGGCGGAGAAGCCGAGAAAATCACGGATGCCAAGGACGGTGTGGGAGCTTTCGCTTTCACCAGGGACGGCAAATGGCTCGCTTTTTCCGCCGGCAAGACCGAGGAGCAGCAAATCTGGATTTTCTCAACCGGCGAGATTGGCTTGGGGAAGGCCAAGCTGTTGACCAAACACTCCACCCCCATCGCCTCCTGGCAGTTTTCCCCCGATAGCAAGAAGATCTATTTCCTTTCTCCAGATTCTGTTGATAAAGAGGACAAAGACCGTAAAGAGAAGAAGTTTACCGTAAAGATTCGCGACCAACAGACCCCTGCCAATCATCTCTGGGCTTTGGATTTGGATTCCAGGCAGGAGAAACGGCTGACCTCCGGGACGGCATACACGGTAACCGAATTCACCCAGTCCAAGGATTCCCAGTGGATCGGATTTCACGGCGGATCGATGAACCGCTATGAGAAGGGCACCGAAGCCCGTGATTATGCGGATCTATACCTCATCAATGTTCCGACCGGGAAGATTGAACGGCTTACAGAGAACGAGGACATCAACGAAAGCCCGCTGAGCTTTTCCCCGGACAGTAAATTAATCGCCTTCTCTGCGGCCGACGATTTCAAGTACTTCCACAATGGCAGGGTTTATGTGCGGCCAGTGGAGGGAGGGGCTTTGAAGAAACTGGGGGATGGCTTTGATGCCGATGTCAACCCGGGGTTCTGGTCCAAGGATGACAAGGCGATCTATTTCAATGAAGGGATGGGCGCCACGAATCAGTTTTTCTCAGTGTCAGTGGAGAGCGGCAAGATAACCCCGCTGACTCAGGTGAAAGGCGCACTTAATGTGACGGAGGATGAAGACACGGGGACTTTACTGGTCAACTATTCCGATCCCACAACTCCAGCCAATATCTATTCCTCGTCTCTGGCGACCATTGCCGACCGCGGGACGTGGAAACGATTGACCGATTCCAATCCGCAGGTTGCAGATTTTCAACTGGGGGAGACGGAGGCGATTCGCTGGAAGAGTACGGATGGGACCCTAATTGAAGGAGTCCTCGTGAAACCGTTGGGATATGAGAAAGGCAAGCGCTATCCTCTCATCGTTCAAATTCACGGGGGGCCCGCGGGTGCTGACTTGCTCGGATTTAACGGGCGCTATGTGAATTATTCTCACATTTACGCCGCCAATGGTTACTTTTGCCTGATGCCGAACTACCGGGGTTCCACCAACTACGGAGAGAAATTCAAGATGGAGATTTCCGGCGATTACTTCCGACAGGCGTTTGATGACATCATGACCGGCGTGGACAACCTGATCAAGTTGGGGATGGTCGACGAAACTAGAATGGGCGTGATGGGCTGGAGTGCGGGCGGACATTGGTCAAATTGGACTCTCACCCATACAAATCGCTTCAAAGCCATCTCGTCCGGCGCGGGCGCGATGAACTGGACGTCGATGTATGCGGAGACCGATATCCAGCGAAACCGCGAGTTCTATTTTCAGGGAAAACCCTACGATCGTTTCGAACATTACTGGGATGTGTCTCCACTGAAATACATCAAGAATGCCAAAACGCCGACGCTGATTCATGTGGTCGAGGGGGACCCGCGCGTGCCCCGGCCCCAGAGTGAAGAGCTGCATATGGCCCTGAAGAAGCTAGGCGTGCCCACCGAGTTCATGGTTTATCCAGGAAGCACTCACGGCATCCCGGACATGCGCAATCAGATGGTCAAGATGGTCAGCGAATTCGGCTGGTTTGAGAAGTGGATCAAGGGCAAGGACGTCTGGTTTGACTGGAAGACGCTGAATGCCACGTTGAAGGACGATTCGAAGAAGCCCGAAAAGCCAGCAGAGGAGAAGGATGGCGAGCCATAAAGAGGGTCACATCTTCGCATTTTGCATTTGATTGTGTAAGGCTGGGCAGCGATGAAGGGATGATGGTACCTCGCCGGGGATTGTTGCCTGGTTCATCAGTGAAGGATGAGACCGCGCGATGTCTATTCCGCTCTTCCGAATCTCGGGGGGAGAAATTGAAGGGTTTCGGGCAAACCCTCTTTGAACCTGGCCCAAACCGCCAACACTATGTAAAAACGAGAGTATGTTGCCAAATGCAAAATGCGAAGATGTGACCCTATTTATTCCGACCTACTGTGCTGGACTGCCCCCTTACTCTGAGACAGAGAAAACAGGGACAGAAGAGTTAAGGTTCTGCGGGGGATGGGGGCGTGGGGGAAGGGGGCAGCCGCCCCCTTTCTCCACTCTCCCCTGTATCGTGTCCTCCGCTGCTGATCTCATCAAACTGGCCTCGTACTCCCGGGGTGATTGGTAGCCCAGCGCTGAGTGCAAGCGCCGGCCATTGTATAAGTTTTCTAGAAACTCGGCGAGGGATTGCCGCAAGTGGCCGAGATGCCGATACTTTTGGCCGTTGACTTCCTCCTGCTTGAGCGTCTTGATGAACGACTCTGCCTGGGCGTTGTCATAGGGGTTACCCACGCGACTCATGCTGATCTCAATGCCGTGCTGTTGAAGCATTTCCACATAGTCCGAACACGCATATTGCACCCCGCGGTCGGAGTGGTGGATCATGCCCGGTTCGGGTTGGCGGCTCTCGAGCGCCCTCTGCAGAGCTCGCACGGCCAGGATCGTGCCGAGATGCCGCTCTAAGGCCCGGCCGACCACGCATCGGAATGGCAAGGGTCAGGTCTCCGCAATCTGCAATTGAACAGGCAACTCCGCATTTTTTTCGTCTGCGATCTTCAGCTGACCACCGCGCGGGCGCTCGCCCGCCAGCAATTGAAGAATGCGGAGACCTGACCCCCGCGATTGAATTGAAGAATGCGGAGACCTGACCCCCGCGATTGAAGAATGCGGAGACCTTCTATGTGGTCGTTTTTGTCAAGCTCCTTGCGAACGGATATTTTACTTGGCTGTGGTGGCTCTTTGTTCAGTTCGGGAGATTCTTAGAATGCTCCCGGAACGACCTCCTATCCGTGCCGATCGAAGAATGATCCGACTCCCATTCCTAGTATTCGCCCCAGGGCAAATTCGGGTAGAGCCGTTGTGGAAAGGACCCCCTCTGCCCCGCGGTGCCGGAGGCTACCAGGTCTGGTTTACGGGCCGTTTCCGCCAAACCAAGCGATGGAACAAGCCACTTTGTTCTGCCCTACCGCCGTCGGCGCTTTCCCTTTAAACGACGGGTTTGAATTCGGCCCCCTCCGG
>JAIQFY010000023.1 GCA_020072965.1 Terriglobia bacterium | reverse complement strand
GGGGCGGGACTGAGCATGACCATGTTATCGGCACGGATCTCGGTGCGCGTATGTTTCTTCCCATCCTGGTCGTCCCACGATTGAGTTTGCAAGCGACCTTCGATATAAACCAGCTTCCCTTTCACCAGGTATTTCTGGCAGATCTCTCCCAGCTTGCTCCACGCGACGATGTTATGCCATTCGGTGCGACGCTGCTTCTCGCCGCTCTTGTCGGTCCATTGTTCATCTGTGGCCAGCGAAAAACGCGTCACCTGGACTCCACCCTGCGTAAATTTCGTTTCGGGATCTTTTCCCAAGCGCCCCACCAGAATTACTTTGTTGACTGAATTCGCCATGGTTGCCTCCATGATGGATGAGTGCGGGCAAACTATGCCGTAATGCCCATCCATCCGCAAGTTAAAACTTAGTTTGGGGGTGGGTAAAAGCAATCCGCAAAGAGCGCAAAGAAGGCGCAGAGGGCGCAAGCGAAGGCAGGAGCAAGAAGCGGCGTGACCTTTGCGCTCTTCGCGCCTCCTTTGCGCTCTTTGCGGTTAAACGGATATCATACAACACCTGCCAACCCACACGATCACAACACACAGATCAGGAACCGATAAACATTAAACCGGGGGTTGGGGGCTTGCCGAATGCTTCGATCAACGCAAATTTTATCTGTGCTCATCGAAAGATTCAACACCTAATTTCCCGCCGGGTCTTTCAACGCCGAGGCGGCGTGGTGCGGCTTTTAGCCGCACCGCTCGACCGCGCGCCGAGTTTTGAAAGCTCTTGTGCCGCCAGTTTGGCTTCCGGGCTGTTTGGATACCGGTTCACCAGCGCTCGGAATTCCTTGATGGCGGAGGTTTTTTGACCGAGTTTTTCCATCGCCAGGCCCTTCTTGTATATCGCCTGGGTCACCTTCGTTCCCTCCGCATAGCGCTCGACGACCACATTAAAAGCCGAAATGGCGTCATCATAATTCTCCTGCATGAAATGAATTTGCCCGATATAGAACTGAGCATTTCCGGCAAGGGGAGTCGTCCCATAATATCTCAGATACTGCTGGAATTCTCCGAGGGCCAGCTTGTACCGGCCGCTGGTGTAATCGCTGAGAGCCGAGGCATATATGGCGTCGGGAGAATCCGGGGGCGTGCCTGTCGCCAGTCCTGTGGGAGGAGCACCCTGTCCCGCATCACCGGGCGCCGGCACTCCAGTCGGAGCAGGCGAACCAATCTTCGAATCGATCGACTGTACGGTTGTCTTCAGGGCGGCCAGATCCGTCGCCAGCTTGGTCAGGCGAGCCTTTAACTCATCAAGACTCTCCTGGGTGATCTGGAGGTTCCCCTTGAGGGAATCCACATTGGCACTAACGGCGGCCTGTGTCTGGGCATTGGATTTCTTGATGTCATCGATCGACGCGCTCAGGCGGGTCACCTGGTCGAGGATTTGCTCGGTCAGTTTCTGAAGGATGGCATTGCTCTTGGTCTGGCCATCCTGCAGGTCCTTGAGCTGTTGCTGCATCGTTGAAACCTGCTGCAGTAACTGCACGGTTTCCTTGTTGACAGCGTACTGTGGCAGGGCCCAGAAACATCCTGTCAACAAGATCAAAACGGGGAAAAAAGTACATTTGCGTTTCAATTAAACCTCCCTTGGTAGCTAGCCAAAGATTCTTGGAATTAACATGGCTTTTCCGGCTTAGTCGAAGACCTGTTTTTCAGAATCCTGAGGTCGGAGGCCAGAAGTTGGAAGCCGGAAGCCGGATGTGCGAATGAGAACCCAATTAGAACAGCTTGCCTGCGACTGCGACACGCGGAAATGGATACACTTGCGGCCCCGCCACGCGGGGCCGCCGATGATGATACCATGCCCGGGACCCGAACCTCCCCGGATTGTGAGGCCATCATTCGGGGCAACTGTGTCTCGGCCCATCGTTCCAAATCAACTTCAAAGAACGGCTCACCTGGTCGGAGCGCTCCAACCAGGCTCTGTCACCGCAGGATCCTTTGATCGGGTCAGTCGATTCAAAGGCGCCGCTAGACGCGCCGTGTCACCGGCGCCCTGGCGACACTGCCTCTTTGTTCTAATGCTGATTCAAAACGAACGAAGCATTGCGGTCCTGTTGCCAGCAACCTTCGTCGGCGCAGCTATGCGCTTTTTCTTTCCCATAACTGATGGTCCTGATCCGGTCGGCCGCAATTCCTGCGGCCACGAGCGCCGTCTTCACCGCATTGGCTCGGCGATCGCCCAGGGCCAGGTTGTATTCAATGGAGCCGCGCTCGTCGCAATTCCCTTCAACCGAAAATCTCCACGTGGGATGCGCCTTCCAGAATTCGGCATTGTTTGCAAGCGTCGACTGTTGGTCGGGGCGAATGTCGGCTTTGTCATAATCAAAGAGAATCTTTCGTACGTTCCGCTCAACCAATTCTTCTGCCGTTGGGCCGGGTGCAGGCGGGGTAGGTGGTGGTGAGGGTTTTGACCCTACTCCGAGCCGTGCCGTGTCAGTGGCCGTCCCGCCGGGGCCTTTCGCGGTGATGGTATAAGTCGTCGAGGAACCGGGGGAGACTGTTTGAGATCCCTCCAGGTTGACCTTGCCGACGCCGGGCTCGATAGACACATCTGTGGCGTTTGTCGTGTTCCAACTCAGCGTGGACGACTGTCCCTCCGTAATTGTCGACGGATCGACACTTATTTTCGCCGTGGGGGCGGCCGGGGCAGGCGGGGGCGGCGGTGGGGGCGGCGCAGCCTTTGGTTTCTTCTTGCATCCACCGGCAGCGATCATCAGGCTCAACACAAATGCTATCACAAGTAACCATTTCCAATTTCGATCCAGTCGCATGACTTTCCTCCCTTTGAATGAAGTCCTCAGGCTCTTAGCAATCCACTTGATGACGACGTGACAGGCTTTACACTAGCTCCAATGAAAATCCTTGAGAAACGGGTTAAGGAACTGGACCCCTTCCAGTGATCGTCCTGATGGGAAGTTTTCGCTGAAGACCACCGGAATCTCGCTCAGCTTGGCCGTGGCCCAAATCTGTGCATCCCAGAGCTTCAATTTATGCTCCACGACACCCCGGGCGGCCTCTCGCACCATAGGGGGCGTGACGCCCACGACCCGCCAAGAATTTAAAAATGTTTGAATGCGTCGCAAGGCTTCCCGGGGTGAGAGCGGGCGAGCGATCTTCCGGGTGACCGCGACAAAAAACTCGTCGAGGACCTGAGAACTAATCACTCCCGTGCGCGCCCGGACCAGCTCGTCGGCCAACGCCAATGCCTTTCGCTGTTTTTCGGGTGACGCGGCGTCGTAAAGGCTGACCAGAATATCGGTATCAACAAAGGCTTCTACGTTCATGGATGTCGTCCCGCCGCCAGGCACGTCGGTGCGGACCCGATTTCAACCGGGCCCGCCTCTTGATGAACGACAGCTCGTGTTTCCAAATATCAAGATTTTGAACCGAGTGAACCCCAACGGAGAACAAGCGATCCAACCCCTGGCGGATGATGCTCGCCTCAGTGGTTCTTAATTCACGGGCAATTTTTTTTAATCGATGATCTTGTTCCGGGGCAATGTAAATCTGTTTTCGAATCATCCGTGCCATCGAGGTGTCTACCGTGTGTCCAGCCGGTCCCTATACATCACAATATACATCGCTTGTCCGGCTGCGTCAATCAGGTAGATGAGAGGTCTGAATGCGGGGTTGCGCCCGCAGCTCAATTCGACCAGTTGGGATTCGTGTTTTCTCCCTTCGAGGTGATTTGTTTCACGTTTTTCCCATTGGCCAGCATGCTGTACAACTGGTAGGTGCCGGAGCGGTTCGACGAGAAGACAAGGTGTTTGCTGTCGGGCGCCCAGGACGGGTTCTCGTTTTGCCCCTGATCCTGTGTCAACTGGATCCATCGGCGGGTGGCTGCTTCAATGATGTAGATATCATAGGTTCCACCCTCTCCTTTGCGTTTCCACATGAAACTAATAAATTGACCGTCCGGTGACCAGGAGGGGGAATCCACCCAGCCGCCCTCGTCGATCAGGCGGGACACATTGGAACCGTCCGCATCCATCAAGTACAGTTGCGCGATGCCGCTGCGGTCGGAAACAAAGGCGATTTGGCCGCCGGTCTTGGGATTCCAGGTCGGCGAATTATTACCGAAGTGGACCGAATAGGTCAGTCGCTTGAGGTTCAGGCCGTGCGAATCCCCCACGTAAATTTCGGGATATCCGCTCATGCTGGAGCAAAAGGCGATTTTCTCGCTGTCCGGCGACCAGGCCGGGGTTGTGGTGAGCCCGCGGTAATGTGCAAAACTCAGCAGAGAATTCGTGTCCAGAGAAAACACGTCGATATCGGGATTGCCCTGACGATAGGTGGTGAAGGCGATCCGCGTGTTGTCGGGGGACCAGCGGGGAGTCAGACTGATGGAGTTGAAAACACGCATCGGGTGAGGGTTGTAACCGTCATAGTCGCAGATATAAATCTCCTTGTTGCCGTTCCCCCTGCCTGGGCGATGCGCGAATGCAATCCGCGTGGAAGCGATGCCCCGGGTCCCCCCGCTGAGCCGGAGCACGATTTCATCCGCAAATTGATGTGCCATGGAGCGAGCATTCAGTTCATTGGGTTCCCCGCGATATCGTCGCCCAATGATGGAAGGGGCGTTGGCATTCTTGAGGTCATAGAGACGGGCTTCCACCGTCAATTGTCCTGCCTCCATTTGAATATTCCCAAACGCCAGGATATCGGCGCTGACCGGAGGATTCGTCCAGTCCGGGAGGTTCAGTTCGGCGACTGTCCCCGGCTGGCGGGACGGAATAAAACTCTTGCTGACGAGATCGAAAAGGCCCGCGCTGTCAATGTCATTAAACAACACCGTGTTAAAAACCGACGTCAGTTTCTGCGTCCCCTCGTCAGCCCCTTTGGTCTGAAAATCCGCGATTGCCACGCGGAACTTGGGAACACCCTTCGAAATGTCGATGGTCAGGGTTCCTTCCTGCGGCCGAAGGACCCGCAGACCGAAGGGCACGCCCAGGAAAAGCACTGTGAAACAACCAGCAAGCCATAACGTTAAGGATCGTTTCATTTGGTTAAGTCCCCATGGTCATCTTCGAAAGTCAAAAAAACATTCCACGTTCACGCGGTTACCCGGAAAATCACCGGGCAGCGGCGGCATCGGGCTCGAGGCTTGAATGGAACGGACGGCCATCCCGTCAAACGACGGAATCCCGCTGGATGACCGCAGGACAATACTGCTCACCGATCCGTCCTTTTCAATCGTGAAGGCGACGAATACGCGGGGCGCTTCCCGCAGCTGCGCACCCACCATCTGCTCCTGGAAATTGGAACTGATTTTTTGAACGATCGCCCGCGCGTACCAAGCATAGTGCTCCCCGAAACCGCCTTCAAACCCCACCCCACCGCCCGCTCGTCCCCCCGTGCGAAACTCCCCGTACGAAAAATTCGGCTGACCGCCGCGACCGTACTTCACCGCATTTTCCGGCTCCTGCAGGTTTTGCCGACGCTGGACCTCGCGACGGCGCCGTTCCAGGTTCTTCAGTTCTTCGAGGGCAAGCGCCTTCGTATCATCTACCGGCTCAGGCTTTGGTTTTTTCAGGTCCTTAATGGCTTCCGGCGGGGGTTGGTGGAGCCCTTCGTTTTCGCTCGCCACCTTGCTTTCAGTGGGCTGCTCCGGCGCCGGCAATTTCAGGCCGGGTAACTCCCGGATGGCCTGGACGTTGATGGAGTCTCCAATCCCGCCCCCCCCCCCAAACAAGATGTATTTATTCGGAAGAAATCTGGAAAGAAGCGGTCCGCCTAAGATCGCCAGAGAAAAAAAGAAGATGTGCAGGATCAGGGAAAAGGCAAAAGTCCTCTTGATACTGTCTTCCGCAACCGCTGAAAAATAATCGTAAAGCTCGAAGTTTTCGTACATCGTCAACTCAGATGTTGAAATATATGAATGGGTTCACCGCCGAGGGCGCCGAGTATGCAATGTTTAGATGCAACTAAAACGAAATGCATTGGTAGCCGGGATGAATCGCTCTTTGACTTATCCCGGTGTTTTTCGTCTGCCTGCAGGTATTCGCGCTGGGAAAAGCCCGACGCGGTTGGGCCACCAAAACTTGATCACCGCAAATCTCCTGCTGAAAGAACAGAAAATCAGAAATCTTCACCCCTCACTCCCTCTGCGGGCTCCGCGTTCTCTCAGCTCTTACTTGCCCGGAGATTTATCATAAGGTTGCGTGACCAGACGGGCATCATCAAAACCGGCCTGCTTCAAGGAATCCAGGACGGTCGCGAGTGTGCCGTAAGGAATTGTCTCATCGGCGCGAATATAAATAGGCTGTGAAGTCAGCCCGAAAGTGCGCCGTTTGACCTCGTTGCCCAACTGGTCGAACTTTACCGGATCGTTCCCCACGTATAGAACCTGTTTCTTGGCAATAGTCACGATCACCAACTGCTCGTTGGATTCCTTGGCGGCCTTGGTTTTCGGTAAATTGACTTCGATCGACGACTGCAGGACGGGGGCGGTGATCATGAAAATAATGAGCAAGACCAAAACCACATCCACCAGGGGAGTGATGTTGATCTCGGACAACGAAGTCTCGACTGTTCCTCTCGGGGTGCTGATGGCCATGGGCTCTTACTCCATTGAAGAGACTCTGGGACCGCAGTGGACGAAGTTGACCGTCCGTCGTCAAAAGAAATTCCGTTCCGTGAGATTCAAAAACTCCAAGGAGAAATCATCCATCGAGGCCGCAAAATCCTTGAGCTGGTGAAGAAAATGATTATAAAAAATAACCGCAGGGATGGCGGCAAACAATCCCGCCGCGGTCGTGATCAGGGCCTCCGAGATGCCGGGCGCCACAGCTTTCAAGCTGGCGCTTCCTGCGCTCCCCAGCCCCTCAAAAGCATCAATGATCCCCCATACCGTGCCGAAAAGACCAATAAACGGGGTGACCGTCCCCGTCGTTGCCAGCCAATTGAGTTTCTTCTCCAATTTCGACAGTTCGGCGGAAGAACCGCGCAATAATGCGCGGCGCACGGACTCGATACTCTTGAGGACAGGCATTCGGACGGTCGTCTGTCCTGTGCCCGGATTGTTCGACATCAGCGCCATTTGACTCTGCAACTCCTGGTAGCCCGACAGGAACACCTCCGTCAGAGGCGCCCCCCGCAAAGGCTCACAGCCGGCGCTGATTTCCGAGAGCTTCTGGCTACGCCGGAATAACCGCAAGAATTGAGAGCTCCTGATCCGGGCATGCTTGAAGACCACAAATTTCTTCAGGATGATAGCCCACGAAAGTAATGAGAAGAAGACCAGAATCCCTAACACGACCTTGGCAACGATCCCGGACTGAACTACCAGATTGACGAGTTTGTCGGAAGGAAAAGCGATGGCGAACGGTGTCAGCAGGGCTAAATGGCTCAACGGTCCTCCTCGGCGACGTGCGGTGACGCCACATCGGTTATTTAGAAGCAATCACAAAACAAAAGGTCAGTATAACGAGGTCAGGGAGTGAACGCAATCCTGGAATTCGAGCCGGCCCCGCCACGGGGGCGCAATCAACCGTACCACCGCAGTGAAGCCATATCTCAAAGATTTGCGATTATGATAGACTTTCACACCATGTTGAGGCATCTCCTCATTTCCAACTATGCATTGATCGATCAATTGGAAATGGAGTTCCATGGTGGCCTCAACCTTCTTTCCGGGGAGACTGGTTCGGGCAAATCCATCATTGTGGATGCGCTGGGGCTGTTATTGGGAAGCAAGGCTTCGCCGGAGATGGTCCGAACCGGCTGTGACCACGCCTCGGTGACCGGTGTCTTTCATATCGACAAATCCCCCCCGCTCACTCGATTCCTTGACGCCCAGGGAGTGGAGTGCGACGGCGAGGAACTCATTCTCAAACGGGAAATCTCCCGAGAGGGCAAGAGCCGGGCGTTTATCAATCATCAACCCATTACGGTGAGCACCCTCAAGTCATTGGGTCGCTGGCTGGTGGATATCCATGGACAAAACGAGCAACAAGCCCTGACCGATTCCGATGCTCAGCTCGCGCTTGTGGATGAATTCGCCGGAAATCAGGATTTGCTTGAGGAGTTGGCCACCCATGCTCAGCGGTTGGCCGCCATCCGGTCCAGACGCGAGGCCCTCGAGCACAGCGAGAAGGAGCAGGACCGACTGGCCGACCTGCTCTCCTTTCAAAAAAAGGAAATTGAGACGGCTCAATTGAAACCGGGAGAGGACGAGGCTCTCAACGTGGAGCACAGGCTGCTCGCCAATGCGACCAAACTGTTCGAAGTGGCCAACGCGGTTTATGCGTCATTGTATGAATCGGAGACGGCAGCGGCGCGCACCGTTTCCCTGGCTGAACGCTCCCTGGAGACCATTGCGCGAATTGACGACACCCTGGCAGAAAATGTGGAACAACTGCGCTCGGCACGAATCCAGGTAGAGGATGTGGCCCTCAGCATGCGTGATTATCTGAGGAAAATCGATATCAGTCCGGGCCGCCTGCCGCAAGTGGAATCCCGGATGGCTGAGATTGAGAAGCTGCGCCGGAAGTATGGTTCGACCGTCAACGAAATCCTCGAGTTCCACCGGGACGTCGTCCAACAATTGCAAACCCTCGAACATCGCGACGAAGAACTGGAATCGCTCCAGCAGGAGATGAACCAGCTCAGCCAAGCCTACCTCAGCAAGGCGAAGACGCTGTCCGACCGGCGACAGCGAACGGCCCTGGAGCTGGAGAAGGCACTCGAGCATGAGCTGAAGGAGCTGGCCATGGAGCGCACCCGGTTCAAAGTTCAGTTTAACCGCTCTCCGGTGGAGTTCTCCCCTACCGGCTTCGATGCCGTCGAATACATGGTGTCCCCCAACGTGGGCGAAGCATTGAAGCCCCTGGCAAGGATCGCCTCGGGCGGGGAAATCTCGCGGCTGATGCTGGCCCTTAAAACCATCACGCACGCGGATTCCCGGATCAAAACCATGGTGTTTGATGAGGTCGATGCCGGGATCGGAGGTCGAACGGCGGAAGTGCTGGGACGAAAGCTGAAATCGCTTGCCCAGGAAAATCAGATCCTGTGCGTGACCCATCTGCCGCAAATCGCTTCGTTCGCTGACCACCATTACTTTATCGAGAAGGTGGAACTCCGCGGCCGCACCGTCACCCGCGTCGAGCACCTGGCCGAGGACGACCGCATTAACGAATTGGCAAGAATGCTGAGCGGTGCTAGAATCACGGACGCCGTCAAAAAGCACGCCAGAGAATTGCTGAAGCAAAGCAGAAACTGAGTGCCCAGGCGTCGGGGACTCAGCGAAGGACCGGAGGCCTTCTGGAGAGAGGCTGCTGGCCATTGCCCTGATTGGGCGTGTGAAACCCTGTGGCGCAGGCGGCACGATTCGCGGTCGAAGCAGGAAACAGAAAGGGTCAAGTTCAGGCATTCGGGGCGGGCTTCACGGGTATGGAAAAGAAGAAGTTTTACATTGAGACTTTCGGGTGTGCCATGAACGTTCACGACTCCGAAAAGGTGGCGGGGGCGTTGATCGGCATGGGATATGAAGCGACCCAGTCCATCGAAGAGGCCGGACTGGTGTTGGTCAATACGTGCAGCATCCGCGAAAAAGCTTCGGAGAAGGTCTTCTCGAGACTGGGGGCACTGAAGAAAGCCTTTCCAGGGAAAAAAGTGGGGGTGCTGGGCTGTGTTGCGCAACAGGAAGGCGCCCGGTTCTTTCAGCGCGCTCCCAATGTCCACTTGGTGGTGGGATCGGCCAGCTATAACAACATCCCTCATCTGATTCGAGAACTTGAATCCGGCAAGAACCGCGTCATAGACATTCACCAGGACGACGAGCACTGTTTTGAAACCGAGGTGACTCAACGCGTTAATCCATACCGCGCCTATCTCACCATCATTGAAGGCTGCGACAATGTGTGCTCCTTCTGCGTGGTCCCGCATACCCGCGGACCGGAGCGGAGCCGCCCCAGCGATCAGGTGATTGCGGAAGTCCGACGGCTGGTGGACGAGGGATACACCGAGGTCCAATTACTGGGGCAGAATGTCAACTCGTACCGAGACCCCCTGGCCAAATACAGCTTCGCCCAACTGCTGGGTACGGTGGCGGAGGTGGAGGGCATCCGGCGGGTCCGGTTCGCCACCTCGAACCCCCAGAATTTTGTTCGTGAGATTGTCGACGCCATCAATTCCCATCCCGCGCTGTGCAATGCCGTGCATCTTCCGGTGCAGTCCGGCTCAACCTCTGTATTGAGGCGGATGCGGCGGGAGTACACACGCGAGGAGTACCAGCGTAAGGTGGAATACATCAAACAATCACCCCGCGGGATTGCACTCTCCGCCGATGTCATTGTCGGCTTCCCGGGAGAAACGGACACGGAGTTTGAAGAGACCCTCTCCCTGCTCGAAACCGTGGGTTACCAGCAGTTGTACTCCTTCATCTATTCTCCGCGGCCGAACACTGAGTCCCTTGCGATGATTGATGACGTGTCAGCGGAAGAGAAATCGCGCCGGCTCGCGTTCCTGCAGAATCGCCAACGTGAGCTCCAGATTGAACGGGCAAAGTCCATGGTCGGAAAGGTGGTTGAAGTCCTGGTGGACGGGTTCAGTGTGAAAGACCCGAACACTCTCGCGGGCCGGACCAGCACCAATTACGTCGTGAATTTTAGCGGCCCCAGGGTCCTGCTGGGCCGTTACGTGAAGGTCCGAGTCATGAAATCAGGTGCCAATAGCCTGGTGGGTGAGAGCATTGATCCTCTTTTCCAAGGCAACACTTTCTCGAGTCCAATGATTCAAACACACCCAGAGGGCGTCGAACTGGGAGGACCCCATGGAAATTGAAATGAAGATTCGCGGGCTGATGCTGGATCCGGTCACCAATATGCCCATCGTTGTTTTGAAGGAGGCCGAGGGGGCCTCCATTCTTCCCATCTGGGTCGGTAATTTTGAAGCCAACGCAATTGCGATTGAGATTGAAAAGGTCCAGACCCCTCGCCCCATGACTCATGACCTCATCAAGAACATCCTCGTCGGTCTTCGTGCCACTCTGCAACGGGTGGTGGTGAGTGAATTGAAGGATGACACCTTTTATGCCCTCGTGTGGCTGAACGTTGATGGACGCCTCGTCTCGATTGATTCCCGGCCGAGTGATGCCCTCGCCCTGGCCCTCCGGATGGATTCTCCGATCTTCGTGGAGGAAGATGTCCTGAAAACCTCCAAAGCGGCAATGCTCACCTCGGACAAATTCAAAGATGAAAACCTGCGCCGCTGGCTCGAAAACCTGACCGAGGAGGACCTGGGTAAATACAAGATGTAGTGGTCGTCGACCGCCCCCCCCCTAAAAAAAGTGTTGCTCCCAGCAAAATCCAGATTACAATGAGGGTGGACTGTCGAACCCTGCCAGCCCGAAGGGGCGACCATGATTCAATTGGCCCAAGGACTCTGTCCGTCATTCTCATTCGCTTTCTTTCGGAGCTTCCCGTGATAATCACCATTGCCAATCAAAAGGGGGGCGTCGGAAAGACCACCACTGCAATCAACCTGGCTTCTGCCCTTGCCCGCAAGGGGAAGCGTACCCTCCTCGTCGATATTGACCCCCAAGCGAATTCATCGATTGTCTTTTGCGATATTCACCAGCTCCTTTACTCGACCTACGATGTCCTCGCGGACTCGCAGATCAAGATGAAAGACATTCTCCAGCATACCGCGGTGCGGCATCTCGACCTCGCCCCGGCCCGCATTTCGTTGGCCAAGCTGGAAAGCCAACTGGTGGGAGAGCTGGATGCCCCGTTCCGCCTCAAGGATGCGCTGGCGCCCGTGCGGACGGATTATGACGTCATCGTCATCGACACCCCGCCGGCACTGGGCATCGCCACCGTGAATGCGATGGTGGCTTCCACCCATTTGCTGGTCCCCATCCAAGCCTCCTATTTCGCCCTCGAAGGCACCGATGACCTTCTGGAAACCTTCGAGAAGGTCAAGGCTCGGGCCAATCCGGACCTGAAGATCCTGGGGGTGCTGATCACGCTGGTCGACAAGCGGACCCGGCTCTCCAAAGACATCACCTCGCAAATCCGGAAAGTCTTTTCCGGCAATGTCTTCAAGACCATGATTTCAAAAAGCGTACGCCTTGAAGAAAGTCCGGCATATCGGGAATCCATTTTTACATTTGCTCCGGATTCTTCGGGGGCCGCTGAGTATTTTAAACTCTCGGAGGAGGTACTGCACCGTGCCTAAACGTGTCGGACTGCCCACGGTGATTCACATGCGCCATGATGCCCACTATGTCGATGCCTTGACCGCCAAAACGGGTGCGCCGCTGGGCCGTATGATCGGAGTCGATCGCATTGAGCCGAACCCGAACCAGCCGCGCCAACATTTGGGCGAGCTCGACGAACTGATCGCTTCGATCAAAGAAAAGGGTGTCCTGGAACCCATCTTGGTCCGCTTTGACCCGCAATCTCAGAAATTCATGATCATTTCGGGAGAGCGCAGGTTTGCTGCCAGTGTGCGGGCCGGGCTGAAAGAAATTCCGTGCATCGAAAAGGAAGCAACCGATTCCGAGGTGGCCGAGATCGCACTCATTGAAAATTTGCAGCGGAAGGATCTCACGGCGTTTGAAGAGGCCGAAGGGTTCAAGTCGCTCTCGGACCGTTTTGGATACACGCACAACGACATCGCCAAGAAAATCGGGAAATCGCGGTCTTCCGTCACAGAAACGCTTTCGATCAACTCCCTCCCTGAGGATGTGAAGAAGCTGTGCCGGGAGGCCGGCATCCAGGCCAAGACCATGTTGCTGGAAATCGTCCGTCAACCTTCTCACGAGAAAATGGTTTCGACCGCCCGGCGCATGACACGGCACGAATTAACGCGCGCTGCATCGCGCCAGGAACGCAAACCGGAATCTGCCAAGCGTCCGAAGACTTTTACTTTTCACTTCGTCCCCCCCACCCAGGAGTATCGATTGGATCTCAGTTTCAGACGCGGGCAAGTGGAACGTGCGGAGATTATCGAAATCCTAAAAAAGGTTTTGGCTGCCCTTGAAGAGAAGGGTTGAGGGAGCAGCCGCAGAGTCTCTCGAACCGGAATCACAGGGCTTCGATCAGGGCCTGATTCCGGCTTGACACCCCCCTCCCGCTATGCTAGGTTTTCGTGGCTAACAATCGCCAGGAAGATGACTGTGTCCACTGCCGCTGAGTCGCAAGCCCTGAAGAAAACCGCCCTCAATAAAGTTCATCACTCTCTAAAGGCCAAGATGGTCGATTTCGGGGGCTGGGAGATGCCGGTCGAGTATTCCGGCATTGTGAATGAGCATTTGAAGGTTCGCACTGCGGTCGGATTGTTTGACGTCTCGCATATGGGGGAGATCGACATCCGGGGAAAGGAAGCTCTGGCTCTGGTACAACAGGTCACTTCCAACGATGCCTCCAAGCTGGCCGATGGACAAATCCAGTATTCCGGTCTGACCACCTACGAAGGGACCTTTGTCGATGACGTGCTCGTCCATCGCATCGGGCCCGATCATTATTTCCTGTGCGTCAATGCTTCGAACTCGGATAAAGACTTCGCCTGGATCGTGAAGAACAACCGGTTCGACGCCGAAGTCAGAAACTTAAGCCCTGAGTACACGCAACTGGCCATTCAAGGGCCGCGCGCTCTGTCCGTGTTACAACGGCTGACCTCCACCGATCTCAGTGCCATCAAGTATTACTGGTTCACTTATGGAAAGGTGGAAGGGGTGGATGCCATGATTGCTCGAACGGGGTACACGGGCGAGGACGGGTTTGA
The DNA here is from genome assembly GCA_020072965.1 of Terriglobia bacterium. GTDB lineage: Bacteria > Acidobacteriota > Terriglobia > JAIQFV01 > JAIQFV01 > JAIQFV01. Next base: position 58,468 of record JAIQFY010000023.1, on the reverse strand, counting down.
GATCTACTTTACCCCGGACGAGTCTGAGCGCCTCTGGAACCGGATTATGGAGGCGGGGGCCAGTGATGGGATCACACCCACGGGTCTCGGCGCACGGAACACCTTGCGGCTGGAAGCCAAGATGGCACTTTACGGTCACGAGATTGATGACACCACCACCGTGCTCGAGGCAGATCTGGGATGGATCTGCAAACTCCAGAAGGGTGACTTTAATGGCCGGGACATCTTACTGAAGCAAAAACAGGTGGGAGTAAAGCGGATCCTGGTTGGAATTGAGATGATAGAACCGGGGATTGCCCGGGAGCATTACCCGGTGTTGTTCAAAGGCCAAACCGTGGGCCAGGTAACGAGTGGATCGCCCGCGCCTTTCCTCAAGAAAAACATAGGGTTGGCTTACGTGCCGGTCGATCATTCGGCGATCGGAAATGAAGTTCAAATCCAAATCCGGAATCGCCAGGCGTTGGCCCGAATCGTCGCTACGCCGTTTTATAAACGAACCAAGTAGATAGCAGGCCGGTGTTGGTTCCGTTCCAATCAGTTCATTCGCATTCATTCACAACTTAAGTCGAAGAACCTCGAGACAGCCAGGCGCAAGCACCCGCCAACGGCAACTTCGGGTTATCTCAAAGCAAGAAAACATTCAGAATGGCCGAGGATCTATGACCAAGAATCCAGAAGATTGTATGTATACAAAGGAGCACGAGTGGATTCGTGTGAACGGGAAAACGGGAACCGTCGGGATTACCCACTATGCGCAGAAACAACTGGGGGACATTGTGTTCGTTGAACTGCCGAAGGTCGGCGATCACTTCGACACCAATGAGTCGTTCGGTACGGTGGAGTCCGTCAAAGCAGTCTCGGAAATTTACTGTCCCGTCGCGGGTGACGTGACCGAGATCAACGAGGCAGTAGTAAATTCTCCCGAGCTGCTGAACAGTGATCCGCATGGGGACGCCTGGTTGATTGAAATTAAGATTCAAAACCCCCCGGATTTGGAGGAGCTCATGTCGGCGGAAGCATACGATGAATACATCCACGACGAGGCCGCCGAATAATGCGCTATCTCCCCAAATCTGACAGCGAGCGAAAACACATGCTCCAGACCATGGGTTTGGAGTCTACCGACCAGCTGTTTTCCCACATTCCCGCCGCAATACGGTTGAAACGCCCGCTCCAGCTCCCGGCTCCCTATTCCGAACCCGCCCTGCTTGAATTCTTCAAGACCTGCGCCGCCGAGAACGCCACGGGAATGGTCTCCTTCCTGGGGGCGGGCATGTACCGGCATTTTATTCCGATCGTGGTGGATCATCTCATCTCGCGAACGGAGTTTTACTCGGCTTATACGCCCTATCAGCCCGAAGTCAGCCAGGGGACCCTTCAAGCCATCTTTGAGTTTCAGTCCTTGATGTGCCAGTTGACGGGCATGGACGTGGCCAACGCCTCCATGTACGACGGAGCCACCGCCATGACCGAAAGCGCCCTTATGGCCCAACGCATTACCAGTCGCACCGACCTGCTGGTGGCAGAAACCGTACATCCTGAATACCGTGAAGTCCTCCTCACTTATACCCGGCACCTGAACACCCGGGTGCGCAACGTGGCATTTACCGAGAGCGGACAAGTGGATCTGGATGATCTGAAGAAGCGCCTCTCCGATAAGATTGCCGCCGTCATTATTCAGTCTCCCAACTTTTTCGGAAACGTTGAACAGCTTGAAGAGATTGCCAGACTCGCCCACGAGAGAGGCGCGCTTCTGGTAGTCGCTGTAGCAGAATCTCTCTCGCTCGGATTGCTGCGCCCTCCGGGCCAACCGACCGGAGACGGCCAGCCGGTTGCAGACATTGTGGCGGGCGAAGGTCAATCACTTGGCATCCCGATCAGTTACGGTGGACCCGTCCTCGGGTTTATCGCCACGCGAGACAAGCATGTCCGCCAGATGCCAGGACGCCTGGTCGGCCAAACAGTGGACACGGGCGGGCAACGCGGCTTCGTGTTGACCTTGGCCACGCGGGAACAGCATATCCGGCGCGAGAAAGCGACTTCCAACATCTGCACCAATCAGGCCTTGTGTGCGTTGATGTGCACCATTTATCTCTCTCTCCTGGGTAAAGAAGGATTGCGTGAGATCGCGATTCAAAATGTGTCGAAGTCGCAATATGCCATTAGCCGGTTCAAGACCATTGAATCAATCGAAGTCCTCTTCAACGGTCCTCGCTTCAATGAATTCGTGATCCGATCCAAGGAGCGGCGGAAGTTTTCAGACAGGAAGCTGTGGAAGCAGAAATTGGTCGGCGGAGTCTCCTTGAAACGATTCTATCCGCGACTCAAGAACGCCGAACTCCTTTGTGTGACGGAACTGACCCCCAAGGTCTCGATTGATACTCTCGTGGACCTCTATCAGAACGGATGACGCCTCCTCTCATGAGCGACGAAAAGATTCGCAAAGCGAGAACCCACGTTAATCAGAATGAAGCGCTGATCTTCGAAAGGAGTATGCCCGGGAAGCGCGGAGTCGCATTGCCCCAGTGTGATGTCCCCGAGGTGCCTCCCGAGTCGGTTTTCGATCAGAAGGCTCTGCGGGCAGCCATCGACGACTTTCCCGAGGTCAGTGAAGTGGATGTCGTGCGCCATTTCACCCGCCTCTCCACCTGGAACTATGCCATTGATCTCGGCATGTACCCTTTGGGTTCCTGCACGATGAAGTACAATCCCAAGATTAACGAGGTTGTCGCGCGATACGAGGGCTTTGCGCAGTCCCATCCTTATCTCCCGGAGGTGCTTTGTCAGGGCAATCTCAAAATCCAGCACATGCTGGGCGAATGCCTCAAAGAGATCACCGGGATGGATGCCCTCAGCCTGCAGCCGGCCGCAGGCGCCCAAGGGGAGCTTACCGGGATTTTGATAATCCGGGCCTACCTCCAGTCCCGTGGGAATCCGCGCAAAAAGATTCTAATTCCGGATTCCGCCCACGGCACCAACCCTTCCAGTGCTGCCATCGCGGGCTATCAAGTCGAAAACATAAAGTCGGGGGAACAGGGTTGCGTCGATGTCTCGGCGCTCCGCGATGCCGTTACGGAGGACGTGGCCGCGCTGATGTTGACCAATCCCAACACACTGGGCGTCTATGAGAGGGACCTATTGGCCATCGTGGACATCCTTCATTCCAAGGGTGGTCTTGTGTACATGGATGGCGCCAATATGAACGCGCTCCTCGGGGTAGCTCGCCCCGGCGATAATGGGGTTGATGTCATGCATTTGAACCTGCACAAGACCTTCTCCACCCCCCACGGCGGAGGCGGGCCGGGTGCCGGACCTGTAGCGGTGAAATCGCACCTCGAACCGTTTCTTCCCCATCCAACCGTCGAGATGGATGCGAGTGGAACATATTCGTACAACTTCAAACGCCCCCTTTCTGTTGGAAGGGTACGATCATTCTATGGGAATTTTGGAATGCTGGTTCGGGCCCTCGCTTATATTCTCACCAATGGCCCCGGAGGGCTCAAGCAAACCTCAGAAGATGCCGTGCTCAATGCCAACTATATCCGGTCCCAGCTAAAGGGCATCTATGACCTCCCGTTCGATCAGCCCTCACTCCATGAAGTGGTCTTCTCGGACCACCTGCAAAACAAATATGGCGTAACCACGATGGAGATCGCCAAAAGGCTCATGGACTATGGCTTTCATCCTCCCACGGTGTATTTTCCCCTGATTGTCCATGGCGCCTTGATGATCGAGCCGACCGAATCTGAGTCCCTCGAGGAGCTGGACCTGTTTGTCGAGGCCATGAAAGCCATCGCCGAGGAATCCGCCACCAACCCGGACCTCGTCAAGAAAGCTCCACATAACACTCGTGTCCACAAGCTTGACGAAGTGGCGGCTGCTCGAAACCCGGTGCTTCGATGGAAACCTAAGAAAACTTAAAGAACCCTCGATTGACCCTGCCATAAGCGTTTTATTCCCGCCTCCTTCTCATGAGCAGTTTCTGTCCCATTGCCGGTTACCGATCCCAAAATCCCGGATGATGAGGTTCACCCCTCCTCGCTGACCCAGCGAGGATTCCGTGGTGTCTGTCCAGGTCGTCGGCATTCCAAGGCGGCCAACAGCGCCAAAGATATTACAGAACATTGTCCTCGAGCATAACATTTACATTTCCTTACTTTGCAGGTTCGAATTTGGAAATTCATCCCTTGTGATTCAAATCACCCCATGAGAGAGAGGCTGTATATACAATTTCTTGTGTAAGGTGGCAAAGGATCAGGACGATATTGAGGATTACGGAATCGATTGATCGGCCCAGAGGCGCTTTCTTTAAGGAATGACGGTCTCCTAAAGACGGAACCCTGGGAGGTGGAAAGACTATAGGTGGGAGAGAAGGTGCCTCAAATCGGACCAATCCTATCCAAAGTGTTTGCCTCCTTGGGGGGTCTTAATGCCCGGGCACCCCAAGTGGAAATGCAAGATTCACCACAGAAGGAGTCTGAGATCTCAACATCCAAGGGGGAGGTGGGTCTATTAGGCCAGCAAGTCCAATCCGAGTGTAGGATCGCGCCGGGCACGCAACTCGAAATGTCCGGTCCGCTCGCCCACACGGCATGCCGGTGCTGGCATGACCATTAGTGCGAAGTGGCTATCCAGATAAAGGGTTCGGGACCCGGCTCGATGCAAATTGAAAATGCCACAAGGAAAGACCAAGTACTTGTCCCCCCGCGGGACCTTTGAAGCTTAACCTTTTGATGCCTTTCAATTCACAGTTAAAATCAAATATGATCAATCATTACTATGAAGTCCAGATGGAGTGTTACAACGCCAAAGGAGAGATCTATCTCTCTGAGATCTATCGATATTCGAAACGTCTTTCTGCATTGCAGAAACTCAGCGCCCTGAAACGGCGTCATCCGTCGTCTGAAGTGGTGCTGATAAAGAAGTCCTGGACGATCCAGAACGCCAGTTTTGCCTAACCATAATTGGTCGGGGGGAATAGTTGAAAGCTCGCCCCTAGTCAAGGTGAGATTTTCCCTTGCCAGTCCCCGTACATGAATCGTGCTTGATCCAACTCCAAACTCCGGTTACTTTTCCTCTTGAATTTACCGACGTTCTGGTGTTTAATCCCCGTCTGCTGGATCCCACTGGATTCCTGCTTTTTTCTTGCCTCATGAATAAAATCAGCCACGATCGGCGTGGTTACTGGGTCTTTCGAGAATTCTACAGGCAACTCTTGTAACTTGCGAAAAAATGATCACTTGCACGATGATTTGAGTTTCTTGACCTCAGAGAGGGATACGGCGGGAGTTACCGGACGCCGACTAACCGTCAGGGCGAGGGCAAGTGGCGGAATTGGCAGACGCGCGGGACTTAGGATCCCGTTCCTTTCGGAGTGAGGGTTCAACTCCCTCCTTGCCCACCGAACTTTTTGAATACGCATCCAAGCAAATCGCCAATGGGTTGGGCCGCCGTGCAGTGAGGGGCTCTAATCCCCCTTCGAATGCTTGAAATCCTATTGAGAATTCATCCAAACACTTCAATGGCCTATCCGTTGAGTCGGCGTCTTACCATGGCCGGTTTTAGATTCTCGTGAGAAACCGTTTGCTCAACACATGGTGTGGCACGAAAGGATCCTGGTGAAATCGGTACTCATCGAAAAAGAAGGCTGCAAGCGGGAGCTGGAAATCGAAATCCCTCCTGAGGACTGGAAAAAGCAAGCCGATGAAGTGGCGCAGGAGTTTGCTAAAATGGCGCATGTGCCTGGATTCAGACCCGGCCACGTCCCTGTGGCAGTTGTGAAGCAGCGGTTTCGACAGGAAATCCGTTCGGAATTGTTAAAGAAGGTCATTCCTGAGGTCATTGAGCAAGCGGCCTCGGAGCAAAAAGTCAGCATGATTACGCAACCCCAGATAAACGGCCTGATCTTGGAAGATGAAAAACCCCTCACTTTCAAGGCTGAGTTCGAAGTACTACCTACCATTGAAATTTCTGATTACAAGGGACTTAGAGCCGAGGAAGAGCCCATATCGGTCGGGGAAGGAGAGGTGGAGAAGAGGCTGGCAGACCTGCAGGAACAAGCTGCTGAATTCATTGTGATTAGCGATCGACCCATCCGGACTGGCGATTTTGCGGTGTTGAGTTTCACCGCCTATCCCACCCGTAAGACTGATGAAAAGCCCGAAAAGGCTTTCGAAGCGAAGGACCTCCTAGTAGAAGTGGACGGGAAACAGACCTTAAAAGAGTTCTCCGAAAACCTCCTTGGAAAATCCACAGGGGAGGAAGCTCATTTTAAGGTCGAATATCCGGACGATTTTTCCGATCGCCGTTTGGCCGGACGTCGCGTCTCCTATCAGGTCAAAATCGAGGCCATTAAGACCAAGTCACTGCCGCAGATCGATGACGATCTGGCAAAAACGCTTGGAGAATTTGACACGCTGATTGGGCTGAAGGACAAGATCAGAAAAGACATTGAAGAAGGAAAAAGGCAGATCGCCAGGAGCCATACCCTCGAAGCCCTAGTGAATCAAATCATCGAAAAAAATCCCTTCCCGGTTCCCAGTGCCCTGGTGGAGGCGCAGATCGACTCACGATTGCAAGGGATGATTCGGTCCATGTACCAACAAGGCATTGACCCGAGACAGTTATCCATTGAATGGGAGAAGATCCGGGAAGAGAATCGGGACCCATCACTTCGCGACGTGAAGGTGACTTTCATTCTCGACCATATCGCCAAAAAGGAAAATATTTCCGTCAGTGATGATGAACTGGATGTGGAAGTCACCAAGATAGCTGAACGCACCCAGGAACCCTTTTCTTCCGTCAAGCAGCACTTGACAAAGGATGGCACGCTGGATAAACTTCGTTCTCAGTTAACAAACCGAAAAACTCTAAACTTCCTATACGAAAATGCCGATATAGTTCGTGGCCCCGCGCAACTGGACAAACCGGACGCCTCATCTTAATATCAACAACTGGACAAAATCAGCATCACGGAATAAGGCTGAACATGACATTAGTACCGATGGTGGTCGAACAGACGAGCCGGGGCGAGCGAGCGTACGATATCTATTCCCGCCTCTTGCGGGACAGCATCATCATGATCGGGTCCCCCATTGATGACAACGTGGCTAATCTGGTGATTGCCCAATTGCTGTTCCTGGAATCCGAAGATCCGGAGAAGGATATCTCGATTTACATCAACAGTCCGGGGGGTGTTATCACCGCCGGGTTGGCGATCTACGATACGATGCAGTTTGTGAAACCGGACATCACCACCTACTGTATGGGTCAGGCTGCTTCCATGGGTGCCCTGTTGCTTTGTGCCGGCTCCCCCGGCAAGCGCTTCGCACTTCCTAATTCCCGTATTTTGATCCACCAGCCCTCGGCTGGGGGGATTTCCGGAATGGCATCGGATATCGACATACAGGCACGCGAGATACTCCGCATGCGAGAAATCACGAATGACATCATCGCGAAACACACGGGGCAGCCCCTGGAGAAAATCCAACGCGATGTCGACCGTGATTTTATTATGACCGCGGCCCAGGCGAAGGAGTATGGTATAATTGATCAAGTTATCACCCAAAGGTAGTCCCCTGAAAAGAAAGGGCGTGTAAGCGTGAGGCGGACCGATAATGAAGAAGTTCTGAGATGCTCGTTTTGTTTTAAGACCCAAGACAAGGCGCGCAAGCTCATTTCATCTCCCAACGAGTTCCCTCGTGCCTTCATATGTGACGAGTGTATTGCCGTTTGCAATAGTATCCTCGAGGATGACAAAACGGAGCAGGCGCAGTCAGCCCAAAAAAAGCTTCCCAAGCCGAGTGAGGTTCATGAGTTTCTCAATCTCTATGTCATCGGTCAGGAGAAGACGAAGAAGAAACTCGCCGTCGCCGTATATAACCATTTCAAGCGGATCGAGTTAGCCAAATACCGGTCCGACGTGGAGCTGACGAAGTCGAACATATTGCTGATCGGACCGACCGGCACCGGCAAGACGCTGCTGGCACAAACTTTGGCGCGAATGCTGGATGTGCCATTCGCAATCGTCGATGCAACCACGCTGACCGAGGCGGGATACGTCGGTGAGGACGTCGAAAACATCATCTTGAAGTTGCTTCAAGCGGCAAACTACGATGTGTCACGGGCCCAGCAAGGAATTATTTACATCGACGAAATTGACAAGATCTGCCGCAAAGATGAAAACCCCTCCATTACGCGGGATGTTTCCGGAGAAGGGGTCCAGCAGGCCCTGCTGAAGATCCTGGAGGGGACGATCGCTAATGTGCCTCCCCAGGGCGGACGGAAGCATCCGCACCAGGAGTTCACCCAGGTAGATACCACGAACATCCTGTTCATCTGCGGGGGAGCGTTTGTGGGACTCGAGAAGGTGATCGAGCGCCGTCTCGGACGAAAGGCCCTGGGATTTCATGCGCAACAACCTGCGCCTGCCGACCTTCGGAACACGGTAATCCTGGAAAAGGCTCAGCCCGAGGATTTGATCAAGTTTGGATTTATCCCCGAATTTGTGGGCCGTCTCCCGGTCGTGGGAACGCTCCATGGATTGGATGTTAAGGCCTTGATCGAGATTTTGACGGAGCCAAAGAACGCATTGATCCGCCAATACCAGAAGCTCTTTGAATATGAAAACGTCAAGTTGCTCTTTGAGCCCGAGGCCATCGAAACGGTGGCTGTTCAGGCCTTTGAACGCAAGGTTGGGGCCCGAGGCTTGCGGGTGATTCTCGAAGACCTGATGCTCGACTTGATGTACCACATCCCGTCCCAGCGCAAGCTGAGGGAATTCGTAGTCACCAAGCAGATGGTTGAAGCCCAGGAGATCTCAGCAAATCTCCTGGAGAAAGCCGGATAGCCGGGGGGGCCTTCGCTGCCCCGTGGAAGAAAATGATTTAAGGAGAAAGGAACCCATCCCAACAGTGGTTATGTTCAATACTAAAGAAAAAGAAGAGAGCTTCAAGATCCCGATGATGCCGATCCGCGACGTGGTGATCTTTCCACACATGTTGATCCCCTTCGTAGTGGGCCGGGAATCATCCGTCCGGGCGCTGGAGGAAGCGCTTCGCCGGGACAAGCGCATCATTCTGTCCACCCAGCATGATCCGACCGTGGATGAACCCAAGGCCGATGAAATCTACCGGGTGGGGACGATCGTCAACATCGTTCAATCACTCCGGCTCCCCGATGGGAACGTGAAGGTACTGGTAGAAGGCTTGGAGCGGGCCAAGATCATCCAACTGGATAACGAGGAAGGGTACTATCAGGCCGCGGTGAAGCTCATAGCAGTGAAGATTGCCAATCCTGCGGCCTACGAAAGTGTGATGAACCAGGCGACCTCGCTGTTCGAACAGTATGTCAAGCTCAGCCAGAATCTGAATTACGAGACGATGATTGCTGCCGTCAAGGTGGACGATCCGCAAAAACTAGCGGACACGATAGCGGCCAATCTCTCCATTCCAATCGAAGAGAAACAGCAGCTGCTGGAAATTCCGAATCCCATCGACTGTCTGAACCGCATCATCGAAGTCCTCGACATCGAGATCGAGAAACTTCACATGGATCGAACCATCCAGAACCGTGTGAAGAAGCAGATGGAGAAGGCCCAGAAGGAATACTATCTCAGCGAAAAGATCAAGGCCATCCAGAAAGAGCTGGGGCGCAAGGATGAGAAGAGCGAACTGGAGGACCTGAAGAAACAGATCGAGAACTCGGGAATGCCCAAGGACGTGGAGAAGAAGGCCCTCGACGAGTTGAAAAAGCTCGAGATGATGCCGGCCATGTCCGCTGAATCCACCGTCTCCCGGAATTATCTTGACTGGCTCCTGGCGGTCCCGTGGAAACGGCGCACCAAGGAGATCCGGAACCTCGAGGTGGCCGAGAAGGTTCTTGCCGAAGATCATTGTGGTCTGGACAAGATCAAAGAGCGGATCGTGGAGTTCCTTGCAGTCCGGCAGTTGGTGAAGAATCCAAAGGGCTCGATTCTCTGCTTTGTGGGTCCTCCCGGGACCGGAAAGACCTCGCTGGGCAAGTCCATCGCTCGCGCCACTGGGCGTAAGTTTGTACGACTGTCCCTGGGCGGAGTGCGCGATGAGGCCGAAATCCGCGGCCACCGGCGCACTTACATTGGAGCGCTGCCGGGGCAGATCATCCAAATGATGAAGAAGGCGGGAACCAAGAATCCCGTTTTCCTTTTGGATGAAGTCGACAAGATGTCAATGGACTTCCGCGGCGACCCGTCGGCCGCCCTGATGGAGGTCTTGGATCCCGAGCTAAATCATTCTTTCGTCGACCACTACCTCGACGTGGAATATGACCTCTCTCAGGTGTTTTTCATCTGCACCGCCAACGTGACTCACACGATTCCGCAACCTCTTCAGGACCGCATGGAGGTCATCCGGCTGTCCGGGTACACGGAATATGAAAAAATGGAAATTGCAAAACGGTTCCTCGTCCGGAAGCAGATGCAGCAGGCGGGACTCAAGCCGGACCAACTCGAATTCAAGGACGAGGCGATCCGCGACATCATCCAGTACTTCACGCGGGAAGCAGGCGTCCGCAATCTGGAACGGGAGATCGGGTCGGTGTGCCGCAAGCTGGCCCGGAAGGTCGTGAAGAAGGAAGCCCAGGAGCGTTTGGAGATTGCCTCCGGGAACCTCAGCGATTTCCTGGGCGTCCGGAAGTTCCGAAACCTGAAATCGGAGGAGAAGAACGAGGTCGGGTTAACTACGGGTTTGGCCTGGACAGAGGTAGGCGGCGAAATCCTGGGCACGGAAGCCACGCTGATGCAGGGAAAAGGGAAACTCACCTTAACCGGCAAACTGGGGGATGTGATGCAGGAATCCGCCCAAGCCGCCATGAGTTATGTCCGCTCGCGGACAGAACTGTTTGGAATTCCCAAGGATTTCTATCGGCACTATGATATTCATATCCATGTTCCGGAGGGATCCATCCCCAAGGACGGACCGTCCGCGGGGATCACAATGGCAACTACCCTGGTCTCCGTGCTGACGCGCATCCCGGTGAGGCGGGATGTGGCTATGACCGGGGAAATCACTCTGCGGGGCAAGGTATTGCCCATCGGAGGCGTGAAGGAGAAGCTGCTCGCCGCGCACCGGGCGGGCATCAACACCATCATCCTGCCAAAGGACAATGAAAAGGATCTTGCCGAAATTCCGCCTGAGATTCAGAAGGCCTTTGAGTTGCACTTCGTCGAAAACATGGACGAGGTCCTGAAAATCGCCCTGGTGGAGCCCTTGTTAACCACAGGGCGTCCGGCCGACGAACCGCTTGAGATGACCGAGGAGTTCAAGCCGGCCCTCAAAGATGAGGTGAGCCCCGGCTCTCCGCATGATTCGATGACTCACTGAGTTAATCCTTGCACCTTGATTAAAGTCACCGGCCGATTTTTGAAAAGTGTCGCACGACTGAGCGAAGCGCCGCGCGACAAACTGCCCGAGATTGCCTTTCTGGGGCGGTCCAACGTCGGCAAATCCAGCCTGATCAACAGCCTGCTGGGAGTCAGACTGGCGAGAATCAGCTCTACGCCCGGCCGCACGCAGCTGATCAACTTTTACCTGGTGAACCAGAAGTTCTACTTTGTCGATTGCCCTGGCTACGGTTTCGCGAAGGTTCCCGAGGAGGTCCGGCAGCGCTGGCATCGGCTCATGGAGGAATACTTAGAATCACGAGAGCCTTTGAAATTAAACGTGTTGCTGCTCGACAGTCGTGTGGCTCCTACGCCCCTCGATGAGATCATGCTCGAGTGGCTCATGGCCTACCGGAAACCGCTCACCCTGGTGCTGACCAAGACTGACAAACTCTCCAGCAACGAATTGTGTGAGGCACACAGGCGGCTGCAAAGGTGGACTCAAATCTCATCATTAATTGACTATTCCGCAATCAAACACATTGGACGTCGTGAATTGTGGCGGGAGATCATGGACGCACTGCCCTCTTGATGGCGTACTCCTGTGGTCGGGTGTTGAACAATCATCCATTTCAAAAAAGTTTCGTCGTCATCGATCGCTATATCCTCTGCTTTGAGATACGGCTTGCCCCGGATCTCGGCCGGATAAGAAATCTCAAGTATGCCCGACCTGCTGCTACCCATTTGCCGTTTAATAACCGATCTTGATCAAAACTAAATTGGAGAAGTCATGGACATCTCAGAACTGAAGGAAATGAACATCACCAACCTGATGCAAATCGCCAAGGACCTCGGGGTGGTCGGTGCTTCAACCATGCGAAAGCAGGAGCTGATCTTCAAGATCCTGCAGGCGCAGACCGAGAAGAACGGCCTCATCTTTTCGGAAGGGGTCCTGGAGACCCTGCCCGATGGATTTGGATTCCTCCGCGCTCCCGATTACAACTACCTGCCCGGACCGGATGATATCTATGTCTCCCCTTCCCAGATCCGCAAGTTCGATCTTCGCACCGGAGACACGATTTCAGGCCAGATTCGGCCCCCCAAGGATGGGGAACGTTACTTTGCATTGATCAAGGTCGAAGCAGTCAACTTTGAGCCCCCCGATGAGGCCCGGCAGAAGATCTTCTTTGACAACCTGACTCCCCTGTACCCCAATGAGCGCATCAAGCTTGAAACGGTGTCTGAAAACATCTCCGCGCGCGTCCTTGATTTGTTGACACCCATCGGCAAAGGGCAGAGAGGCTTGATTGTGGCGCCTCCACGGACCGGCAAAACGATGCTGCTGCAAACCATTGCCAACTCGGTGACGACGAATCACCCCGAGATCACATTGATTGTCCTGCTGATCGATGAGCGTCCTGAGGAAGTCACCGACATGCAGCGCACGGTTCAAGGCGAGGTCGTCAGTTCAACCTTTGACGAACCCGCCACACGCCATGTGCAGGTCGCAGAGATGGTCATTGAAAAGGCCAAGCGGCTCGTCGAACACAAGCGTGATGTGGTCATCCTGCTCGACTCCATCACCCGGCTGGCTCGAGCCTACAACACCATCGTGCCCCCCTCCGGCAAGGTGCTCTCCGGCGGTGTGGATTCCAATGCTCTGCAGCGCCCGAAACGGTTTTTCGGCGCCGCCCGAAACATCGAGGAAGGCGGATCGCTGACCATCATCGCCACTGCCCTCATTGATACCGGCAGCCGTATGGATGACGTAATTTTTGAGGAGTTCAAGGGCACCGGAAACATGGAAATCAACCTCGACCGTAAGCTGGTCGACAAGCGCGTGTTCCCCGCCATCGATATTAACCGGAGCGCCACGCGTAAGGAAGAGCTCCTGCTGCCTAAGGACGAACTCAACCGCATCTGGGTGCTGCGAAAAGTGCTCAGCCCCCTCTCGGTAACGGAATCCATGGAGTTGTTGATCGAACGGCTGTCGAAGAAAAAAACAAATGGTGAATTCCTCGCCTCAATGAGCCAGGGATAAGTCTGTCACCCTGGAGCTTCCTCCGGTTTGCCCTGAGGTGGAGATCAACCCATCTTCTTCCGCCCGCACCTTCTTGCCCCCAGACAAAAAGCGGCACTTCTAGAGAGCTTGAAGCGTCTAATCAGATGTGTGTCCCCGGCGGGCAGAACTGTCCCTCCTCAAGGAGGATCGACCGGCCGATCATCGCGGCAGACGTGAATTTTGAAGGGCCGAAGGAGCGGTGCAGGGATGTTTAGAAACTTCCCTGCCGTCCCAGCCGTATTGTCATTCAGGAAGACCATCTTTTTCGAAGGCAGTCCGGGGAAGGACGTGGGCTGGAGCCCCGCTCCCCGCCTCCAGACAATTCTATGGGCCGTCCTTACAGGACCAAGAGAAACGGACTGGCGTGCGCTTTGAGCCTGGCTACGGCCATGTTCATTACAGGCCTGTCAGCGTCCCCTCGGGCGACTGACTCCCAACCGGCGGCCATCCCGGAGGGGAAAACAGTCCTCAATGAACTGGCTCAAGTCTCCATTGACCCACGAAATACCTTTAAGATCCGGGAGGCGAACATCGATCGCGATGCGCTTCATCTGACACTGCACCGCGGCGTTGTCGCATTCCTCACCCCGGTCCTCGGACGCATCACCGGGGCGGTCTTTGTCGGGGACGGGGAAATCCTGGTCATCCCGCCCAACCGGATCGAGAAGTTTCAACTCAATAAGTTTACAAACTCTCCCGTTTTGGCTGAGAGATTCTCCTCCGCCGTCCTGCGGTTCACCGACAACACATTTGACGAAATCACCAAGGGGGCTGAGGAGACGGCTTCACAGGAACCCGCGGAACTGAGTTTGAAAAGTGCATGGGATGAAGCGATTCGGTCACTTTCCACAAATCTGAATTACCGAATCTTACAGGATCTCCTCGCTACAAACCCTTATCCCTTCTTCCAGGCCTCTCTGAACGGCCGAACCCAAGGGTGGTTTGAAGCACTCTACGACGATCGGTCCTACGAACAGGTGCTCCTGGGAAATGTCACTCATCAAGGAGAGATCAATTACGCCGACATCTGGTCTTCGTTCCCCGCACGGCTCTCAAAAAACGGCCGGCCGCCGGCGAGTCTGGATGAGCTTTCGGAATACCATATAACCGCGGTGTCCGTGGAGACCTCTATTAACGAGGACGTCCGGGTGACAGCGACCGCCCGCCTCGATTTGAAACCTTTGATCGAGGGAGAGCGTTTGCTGCCCTTTGAACTCTCCCGGGGACTCAAGGTGGCTTCGGTCGAAGACGGGGCCCATCATGCGCTTGATTTCTTTCAAAACAGTCTGCTGGAGGGCCATGAAATCGCTCAGCGGGGAAACGATGTCATTTACGTCCTCCTGGACCGGCCGACCCGGAAGAACGATCCTCTCACCCTGGTTTTCAATTACTCGGGTGATGTCATCACCAATCTGGGGGACGGGATTTATTTCGTCGGAGCGCGCGGCACGTGGTATCCCAACCACGGGCTTTCGGACGCTGCCTTGTATCGCTTGAAGTTTCATTATCCCTCGACCATGACGCTGGTCGCCACCGGGAATCTGATCAGCGAAACCACTGAGGGTGGCCAAAAAACTTCGGAATGGGATTCCGGTTGTATCATTGGAGTGGCTGGATTCAACCTTGGCGATTATCTGAATAAAAACCAGAGAGTTGATGACGTCGATGTGGAGGTCTTTGCGAACCGGGGGCTTGAGGCCGTTGTGCGTAATCTGCAGTCCCGGTCCGATCAGCTCCGCGCCGCGCGAATCGCAGCGTTGCAACAGTCTCGATCCCGGGGTTCACCCCCTCCTCTGTTCTCCGACCCTGTCGTCTTCCCTTCGCTCAACACGCAGACGATCCTGACGAATGTAATCAATGACACCGCCTCGGCGCTCCAGTTTCTTGGATCGTGGTTCGGGCCTTATCCTTACAAGAAGTTGGCGATTTCACAGATCCCCGGCCGATTCGGCCAGGGATGGCCCTCCCTGTGTTATGTCTCTACTCTGACCTTTCTGCCCCGTGAGCAGCAGCTCGCCTTGGGTTTAAGCCAGGATTCCCAAATCGCGTTTTCCCAGTTGATGCGCGCTCATGAAATCGCCCATCAGTGGTGGGGCAACTTGGTCGGAACACAGAGCTACCACGATACCTGGCTCATGGAGGGGATGGCGAATTATGCGGCCCGCATCTACGCCGCAAGCAAGGATCCGAAGGACAGCGGACTTATCGAGGCCATGCGACACTTGAAATTTCACTTGCTCGAGAAAGAAAAGGAGGGTAAGTCGGTCGAGAGCGCGGGACCCATCTGGCTGGGCTGGAGACTGTATTCTTCCAAAAGCCCCACCGGTTATCAGGAGGTTGTCTACGGAAAGGGCGCCTGGGTCCTGCACATGTTGCGGATGATGATGCGGGATCCACAATCCCAATCTGACGAGCGATTCATCAGGACGATGAAGGCCTTCCTGACCCAATTCAAGAACCAGGCGGCTTCAACCGAGGATTTCAAAAGGACCATTGAAGAACACATGACACCGGCAATGGATCTGGATGGAAATCGAAAAATGGACTGGTTCTTTGATGAATGGGTTAAAGATGTCGGCATCCCGGAATACCAGTTGACCTACTCCATCGGAGGCTCCGCGGATAAAGGGTACTTCGTTTCAGGGAAAATCCTGCAGTCCGCAGTTCCTCCCTCGTTTGAGATGCCCGTACCCATTTTCGCTCATTATGGAAACCGTTCTGTTCAGATCGGGGTGGTTTCCGTGTCCGGCGAAGAAACGTCATTTCGCATTCGCTTGGCCGCCACAAAATCCAGGCCTTCCAAGGTTACCTTAAACGATACCGAATCGGTGCTCTGCGTTGTAAAGTCTAAATAGCCTGCACCCGGCATCCCTCTTCAGGCATTTTCGTTCTAGAGAAGGGGCGAGTCCACGAAGCCTCCTCTGATGGTTCACAATCCAGCGGGTAACAAACCAGTATCCACAATCGAGCCCTATCGAACCCAATCGACTTAACCCGGATTCCGAATTTGAAAGCTCGTTTCTGGTAACAACCCTCGACCCGCCAGTTGGAAACTTCCAAGATGGGGCGGGTCTCAGCCGGAAAAGAATCCAAGGATATCCCCCCGGCCCTTTCCTGAAAGCACGATCACAGCGTCGAATTCAAGGCCTTGGAGTGGTCCTGGAGGTCCTTCTCAACGCGCGTCTTCAGCCCTTTTGCAGGGCAGTCTCTAATCTCAAATTTGAAATTTCAGATTTTGCAGGCAGATCAGTCAAGGTTTGTGCCCGTGCTGCGGTCAGCTCGTGTCATGATCTTCCCGCCCGGGTCGGTTCGAAACACTCTCCGTGCGCTATGGACCCCCGAGTTCGATCCTTAGGGCTGATAGGAACCTGGTGGATTCCTCGTATGGGGGCACTGTGTTCGGATTTCCAAGCCGTGGAGACAGATCGGCATCCGCGGTCGAGGCACTTTCCTTTGCTGGGGGCCTCGATTTTTCTTCTTGAATTCTTGGGGCTGGAATATCCTTTGTGCCTGAAAGAAGGAAGAATGCGGGCCGGTCGGTTTCAGTTCGGCCGCAGGATATTCGGTTTAGTCCGTGGTCTCCCGATGAAAGGGATTCGCCTCCCGCAGGGAAGGATGCTCCTTGAGTAGCGTCATTGAAGTTCAGAATCTAATGAAATTGTTTCCCTCCAAGCGTGGCCTTGGCACGCGCGCTTTGGATGGAATTTCTTTTGAAGTGAAGCGGGGTGAGATATTTGGATTGCTGGGGCCCAACGGCGCGGGGAAGTCTACGTTGGTCCGGATCCTGACAACCATCACCCGCCCCACCTCCGGGACCGCCCGAATCATGGGTCATGACGTCGTGCACTCACCCCTGGAAGCCCGGCGACACCTGGCCGTCGTTCTTCAAGAGACGGCCGTCGAAATGCTGTTGACCGTTCGTGACAATCTTCTCATTTATGGGCACCTCCATCATCAGCCATCCGCCCTCATTCGGCAGCGCATGGATTCCGTGCTTGATCGGTTTGGACTTCGCGAAAAACAGCATGAGAAGGTCAATGACTTAAGCGTGGGCATGCGACGCCGCCTTCAAGTGGCAAAGGTGTTTATGGTGGACTCCCCTGTCGTCTTTCTGGATGAAGCCACTACCGGCATGGATCCTCTCATCAAGCGTGAGACCCTGACCTTGATACGCGAGGAGGCTCGTCGTGGGCGTACCATCTTTCTCACCACGCAGCTGCTGGATGAGGCTGAGGCATTATGCCACCGGATTATCATCATCAATCAGGGAAGAATCGTTGCGAGTGGAGACATGGAAGCGCTTCGCTCCCTGGCTTCGAGGATGTTCCGGGTGACGTTAACTCTCGCTCACCCGACCCCGGCGGTCTACAACACTCTCCGTGCATGGAATCCCCTTTCCCTGGATTCAGAGGGCAACAGCGTCGAGATGACCTTTAAAGGCGAAGAGTCCCATTTGCTCGCCAAGATGGCCGATCTCTCGTCCCAGTGCCCGATCGTGCGGTTTGAAATCCGTGGCGCTGACCTGGAAGACATTTTCGTGGAACTGCTGGGGGCTAAGTAAGTCTTTACGCGATTCTCCCTACCGGAGGGCGAGGCATCACGCGCGCGCGAAACTTCCGGAGAATAAGCGCACACCTGGAGGTGCTTTACTTGAGGGGAATTCTCTCCGTCTTATATCGCGATTCCCGGATCCGGTTTACCAACCTGGCGTGGTTATTCTGGGACCTCTTCGTTCCCATCGCCTACCTCCTCATCTTTGGCCTGGGATTTCAGAGGGCACTGGGAGGAGAGTTGCGCCTCGCCGGGAAACTCACTGACTACACGTCATTCTTTCTGGCGGGGGTTCTGGCGATGACGACGTTTGGGATTGCCATGAACACTTCCTACAGCTTTTTCCTGGAGCGCGATTCAGGGATCTTTTATGAGTGGCTCACGTATCCCATCAGCCGCCGGGAGTACGTGCTGGGCAAAATCCTGTTCAACCTTCTGCTGAGCCTGGTTGGGGCGGGACTGGTGATCCTGCTGGGGGCGGGGCTCATGTCGACTCACGTCCGCTTGAGGTGGATGCCGATCACCTTGCTGAATGTTATCGTGGGCACGGCGAGCTGGTTCTTTTTCTTTGCCATCTTTGCCCTTCGAATACGCCGCAATGATGCGTTCAACTCCTTCACCAGCATTTGTTACATTGTGCTTCTGTTCCTGAGCAGCATGTTTTATCCCCTGGATCCATTGCCGCAATGGTTCAAGATCACCGCTTATTTGAACCCGGTCACTTGGCAGGTTGATCTGTTGCGTTTTTCGTTAATCGGTTATGGGAAGGCGGGAGTGGTGATGTGGGAGTCCATCGCCTTTCTGATATTCACCCTGATGGCCTTTGCAGGGGCGGTCCGTGCGGTGAATCGTGCTGGATCGTAGAGACGACTTGACGGGTCGTCTCCAAGGGCTTTAAGCCGATTACCTTTGTCCCCCCTCGCGAATATTCACCAGGCGTTGCGAGCTCTTTCGAATCACTTCCGGGATATTCTTATTCCTCGAGAGCGATTTGAGGTCCCTCGCCATCAAACGATTCAGAAGTGTCAACGTCACCCCGATGGGGGAGCGCGAATTCCGGACGAGGTTATGAAGGATACCGTAGTTCTTGGCCCAGGAGCGCGATTGACCGACCAGCCGGAGGATCTCCTCGTTCACATTTCTCATCTGGGAGATCGCCTCGATCTCGTTTTCGGAGATCTTCGGTGACAGCAGCACGGCCCGCGAAACCACTTTGTTAGAATCCCGAATGAGGATCAACCGCTCATCGCGCACCCCTTTGATGGCTGTCTGTACACGCTCTGCGATGGTCATGCGGGCGATTTTCTGTAAAAGCGTCACCCGGTCCCCACTCATCTCTTCGCCGTCCTGCACCAACAATTGGGTGGTGGCTTCCACCACCGCCTCGTGAGACTGGTCGGTGGAAAGAGGATGCGGCTCGACGAATTCAATGGAGGCCTCTTCTGCGCCGGGCGTCGATTCGCCGTACTCCTCGGAGGGGGAAAAGGGAGCCACCGGGACAAAAGTGTTCCGCTTCTCAAAGAACTCCACCCGGATTTCCCCCAGGCGTCGCCGGGTGTCGGGCGTGTTGTTTGAATTCTTTTCCAGGGCGTCGAGGATTTCGGGATAACGAAGGAGCCGCATGAGGTTGATCAGGACGGCATCAATCAGACGGGTTTCCACTTCACTAGAGAGCCGGGCGATCACCCGGTCTGGCGCGGCGGTATTCAGAATGACTGATTCGATCAACTGCTGAGAGCGAAACGGCGGACGGGCGAAATAATCGAAGATGGCTTCGGAAGTGAATGAACTTTCCAGGATATGCTTCAGGACGTCCTCGGGAAAAGCATCCAGGGACTTTCGGGCCTCCTGAGCGAGAGTCTCGTCAGGATCGTCGGCGAGAAACACCAGGATCTCGATCAGCTCCTCCCGCGAAACCGGGAGAATTCCTCGCGCCGCCGCTTTTCTTACGGCGGGAGCGACCTCACCTGACTTGATTTGTTCCAAAAATGCAAAGCTGATGGCTGTTCTCCGCGATCGAGGAAAGGAGGTTGCGACTTATCATCGGACCAATGATCAGGGTTGAGCAGGCCGGGCGTAAGTAACCGATTTCACTTCGCCGGAACGTCCCAGGGGTGGCAGGGTCCTGCCATCAACCGTCAACGTCACGCCCCCGGCGTTTCCGCAGACGAGTTCGAGTTTCTCCTTCGCCGTGAAATGCAAGGTTTCTTTGGAGAGCATGATCTTGCGGTAGATCTCTGTTCCATCCCGGCGGACCAACAGCCAGGTATTCTCCTTCGCCACGATTTGAAGGCTTATCGGACCCTTCCCCCGGCTCAATACGACATCCTCCGCCTGTTTACTGCCGGGTGAGTTGACTTGCGCCTCCCGTGGAGATGTCGATGGCAGCTTCTTTTCTTCGACCGTTGAGAGAGGCTGGCCCTGGGAGGGTTGCTGCCCCGCCTCGCCCTTGATGACTGGGGGCGTCGGCTCTGACTTCAATGAACCTGGGGAGCCGGTTGTCGAGGTCGCATCCGGAGATTGTCCGCTATTTGGAGTTTGTTCACCCCCGGGACTGGGCGGAAGAACTGCCGGCACGGCCGGATTCTCCGATGGAGGCGACTGAGAAGACGGCACATTCCGCGCTGCCGTCGGTGAGGACTGGACACCGGCATTCTCACCCCCTGTCCTCTGAGGGACACTCGTCCGGGTGGAACGGAGATAAAAATAGGTGCTGACTGAAACGATCACCGCGAGAGCAATCACTGCAGGGAGATATCTTCCCATCGATCTCGGGCCCTCTGAGGGGACAGGCTTATCCACGGAGAGAAGCTGCAAATCAGTCCCACGCTTCTGCTTCTGGAGGTTTTCGTATTCAGACAACAATTCCCGCTCGTCAACGCCACAGCACCTCGCATAGGCCTTGATAAATCCCCGGTTAAACACCCCGCCCGGAAGAACATCAAAATTATCATTCTCCAAGGCCTCTATAAAATGAGGGTTAATCTTGGAGAGGCGGGCCACATCCTCGCCCGAAAGTCCCTTCAGTTCACGGATTTGCTTGAGATGCTCGCCAAAGGATGCCATGAGTCCACTCTCGCTGAATTCACGCCAATCTTAGGAGAAAGGTTCGAGACTGTCAATAAAGCAAACCCGCCTCGGTTTCCTGGACTGCCGTTCCGGCGGACTTGCAGGGCTCCATTCTCCTTGACGTTCGATTTCCTGCAGTGATAACGTATCGGCGGTTCATTGAGAATTGCAGCCAGTCCGGAATCCACTCGCGCCACCAGAAAGAAGAGCCATGCCCATGGATGCGCTCGGCATGATTGAAACCAAAGGCCTGGTCGGAGCGATCGAAGCCTCCGATGCCATGGTCAAATGCGCCAATGTCGTCCTCGTCGGCAAACAATATATCGGCGCCGGATATGTGACTGTTTTTGTGCGGGGCGACGTGGGCGCGGTGAAAGCGGCCACGGACGCCGGAGCAGCCGCGGCGCGGCGGATCGGCGAATTGATCTGCGTGCATGTGATCCCTCGGCTGCACGAGGAGGCGGAAAAACTGATCCCGCCCGGCGGCAAGGAAACAAGTCCGAAGAAGGCCAGGTAATCCAGGTCCATTTCCTCTGACCCTGTTATTCCCGAGTTGACCCCATGACCACTTCGCTTCGCGATGCAGACTTGTTGGCGATTCAGGAGGTCCGCGACCTTCTGGCGCGCGCCGTAGAGGCGCAGAAGACCTTTGCTGAATTCTCGCAGGAGAAAGTGGATGCCGTTGTCGCGGCGATGGCCCGCGCGGCCCAGGACGCCGCTGTGTCACTGGCCAAGGCGGCACACGAAGAGACCGGATTTGGGAATGTGCCCGATAAGACCATCAAGAACCAGTTCTGTTGTATCAATCTCTATGAAGCAATCAAGGACATGAAGACGGTGGGGATCCTGCGTCAAGATCATGAAAAGAAGATTTGGGAGGTGGCCTCCCCACTGGGGGTCGTCGCCGCGGTCATTCCCTCCACCAACCCCACGTCGACGACGATGTTCAAAGCGCTGATCTCTGTGAAGGCACGGAATGCGGTTGTCATCAGTCCTCATCCTTCTGCAAAGCACTGTATCCGGGAAACCACCCGGATCCTGGGCGAGGCAGCTCGGGGAGCGGGCGCCCCGGACGGCATTTTAGGGTGCCTCACCAACCCGACCCTCGAAGCCACCCAGGAGTTGATGTCCCACCGACGCACCGCTGTCATCCTGGCTACGGGAGGTCACGGTTTGGTCAAGGCGGCCTACAGCTCAGGTCGGCCTGCTTTCGGGGTCGGACCCGGAAACGTTCCGGCTTACATCGAACAAACCGCCAATGTCGCCAAGGCAGTTCGAGATGTTATTAACGGCAAGACCTTTGACTATGGGACCCTTTGCTCCTCCGAACAATCGCTGATTTGTGACGAAGCCGTCAAGGAGGCGGTCGTCGAGGAGTGCAAGAGAAATGGCGCCTATTTTTTGAATGACGATGAAATCGCGAAGGTTTCCCGCACGGTCGTGACGGAAAAATTCACGGCCAATCCCATGATTGTCGGCAAGCCCGCGCCATACATCGCCGAGCAGGCGGGTTTCCACGTACCCTCAACGACACGCGTCCTCATCGCTCCTCTCGCTGGGGTGGGGAGGAAGTATCCCCTTTCAATTGAAAAACTGTCTCCCGTGCTGTCGTTCTATGTTGTGAAAGACTGGCGGGAAGGATGCGAGCGCTGCGTCGAGGTCCTGAACTTCGGCGGGTTAGGGCATACCCTGGCCTTGCATTGTAATGACGAATCCATCATTCGCGAATTTGCCTTACGTAAGCCTGTGTTCCGGCTGGTGGTGAACACTCTCGCCTCCATTGGGGCCGTCGGCGCAACCACAGGGTTGTTCCCCTCTATGACTCTGGGCTGCGGGGCTCCCGGCGGAAATATCACCTCCGATAACATATCTCCGATGCACCTGATTAACATTCGGCGCGTCGCTTTTGAACTTCGGGAGTATCAAGCCTCGGCCGCCCACCGAAGTCAGTCATCCCCGGTGACAGCCGTGGTCGGCAATCCGGACCGGGAACTCATTGCTTCCGTCATAGACCGATTTCTTGCCAGCAAGGGGGCCTTGGCTGTGGCATCCCCGGGAGGCCATTCTCCTTCGTCCGCACCAAACTCCTCAGGTGAGATTTCGTCACCAGAAAAAAAAACTTTTAGTTCGCCCCATCGGATCGAACCTGTTGACCACCATCCCGTCGATTTCGTCAGTGAGGCCGATGTGAGGCGGGCGATCGAATCCAATGAAAAGATCGCGATTCACGGCAAAACAATCATCACTCCAGCCGCCCGAGACCTCGCCGAATCCCACGATATCCTGGTGCGCGTTTAGCCTCGATTCCGAGGAAAGCCCTCCCATCGATCAATCCACCCCCGTGAACGGAACCTCGCGGAAACAACCTGACTGAATTCTTATGCGGTCGGCGGATGCCTTAGAGGAACAGGGTCCAGGACAACAATCAGTAAAGTCGCCAGCGGGCCAAAGAACAAGGGGGCAATCCACCATGCTAGACGACTTCTCCCTTTACTCTCAGCAAGGCCCGCGTTGATCAATGAGAGCGTGAACCATCCCACGGCATACTTGCTGGTGTCTTGTGGAATTGTCATCGTCAGATCCTTTCCCATGTTTGAGAATCCCCACCCATCGACCCAAGCCGATTGCGGGATGCTCAGATACCGGGGACAAAGGAAAACAGCTATTGGAAGGTCTTATCGGGGTTACATCCTTACGACATCGAGTGCCGCAATCCAGCTCGCGGACACATCATGAACAGTGCAAATGAACGCCACCCTGCCCATCTCTCATCCCCTCGTCCCGTCCTGCGCGGTCCCCATCTGGCGCAGCCACCGAAAATGCGATGCCACGCCTGCCCAGAAAGATCTGTTTTCGTTGTATTTCAACCCAAATTTGTGACACGTTTCCTCGACCAGCTTTGAGATGGCGGGATAATTGACATGGCAGATCCGGGGAAATAAATGGTGTTCGATTTGAAAGTTCAAGCCGCCCAGCAGCCACGCTGCCATGCGGCTTTGCCGGCTGAAATCCACGGTGGTCTCCACCTGATGGATGGCCCAGGCATTCTCAATGCTCCCCGTGCCTCCCGCGGGCCGGGGGAACTCAGCCTGTTCTACGGTATGCGCCAATTGGAACACGACGCTCAGGACCATCCCCAAAAGCAGCGAGGTCGCCCCGTAAAACAACAGGACGACCCACACCGGGTGGAACAGAACGGGAATGACGAATATCAAGGAAAAAAAGGCTGCTTTCCCGAGGAGGAAAATCACCAGATCCTTTCCCCTGGGGCGTGGAAAACGATGATCCCTGATCTGACCGGCAATGACCTCCCGAAAATCGTCATAAAGATGCCATTTGATTGCCATGAACCCGTAGAGCGGCCAAAGGTAGATGTGCTGCCACCGGTGAAATCCAAAACTCCTTTGATACGGCGTCTGTCGACCGACGATGCCGAGGTCGATGTCGGGGTCCTCTCCTGTAATGTTGACATAGGTATGATGGAACACCCCATGTTTCCAATGCCACAGATAAGAACTGGCCCCAACCAGGTCCAGTGTCATCGCCATGGCCTTGTTGACCCATGGAAAGTTCGAATAGGCCTGATGGCCGCCGTCGTGTTGAACGTTAAATCCGATGGCCGCCGTGGATAACCCAAGCAGAACTGCCAGCGGCAACGCCTGCCACCACGTCCGGGCCACAACGACCAGTAGGACATAAAACCCCGCGAAACATGCCAGCAGAATAGCCGTCTTCAAGTACATCTGTGGGCAATCGCGTTGCCGCCGGCCCGTGCGCCTGAAGTATTCCTCGACGCGATCTCGAATCTCCACTTGAAAACTATTGTCCTTGCCGAATTTCAGATTTCGGTCGGAGTCCGGCCTCGGAATCGGACTGTCCTCAACAATTGACTCAATAACACGCTTTTGCACCATGACGACGCCTTTCAATCACTCGCAGGTTTCGAGCGCGCGAATGTCATTTCCATCCACTGCAAAAGGAATTAATACAATTTCATTGAACCTTTCCTTCAGATCAACAAGGTCACGGGACTTCCACTTTGTTGTTTTCCTTCGAACATCCAACCGCCCGGCAACTCCTTGTTCACTCTCTTTTGACTAGTCCTGGAGGATATCCTGGCCAAACGTAGAATCCGTTGTCTTCGTCATAATACACCCGGGAGAAGGCGCTTTGTCCTTGTGCAATAGGCTGTATACGCCTCGCCCAGTGCCTGACGGAGGACCGCTTCCTCCTTTGATATACGATTCAGAACAGCAAGTGTGATCGGTACAACGATTGCAGCCAGGCTAAGCCAGTTCGCAAAGGAAAATCCCAGACCAAGGAAGGCCATGAGCAACCCTGTGTATGAAGGGTGCCGGAGGTACTTGTAGAGACCGTGATCGACGAGGGCATGGTCACGGTGTATGGCGACATCTACGGTGAACAGTCGGCCTAAAGTCATAATCGATGACCAGCGTATGGCGAGCCCGCCGAGGAGAAGACCCAGGGCGAGTGCGCGATATATTGTCAGCGACCCCTGAAGCCTCCCGATCCCAATCGACTGGAAAACGATTGCCAGGCCGATCGACGCCCCGATTATAAACCAAAGGAGGCGCAGCGACCCTTGGTCTTCCGACCGCGTCGAGCCCCTGTCGGCCCGCTTCCAGTATCCAAGGCCAATCTCCGACAGGGGAAAGAGAATAACGACGATCCAAAGGATTGTTTTCAAACCCATCCTACTCCCAACTCCCGCTGACCAACTCCATATTGCCGCAGCCTTTCATGCTTGCCGCGTCCAGAGTATAGCCCTTGATAGGGTCCCTAACAAGGTTCCCCCAGTCCCCTTACCCTGAAAGCTCCGCCGATCATGTGGAAAACCAGCCGCACACACACCGATCAGGCTTCTACATTCACATGCGCGCCGTCTACGATCATTGGAATACAAGTCCCCTCGTCTAACTCGGATTCCGAAGCTGAAGGCTTGTTTCCTATAAAAACCCCGGACCGGTGGCTTGGAAATCCCCAAGGGGAAACTGGCCGGAGCGGGAAAACACTTCAAGATCTCCTTTCCCTTTCTCCAGAGTCGCGATCCCCGGCTCAGGCTCAAGCCCTTGGAGCCCCCTTGGGGGCCTTTTCCAGCGTTGCTCTCCGGCCCCGTCTCGAGGCGCGCTCCGATCTCGAATTTGAAATTTCAGATACTGTAGGTCGATCAATACAGGCTTATGCCCGACGCGCAAGGCTTCAATAATCGATCCATCTCTGATTGTGCGCTGCGGCAAGCGCCACAGGCCGAGGCTACCTTTCGCGCGAGTTCGCTGCGCGCGCGCATTTCCTGGCGGAAGGCAGTCATTCAGCGAGCGTTCCCCTGGTCTCATTGAAAGCCGGGCGATATAATCTGACCGCTAGGCGTGATTTGATAAGACTTGACCGCATATCTCAAGCTCACCTTCTTATTGGCCACGTAGTCTGTAACGGTGAAGATAAACAAACCTCGTTTGTCCTGCGCGCTCAGAAGAACAGCGTAGGTGTGATCTGTCGCCACCTTGACCACTTCTGCAAATTGTGAATATGCGGAAAACAGATGGACCCCCCGAAAATTGAACGCGCGATGCGCTGAAATCTCTTCCAAAGAGAGGCCGGCTCCAAGGTCGGCAATCAACGACATGTCATCTCCGGCTGTCGCGGCTTGGAAATAATCCTCCGAACCGCAAGCTCCGTTGAACAGAAGGTCAGGTCCAGTTCGTCGCTTAGCAAAGCCCGAGAGAAAAAGAGAGGTGTTTTCATATCCCTTCTTGAATTCATCAGATGACCTGCAGCTGTATGCAGGAGAAAGGGTGACTTCTTTGATCTGGTGAAGCCGCGGAAGTTCGTAATTCGGACTCGAAGTTTAACCGGCTGCCAACAGACTCAAGACACACACGGCCGCTACCGACAGAATGACGCCCTTCATCGTTTTTTCTCCTTTCTCCTTCTGCTCCTTGCAACCTTCAAACGTCGCGGGCGACGTCCTCTACCATCCTTCCCGGCCGTGCAACTTCTTGCGGGATCGAATCGACGCGGGGACCACGCGCAAAACAGACCAGAGATAGGATATCAGTTCCAGTGAGACTTAGTTCGCCATTTTGATGACGGCAAGCTTTTCAATGTTGCGAACATCCTCCGCACTTCTCACTTCAAGGCGTACGCCCCTGCCCTCAGCAAACTTCGTTGCTGTGTCAATGATCTTCAAAACAGAGACAGGTAAATCGCAGTCACGCGAGGCCTTCACGGCCTTTTCGCCCAGCGCAAAAGAGGCCAGGAAGTAACCCTTGCAGGGGGTCATGTAGAGAACAGTTCTCTTCCCTTGTCTGAGTCGCAGTCCCCATCCCGATTTCTTGCTCGAGAATCCCCAGTCCACTGAGAGAGGGGCAAATCTCGCTCCTATGCGTCTTTTCAATTCGTTCCAATGGGTGAATGTCTTTCCGAGCGTTTCCCTGATTTGATCCTCTTCCGGCAGCTTCGATTTGTCGTCAAACGCGCTCAACGCCATATCCTGCCTCCTTGAATTCTCTCATCTTATTCGCGCTGGTTATTCTCGCAAAGGGATTTGATGGAGATCCAATGGAAGATGAAACAACAGGTGATGATCAAGAATATTGATGATTTCGGTGAGTTAAGCGAGAACAAGCGAAATTGCCAGCCCTTATTACGGCAAGCCTTCAGCTTAACGTCGCGGGCCATCCTCCCTTCTTCAAAGGACCGCTGGGGGTCCCTGCCAAGCCGTCAAGCGGGGTATCAACATGGGCACATGGGTGCAGTACAGATCGTAATCCGCTCCCAGCTCCCGCCGGAGGTTCCCTTCCTCGAACCTGAGCCCAATGAGGAGGTATAGGGATCCGAGAAAGGCAAATTCAAGGCGTCCGGATGTCATCACGGGCCCGATCCAGAAAACCGCGAGCAATGCAAGGTACATGGGGTGTCGGCAGTATCCGTAGGGCCCTTTCACTGATAATACCGGAGGGCTCGCGGGTCTTCCGCTGAGTAACCTCTCAATCTGCCGCAGCCCCAGGAATTCGAGGTAATCAAAGCATGAAGCTACGTAAATCAGCCCGAGGATTGAAGCGAGGTAGACCCCTGTCAGAAACCAGGAGACAGGACCCCCAGCGTGCCAGATTTCCCCCGTCACAGGACGCCAAAACAGGAGCACCAGGGCGAGCGTTATACCACTGAACATGACGTAAGCGATCCGGACGAATGTCTCTCCCACGAGACGGGATATGAGTCTCTTGGGTCTCTCCCTGGCAAGAAGGCTATGTACGGCGGCGAACGCGGCAAATAGGATGCCGTTGAACAGTGCATTACCTGCCCCCCCAGGACCGCGCATCCCAAAATGGATGAGAAAATACATCCAAATCAACGGCACGTCAGTCAGCATCCGCGTTATCACAACCAGGACGTAATAAGCCTCTCGGGTCATTCGTGACGTCTCCGCGAGCCATCTCAGCTCGGACAGGGCATCGGGCGCCCCTCGGCATAGTCTTTCAGTACAACTTCGGGACTTGATGAACCTTATTACACAAATCGTCTCCTTCCCGCGATTCTACGGCGAGGCCGTCAAGAGGCACAAGCGAAGAGCACCACCCCGGCAAAGGTCGCGCCCAGCTCACGACCACAACAAGGACCAGATCTGTAAACAAATCCATCGAATTCCAGAGTGTCGCAGTCGATGTCGGCAGTGCTCTACACCATGGCCTCTCGAGACTCACCTGAAGAATACGGTCGAAAGTGAGTAAAGCCCGAACACGAAGATGACACCGCCCGACACCCGATTTACGGTCCGCATCCAGCCGGAACTGATTCGTGCCTGAAACGGGGCGACCCCGTTACTGAGCAGCAACCACCAAAGAGCCGACCCGATAAACACACCCGTAACCAGCGCTCCCGCAGTTAAGTAATCCGGGGTTGCTCCCAGTCCAAAACCAGCAAACACGGCTACGAACGAAAGAATGGTCATCGGGTTGGTGAGTGTGAGGAATAGCGTGGTCATGTAAGCCGAAAGGACGCCGCTCCTGCGAGCCTCTGCAGCCTGCCCCCCAAGCTTACTGGTGAACGTACGAGCGCCGAGATAGCAGAGGAACAAGCCTCCCAGGAAGCTCAGCCACAATCTCTGGCCGACGAGAAAGCTCGAAACTGCGGTAAGACCAAAACCCGCAACTCCCCCGTAGGCCGCGTCGGCAGTCGCCGCGCCGAGGCCCGTCGCAAACCCAATCAAACGCCCCTCGGCCAAAGAGCGACGGATGCAGAGCACGCCAATCGGCCCTACGGGCGCCGCGATTGAGAACCCGATAGCCATGCCTTTGAGCATGAAATGGAGCGTCATGTGCCAGTACCGTCTGCCGAAATGGAGTTCGAGGTTGAGTGAAGCATATTCGCCCCAGCACTCAGGAATGCGTGCGGGCTAGGACCTATCTTCTGGAACGTTGCCCACGCCCTGGGGCCAATTCGCCGCAGGCCGGCCAAGCCATACCCACACGATATAGTCCACCAGGGGTGGTTCGCCACCGATCGCGCGGAGGCGAGCATTGATCTGCCCCCGATGGTAAAGGCTGTGCAAGGCGACCTGCAGCACCGTCTCCCCCATCGTCGTCGTTGCCGGTGCGCGGCCCAGAAGCCGCTGAACCATCGATGCCCAGGGGACCGGCATCGGCTCTGTGAGCTTCTGGTCGCTCAGAGCTCCAAGATGGGCGAAGACTTCGGTGTAATAGCTGCGCGCCCAGAGCATGAGCGGTTGTGCCTCATCAAACGTTGGATACGGAGCCTGGCGGGGCTCACCGCGCCATGTGCGCAGGAAAGCACGCTGAACCATGTGCAGATGATAGAGGTACTCTCGAAGCTTTGTATCCGCGGACCCGCCTTCAAACTTGAGCATGGATGTCCACACCGTGGCGTCCGCCCATTCCATGTGTTGGTAGAGGTCCGTAAGCGCACTCAAATTTACCATGATCGCAGCTCCGTGTCTGTTCTTGAGTATAGATCCCAGCTCCAACTGCACTCCTCGAGGACACCGACGTCCCGGCGAGCGCGTTCGGTACCCGGTTATTCCTCTTGTTCAAATCATTGTTACGTTCAATCGATTGAAAACCTAACGGCCGTGTTCAGCCGCTCGTGTGGAACAAAGGGGGATGCGAGCCGGTTGCAACCTCGCGTTGAGCACAGCCATGGAGGACCTGCACCCCTGCTATGTCAGGAGATGCAACCGCATAAACGCCAGTATCTGTATGATGATCTCGCGTGTTGTGTCGCTATCATGCATCAGGTCAAACGCATGCGGAGCCGTGGAGTGATTCACGACGGTAATGGGCAGATTGCGAGCCAACGCCTTAACCAAAAAGCGGTCCATCGCCTCGTTCAGGTGAGGAGATTCATCGTGACCTGCTCTCACCATGAACAGAGAAATATCCTGCGGAAGATCATCGACTAATTTTCCCGCACACGGGTTGACAAACCCAAATGCCTTGGCCGCCTCTGCTACCCCGGCAAACCCTTCGAGGTCGAGCAAGTACCCATAGCATAGAACAGCGCATTTCAGTGCATTACCGGCGCTCTGCATGAGAAGCGATAGCGCCATCGGAACATTGCCTGAGCATGCCCACAGGCCGATCCTGGTTTCGTCGATTCCTAGCAATGCGGCATTCTGCCGAACATATTGAAGCAATAAATGGGCATCTGCTATGGGTTCTCTATTCGTATAGGTGATGGCCACCAACCCCGATGCAGCGGCCAGTTGTGCCCAGGAGATGTAGGATCCCATCTCTTTGAGCTTGCAACCGAGCATCTTCTGAAATCCCAGATCAGAAAATCCGGACACAAAGACGACGGCTGGTGTCCGCAATCCACTAGTCGCTTCCGTTGGATAGTAGATATCCATCGTGAGAACGCCCGCTTCGGTGGCTCGATATTCCACATCCCGTCGAATGGGGACGGTATCCATGCCGGGTATCTGGTAAAGCACTCTTTTTTTCGCCGGGTCACTTGGTTGGATGTCATTTCTCATATGTGACTTACATTTTCCGGCTCATGATAGCGTTTCAGCCGGACGTTCCACCTGCCATGGTCAGGCCGCAACCGCTGCATTGATCCGAAGTTTCGCCATTCGTAGCCATCGACTGTCTCACTTCGGCTAACGGCCTCGCATTACTATCGAACGGGCCGAGGACGGTTCTCATGTAAAGAAACTCATGCCGATCCGTTTGTCGGGTGCCTGCCCATATCAGGCTGGAACTTTCTTCCTCGGTGTGGCTTTGCGACGAGCATCAGGCGCCGACCTTCTTTGAAGGACCCCGGGCGGGTCGCCTCGACGTCCCCTTCGAGCGCTCGCGGGATCGTTTGACCCGGTAGAGCAGATATACGCAGCCGTTCTTGAGCACCTTGCTTTCCTCCAGCTCTAGTTCAACCTCTCGCCGCATCGTCCCAAACAGCGGAATGCCCGAACCGAGCAACACGGGATGGATATTGACCCCAATCTCATCAATCAGGTCGGCTTCGAGCAGCGAGTTCGCCAATACCCCGCCTCCCATGACGCAGATGCCCTTACCGTTTCCCGCTTTGAGTTTACGCAAGTATCCCACGGCATCCCCCGACACCAGTTCAACGTTTGGATCGGGACTTACCTTCAGTGTAAGCGAGAAAACGACATTCTTCACGCCGGGGTAGGCAGAACTACCCATCTTTCTGGCAATGTCATAGGTTCTGCGACACATGATCACGGTGTCAATCGTCTTCCAGAATTTGGACATGATGGCACTCACCTCTGGCGTCCATCTGAGCCAGTCGACGGCATCGTCGACCCGTGCAATGAAGTTGTCGAGACTGTTTGCGACCCCGAATGTGACCTTGCGCATTCAACACCTCCTCCCGCATCGACGCGTCCAGAGGGCAACCCAACGCTGGGGAATGACCCGCGACTGCTCCGCCCGCTTCGGCAGCGCCCAGGTTCATCCCCGTCTTAGACGTTCGCCTTGAGTAACGCGCTTACCACGCTCTCGGATCCGTATCCTGGCTCAACCATGCCGCCCAATGCGGGTTTCAATCGGAACAAGAACACCCTGAAGTATTAGATCTGTGCAGCAATGAGCAACGACAGCTGCAAAGAGTCCTTCCGCCAGTAAATCCACCCGAATACAAGACTCGCCACGCCGTTAAAAAGAAGAATGAAGCCAACATAGCTAGCGGTCAATCCGTGCAACGCCCGTGCCTGACCGAGATGGGTTGCACCAAATCCCAAGGCGATCAACAGATTAATGCCCCAAAGAACCGCAGCATTGTGTACTTTGGAGGGGTTACTTCTGGCGGACGATGCCATCGGCTTTGTCCATCTTAGGCTTGAGCTGATCCAGATTTGTCTTGGCGAACGCCAGATTGGCGGGAGAGACAATGAGATTCGAATCGTTCGCCCGGCCTTGCGCCGCCCACAATGCCATGCGCAGGGCCGGCACCCCGACCAGGTAATCCTGGGCAGTGAGGCCATTCTGTTTCACGATGGCCATCGCCTTGGGATCCTTCTCCAGTTGTGCGCGCCGCTCCTCCCCCGTCATCGTCATCGATTTGCGCACCCGCTCCTGGAAGTCGGGCAACGACACTACATACTTGGTCATTGCCTCCATCGCCGTGATCAGTTGATTGGCGCGGGGCAGCGTGAGCTGGTAATTGAGGATGGCCTGACGTTCCTGTGGCGACGTGTTGGATGCCGGCGCACCCGCCAGGCCACTCGCAAGAACCAAAAAAGTCACGACGAAAAGAATTATCGTATTGCGCATAGATCCTCCTGTTTCCGGTCTTTAGTTGTCATGCCCCGATGCACTCGGCAATACTCAAATTCTTCTCCCAGTTGAAGCACCGTTGAATCTCTCTGCCTTTGTATCATTCCGGTCACTGTCCAAGAGACCCACCGTTCAAGACAAAACCGGATTGGAAAATGTCGGGAACCCTGTCGAACCAGCCGACGGCGTCAATCCCGCCCAGTAGCATGCAACACAGTGTCATGTACGACCGGGGCAGTTACATATAAACGATACATCCTCGATCAACTAACACCGTAAAGCAACGCGGATAGGCAGCGATTTGATTCCAGCGCAGATCGACTTTACGAAGATTTGGCAATTGATGCAAGTCCTCAGGTAACGCCGTCAGTGCATTCGCCCGCAGATCCAAGTACTCAAGAGATCGCAGATGGCTCATGCGAGATGGAAGTGTGGAAATGTCGTTGAACCGTAAGTCCAATTCTGTCAGTTTAGTCAGATTTCCGATGGATTCCGGAAGCTCGGATAGATGGTTTGACTGGAGATTTAGTTTGGCGAGTGAAGACAGTTGCCCGATTGAGGTGGGCAACGTGGCGATCTGATTCTTATTCGCATGCAACTCAACAAGATTTGATATGGCGCCAATCTCTGAGGGAAGCGTCGTGAGCGAATTGTTGTAGACCCGAAGCTCAAGGAGGCTGCTGAGCCCGCCAATCCAGCTGGGTAGTTCCTGAAATTGGTTGTCTGTGATATTGAGATATTGGAGCTTGGAGAGTGCAGCGAGGGAACCGGGCAGGCTACTCAAATGGTTTTCGCTCACATACAAGAAGGCCAAATTTCTGAGCGCTCCCAGGGAGGCCGGCAACGCGGACAGGCGATTGTGCCCGAGGTCGAGCATTTCGAGATGTTCAAGAGAGCCGATGCTTTCGGGGACCGTCGAAAGCTGATTCTGAGAGAGGTTCAGGGTCTGCAGGAGACGTAGCTGGGATATGTCGCCCGGGACGTCAGTCAGCTGGTTGTCGAACAGGCTGAGGACTGAAAGGCCCGATAGCTTAAGGATTTCGAGTGGAAACGTGGTCAAGCCGCAGCGATCCAGATTAGCTTGCTGCAGTGTCGACAAATCCAAGTCGGAGGCTATGGCCTCGAGCAGTGGCCTGCCACTAAGCGAAGACGTCCGTTGATGGTTCATATCTTTCTTCGGCGAGCCACATAATAACTGGCATGTCACCCGGCAGCCCGCTCTTTGCGCCCGCCAGGTGCACGCGCGGGTCAGGCATCCTTACTCAAGGTCAGCTTCGGCTTGCTGAATCCACTCAGCTTTCGGATTCCCTGAATCACAATGAATATTGCCACCGAGTAGATTAGCCAGTTGAGCAAGACGAAGACATACATTTGCCGGGAACTCACGCTAAGATTTACAGCATAACCATATATTCCGCTTCCCCCACGCAGTCGACCCAGGATGAGTAGTTGAGACCATAGGAAAAATGCAGGAGTGACCAGATAAAATGCCACCTGGCCCAAATATGAAACAGCAAAGCGGCTTGGAAATATTGCAAGGGGGAGAAGTGCGATGCACAATGCCAATCCGAGTGCAAGAAACCAAGGTCTGGATTTATCCCATTTCACAAAGCCCCCCAATCATGCTTAACATCTGGTTCGTCGCCCGTCCGATGGTCTTCTGGAGGGCCAAATGCACGCGCTGGTCAGATGCCGCCGGCACACATCTGATTCAAACAAATTTCAGCAAATGGCCTTCGTCCTCTATCTTTTCAACAACCATTGTCAGTTCACCAGAAAGTACAGAAGTCGCTGCGATGGCCGCCCAGACAGGCGACATAACGGCCCCTGCGATACCAAGGCTTAGTGGCACCTCAATCAAGGTCGTCCCTTCCTTGTCCTTGAGGGTGATTCGAATGATGTCTCCGTCTCGAATCAATTCCTTTATCTTCGCCACTAGGTGTTCCCCATCCAGATGGAACTCCTCGGTCCTTGTTTTTCGCTCGCGCATGTATCTCCTATTCCAAATTCGCGTTGCGGACCATTTGACCCCCAGGCCTTCAGCTCTGCGATCCGTCGGCCTAACCGACTGGAGCTCAGCTGCGTGGCGACCTTGTTCGCGGACGCAAGGTTCTTAAATTAGGGATAACTGCCGCTGACATAAATCGTATTTAGAAAGCTGGACACGCGATGACCGCATTGCGGCCGCGGTCGCCACGGCAGCTTGAGCGACTGGTTAGCCCGGGTGTGCGTTTTTTCGTTGTGCTTCCTTAAAAGCTTTGGCAAAGATTTTCTTGAGAACCTCTGCATTCACATCGCGAAGCGATTTAATATACAGGCATCCTTTGCCGCTCTTGTACTTCCCCAGCTTGGAAAGTTCATCTTCAACTTTATTCAGTCCACCCATTAAATAGATGCTGATGTTCTGTTTTCTCGGCGAGAAGCCGATAACTACTGTATCTCCTTCTCGTCCGCTCTCATAGGCATAATGAAATGTCCCAAAACCGATGATTGCGCTCCCCCACATGATGGGTTCACAATTCGAGACCTTCCGCATCATTTCGAGAATTGCAAAGCAATCGTCTCGCAATTGCTGGTCTTTGATTTTGTTCAAGAAAGCAGTCACACTGCCTCTTGTCGGTTTGGTTTTGTTTTCTGCCATGGTAGTAATCCTTTCACATGGTCGAACGTCACGATTCAGCGGCGGCGCGCTTGTTGCTTGGAGCTCTCAGTGGATTCCACGCGCGCCGTCGGCTGCCAACACTTGAAAGGCTGACGTCGCTCGCTTGGAAACTCTTCGCCCACAACTGGCGAACCGTCATTGAACTTCGGTGCAGCGCCTCGCTGGAGGGCGAGCCGGTACAAGTCCCTCCCTTACCTCACGAAGCACCAGGATTCGGGCGCCAAATCCCCGACGGTCCGATCGGACGCCACAGCCTGGGATAACGGTCGAGACCTCATCGTGGGATCGAGGCGACAACTTTGTCGATGGCTTCCTCCAGCGTGCCCTGCCCATTGAGATAGGGGATCCAGTACTTTTCTATGGGCTCACGATACTTCGGCCACGCCCTCGTGAAGAGGTCTTCCGAAGTGGGCACGTAACCCGCGACGCCCCGCTCGGCAAGGACCCGGCGCGTGAGCTCACTCGACGTGGCGAAGAGGATCGCGTGCCATAGCTCGTGCGGCGCATCCAAGCCGCGCGCCTTCACAGCCGTCGTGATCGCCGCGGCGACCGTTCCCCTGTTAGGATTGACCACGGCGTGTGAACTCTCGTGCAAAAGCATTTCGAGCGCCCGTAGGCCCTGGTAGCCGGGGTCGCGGCAGGACATCGTGGTAATCACGCCGCCCGACCGCCCGGTGATCGTGTAGGCGCCGTAAGGGCCGGCAAAGGGCGTGATGTAGGCGCGAATGCGTTCCGGCCACGCCGTACGATACACCGATTCATGTGCCCGAACGAGGCCCTCTCCCGCTTCACGCAGCATGGCGGCCGCATAACCGATGAAAAATCGATTCGCCTGGTCGTCGACCGTCCACCAGTGCCGGCGATAGACGGGAGCGGCAAGGATCAGCGCATCCTTAAGAGGGGCGTTGATTAGCGGCTCGGCCGCATCATCCGCGACCTGGGTGAGGGCATCGGTGGTGATGAGCATCGGATTCGCGAAGGTCATGTCGCTGTGCCCGCCGCCGGCGGTGCAGTATGCCTTAACGGCCTCGTTCCACGTTGCCTGCTCTTCTGGGGACAAATCGGGTAGCGCGCGCGGCGTGGAGCGCATCGCGTCCGCGATCAGAGTCTGATGAAGACTCATCCAAAAGCTACTGTGCAGCTCCCACGGCCGGACCTGGACGACCTCTGCTGCGTTCACGACGAACACGTAACTGACTAGGCCCAATAGTGTCAGTAGACGCCTCATCAGATTTTCTCCTCCTGGCTGCGGCTTTCTAACGCTCTGGCAAGGCCGCCTAACGGTTGGGTTCAGGGGCGTTGCGGAGCGCGGCGGAGCCATGTCGCCTGGGCCCCGTTATTGGGCGTCATCAAGTTAACCCTTTCGCCATTTCCCAGACTGTGCGCACAGTTCTCCAATTACGATCCGTCATGGGGACGCCGAGCCATTTCTCGGCATTTGTAGCGAGCTTGGATCGGCCCACTCCCTCGGGTGCATGCAGATAAAACACGTTGTCGATCAGATGAAACCGTTCGCTCTCGCTCTTGATGCTGTCGAGTATTTTCAGACTGGGATTCCCGGGTGAGGAGGCGAGAAAGCCCACATGTAAAGCTTGGGGATCGGTCTCCGCTTCGGGGAATGGATTCTTTGCGATTGCCCGTTCGAGGTCTTTGAGCTTCAACAATAGGACATGGGGCTCGAATCCACGGCGCTTCTTGATTTCAGCACTTATTATCTTTGAAAGCCGCGAAGCGTCTTTGTCTCTGCTCTCGAACACCGCATTGCCGCTTTGGATGTAGGTCTTGACGTTTTGGGACCCGAGGTCTTCAAGGATCGCGAC
This sequence comes from Terriglobia bacterium, assembly GCA_020072965.1. Classification (GTDB taxonomy): domain Bacteria; phylum Acidobacteriota; class Terriglobia; order JAIQFV01; family JAIQFV01; genus JAIQFV01. Next base: position 21,168 of record JAIQFY010000023.1, on the reverse strand, counting down.
CAGTTCTTTCATCGGTAGAGGATTCTTCCCGCCGACGTTGATGCCTCGTAAGAACGCAATATAGATCATCATTTGACCACTGCCTCGATCATAAGACTCCAATTAGCGCCTAACGGCTGCGGCTCACCCACCCGGCGTGCCTTGGCTTTTAGCACCGGTCGGGTGCACGCGCGGGTTAGGCCACCAGAGTTGTTCTCCAGTCTCTTTTATCCAACAAGCGTACGTTCGGTACATCCTTCAGCCAAAGCAGGTAGGCTTGTAACTTTCGAAGGTCGTCGTCTCTTGGGTCTCCTTCGAAGGGACGAATATGAATGTGATTTCCATAACTTCGCTCAAGTTTCCCGGGGCTGTCATCGACGACTAGGACGCCCTCGAGAGAACGGCCAAGCCGCCTGACCTTCTTAAGGTCTTTGATCCAGTAGCTGGTCCCTGATTCGGGATCTGATTTCCGAGTGCAACGTTCTCGGGCCCACACAAATTGAAGCCGGTCCGGCTGTTGAAAGATTTGATCTATCAACTCTTTCGCGTAGTTGGAGCTGGATGAGGTCCACACCGCAACCTCGAAATGAGTGAAAGCGAATTCAATAAACCTCTCCACACCAGGCCGCTTGTACACGAAATAGGGTGCTACCTGAAAATCCTCAGTGCGGGCTAACTTCTCTTCGCTAGCAAAAACCAGCGTCTCATCAAGGTCGAGAATAAGGAGCTTCGTATGCATCGATTGACTTATTGTAGGCATTCCTCAGTGGCCTAACTCCGGGGCTAACCCGCCGCCTGTATTCCACATCTTTAGGAAGCCTGCTGAGTGGCGGTCGGGTTCAGCCCCTTGTTAGGCGCACGGGCCGGGCTGCATCTTTGTTGCACCTCACCTCGCTGCCCTCGACAAAATCTTCTCCGTCGCTGGCACTAGCCCAAGCTGCTGGAAAAATCCTAACGCTTCTACCAGCACCCAATCTTCAACGATCTTCCCGTCCTTAATCTTATGCGTTACGGACATCCGGATGCTGACCTTTTTCCCTGTCGGAGCCAGGCCGAGCCATGTACCCATATGTATGCCCTGCATGACGCTGCGGCTGACGACTTGATCCACTTCGGCAACCATCTCCTCAATGTCGAAACGCAGATCGGGAAAGCCAGCGAGCCATTCCGCAACATGTTTCTTCACCGCTTCAGGGCTGCGCGGCATGCCGACGGACGCCGTGCCTGACTGGAGTTGGTGCGTCAGGCAATCGGCAGCGAAAATGTCATCGGCGACGCTGAGGTTCCGCTGATTCCACAATTCCTCATAAAACCTGGTCACGATTGCTTTGTTCTGCTCTGTGGACATCCCCCGCTCCTGTCATTACAAGGTAGTGCGCCTAACGAGATAGCGCGTCACTCGTCCGCCGGCTTTTTGGCGGACCGGGGTAGAGTCGAGATGTGGCGCGGTGGTTTAGGCAGAGCCTATCTGTGGCCGGCCCTTTCGTCGGCCGGTGCCTCACTAGCTCGGCCATGCTCCGTTTCCACATCCCGCTCATCGAACTGGACGGGCGGATTTCCCGCATCCAGCTCTCGGACAAGGAATCATGTGTTTAGCATGCAATGCCGTGTGCCCACATGCCGTCGCCACTACCCCAGCAGGAGATCGAGGGGCTTTTCGCTCGTCTTCCCCCCGCCCCGTCGGCCTTCCCTGTGGTGCAGCCAGGTCGGCTCCTGCATTACCCTTTTCCAGGCCTGCTCAGCGTTTACTCACGTTACGGCCTGCCTGCTCGCTGGGTCACCCAAGGTGACCTCGTTCCACCGGAGGCTTCAGCCGTTTCATTGCTTCCACGGCTGCTCCGGTTGCTACCGGCTGGAGCGACAGTTGCCGGATGGGATTTGCACCCACTGAAGATCGCCGCCTTTTCACGGCGCACTGCACGCGCGGGTTAGGCTTCGTGCGATAAGTCCTTATTGAGCCGATTGTCCAATCAATCAATTCCCTTCGCCTTGCTGATGCTCATCGTGTCAGACTCCGCTCGGGCTATGCTCAGGGTACGGAACCACCGTCTCGCGCCAATCAGGCATGGAAGCACAAGGAGCAAATCCACACAGAGCGTGATAACGAATTCTGACGCGATGAATCCTTCCCGTCCGGCCCGTGCGATAACAGCGGCAAGAGCGAGGATAGCAATGAGAACAGCCGAACCCTTTTGGAAGCAAAACGCAAATCGTGCGAGCCCCTTCTGGTTCCCTGAGATGCGGGCTCGTTGGCGAACGCTCGAGTGCACGAAGAATGCCAAGTACAAGAGAACCAAATTGAGGCAAAAAATGACAACGAAGCCATAAGCGACAACAGGGTGGTATACCCCAAACAGTGGCGGTCGATAATCGAACCCGACTTCGCCTTGGTTCATGACTAAGGCCCTTCCATTTCAGTAAGCCTAACGGGTTGCGCTTAAGCTGCGGGCTGGGGCGGCCACAATCAAGATGGACCTTCTCCGACCGATGTGGCCGCCCCAGCCCGCCAGCTTCAAGCGCATGTTAGGCTGCAGGCACGCTAGAGCGCTCAAGGGGACGCAGAAGATTGCATACTGATAGTGTCCGCGTACGTCCCGAAGGAACAGCGCCGACCGAACAACGAGAATGAGAAAACAGCGACATCCCGCGGGGTTGGGGGCAAGGTCGAGGGTAAGGGATGGGGCGCTTCGTGTCGCAGTACATGGGTCTTGACCAGGTAATCTACGACGCGCAGGGCGAAGGCTGGATCGTGGTTTTCCTCCGCTGCTAGTGCTGTAATGTAGAGCGCGCCGGGTTCATAGCGAACACGGGCTTTGAATGTCAGCTCCCCGGTCCAGCTGCGTGCGAAGTAAAGCTCATCGTCGAAGAGGTAGATATCCCACTTGTCCTCCATCTGCTCGGACTTGAAGAGCGGGCCGTCCGAAGGGCGCTGCGAGAATGCGTAGGTCAGATTACACGTGACGACGTGTGCGTTCGTAGGCGTCTGGCCTTGGTATTCGTTGCCTTGGGAGCTTCGAAGCTCCACGTAACGTCTGGCGATCTCGGGGCTCGCAGTTGTAGAGACCATATTGTGGGTGAAGGCGCGACAGTCCCAGATGTCCACCCCGAACCGATTGTCTGCGGCGGGGATGGGCTGTACGGCGGTGAATCCCTCCTCGCCTGGAGGCGAGGGATGCAGCGCGGCTCTTATCCTGGAGAGAATGCCCACGTGTAGTGCCTGCAGCCTAACGAATGGATAACGTCTAGCGCGTCACCCGACGGCGCGCTCTTGCTTCTTGCGACGGTCGGGTGCACGCGCGGGTTAGCCTGCCGTCAACGTGCCCGTGCGAGACCCAGCGTCGCTCGAGACCACATTGGAAAGAACGTGGACACAGTAACCGCGTAAGTGCCAGCGCTGATCAATGGTAGCCCATCCGTCCCGCCCACGACTTTCAGGGTCCCCGTAGATTGGGCCGCGGAAACGTGCATCAGTACCTGTATTCGGTTGAGGCCGCCGTGCCCGGCGGGATCTCTAGTGTAGACGTCATGGTTCAGGCCCACCAGACGGGACAACGGCGTCGCTGACGGTACCTCCCACGAATAGGTCAAGTCCTTACTTAGGGAAACGCGTCCAGTCCGCTGCGGTCCTGGCGGGTTTAGGAAAACACCCGCGATCGGAGCCTGCGCGGTTCCTGCGGCCATTTTCGCCTCGCGGACGCGCGGATTGCTGGATCCGGCGAAAAGATGGAACCACGTCCTCGTCGGCAGTGTCTGCTCCGCTCCGACCACGGAGCGCACGTCCTCAAAGCCACGGATAGACACCCAAACATTAATATCCTGCGCGGGTCCGACGTCCGCGCCGTCGATCCAGTATTGCGAACAGTCCTGAACTACGATGAGGACGTGAGCCTTTCCTTCTTCCAGCACCAGCGAGAACTCGGATCCCACGAAGTCTTGAAATGGACGCGGCTCGAGGTGCATATGGATGGCGTCTTCGTTGCATTGCTTCGACAGGAAATGCAGTTGACGTTGAGACTGTGCGTCCGCCGGCGTAGCAAGAAGGACCGTCACAGCCAGGGCTATAATTGAATTCCTAGACGTTGCCATAGGATCCTCTAGCCGGGGTGATGTGTTCGCACGACAGGATAACTCGCATTAGCCTCCGGGGGTCCAAAAGCAAACCCCGCGACCACGGCGGCCTCATACGGTTAGGTAGATTGGGTCGTCAAACAAACAACCCTTTCGACCTCATCAATTTACAGCAACGACCGCTTCAAAACAAGTTCTACAAGCCCCGCCCCTAGGGCGGCCTAATCCGGGGCGGGTCAAAATGTCCGTCAAAGATTGTCCGCAGGACTTCGAACAAATTCGGGACAGTCCGCTCCCGACTTCGTGATTCATGCTCCAAGGTTGCTCTCCCCCGGCTTCGTCCAACCCAGACTTGTTATGCAGCAGCTTTCTTCCGTCGTTCCCATTGGAGCACTTCTGGAACCTCTTCCAAAAGTAGGATTTTCAGGAGCATCGGGTTCACCGCTAAGGCGCAGGAGCTGCGGAGCCAGATTGACTTTGGATTGTGCCCGGAAATCATTTCGCCTTGGCCGACCAAATGGGTGTTCATGGAAGTTTCCACGGGGGAGGATGAACCGAAACTTACAACTCATGCCTAACGGGCGAAGCTTACGACGAGCGGGAGAGGGAGTCAAGGCCGGGGAAATAGAAGAAGAAGGTAACTCCCTCGTCGAGGCGGGGCAGGCCCTCTAAGACCCCTGGTAGTTGAGAGCCTTCCCCCGCCCCTCCATGCCTCGCGGAAGTGTGAGGTTCAACCTTCTTTATTGACATGACCCAATCATTCATTCTTTCGCTCCGATGGGGCTCGTACCCTTATGTACACCCCTATCCCACGCCTGCCGCCGTGGGCTAAAGGTCTTGTGCCCTGCAAGCGGAGCTGGAACTCCCGGCTCAATACTTTCCAGTCTGACCTTGGCGAAGAGCATATCTTTCGGGCATAATAGCCTTCACCATGACACAGCTGATAAGCGCCTACCGCGAGCACCGGCCCTGCGCAGCCCTGCGGCCTTACGTCCAATGTTTTTGGACCCGCGTTTCCGGCGGCATACAATCCTCAGCGCCCAACGTCCATCGTGTGCTTCCGGATGGGTGTATCGACATCGTGTTCAATTTCGGAGAGCCCTGGGTTGAAGGGAGTGGTTGTGACCACCACCTGCATCCTGGACGCAGTTACGTGGTCGGGACGATGACGCGTTCTCTGCTTGTTGAGCGCGTCCATCGAACTCAGTTTCTGGGTGTCCGCTTCCAGCCGGGCAAGGCGCGTGCTTTTCTGGATCTGTTCGCCGCCAAGGTTACCGACCAGAATACCGGGCTCGAGAATATCTGGGGAAATGAGGCCAGGCGGCTCGAAGAAAGATTGGCAGAACTCCCTTCCACCCAAGGACGGATTTCCCTGCTTGAGTCGGAGCTGCGCCGCCGGTTGCAACCCCGTGCCGTCGAAGACGCCCGCGTTAATTCGGCGGTCGACCTCATTCTTCGGTCACAGGGTTCGATTCCCGTTGAAGAGGTCAGCACCTCGGTCGGAATCACCCGCCAGCACCTCGCCCGCAGGTTTGAAGAGCATGTGGGCATCCGCCCCAAGCTCTTTGCCCGCGTGATTCGATTCAAGAGCCTGGTGGAACGCGCCAGCTGCCCAAGGCCCGTGGAGTGGGCGACGGCCGCCCTGGAGCTGGGCTATTATGATCAGGCCCACATGATTGCCGACTTCAGGGAATTTACCGGTTTCACTCCCGCCGCATTCGACCCCCAATTCTGACCCAGGTTCCATTTTTCCAATACAGTCGCCGCGCCACCCATTAAACTGTCCTCCGTCAGACCACACAAAGGAGGTCAGAAGTGAATCGACTGGTACTTCGTTTTGTCCTGTTCGCTGTTCTCCTGGCCCTGCTCACATCGAACGGCGCGGCCCAATCCATCAACTTAAGCTGTCAGGAGGGATCACACGTGAAAATTGTTCGTTCAACACCCATCATGATTGTCGACCACATTGAGCCCAGCCTCGATTTTTGGATGAAACGACTTGGCTTTAAGAAAACCGCTGAAGTGCCGCACGGCGACGAGTTGGGGTTTATCCTGCTTGAAAAAGACGGCAACCAGGTGATGATGCAAACCCGGAAGAGTATTGCTGATGATTCGCCGGCGACCCTGGAGCACGCGACGCAACACACCGTCGTGCAATACATCGACGTCGACTCGCTGGACGCGGTGTTGAAGTGTGTCGAGGGGATGAAGCTGCTTATGGGTCCGCGCGAAACCTTTTACGGCGCGAGGGAGATCCTTCTTCGCGATCCCGCCGGTTACATGATCATGTTTGCCGAACAAAAGAAAAAGTAAAAGAAGCGCAAGGGCGGGTCCGTCTGAGGCAGACGGACCCGCGGTAATGAGTAATTATATCTTCGCCGGGGTCCAAGACCAGCAGACGAGGCTCAATACTACACTCTGACGCGCCGCAAGCCTGGCTCTGGCTCCTTTGCCGCTTGAGGCGGTTGGCACTTCCGAAGGGATCGATTCAAAGCTCAGCGCGAGACTAATGTAGTCACCCCTTCTCGTTCTTCTTCGAATTTCCGGATTCAGGGTAAAATTAGGTAGTGGGTCAGTTTCCGAGTAGCCGACTAACCGGAAATTGCCGCGTAGTGGCTTAAATCGAAATGTGAGGGCGGGCACGGCAAGCGAGGGGCGGATTGTAATTATTGGTGCAGCGTTCAGTTATTCTTATGCTCAATACCCAAATAGCTCAGAAAAGAGCGCAGGAGCTCGCGCTTAAGTGACAGGTCATCCTTTGGAATCACGGCCTGCCAGTTCTTCATATCGTGATCCACCAGAATCAGCTCTATCAGAGTGCTGACCAGCATCATAAGGGCAAAAGACACCGCCATTTGCGGGTCGGGATGCTTGACCTCCTTCCGATGTACCAAGAACAACTCGACCACGTACTGGTAGGTGCGCATCTCCAGCCTGGTGACTTTCCTGTAAAACAACGTGTGATCGCGGCCCTGCGCGAACTGGCGGAGGGCACGGAACAGTCCGGCGTTGGCGCGGTAGCTGACCAGCATGTTGTTGATGAGCTGCTCGGCAAACACGGCCAGCGGAATCTGGCGCGCCATGGCGGGCGTGAGCATCATGCGCAGCCTCTCGTCCTGACGCTCCAAGATGCCGATGATCACCGTTTCGAGCAGCGCGTCCTTGTCAGGAAAACGGCGATAGATGGCCCCGGGCGTCAATCCCGCGTGCCGGGCGATGCGCGGAATGGTGGCGCCCTCCAGTCCGTGCTGTCCCAGGACTTCCGCCGCTGCCTTCAACAATTTACGCATCGATTCCCGGCTGCGGGCTTGTTGGGGAGCGAGTGTTTTCTGGGCCATGGCTTTGCATTATATCAGGCGGGTACAATAATACTTGACATGAATGTAAATGTAAATATACATTTACGTTTAATGATATGAAACCGCACAACCGGCTGATGCTTTCTGGGCTTTCCACGCCGGTAAACGCATTGAGGAGAGTCTTATGGCTGCTGCAACCGTTTTCACTGCAAATGTGCCCATCACAGCCGTCGAGCATCCGCTGCGCAACCCGAATTATCGCCTCTGGCTGATCGGCGGCACGATTTCGCTGCTGGGCGACCAGTTCTATTTTGTCGCTTTGCCCTGGCTCGTCTTGCAGCAGACCGGCTCCGCTGTGGCCATGGGCGCAATCATGATGGCAGGCGCTATTCCGCGCGCTCTGCTCATGCTTATGGGCGGCGCCGTCAGTGATCGTATGTCCGCGCGCAAGATCATGATTGCCACGGCGATGGCGCGCACTATCTGTGTCACGGTGATCGGTGTTCTGGTCTGGCTGCGCGTCTTGCGGACCTGGGAGCTATACGCTCTGGCGGTTGCTTTTGGCGTGGCCGATGCATTTGCCGTTCCTGCACAAACGGCCTACATGCCCTCGCTGTTGAAGCGCGAACAACTGGTCGCGGCATCGTCAGTCAGGCAAAGCACGGCGCAGATGACCACCATTGTTGGTCCAGTTCCAGCCGGGTTTGTGATCAAAACGCTGGGTGTGGCATGGGCCTTCTTCGTGGATGCGATCAGTTTCTTGTTTATCATTGGCGCACTGTGGAAGCTGCCGGATCCCCCTAAGTCTCAGACTGCCGGGAAAGCGATGTTGCACTCGATCGTGGAGGGAATCGTCTACGTAGGAAAAGATGTGCCGCTGCGCTCGCTGATGCTGTTGGTCACGATCCTGAACTTCTGCATTGCCGGGCCGGTTTCGATTGGTCTGGCGTACTTGACCAAGACGAGATTCGGTTCACCTGCCGTGTACGGCATTGTGATCTCGGCGGTTGCCGCGGGGAGTTTGCTAGGCGCGCTACTGGCCGGTGCCTGGAAGATTCGCCAGCGCGGCGTGATGATTCTTCTGGTGTCGTTGGCGTTGGGTGCCTGCTTGGGATCCATCGGCCTGCTGGGGAAAGTGTGGAGCATCGCCAGCGCGCTGTTGATCATGGGGGTAGCGGCGGGAATGGTCAACATCCACATCGGCGCCTGGATCATGCAGCGGATCGATGTCGCGGTGCGCGGGCGAGTTGCGAGCGTGCTCATGCTAGCCTCCTTCGGAATAACCCCTATCTCCCTCGCGGTTGCAGGATTCTTAGTTGCGTGGAACTTGAAGCTCATGTTTCTGCTCGCTGGAGGACTCATGGTGCTGGCTGCCGCCGGAGCTGCGTTTCAGAAGCCGGTGCGGGAGATTGAGTAAGTAGCCGGTGCCCACCGGCGTGGAAACTTGGAGGTCCATTGACGCATGCCGCCGATTGCGGGTGGATCACGCACAACTCGGAAACTGACCCACTACCTAAAATTATGTCGGATTCAATCTTTTGCATTTTAAGTGTAAGATCTAGTAATGATCAGATCAGTACGATGGGGAGTCTTCCCGGCGCTGCTCGTTTGCTCGCTTCACACCACTCCGGCGCAGACTACCGCGACCATCGAACTGGTTGCCTACAACAAAGAAAATCAAACTGTCAAAGACCTCAGCCCCAGTGATATTGAGTTGAGGGTGGATGGGCGCATGGTCACATTGGATTCCCTCAAGTGGGAGACCAAACGGCCTCCGCGGATGGTTCTTCTGGTCGATACCAGCTACACCGCCATGAACAACAGGGCCCTGATGAAGGATCTGGTGGCGGCATTCATCGATATCAAGCCGCCCCAACTCGAGATGGCCATCGCCACCATCAACGTGAGCCAGCAATTCCTGAGCTCTTATCAGAGATCCCCCGATGAACTGGTCAGTACCCTTCAAAAAATCAAGTTTGGAGGCATCGCTCCCCTCTCACAAGATATCCTGGCCTCCCTCTCCGAGTTCGATTCAAAGATGTCCGGACCGTCGAAAGACACCCGCAAAGTGCTTGTCGCCTTTTCCGATGGAACTGACGACTCGCCGTCCAACCTGTGGGGCGAGGTCCAAAAAACTCTGGTCAGCCGTGGCTTTGCATTCTATGAAATCAATCATATCAAGGCACTGAAGACCATATTTGATTTCAAGTACCTGGACAAAGACCTGATTCGCCTGGCGGAGGAAACAGGAGGGCGGGCGTTCCGCCTGAATGGATTGGAAGATGTCGGACGGGTCGCCCGGGAAATATACGATCGCGAAACCAATACTTATCTGGCAACCCTCAACAATGATGCCAAGGTTTCATCTGCGGATCTGAATCGATTCAAAGTCAAATCTCGACGGAAAGACGTTCGTATCGATGTGGTGGCGGTGCATTAGAAAGAGGTGTCGGGTGCCAAGTATTAGGTAATAGTAATAGGTAATAGGTGATAGAGACGGGAGGCCAGACCTCGAACTCTGAAGCAGGGATGCGCATCTCGCGCAACGCGACGAAACTGCTGGAGCGCTCAGTCGCAGGCAAAGTCGTGTTGGTGAAGATATGACCGTCAAAGAGATCATCCGGATTGACAAGACTGATCTCAAGAAACCTCGCCGGAGCTGGTCCCGCAAGCCGCAGACACAGGTTCTGCCCCGCAAAACCAGGGCCTCGCGCAAGAAAGAGAAGCAGACCATCCAGGAAAAGTGGAGATCAGGAAACCTGGAATAGGGCTCGGACTCCAACCGTTCTAAGGAACGACTGAATTCACACTTCTCCTCAGAAATCCGCAATCTGAAATTAACCGTGGCGCCGCGGAAGATGGCGAGATTCCTTCTCGAATAATTCAGACCAGGGGTATCGATCCGGCGGGTCTTTAACCCGATTTCTTGGCGACGATCTCGTCCGCAATGACGTTGGACGGGACGTTCTTTCTCTTGGCCATGGCCAAAATGGTGAGCGTGCGGTCGTAGATTTTTCGGATCTCTTTCGTGTTATCCTTTTTCCCTTCCAAAGTAAATCGGGCCCCGTGGATGATGCCCCCGGCATTGACAATGTAGTCCGGGGCATACACAATTCCGCGATTGACGAGTTCCTGGCCCATCTCAGGTGTGGCCAGCTGGTTGTTAGCGGCCCCGACGACCGCCTTCGCGCGGAGTCGTTTCACATGAACCTCGTCCAGAACTCCCCCCAGGGCGCAGGGCGCAAAGATATCACTGCGAATCGTGAAAATCTCCTCAGGTTCGACGACCGTGGCCTTACACTTCTTCGCAAGGGAATGTGCCAGGCGCCGGTCCAGATCCGTAATAGTCAACTTGGCCTTTTCCTTTGCCAGCAGCCTGGCCAAGGCGGAGCCCACTTCTCCCACTCCCTGAATACTGACTGACCGCCCTTCGAGCGAGTCACGGCCGGTGGTGAATTTGAGCGTGGCGCGCATCGCCTGCATCAACCCCAACGCGGTCAAATAACTCAAGTCGCCAGCCCTCTTCTCATTGAAGACGAACGCCGATTCCTTGGCCATGGTGGCGAGATCGATCGGCGTAATGCCAAGGTCTCTGCCAGCCAGAAAGGTGCCGTGCATGGATTCAATGATCTCGGCCAGGTGAATAAAAGCCGGCTTTCGTTTGAGTCCCTCGTGGTTCCACACGACGCACTTGGCGCCTCCACACGGGAGATCTGCCATGACTACCTTCCGGGTCATGGCCGCAGCCAGACGCAGGGCGTCCTCCACAGCGGCATCTTCGTTGGGATAGTTCCAAAGACGAATGCCACCCAGCGCCCGGCCTTTCCTGAGAGTATGAATGGCGACAAAGCCGCGCATTCCGCTCGGTTCGTGCTGAAAGGAAATTAACCGTTCACAGTTCTCTCTCTGTAATTTATCTAAAATGCTCATCGTTGTGATTCAGGAAACAGACCGCACCCGATCGCGTACTGAGAACTTTCAATCTCGTCGACCAAAAAACCGGGTTGGGATCGATGGCTCCGCAGACCAAATCTAAGACTGGATTGGAGAACTAATTCAATCGCCTCAAGGACAGCAAATAGCACGAAACATTCGGGACTATTATTTACAGATTTCTCGATTTGTCAAAAAATTGGAGGAGAAATCCCCAGATTTGGCGGGATAACTGCAAATAGATCGCCATATAAGTTACTTGTAATCAGTATAATACGTTAATTCCTTCTAAGGGAAAAATAATTTTTGAGAGGACACATTCATTTGAGGGTTACAGAGGCAGACGGAAGCGCATTCTGTAACTGAAAGTCGAAGCTGTCGAGTCAAACGGCTTGAAATAAGTGACAATTTCCCCTGAATATTCCTTTGGATTTCGCTCAGTGCGGTCAATCAATTGAGCCGTCGGGCCGACGAGGTCCAAAGAAAGGGCTGCCGGCCCGTCCAGATTCGTTTTGTCCACGGAATTTAGCGAGGTAAAGCACTGGGGCGGGTTGGGTGAGGACGCATGAGGGGTCACTTGATACTCCACTTCGAAGTAGCCTTCGTTTCCGTGAAGGGTAATTGTCTTCTGGATCAGTGCTCCCGCCGGGGTCAAGTCCGGTGCTTCATAAAAAAATCGGGCGATGGCTGTACTTCCGCCGGAGGCCAGGATCTCAAAGCGATACGGACGATTGTGAAGTCCAAAGTAGCCTCGGATCTGACGTGATGGCTTCGACGCCGGCTGCTCATTCCGGCATGACAACCTGTCGCGAAGAGCCCCCACACTTGAGAAGATATTCTTACGCGTCCGTTTATCAAACAAAACGAAAGCTCGCGCCCCTGCACTTGGGGTCTCAATGAGTCGTAGCTCAGAATTCTCCAGGACCACTTCCGGGTATCCGTCCCGATCGAGGTCCAAGGCGTAAGCGACAGCGGTGCCCGGATCAATCGTCACCATGTAAAAGGGTTTCTCAATCGGTTTCTGATGTCCTTTGAGCACGAACTTTCCTTCTGCAAATTTGGTGGAGGGATCGATCACCCCCTTAAGAAACAGATAGAGGTTGAACTCATATTCTTCAACGGAACGTGGTCCAATGCTGATCTTCTTTAGAGACGCATTCAATTTGTACCCGTTTACATGGATCTCGACGGAGAGGTTTGCCGGGCGGTCCGTCAGATTCTGAAGTTCCAGCAACAATTTGGCGGGAGAGGAGCTCTGCAGAACGAGGATGGGGGGGTCCAACGGCAGATCGAGCCCCTCCCGGATCGGCAGATGGTAAGCGGAGCGCAAGTTGACGAGAAGTTCGCCCTCCACGGTGTGTTGAACGGAGCGGGTCACGTGAGAGCTGGTGGTCCCGGTAATTGCCTTGTCGCGTTGCGCAACAGCTGACGACCCTGTTCTGCCTGTCTTCTCCACATCAACAAACTGAAGCGGGATCGGGCCCCCGCCGGCCGGAACTGACACGCGAATCCAACCGTGACTCGCATCCACGCTCGTGGAGAGGAGTTGTCCCTGCATCTCAAATTTCCATTTCGGCAGATCCGAGAGCTTCAAGATGATCACCGAATTCGACGGAGCATAAAGACCCAGCAGAAAATGTTCCGGTTCTCCTTCAACGGAGAGCAACTCCGTGTTGGAGGCGACAATTTCATCCTGTGTCTCACTCCCGACAAAATGTCTTAGCGGAAGATGGAGCGGAAGAACCAGGGCATCTCTCGGCAACAAATGGACCGCCGGTACGTCAACGGGTTTGAGGCAGGGATTGGAGGCCGGAAGGGACATCTTCAGGTCACGGGGGGATTCGGCGGAAAAGTTTACCAGGCTGATAAACCCGGATCCAGTACACGCGTGTGTTGTGGCGAGCTCAACCGTTACATCCCGGTCTTGCACGGGAGCCGACTCGAATGACCACTCCAGAGCCCTGGTCACAGGACCCCGGGCGATGAGTTCATTCATGACGGCATTGAGATCGATCGAAGCTCCAACATTCTGTGAAGACGGCTCAGGATTGGTTTGAGGTCTCACCATCGTCATTTCGCCGGGAGCCTTTTTCTTCGCTTCCTCCCCTGTCCAACTGTAAAAATCCATCCCCAGAACCACGACCCGGCCCGAACCGACCTTTCGCTCCAGGCCCACGGCAGTGGAGCCTTCGTTTCCGGGAAAGCGCGCAAAGACTTGAAACTTCCCTCCGAGGTCATCTCCGGGGCTCATGCCCTGGTACAATTCGATCTCGCCTCGAGGAACCACCTGAGACGCGGTATTCGACAGGAAAGAGACGCGCTGGTTCTGATCATTTTGAACCCGGGTCCGCTTTAAACCGGCAAACCAGTCCCCAAGCTTTCCACTTTGAGGCGCCTTTGGAAAGAAGACCAGGGTTCCGCCTCCTTCCACGAATTCCATGAGCCTCTTCTCTGCGGTCGAGCTGAGCGCCAGGCCGCGCTCCGGCTCGAAAGTGAACACCGGCATCAGCAGCAGCTTGTGGCGACGGAGTTGTTCAGTGGATTGGTATTCGGGATCCAGATATTCATTACTGACTTGATTCAGCATGCAGTATCGCTGCAATGCCATCGTTCCTGACGAAATGCGGAGAATCTCCTCTTTGGTCAGTTTCTCCTGGGGTTGGACGGCACCCAAAGAATACACAATACCGACATCGGCATGTTTGTGGGTCTGTGCCAGAAGATCTCCCATGCCCCGAATGAGGAGCCCATTTCGTCTCACTGGAATTCCCCGCGGCTGGGCATTGGAATTGATGTCCATGGCCGCCTCCCAGGCGTAGTAGTGGTTGGTCCATGGAACCTCGTAGCCTGCCGGATAGAGGGTATCCTGAAGAGGAAAATAATTCAGCCCTCGCAGGCCGTTTGCAAACAGGCTGCGGGAAGCCAACAAAGTGTTTTCGGGATCCGAGGGTCGGGCGTAATCATCGTCACCGGGGGCGTACCAGCCTGCCTGGAACTCGATGATCATGGGGGGAAAGCGTGGCTGGGTTTTCAACTCTTCGACGAAGAATTGCAGATTCGTTGAATCTTCGAATGAGAGCTGGTTCGCTCCCGGATACATATACCATTGTCCCAGAGCCGCGATGGGATGAGGGAGGCTGGGGTCGAATCCAGCCGCGCTCACACGCATATCGGTGGGATTGATGAAAGGGATGATGTCATCGGAGCGCCCCCCCGCATTGACCGCAGCATCCACGAGGTCTTGCCGAAGCGTGTCCATGTATCGCCAGAAGTTTGGCCCGCTGTAATTGGTCCGATTGATGGCCTGATCGTCGTCCAGTTGAAAGAAGAGGATGTTCCCCTGGTGAGAGGCCAAATACGGCGAGAGGATGTTCATGACATCGAAATACCACTTCCGGGTGTATCGGAGGTGTGTCTCATTTTCCAGCCATTGTCGAGACGCCTCATCGGATTGTGTCGTCGAAAGACCCGAAAGCCTTGGGTAGCGCCCCTCCAGGACGTCCTGCGGCGACTCCTTGTACTCGGGACGCCGGAGCAGCCAGTCCGGATAGCCGCCGTTTTTCCATTCATTCAGAATCACCGGCCCCGGCCGAATGATCACCTTAAGCCCGAGCCTGGCGATTAATTGCAGCAACCCTTTCAGATCCCTGCGAGGATTGGAATGCCCATCAAAGTCAAGCTGTCCTTCCTCGGGTTCGTGCCAGTTCCATTGAATATAAAGATCAACGGTGTTGATTCCCAATTCGGCATGACGCCGAAGCGACTTTTCCCACTGGTCCCTCGGCAACCGTGAATAAAAAAACGCGGCACTGTGAACAAAAAACGGTTTACTGTCCACCCGCAGCTCGGGGTAGGAATGCACCAATTCGATTTGGACGCGGGCATTGTCGGCGTTGACGGGTGAACTGGAACCGAAGAAACCGAGGACACAACAAACAAGAAATGACAGGCAGGTCTTCATGAATATCCCACCCTGAGGAGGATTTTGAAGATCAATGAAGGCATTCTCTCGAATAGCGGGGCGGTTACCGGCTCGATTCTCGAAATGAACCTCGCAGGGCTATTCAATCAAACCGGGAGGCGGTGTGGCAAGAGAAAACTGAGCCGCGCGGTGACAGATGCCCATTAATCCTGATGAGGCACTGCCTTCAACAGGGACCGAAAAGAATCGTGCCCCGCTCTCCCATAATGAGGACCTGGGTCACCGGCTGATCCGCAGGAGGATCGAAATAAGAACTATCATGGAAATGGCGGTCCTTCAATCGGCAGGCGAAACTCTTTTCTACCTAACCGATCTCATGATAGCGAAAGCAACCGATCAAATGGTCATTCACCATTCCCGTGGCTTGCATGTGAGCGTAGCAGATGGTTGGACCCACAAACTTGAACCCCCGACCGATCAGATCCTTGCTCATGGCTTCGGATTCCACGGTTTTAGCAGGAACCTCCCTCAAGGATTTCCAGGCATTCCGGATCGGCTTTCCGTCTACAAATTGCCATAGATAAGCATCAAAGCTCTCAAACTCCTTTTGAACAGCCAAATAAGCCTTGGCATTCTGGATCGCCGCCACAATTTTAAGTCGGTTCCGGATGATTCCCTTGTCTGTGAGAAGGGAGTTCACCTTCCTCCCGCCGTACTTCGCAATTCTTGTGGCGTTAAACTGATCAAAGGCCCTGCTGTAATTGGCACGTCTCTTAAGGATGGTCAGCCAGCTCAATCCAGCCTGGGCACCTTCCAGGACCAGAAACTCGAACAGCTTGGCATCGTCGTGCTCCGGTACGCCCCACTCCCGGTCATGATACTCGATATAGATGGGATCGGAATTGGCCCATGCACATCTTGCCTTGATTTCATGCTCCGGCCGCGGCATATTTTCCTCCCTGTGAAAAGAGAGATCCGGATTCGGTCTCGAGTCGGACCCCCATTTTTGTGTGGACTTTTACGTCTTGAAGGATTAGCCTATCGATCTTGCCTTTATTTTTTTCGGCGTCCTTAAAGGGAAAAGGGTGCTTGAGATGAAAGTGAATCGGCTTCGCACTCGCCTGGCTTTGGGCACTCTGCTGGTGTTGCTTGCTCCCCTTATCGTTGAAGCGCAAGCGACAACGAATCGGGGGACATCAAACGCAGGCTCCGGCCAAAGTGCCGTCTTTAACATCCGCGGTAAAGTCTACAGCGAGTATACCAACATCGTCCCGGAAATTCTTGAGGTCAGGCTTGAGAAAAACTTTACTCCTATTGCCCAGGCTTACCTCCGGTCCGACCACGGGTTTGAATTTACTCATATCCCCGCGGGCAATTACAACGTGGTCATTAAAGACAGCCGATTTGAGGATGTCAACCTCCAGGTGGAGGTCTTCGGGCATTCTTCCCAAACCTTCTATGTCAACGTCGTGTTGACGGTTCGGAAAGACGACAAGAGCCAACCTCAGGGACTGGATGCCGATGACGATTTGGGAGACACCGTTTCGGTCACGCTCCTCTCAACCAAGGTTCCTCCCAAAGCGCTAAAACTGTATCACAAGGCCCTGGAGCTGGATCACCAAAAGAAATATCCGGAAGCGATCGAAGAGTTGAAATTGGCGGTTTCGATTTTTCCCGATTTCTATTCAGCGCAGCGAAATCTCGGGATCCTCTATTTCACTTCGGGAAAGTATTCTGATTCCATGGCCGCCCTTCAGACCGCGTCGAGGCTGAATCCCGGTTCTGCCAAGGTTCAATACTTTCTTGGACTGAATTGTGTCAATCTTGACGACCTGGTCACGGCCTTGGATCACTTCGGGAGGGTGATCGCACTCGCTCCCCAGAAGGCTGGGGCCTATTATTTCCGGGGGTATATTTTCTACAAGCAAAACCGCCTCGACGAGGCCGAGAAAAGCCTGAAGAAAGCCCTGGAACTCGATGACGCGTTCAGCAGCTATTCCCGTTTACAGCTCGCCAACGTGTATATGAAAGAGTCACAACTTTCAGAGGCCTATCACCAAATGGAAGTGTTTCTGAAGGAGACGCCCAGTGCCCAGGAGGTCTCCCAGGTGATGACGAATCTCAAGATCTTGAAAGAGATCATTGGCCAACCCCCGAATCAACCCTGAAGGCCCTCTATTCATCCCTCCGGGTGAGTCCCACCATACAAACACAGGAAATACAGAGACTCCCCTCCCCCAGCGCCGCGAGGAGAGTCCTTTCCTCGGCAGGGCGTGGGCGTTGATTACCAGCCGCGGCGAGAGCCCCCTCCTGGGATGGCAACGTGGCCTTAGGGGGAGTGTACTGATTCAGGGACCGGGGAGGCCAGTTTTTGCAGAGTACTTTCGGGCAGACGGGTTGGATAGTTACCGGTAAAACAGGCCGTACAATATCGTGGAGCATCTGCTTCCACAGAGTGTTTCAAACCTGCAAAGGATAAGTACGCCAGAGAATCCGCGCCAATGAATTCCCGAATCTCTTCAATGGACCGGTTGGCCGCAATCAACTCTTTCTTGGTGGGCGTATCAATGCCGTAAAAACACGGGGAGATGGTGGGCGGGCAACTGATGCGCACGTGCACCTCACGGGCGCCTGCCGAGCGCACCATGCGCACAATCTTCTGGCTGGTTGTACCCCGGACGATGGAATCGTCGATGAGAACCACCCGCTTCCCCTCCAGGATCTCCCGCACAGGGTTCAGCTTCACCTTCACACCAAAGTGACGAATCGTTTGCTTCGGCTCGATGAAGGTGCGTCCCACATAATGGTTTCGAATCAGACCGAACTGAAAGGGCAGGCCGGATTCAAGAGAGAAGCCGATGGCCGCCGACACGCCGGAGTCAGGAACGGGAACGATGATGTCCGCGTCCGCGGGAGCTTCCCGGGCAAGATACCGGCCGAGCAGTTCGCGGCTGCGCTGCACTGACCGCCCGAACACAATGCTATCGGGACGGGAAAAATAGACATGCTCAAAGATGCAGAAGGAATGCGGCTGATCCTTGACCCAGGGGAGAGTCCGGGTGCCCCCGGACTCGACAACGAAGATCTCCCCGGGTTCAACATCACGAATGTAGGAAGCCTCGATCAGGTCGAAGGCGCAGGTCTCGGATGCAAAGACCGTCGACTCTCCCTGCCTTCCCACACACAGCGGCCGGAAACCATGTGGATCGCGGACCGCATAGAGCCGGTCCTGAGTCAGGATCAGGATCGAATAAGCTCCTTCGATCTGTCGAAGGGCATCCACCAGGGCATCTTCGAGGGTAGGCGCCGCAGACGTGGCCATCAAGTGAACGATGACCTCGCTGTCGCTCGAGGTTTGAAATATGGAGCCCCCTCTTTCGAGCTGGGAGCGAAGCTCCACCGCATTGGTCAGGTTCCCATTGTGGCAGAGGGCGATCTGCCCCCGATGGCAATCAACCATGATGGGTTGTGCATTCAAAATATCGCTGTCGCCTGCGGTGGAATAGCGCGTATGCCCGATCGCCTGCGAGCCCGCTAACTGATCCAGCTTGTCGCGCGAAAATATTTCCGCGACATATCCCATGCCCTTCTCACAAAGGATTCGATCGCCCCGGCAGGAGGCAATCCCGGCACTCTCCTGCCCCCGGTGCTGCAGGGCGTACAGACCCAGATAGGTAAATCGGGCCGCATCGGGATGGCCAAACACGCCAAAGATGCCACACTCATCATGGAACTTATCATCCATTCGCGTCGCCTCGCAGATCGATTCCCTTCCGGGAGCCCCAATCATGTCTCACCTGACCGTCGACAACAATCGCTCCAACTCGCGGTCCCAAGGATCAAACAACGCCTTCACGGTGGTCTGAATCAAGACCTGTTTTTCGGTTCGCATGAGCCAGTCTTCTTGTATCACACGCCCCAGAACTTGGAAAGGAATTTTGTGCTGCTCGCAGACCTCGCTTAATGAAGGAAGATTCTCCCTGGAAAAAGACACCACGACCCGGGAGGGCTTCTCATTGAACAACAAAGAGTAGAACCCGCGGCCTGAAACCACCGGGAGTTTGATCTCACATCCCAGGATCCGCTGGCGGCTCGCAAATGACGATTCCGCCAGCGCGATAGCCAGTCCACCCTCGGAGAGATCATGACAAGATCGAAGGAGTTTGTGCGCGTGGAGATCCAACAACGCCCGGTGTAACCGATGCTCTACTTTCAGGTCAACAGCCGACACCTTCGTTCCCAACTTCCCCATCTCGACTTTAAGAAACTCAGAAGCGCTTTCCAGAAAATCCGGCGCGGGCTGTTGTGTCACGTCTCCCAGCAGGGCGATGAGATCCCCGCTTTGCTGAAAACCCATCGGGACCAATTGGGCCACGTCTTCGACAACCCCGACCATCCCGATTACCGGGGTCGGAAAGATCCCGCTCCCAAAAGTTTCATTGTAGAAACTGACATTGCCGCCTGTAATCGGGGTTCCAAATGCCTCGCAAGCCTCCTTGATTCCGTCAATGACTTCGCTGAACGCCCACATCACCTCGGGTTTCTCGGGGTTCCCGAAGTTCAAGCAATTCGTAGCGGCCAAGGGGCGAGCCCCCACACTCACCAGGTTCCTGCATGACTCCGCGACCGCCAGTTTCGCACCTTCCCGCGGATCGATGCGGGCATATCTCCCATTGCCGTCGAGCGAGAGCGCGATACCGCGGGTCGTGTTTTTGATTCGGATCACCGCGGCGTCGCTGCCCGGCAGGACGCAAGTATTGGTCCGCACCATGTGATCATACTGTTGATAAACCCAACGTCGGCTGCACAGGTTTTCGCTCGACATCAAGCGGCGTAGAACCGTTTCGAGCCGGGACGGGTCACTCCACGACATGGACCCCGACAGAGTTTGAAATCGCACCTCGTCGACTGCCGGAGTGCGGCGCTTTTTTCCGGAAATTTTCTCTGGCGCCTTCTTGGGTCGCCGATACACGGGCGCGTCGTTTGCCAGGGCCTTTGCGGGGATTTCCGCCACCAACTTGCCATGGTCGCGAACCCGCAACAAGCCATTCCGGGTCACGACACCAATTTTGACCGCCTCCAGCCCCCACTTTGAAAATATTCCCTGCAACTCTTCCACCCGGCCCCGTTTGGCCACCAGCAACATCCGCTCCTGAGATTCACTCAGCATGATTTCGTAGGGCGTCATGCCCGTCTCGCGCTGGGGCACAAACTTCAGGTCAATTTCAATTCCGGTGTCGCCCCGGGCCGCCATCTCACAGGTCGAACAAGTGAGTCCCGCAGCCCCCATGTCCTGTATCCCCAGGACACCACCACTCTCCATGGCTTCCAAACAGGCTTCCAGCAAACACTTTTCAAGAAAGGGATCCCCGACCTGAACATTGGGGCGCTTCGAGGCTGTGGTCTCATCAAATTCGGAAGAGGCCAGCAGGGAGGCGCCGTGAATGCCATCGCGGCCGGTCTTGGCTCCCACGTAAATGACGGAATTTCCTATCCCGCTGGCACGGCCCAGAAAGATTTTGGGTTTTTGGGTCTTCGGATCCTTCTTGAAGATCCCGAGGGCAAAAGCGTTGACCAGTGGATTTTGAGCGTAACAGTCTTCAAAATAAATCTCTCCTCCAAGGGTAGGGACCCCGAAGCAGTTTCCATAAAAGGCAATCCCGCCGACCACACCCCGCAGAATTCTGCGATTCCGGGCAGGCGTTTCGGAGGCGACGTCATTCGGTGAATTTGCAGGCTGGAAATGAGCCTTGCCGGGCCCGGAGCTGGGGGCGCGATTTCGAGGATGGAGGGACCCGAAACGGAGGCTATTCATCGCGGCAATAGGACGTGCCCCCATCGTAAACATGTCGCGCAGGATTCCACCCACCCCGGTTGCAGCACCCTGAAACGGTTCCGCAAGCCTGGGATGATTGTGTGATTCGATCTTGAAGGCGATGGCGATGCCATCCCCCAAGGTGATGACAC
>JAIQFY010000022.1 GCA_020072965.1 Terriglobia bacterium | reverse complement strand
AAACACGTGCGGCGGTTTTCCACACGGTCCACAGCCGCCCCAAGAAAGAAAAAAAGAAGCAAAAAAAGAAAGAACGCTACCATCACCGTTTCTTTTTAATTCGCACGTTTCACGCGCTGTAATACCTATAAGGCGCAAAGAGGGCAGATGACTCTGCGACTTCCGCGCCTCTGCGTTGAAGGGTTTTCCCAATTCGCAATTCTTTCCCAGGAAACGCCAATGAAAAATCCCCGAATGCTGTTTACGGTTCTCTGCCTTGTCGCTATTGGATCTATTCTCCCCGCAAGAGCCAACGCGTCTGCAGCCCCCACCCTTAAAAACCCCGTGGTGGTTCTGCAAACCTCCGTCGGAGACATCAAGATTGAACTCTATCCCGACAAGGCTCCGATCACGGTGAAGAATTTTCTTGATTACGCGCGGATCGGCTTTTACAACGGGACCATTTTTCACCGGGTGATGCGAGGGTTTGTAATCCAGGGCGGAGGGGTGACACCGGATCTGAAGGAGAAGGCGACGCGAGCGCCGATCAAGAACGAGGCTGCCAACGGAATTCTCAACGAGCGCGGAACCATTTCCATGGCCCGGGAAGAAGAGGCGGACACGGCTACGGCGCAGTTCTTCATCAACCTTGTCGACAACGCGAGGCTGAACCACCACGGAAACTCCGGCCGGGCGATGGGCTATGCGGTCTTTGGAAAAGTGATTGAAGGAATGGATGTGGTGGATAAGATTGGAACTTTTCCGACCAAGGCGGTGAATCCGGAATACGCGAGCGTCCCTATGACCCCGATCCTCTTGAAATCAGTCAAGATTATTTCCGAGTAATTGCAATGGCGGGCTCCCCAGAGTTATAATGCAGTCCGGTTGGATCGGCGTCCGCTTCCCCCGGCCAGATAAAATTTCCGAACGCGCGATCCTGTTGGATTGTTCCATTGATGTTTTTGGAGCGCTTTAGAAACACCCCATTTCCAAGAAGCTGATTCATTCTAGTCTTTCCAGCGGATATCAATTCATCCCGACTCCTGCCGTAATGTTGTCTGAGTCGGAGATGCTATCGTTCCTTCCGCCATCCCTCACTGAGGTCATTTCAGAGGAGGATTCTTAATTATGAAAAGATCAATCTTGTTTCTGGCAGTAGCATTATTTTCCCTCGAATGCCTTGAAGCACAGACTTTGCCGAGCCAAAAGGACATATTTGTCTTTGGACACGAAGGACGAACAAAGGTAGTGATGGTTCCTTCGGAAAAAGCGGGGGAAGCTTTTTCGATTCATGAAGGTACTGTCTCCGGGAAGAGCGCTGTTTCCCAGGCCGAACCCGCAGTCCATCGTTATGCGGCACAGATCGTGGTCGGTGGAGACTACCGGACCCATGTCCTTCTGGGCAATCCTACCAGCGACTCTAAAACGGTCACGGTGGACTTAAGCGAATCCACACGGGGGGCAATGCTTGTAAGCATGGTCATGGAGGGCATTCCAGGTTTTCCACCCCTTCCCGCCACTTCCTTCATGACGACTTTGAAGGCCGGAGCAGCAGTAGCCTTGACTCTGCTTCCACTGAACAGTCCCGAGGTAGTCCAAGCGGGGTGGGCGGACGTGTCGATGACGCAAACTTGCCCCTCCGATTGTTCTGACGATATCACTGTCCAGGTTGTATACGACATCATGGATGGCCCTGAGGTGATGGGGTTGGTCGGCGTCCCGGCAACTGAAACCGGTACGGAGTTCTGGGTCAACGCCCAACAAACACCGAAGATTGGAACCGGCATCGCCATCGTCAACCCGGGTTCCTCAGACACCACTGTCACCCTGGAAGCATTGGGGCTCATTAGTATCCCCGTAAACGGGATTCCTTTCGCCAGGGTCACATTGACACTTAAGGCAAATAGCCAGATGTCACGCTTTGTTAATGAGTATATGAGTGCAGATCCCAATTGGGCCACCTTCCTCAATTTGCTGTCGGGGGATATGTCGATGTTGGGCATTCGAGTAACCTCCCCCACACCTGTCGCAGTGACAGCTCTGCGGACGGTTTCAGGGAAGACTTTTGTGATTGGGGGCATTCCGGTCCATAAACGAAAGTAAACAGAAATTTGGAATCTGGACTGGAAGGACTCTGATCGAAGAAGTGTGATTTCACTTTCGCGAAGAACTTGCGGATGAACCGTCTCTACGATGGATGGGTGGCCTGCTCCCATTCCGAGGTGAACTTCGCCTGCTCCTGCAATCAGTGCGGCATCCCAAACACATAGTAAACGGCACAGAGCAGACCCAGCACCACCGATCCCCAGTTCAGTTCCCTGCCCCGTCCCGAGAGAAGCTTGATTATAGGATACAAGACCAATCCCGCCGTCAGTCCGTTCCCGATGTTATAAGTGAACAACATCATCACGACCGTAGCAAAAGCGGGTACCCATTCCGTCAAATCTTCAAAATCAATCTTTGTGATGGAGCGGACCATCAAGACTCCAACAGCAATGAGAGCCGGTCCATAGGCATACTTGAGGTGTTGCAGGGGCTCCAGCAGTGGAACAAAAAAGAGTGAGGTCGCAAAGAATAAGCCGGTTGTCACCGCGGCCAGGCCGGTGCGGGCTCCCTCGCGGATTCCTGTGGCCGATTCAATGTATGCACCGCTGGTGGTTGTGCCGATCAGGGCGCTGAACATGCAGGACACGGCATCCACCATCATCGGCTGTTCGATCCTGGGGAAATTTCCTTTTTCATCGACCAGGTCCCCGGCGGCTCCCACCCCCACGAGGGTTCCCAGCGTGTCCAGAAATCCCATCAGGAAGAGGGTCAGTAAGACTGGAAGAAAACTCAGCCGGAGCACTCCCGCAATATCCAGCTTGAAGGCAATGGGACTGAGTGAATACTCGCCGGTAAACGGGAGTCCGACCACGGCTTGCGGTGCATGACCGAGATGCAGGAAATAGCCAAGGACCGCAGTGATCCCGATCCCCAGAAGAATCGCCCCGCGCACTTTTCGATAAAGCAGTGTCACCGTCAATAGAAATCCAAAGATTGATAAGAGCACCAGGGGATCGTGAAGGTTTCCAATTTTCAGGGGTACGTCGGGAGCCCGCAGTCCACTCGAGTTGGCGGCGAGCAGGGCTTGCGGAGGCATGCCGGCGACCGCACTGGTGACGATGCCGGTTTCATACATTCCGATGAAGGCGAGGAACAGTCCGATTCCTACCGCAAAGCTATGTTTCATGCTGACCGAGATCGAATTCGCCAGCCATGCGCGGATTTTCAAGAGCGTGATCAGGGTGAACCCCACCCCGCTCACAAAGACCGCCCCCAGGGACAGCTGCCAGCCGATGCCCATGGCGGTGAGTCCGTAGGCGATGAAAGCGTTCTCGCCCATGTACGGCGCAACGGCGATCGGCCGGTTCGCATAAAGTCCCATGAGCAGACAACCAAATACAGCGGCCAGGATGGTGGCGACAGTGCTTGGCCCCGCAGGGATTCCCGCAAATCTCAAAATCGCAGGATTGACCACGATGATGTAGGCCATCGTGACGAACGTGGTGGCTCCGCCCAAAAACTCGGTGCGCACCGTGGTGCGGTTCTCCTTGAGCTTGAAGAAGGTTTCCAACATGCGGCCCAGCATAAGGAGGAGGCCTTGGGGAGTCAATTTGAATTTGGGGAGACGGGAATGGGGTAAGCCTGGAAGAATGCTGGAACTCAATCTAACCGCAATGGACGCCGAGGAAAGCGCAAAGGCCGCAAAGGAATATAAAAAGTTAATGGAGGTTTCAGCCCCGTCAGGGGGCTATGAAAACCTTGATGCAAACAGATCCCTAATGCGCCCCATTTTCTTGCTCAGGGCTCGACTTTCGTTGGACCAAGAATTTGTTCTGGCACGCGATGGCGGCGGAGCGAATTTCGGCGAACTCCGGCTTCGACCGCAGGTTGGAGAAGAAGGGATCGGAGTCGATCGCGGGATAGGAGCAATATTTTCCCTGGATGGCGCGTTTCAGCATCGCAAGCGCAGCGTCCGTTTGGCCGCAATAAGCAAGATGGGCCGCTGCGAAATAATTCTCCTCGGGGTCGCCGACCGGCTCGACGGCGCGCGCCAGGGCAGCAATTTCATTCGAAGGCCGATGCCCCACGCAGGCGAGGAACATACCGTAGCCCGCCCACTGCGGGACGCCGGCTGGCCCTATCTTGAGAGCTTCCTTCTCTTTTCGCTGGCGCACCAGCGAGTCCATGGAAAGGGCTTTTGCCCACTCTGAACCAAAATCGAGATTAATATAATCGGTCGCCCGTGAATAGTCCCCGCGCAGTATGAAAACGACCGCACAGGATCGCACGCCCGCGGTTTGAGCATCGAGCAGAAAAGCGGTGTCGCACTCGCGCGCGGCCTCTTCGAGCAAACCCGCATACCGGAGCACATAGCTCAAACCGAAATGGACGCGGCCATTGTCGGGCCGGCGGCGAACCAGGTCTTCGGCTTGTCGATACGCTTCGACCAACTCGCCTTGTTCGGTTCGAACGAAGGGCATGCTACCCAGGATCGTGATGTTGTTGGGATCGAGCAGCCGTGACCGCTCTGCGGCGGCTTTGGCGCGTTCTATCATCGCCTCCCCGCCATTCCCATAGCGAGCGTCGTTATAATACCGCACGGCCAGGGCACTCCACGCCAGGGAATAGTCTGGATCGAGTTTTACCGCTCTCTCCAACGTCGTGATTGCCTGCTTGTTAGGGGCTGGATCGAATGAAAGAGGCGTGCTGCGGAGGTACAGGTCATACGCCTCCTCATCGCGTGGCCGGGCAGCACTATCCGCCGCAAACTCTGATGACCCGAGCAGAGGGGCCAGCCCCGATCGTGTCTTGGCTGCGATTTGAGCCTGCATCGCGATCATATTGCGAGAGGGCACCACAAAAATGTCCCGCCACAGCACGCGGTTGCTATCCACATCGGTGGCTTCCAATGTGATTTGCAGTTGCTCTCCTGCTCTCAGGAAATGTCCGGTGACGATGTTGGCCACCCGCAAATCACGCCCCGCTTTTTGCGGGTCAAGATTGGGTTCCACGTACTTGCGGGTCGCCTCAATCGGCCGCACTGAAAGAGAGCGCGCGTAGCTGAGCGTCGTTGCGATCTCGTCAGCCAGGGAAAGGCGGAGAAAGTCGAGGCTGTGGTCCGAACCGGAATTCTGGAATGGAAGAACGGCGACCGTCTTTTCCCTTGCCTTGGAGATCGAAGCTTTGCTGGAGAGGGTCACGACCAGGGCAACAGCAACAATTGCAATCATGACCGCAGCCACGGATACCCCTTGCCAATTTCTCCGGACGAACTTGGTCAGCGTGTACGGCACCCTGTCGGGCCGCGCTTCGAGCGGCTCTTGCCTCAAATAATGATCCACATCGCGGATGAGCGCTTCAGCCGACTGATATCTCCGCTTGGGATCGATGTGCATCGCCGTCAGACACAACACATCAAGGTCGGCCCAGGACGCCGTGCGCGTCCCGGTCCGACGGGCCAAGGTGGACGGCTTCAGCGGTTGGCCCGTCGTCATCATGGCGGCCGCCTCGGTCGGGGTCTTATGCGAGACGTCGAATGGCAGGCGCCCCGCCAGCAGTTCGTAAAGAATTACTCCCAAAGCATACACATCCGTGTGGATGCCGGCGGAGTGGCCACGGATCTGCTCGGGCGCCGCATAGGCCGGCGTCATGAAATGCACCATGGTCTTGGTCTGATCGGCGGGCGTTCCCAGGCTGTCAAGCTGCTTGGCAATGCCGAAGTCGAGCAGTTTCACGCTGCCATCGGACTGGACCAGGATATTAGAGGGTTTCAGATCACGGTGAATGATCGCAAGGGAATGCGCATACTGCACTGCCTCGCACACCGAGCGGAAGAGTTTGAGCCGCTCCTCGATCGAACTCCGGAACTCGACGCAGTACTCGGTGAGGGGGACGCCCTTGACGTACTCCATGGCGAACCAGGGAGTCCCGTCGGCCAGGGTGTCGGCGTCGTAGAGGCGCGCGATGGAAGGATGCGTGAGCTGCGCCAGGGTCCGCTGCTCGCTGGCAAATCGCGCACAGCGCGCGGGCGACATCCACGCGTCGCGCAACACCTTAATGGCGACCCGGCTGCCGAGGTCTTCGCGCTCGGCCAGATAAACCACGCCCATGCCGCCTTCTCCCAGGACCTCCCGCAATCGGTACGGCCCAAAATCCTGCGAGGCGAGCAAAGCCGCTGGGCTCAGCATCTCGCTGGCGACCCGGGCCACGTCGCGATCCAGCAGCGAAGACCCTCGGGCGTCTTCCTCGAGCAGGGCCAGCACTTCGGCGATGAGCTGTTCATCTCCGCTGGCGGCGCTCTTCAGAAAGGATCGCCGCTGGTCCGTGGGCTGATCCGCGGCTTCGTGGAACAGGGTCTGAATTCGCTCCCAACGCGCGCTGTCCATCGTCTCCTTGAACGGGCCGGACAAAAAACGGTGGTCTGCCCCCTATTCATTTACCGCCCGTTGTGAAGTTCATGCGCGAGCCAGGCCTTGGCCGCGCGCCAGTCGCGGAGAATCGTGGCTTCGGATACCTCCAGCAATTCCGCGGTCTCGATGACGTCGAGCCCTCCAAAGAATCGGCTTTCTACCATGAGGGCATGACGAGGGTTGAGGCGCGCCAGTTCATCGAGCGCGGTATCGAGCCGCAACATGTCCTCTTCGCAGCAGGCCGGCTGGCTGAGTGCCTCGTCGAAGGTGACAACAACGGCCTGGCCTGCTCCGCCGCGCTTGTGCGAACCGCGGCGTCGGGCAGCCTCTACCAGAAGCTGTCGCATGGCCCGCGCGGCGATCCGCTTGAAGTGCAGCCGGGAGGTCACGACAAATCCTGGGGACTTCGCCAGCTTGAGCCAAGCTCCATGCACCAGGGCGGTGGGATTCAAGGTCGCCGCGGGATCGCCACTCCGCACCGAGGCGGCCAGGCGGCGCAGCTCCTCATAGGTGGCGCTGAACAAAGAATCCAGCTGTTCGCGATCAAGCCCCGGCGCTATGTCGGCGTTCGGACTGGGAATGACGGTTTTGTCCCCGCGTTTGCGCATTGCGTAGTGAATGCCAATAACTTTGAGGATCCTTACATCGCCGCCGACGCAGGATTACGCGTAGTCTGGACATCCTGACGGTTTCCTGTCGCGCATAGACGAGAGTGAGAAATTGTGCTTTGCCAGCAGCACAAGTTCGCACATCACCAGCCTGCGAGAGCGACCGCGATTTAGACAGGCACGAGTTCGTCGAAGGCGACTATCTTTCGCGACATTCGGCGCTTGCGGCGTATTCAAGGAATGGAGAGGGTAGCATGAAAAATTGGGTAGCGCTAAGACTTTTGTTTGTACTTTTGATTGTACTGGCCTGCGCCTTACTCGCGCTGGCCACAAACGCATTCGCTCAGCCGTCGATCACCGACGTCGTAAATGCGGCCGCCAGGATTCCCAGCGGTTTTCCCGGATATGGCATCGCCCAAGGGGCGCTGTTTGCGGTAACGGGAGCGGGGCTCGGTCCCGACACGTTGCAGCAGGCGTCCTTCCCCTTGCCGACCACCGGCGGACTGGCCGGCATTTCCGTGACGGTCCAGGTTGGGGGCACGACGGTAAACGCCATCCTGGTGTACGTGTCGGCGCACGAAGTGGGGGCGATTTTGCCCTCCAGCACTCCGATCGGAACCGGCACGGTGACCGTCAACAACGGCGGAGTCACAGCCACGGCGCCTATCACCGTGGTTTCGAGCGCCTTTGGAGCTTTCAGTCTGGATTACTTTTCCGGCACACAATCTGCGGCCGCCTTCAACGTGGCCGGGAACGGAAGCACGACGCTCAACCTCTTCAGCCCGGCTGGTCAGTCTGCCGTGCCCGGACAGACCGTGATGCTCAACGGGACCGGACTGGGAGCGATTTCGAGCAACGAGACGCAGAGTGGCGCGACCGACGTTCCCAACGTCCAGATCAAGGTCTTCGTCGGAACCCAACCGGCAACCGTGGTGTCGGCAGGCCGGGGCACGTTTCCGGGACTGCCCGCCGGTTTCACCCAATTTCCAGTCCCGATCGGGATTGCAGCGTGGGATGTCATCCGGTTTATCGTCCCTAATGGCGCAACCGGATGTCGAGTCCCGGTCGCCGTGCAAACCGGAAGCGTCGTCAGCAACTTTGCCTGGATTGCGATTTCGTCGGACGGAGGTCCTTGCGTCGACCTGAACACTGCGGACTTCGGGGATACGGTCACGCTTTCCGGAACAGTAAAAACTGGAACCATCAACCTGTTGCGGACCACGCTCCACGCCACGTCGGGCGGACTTACGACGGAAATCGGCACCGAGATCGGAAGTGGCCTTTTCATCCAGTTTGCGGCGCCTGCGCCGACGACGGTTCGAGTCTCTGATTTCACTTTCGGGGCATTAGCAAACAACCTCGACCCCGGAACCTGTCTGGTCCAGACCTTCCGGACGGTGATTCCAGCGAACCCCCCACCCGGTCCACCCCCGCCACCGCCGGGAAATCCTACGGTTTTTCTCGATGCCGGTGCTGCCATTAACCTCAAAAATGCAGCGGGCGCCACCCAGCAGTTGAAGAAAAGTTCACCGGGGACCTATGGCGGCGGGATCGGCTCCTCGTTCAGTATTCCAGGCCTGCCCCCAGATAACAGCAAACTATTCCTCAATCCCGGGACCATTACAGCGGATAACGGCGGAGGAGGAGCGGATGTGCCGGCGTTCACGGGGAGTGTCACGCTTCCCAGTCCGCCTCTTACCTTCGAGAATATCGATGCAATCGGTAACAGCATCGACCGCCCGAGTGGCGTGACCGTCAAGTGGAGCGGCGGCGATCCCAACTCGTATGTCAATATCTCCGGAAATTCTATTAATGTGAGCGATAACGTGACCCTGACAGGTGGCTTTACCTGCAGCGAGCGCATCAGTGCGGGACAATTCACCGTGCCGCCATTTGTGACTCTTACGCTGCCGCTCACGGTGAGTAAACCTCCACTCGCCCCCATCGGGACGCTGTCCTTGTGGAACTACGCAGTCAATCGAATCCAAATTCCGGGCATCAACTTAGCGTTGCTCTCGGCCGTCCTGGAGACGCAAAAGACAGTCACCTATAGTGGGACGACCGGTTCCACCTCCGGCGGGCCTCAAAGCCAGGTTAATTTAAGCATCGGCGGCAATGCCGCAAGTTCCACTACGAGCATAGGGACAAGCAATCCGCTCGCCGTCGGATATGCCACGGTCGACGTGAGCTCGGGTTCGACACCGTATGGAACAGCCGTGTTCAGCTTTACCCAAAACGGGCAGGTCATCTCAGAAGCCGGTGTCCCCGCATCTCCCCCGACCACTCACGCCGAGGTGTTCATCGATTTTCGGACGAATGTGCCTGCCAAATCGGGCCGGCAGGACACCGGTGTCCTCAATATCGACACGGGCATCGCGGCGGTCAACCGGGGAAGCGGCGTAGCCCACATTCAGATGGTGATGCGCGACCTGACGGGAAGCATCCTGGGCCAGGGGATCACTACCCTGGCGGCCAATGGACACTTCGCGAAGTTCATCGACCAGTTCGCCCCGGACTTTGTGTTGCCGCCGAATTTTGCCGCCGCTACACGGAATGCCACGCTGGAACTGATCAGCGATCAACCCCTCTCCGTGCTGGCATTGCGCGTCACCGAGAATCAACGTCATGAATCCCTGATCACCACCACACCCGTCGCCGACCTGACTCAACCCGATTCTCGAAACATGCTCGTGTATCCCCAGATTGCACAAGGAGGTGGGTATCAAACGACGCTGTTCCTTTTGAATACGACCGGCTCCGTGGAAAGTGGCACCATCCAGATCTTTGACGACAACGGAGCGCCCCTCCCGAGTCTTCTGAATGATTCGGGGCAGGCCGCAGCGTCTATCTCCTATGCGCTCCCGCCGCGCGGCGCCCGGGTCTTGACCACTGGAGGAGGACAAAGCAACGTCGGTGCAGGTTCAGTGCGGGTGATTCCGGATGCAGGGAATACCGCCCCGATCGGCGCTGGAGTCTTCGGCTTTACGAGTGGGGGCAACCTGGTCACTGAATCCGGGATCCCGTCTTCGGCGCTGACTACGCGGGCCCGGATTTACGTGGACAAATCAGGCGGGCACAATACGGGTCTGGCCATTGCCGATGCCTCGGGATTGGCTCGAGCCGTGCAGGTCAGTGTCACGAAATCCGATGGAACAACGCAAGTCGCCAATATCTCCTTGCCGGCTAACGGGCACACGGCCCGGTTTGCGGATCAATTGTTGAGTGATCTGACGAACGGATTCCAGGGCGTTATGGATATTACCTCTACCACTCCCTTTGCCGCCTTGACGCTCCGGTCGCTCAACAACACGCGGGGAGACGGATTGCTGACGACGTTCCCGATTGCCGATTTGACGCGTCCGGCCCCGAGCCCGGTCGTCTTTCCACAGATCGCCGACGGGGGAGGTTACAGCACGCAGATCATTTTGATTAATTCCACCAGCTCGTCATCGAGTGCGTCAGTAAACTTCTTCGGCGAGAGCGGATCGCCATTGCCAGTTGGGAAATGAAGTCGCTGGAGGAGAATTTGCTTTGCAACTTGGGTTGCGTGGCGGATATGGCCGCACAGAGGGGAAGCCCAGCGCGACCGCATGGAGACGGGTGCCGCCGTCCCAGTTTCCTCGAATCCCCCCGACGGAAGTCGGGGGATGATTCAGAGTCAGCCTACTGGGGCGTCTTCCCCACTCCCCTCTTGAACCCCCCAACGGGAGTTGGGGAATAGTTCGGATACGAACTCAAAACGAAAATACCATGCCCTTTAAATTGGATTGATTGCTCCATTGCTAGGCATCAGCCAGTTTTTTGAGTCTTCGGTGGGCAAGCCGTGGGGGTTTGTGAACCCAGACTTAGCGAAAGGTGGGATTTGAACGATCCACTCCGCCTGGGCGGACTGGTGGGATTTCAAAGTCAAACCATTCCCGTAGGTAGGGTGAACCTGAATAATCCCCCACCTGCCGGTGGGGGGATTTGAGTCTTGAGATTGGGGGGTTACTCATAGGCCAAAACAGGGGAAGAAAACAGAAAAGTTCACATCGCATTAATTCTTGTGTATCTCCACGTTCCCAGCGGCCGAGAATCCAACGGCTTCGATGTCAGGCGTGGACGGCGAGGACCAGCAGGGTGGCGTCGTCTTGAAATTCTCCGAGGCAGAACTCGGTGACCGTGTGCATCAATTTCTGCTGCAAGGCGGAGGCGCTCATTTGGATATTTGGCCGGATGGCTTCCACCACCCCTGTTTCGCCGAATTCCTGTTCTCCATCACAGGTGGCTTCCGTGATGCCATCGGTGAACAAGACCATGCGGTCTCCCGGGAGGAGCGTGAGCGCGCCCTGTTCGTAACTCCAGTCCTTGAATACCCCCAGAACCGCCCCACCCTTTTCCATCCGCTCGATCGATCCATCGCCCCGGAACAGGAGAGGGGAGCTGTGGCCCGCATTCACATAGGTCAGGGTCTTCTTTTCTGAATCGACGCACACGTAAAAGAAGGTGATGAACTTTCCCTGCGCGATATGGCTGCATATCATGCGATTGACCCGGCCACACAACTCCTTCGGTTCGACCGATTCACCCGAGAACGCCTTTACGGCGGCCTGGAGATTCGACATCAACAACGCGGCCGGCATTCCTTTGCCGGAGACGTCCGCGATGCAGAGCGCCGCCCGGGTATCGCTGAACTTCAAGACATCGAAATAATCTCCGCCCACCATGCGCGAGGGTTGCCAGGCGCTGGAGATCTCACAACCGGACAGCTGTGGGGTCTCCTTAGGCAGCAGTGCCTGCTGGATTTCCCGCGCCTCTGCGAACTCCTGGGTCTGCTTTCGAAGGTGCAGGTTATACACCCCCACCGCCATTTGCTCCGCCACTGCGATTAGAAACTCCCGATCCTCACGGTCGTAGGCGGCGTCCGACAGTTTGCCCGAAAGGCTGAGGAAGGCGAGCAAGTCACCCTTCAAGCGCACCGGAACGATGTACTCGCTCTTCACCTCGCGCAGCCGGCGCAACTCCTCCGGCGGGAGTTCCTTGTCCCTGACGAGGAAAGGCTCTTCCATAAACGACAACACACGACTCTGGCCCTCAAATCGCAATCGTCCCAGGACATCGTCGGGGACTCCGATCTTCGCCGTCGCCCAGAAAATATGCTCGCCTGTGGCCCGGGAGAATATGACCACCGCCCGGTTCTGCAACGCTTGCTGCAGATGTTCCGCAAGCGAGCGCAGCAGCGGGGCCAACTCCGTACTCTCCGACGTTTCACGGCTGACGTTCCTCAATGCCTGGGAGTAATCGTACCGGGTGCGGAAAAAGCGCCGGTCCACAAACCGCTGCATGCGGCTGCGGGCCGGCACAAAAACCGCCGCGACGATCAACGTAGAGGCCACCGTCATCCACTCGCCCCGGATGGGCGCAAACTTCAGCAGCAACAACCCTACCCCTCCCGTTAAAGAAAAATAGAGCACCACGATGAATCCCGTGAGGAGGGAATAACTCACGGTCCGCTTGATGAGGAGATCGATTTCCATCAGCCGGTGCTTTAGAATTGCAAACGCGAAGGAGATAGGAATCAACAGGTAGAGCAACTTCTGGATGATCCCTACGGGGACATTGACCGTATAGCTGGTCACCCTGCCCGAGGGCAAAAGCACTACCAACGTGAAAATGAGCACAGCGAGTGATATAACCAGATGGCCCGCAACGGCTGTCAGAGTTCCCCACAGGGGCCATTTCACCTGTCTCTTCTCTTCCGGCCCGCTCTCACGATAGCTGCGGGCCAGGGCGATACAGGTGGCTACGGGCAAGAACGCGATGTAATAGATCCCAAGGAGTATGCCGGAAAGCCCAGGCACGATGAGGCCCAGCGAGGCCTTGAGCCATGAGGAATGAGAAACCCGCAGCCCCAGCCCCGCAGCTCCCACCAGCAGGAACTCCACTCCAATCCACAGAAGCATTCCGGGCACCGGTTCTGAAAGAAGAAGCTTCCCCCATCGCTCGGATCGCCAGCGGCGCAAGCCACTGAACCGGATGAGGGCACCTATTCCAAGCAGCGGCAATACTATCGTGGCCGCGATGGGGGCCCGGCTGGCCGGGAGCAGCGCCAACGCCATCGTTCCCAAAACGACTCCAATGACGGCGGCAATGGGGATCCCGTACACCCACCAGAGGATCTTCGGGAAGGCCTGAAGAATGGGCCGGCGGCGGGGAAAGATCAAGGTGAGATGGAACAGCAAGGGCACGACAACCAGCGCGAAGAAGGCAAACAAGAACGTCACCATCATTTCCGATCTGCTCAGCGCTCCGGAGGGCATTAATCCGCGCGTCGAACTCGCGTCCAGTTGTGCCATCGGCTGCATCAAAAAATAGGCCGCCGTGACCGTTGACATGAGGTAAAACACGAACGCTCGCCGGTCGTCAAATTTCTTCCAATAGACCAACAACCCAATGCCAAAGAACATCAACCCGACCACCAGGCTGCTGCTCAACGCGATGGGCACTTCCCGGGAATGGAGGGGGCTGCGAATGGGCAGGAGGAGGTCGCGTTGCTCTCTGTCCCGCTGGATGGTAAAGCGAACCACATCTCCCACCCTGAGCATGTTCATATGCTTCTGGAGTTGTTGAAGGTCATGGGTGGGAATTCCATCGATCTTCACCACCTGATCGCCCCGTTGAATGCCGGCTTGTTCGGCAGGGCTAGCCGGATGAATGGCCATCACGGAACCTGGCTTGAATCCCCAAAAGGTCTGCCGGACACTGGACTGCTTGGCGTCAAAGATGTAAACCATCCCTGTCCAGCCTGTCCGATTCCAGATCGACATGCGCCACCCCACCAACGCCAGAGTGGACACCATCACCAGGCCCCCGATGCTTACCCACAGCACTCGCTTGGACTTGAACTCCATATTCTCCCCTGTAGCCGGAACGTTGTCGCTACCGATTGTACTTCTCCGGCCTCCCCTTCGCAATCTTGAGGGGGCCCGAATCCTTCATTTTCGTCTGGAGTTAGGATTCTGAAGCGGAGTAGGGTCGTTGATGAAGACCATAGCCAAATGAATATTGAAAAGGTCAGACGCCCATTACTTGCTTCTTGAATCCCCCCAACCGGAGTTGGGGGATGGTTCAGGTGAGATCTCAACACGAAAATACCGTGCCATCTACATTGGATTGATTGCTTCTTTGCTAGACAGCAGCCGGTTGTTCTTTGAGTCTTCGGCGGGCAAGCAGTGGGGGTTTGTCAGCCCGGCCTTACCGAAAGGTGGGATTTGAACGATCCACCAGCTCCCGCTGGTGGGATTTCAAAGTCAAATCGTTTCGGTTGGTAGGCTGGATCTGAATGATCCCCCACCTGCCAGTGGGGGGATTCGACATCTAGGCTGGAGGGTCAGAGCCTTTCAATTTTCATTTTGCTTTGCAGAAGGTCGCATGAGCAGTCAGAGTTTGACATCTCATCAGAATTGACAATTGAAAAGATCTGATCTGACCCCCAATCGCGGTTCAGAATCATGCCTGTGCGCCCCAGCCCTACGGTTCAAAGTGTGGCTCGGCGAATCGAAGGGTTCGAACATCGACATCATATCGACGGGATTCGATCGGTTTGTCACAAGGGTGTTCATGGTAGGTCTCCTCCTTGATTTCAAGCCCGAATTCCGATTTCCAGCCGACGGGCACAATCACAGGGAAATCCCCCTTGGGTAAATATATACCACCCGTAAACTCGACTTCACCCAATTGCACGGGAGGAGCAATGCTTCGCGAGTCATGTTTGGGACTGAGATCAACGACATAAGCAGCCGCGGGGTTAAAACATCCACCGACATGATACCAATTCGCATAAGCAAGGTACCGTCCATCCGGAGATAACAACCCGCCTGATAACCCGGACGCCCAGGTAGCAAAGAGATGTCGAATCTTCCCGGTGTCCAAGTCGGCTGCGAAAAGGACGTTGGGCCTATTACGGGAAAAGTCCGTGTACGTGGAAAAGAACAATCTATGATTCGCTTCGTCAAAACCAAGGATATCCGGGTAAAACCACGCACACTTGCCGAAGCAAGACTGGCGGAGTGATCCATTAATGGTATCGCAACGAGTGCCGCATTCATCATCGGGGATTGAAAGCTTCGACAAATCAATTGTCCATGCCAAAGTGCCGCTAAAGACAAACATTTGTCCATCGTGGAACTTCACATGCGCGGGAGGCTTGTCGAAGGACCTGTCCGAAAGCTGACCCCAAACCATTGTTGTGAAGCTTAACGATAGGAGTGAAACACAGATTCCTTTCCACATTGCGATCTCCGGATGACGTGGATGACACCTTCGCATTTCGCAGTCGTAAGATCAAACCTCGGGAGAACATTGTTGAGCAAGTGCCATATCTCCATTGACGCCACCTGATGACCAAATGCAGAAACAATTGGCGGCAAATGCAACACACAAAGATATGAGCCGCGACCTTCCGATGTTCCAACAAGGAGTTCTACAGCACCCGGCCGGAGGGTGCCTGGCGGATTTGTGTGGCTTGAGTTGACTCTCCTCCGGGGCGATGATAGTTTTACGGTGCATATCATCTCAAGAGGATTCTCATCTCAATGCCATCATCATTTCGAAGTAACCTTTGGCTCATGATCCGTCGATCTGCATTCTTGCCAACCCTCCTCATTTGCCTCCTGCCGCTTCTGACACAGGCTCAGCCCCCTGGAGCGGCGGGCGGCGCCAAGAAAAGCTCACCCAGAAAACCAGCAACGGTCGCAACGCCGTCCGGGATCACCAGTGCGCCCAGACTTCCCGTGGTCAAGCCTGAGACCGTGGGGATGTCGAGTGAGCGGCTAGCGAGAATCGATGCGGTCGTAAAGGAAGCCATCGCCCAGCACAATGCCCCAGGGGCAGTCGTTCTCATCGGCCACAAGGGGAAGGTAGTTTTTCGGAAGGCCTATGGGAATCGCTCAGTTGAACCCGAAATCAGGCCCATGAAGTTGTCGACGGTATTCGACATGGCGTCCGTCACAAAAGTGGTGGCCACGGCGACTTCACTCATGATTCTGTTGGAACAAGGTGTATTCCGCCTGGACGATCCCGTATCAAAGTACTTGCCCGAGTTTGCAGCCCCGCCCAAAGAGACAGAACCGAAGTCGCCTTCTCCACAATCCGCAGCAACAACCCAAGCCCCCGCCGTCCCCTCAACCGCCCCGACCTGGGACGCCACCGACAAGAGCAGAATTACGATTCGTCAGCTCTTCACACACTTCTCCGGACTTAAACCTGATTTCAATCTGTCAGAGAAGTGGTCGGGCTACGAAGAGGCCCTCCGACGGCTTAAGATCGAAACCCTCCAGTCTCCGCCGGGAACAAAATTCGTTTACAGCGACCTCAATTACATCGCCCTTGGAGAACTGGTACATAAGCTATCGGGATCGCCGCTCGACATGTTCGCCCTCCAGCATATTTTTGAACCGCTTGGAATGCGCGACACCGGTTTCAAGCCTGATGCTTCACACCGCCAGCGATCTGCGCCCACTGAGAAACGGGCGGCCACAGAAGCCTACCTGGGCGGCAAGGACGCAAGCGGCCCCGGCGATCAGATTATTCAGGGCGAAGTGCATGATCCGACGGCCTGGAGAATGGGAGGCGTGGCGGGACACGCCGGGCTGTTTTCAACCGCCGACGACCTGTCAATCTACTGTCAAATGATTTTGAACCTCGGTGAATTCAGGGGAAAACGCATCTTGAGCCCGCTCGGCGTGAAAACCATGACCTCAAACCACGTTCCGTCATCGCTGGCCAGGGATGCGCCAGGAAACATCCGTGTCGCGCGCGGGGTGGGCTGGGACATCGCCTCCTCTTACTCCAGCAATCGTGGCGATTTGTTCCCTGCGAATTCATTCGGGCATACCGGATTTACCGGCACGGATCTCTGGATAGACCCATCCACCAACACTTTCCTGATCCTGCTGACCAATCGCGTTCATCCCAACGGGAAAGGCAATGTCACAGAATTGCGGGCCAAAGTGGCGAACATTCTTTCCGCCTCCATCCTCGAATCGAAATGATCGCCCAGTACTTCAAGAGGATTTGCCAACTCCCGGAAAATATCTTATAAATAAAGGGTCATGAACGAGCCGTCGGTGTTCAAGAATCCGGAGGCAGTGGAGCGTTGTCTCGAACTGCCCAATCTTATTTCGTTCCGCTTTGTCGGCAGTTCCGGCCACCGCTATTATTCTCAACTACTGGGAGCGATTGAGGGGGTTGTGCAAGTAGCCCAGATCAAGCGGCAGTTTCAAAGGAGTTCCAGCGGCGGGAGGTACATTTCTTATCGCTTCGATATCTTTTGCACAGAGATGAACGAAGTCGAAGGCATCTACCGTGCAGTCGGCAAGCTCCCGGATACGAAATTCGTGTTGTGAGCCTTCTTCCCCATCTTCCCTCCCTGAAATCGCCCTTGCGGGCTTATCATCTTTCGTCTACCATCACGAATTCCTTTGGACACGTGGATCACTTACTTGGGTGAATAGCATGGAACTGCGCGGGAAAACAGCCCTGGTCACCGGTGGAGCGCTTCGAGTCGGCCGTGTAATCGCTCTGGCGCTGGCAGAGCGCGGTGCACACGTGGTGGTGAATTATAACCGCTCCGATGAGGCCGCCACCAAAACGGTCAAGGAGATCGAGGCCTACGGCGTCCGGGGTCTGGCCATTCAGTGCGACATATCTCATGTGGCTCAAATCGAGGCCATGATGCAGTCGATCGTGAGCCACTTCGGGGCAATTGACGTTTTGGTCAACAGCGCGGCCATTTATGAAAAAACGCCCCTGGAAAAAGTTGCCGAGCGCGATTGGGACAGCCACCTGGATATCAATCTGAAGGGCTCGTTCTTCTGCGCCAAGTTTGCAGGGCAACAGATGCTGAAGCAAGGCCGCGGCAAGATCATTAATTTCGCGGACTGGGCAGGCGTCCGACCCTATGCCGATTATCTCCCCTACTGCATTTCCAAGGGAGGAGTCATTACCATGACCCGAGGCCTCGCCAAGTCCCTGGCTCCCAACATCCAGGTTAATTGCATTGCACCCGGCCCCATTCTGCTCCCGCCCGATTTCACCGAAGAAGAGACACAAAAGGTGATCAACGCCACCCCGCTCAAGCGCATCGGAGCGCCAAAGGACATCGCAGCAACCGTTGTGTTCCTGGTGGAAGGGTCCGATTTCATCACGGGGGCAATGATCAGCGTCGACGGCGGCCGGCTGATTGCGTGAAGCAGGGGCAGTTGTCGGGTGCCGGAAGGAAAGAAGTCAGAAGTCGGAGGTCGGAAGTCAGATAAATCACCCCGTTGCTTTCCGACTTCCGGCCTCTGGCCTCTGGCTTCCTAATTCGGGTATCTGACTTCCGACCTCTGACATCCGACTTCGTTCACCCAATGGAACCATTTGGAGGAATCCATCCATGTACAAGGTCACCAAGGAGCTTCGCTTCTGTTACGGCCATCGGCTCTTGAACTACCAGGGCATTTGCATGCATCCCCATGGTCACAACTCCAAAGTGGAAGTGGAGTTGACGCTTTCCAGTCTGGACGAACGTCACATGGTGGTTGACTTTGGAGAGATCAAGGGAACGATTCAAGGCTGGATCGACGAGAAAATCGATCACAAAATGGTGCTGCACAAAGACGACCCGCTTGTGAAGGTTCTGGGCGAGTTACATGAGCCCATGTTTCTCCTCAACACGAATCCGACCGCCGAGAGTTTGGCGCGTTTGATTTATGAATTCGCCGCCTCCAAAGGATTTCCGGTGAGTGAGGTCCGCCTCTGGGAGGGATTTACTTCCTATGCGTCCTACAGCCAGTCGAAGCACGAGGTGGCGGGAGAAGCGGTCGCCTATTCAAAGCCATAAAGGGTAATCCTTCCAGAAATGAGCCTCACGCACCATTCCCTCCCTGAGAATGGCAAATCCTCGGAGATCCAGAGTATAGAAGGACGCCACTAAACGATGTCTTTATTCTCGGTGCTTCCGGAAGGGGTGTGCGCAAAAAGCGAACCGGTGCACGGCGGGTTCGGGGAGCAAGCTCCAAAAACGCCGAGCCCGCAGGGGCTAGATTCCCAACACCCAGGGTGACTGGTCCCGTGCCCTGAAAGGGCAATCTTCAAAAGCCCAGGGCATCGCCCTGGGGCGACACTCCCATCGGCCACCCGAACCTGCCTCGGCGGGTTTTCTAAATTCACCGGTGAGGAAAGACCCTTCGAGGACCAGGGACGTGATTGGTTAAAACTCCTCAGTCCCACAAAT
Source organism: Terriglobia bacterium (assembly GCA_020072965.1). Classification (GTDB taxonomy): domain Bacteria; phylum Acidobacteriota; class Terriglobia; order JAIQFV01; family JAIQFV01; genus JAIQFV01. The sequence continues at coordinate 65,494 of JAIQFY010000022.1, read as the reverse complement.
ACCGTTCATTGTAGTCGACCCCGTGTTGCTTAAGAATTCGTCGAAATTCCTCTTGAAACGTGACCCGCCGATGATGTTGCTCCTGGTTTCGAATATAGCGTCGGACGGCCGCCACCTGCGAGGGGCTCACCGAAAACGCCCCGAACCCGCTTTGCCAATGAAACTTGGTAGAGAGGCCGCCCTTCGTCTTGATCCATTTCGTGGAGGCCTTCTTGACGTCCTCGATCAGTTTGGCGACCGAGAGGGCCTTCGAAAGCGAACACAAGGCATGGATATGATCGGCGGGCCCACCTCGAGAGACGGCGACTTATAAGTTCGGAACACCGTGGTGAGATAGGCGAGCATCTCTTTGCGGATGTCGTATTCCGCCAAGAACTTGTATCGGGATTGGGTGGAGAACACGAGATGGAGCAGGATTTGTGCGAGTGATTGTGCCATGCGATTGGTCTCGGGGGGAGGGCTAGAAAACACGTTCCAGCTTGGAGGAAGAGGATAGCACCATCCGCCATTCGGGCCCATACCCGGGGCATGGAGATTTTTAGGATCGCCGGCCCCGTCACCACGAGATTGCCCCTACAGGGCAAGTCAAGAATATATAATGACTATCGGTCCCAGGGCGATGCCCTGGGCTTTTGAAGAGTGCCCTTGCAGGGCACGAGGACACGCAATCCCTTATCGAGCGCACACAAATTCCGGATGACCCTTATCCTTGAGTCCTCCTATTTCCCCACGGGAAGGGGCGTCCCGTTATCCCCATAAAAGTTGAGCGTTGTACTTGAGCCGGCCCCGCTGGAATTCAAGAGGATGAACTGCGTTTGATATCCCCCTCCATCCACAATCTGGGGAAAGATGAGAGGAGCAGGCGCCGGTTTGTTCATGTCTGCAATCGGAAAGGTCGTCAACAGGAAATCGCCCCGTGAGTTGGTGAACGACCTCAGGGTCAATGCCACAAATGGGGAGGCTGCCGATATGTCCAGGACTCCTGTGAATCCATCCGGCAATCCCGAGATCAATTGTCCAACGAACTTGGCGGCGTGCCCTAAACTGGCCAAGAGCAGATCTGCGGGACCGGCTCCGGCCCCATTTACTCCATCCAGTTGATACGCTTTTAGCGTGACATGGAATCCTGTGGTGTCAGGAGCGGCCACAGCGAATCCGGTTCCATGACCTCCTGATGTGTCGACGTAAATGCGGGCATGGGTTGTAGGGGCCGCCGAGGGGACGCCGGATTCCGTGACTAGATTCCCGTTCTGAGTGAGACTAAAGAGTCCTGACCCGATAGGCGTGGAGCTTCCTTCATCAGGAACGACTTGCACTGACCCCGCGCCGACAACTGGGTTGGATCCATCCGTCACCCCCACATAAACTCCTCCCGGAGGTATCGCATAGGGGATCCTCGAACCGGAAGGGCCGGTCGTGAGGTGAACCTCCCTCGGGAGTCCACCGTCATCATAGAAGTAGATCTTGCCACTCACCGCACTGCTGGAGGTGTTCAACAACATGATCGTCGTTCGGTACCCGCCGCCATCGGCCATTTGAGGAAAGAAAAGCGACCCGACAGGCGCAGGCTGTGTCAGATCGGCGATGGGTGTTGTCGTCAGCAAGGTTTCATTCCGCTGGTTTGTGGTCAACCGAAGGGCCAGAATTGAGATGGGGAGATTGCTGGCCACTTCCAATGAACCGGTCGTAAAGCCGGAAGGCAGATTCAATCCCAGCTGATCAATGAACTTGGCGACATGAGAGTGGGGATCAACAGTTACACTGCCCACCGTCAGAGCTTGTCCGTTGGGATCTCGGAGTGTTAGCGTCAGAGTGGCAGTTGACGCTCCCTGGTTCACGGCGGCGAATCCAGTATTGATGTTGAGAACCCCGGCGTTCTCGGCGTCCGATTTGCCTGGGACATTTGTCCGATAATCGATGAAGAACCGCGCATTTCTCGTTGGCGGCGATGCTGGGACACCAACTTCACTCACCACGGTCCCATTCTGTACAAAACTGAAAACAGCCGTCCCGTAAGGGTCTGTCCCACTGTTGACCGTCAGGGCGGCATAGCCGGCGTGCTGCAGGGCGCCGTTGCCCCCCGTAATCGATGAAACAGCACCGCCGCCGGGAAGCGACAAGGCCACTTGGGCATGAGGTCCCGCGGAGGAAGAGAAGACAAACACACCCGATTGCGTCGCGGCATAGATTGTCCCTGGGTTCAAGGGATCGAGGACCATCCCATTGACTTGCAGGTTGGCGAGTCCCGCACTCATCGAGGTCCACGTGGTGCCGCCGTTGGTGCTTTTGAAAACCCCTCCGTAAGTTCCGACATAAAGCGTGGAGGGAACCATGGGGTCAATCACCAAGGACGCCATATAATCGTCGGTCAAGCCTGTTGTGATTTTGCTCCAGCTGACACCACTGTTGATCGATTTCTCCAATCCGCCATGCCCCCCGATATAGAGGGTACTGGATGAGGTCGGGTCGATGACAATCGTGATCACCACATAAAGCTTACTATAGGTCATCGTATTCCAGGTTGCTCCGCCGTCGCTGCTCTTGTAAAGGGCAAAGGCGTTCGTACTGAGATAAACAATGTTATGGTTGGTTGGATCTACAGCCACGCTTCGGATGTAGCTATTGTTCGGCAGGCCCGTATTTGCGGCGCTCCAATTAGTTGCACCATCTGTACTTTTGAATAACCCCGAGGCCGTCGTCCCGAGATAAAGCACGTTGGGAGTGGCGGGGTCGATGGTCAGAACAGAGATGCTTATGGCCGGTAGGCCGCTGTTGGAACGATTCCACGTCAATCCTGCGTCCGTGCTTTTGTAAATGGAGTCACTGGTTCCGGCATATAAGACAGCGGGAAGAACTGGATGAATTGCGACTAAGGTACCATTGATTTGGGTGAAGTTACTCAGATGGGACCAGTTGCCGTCGCCCGTTCCTTTGAACATCCCATTAGTACGTGAAACTGCATAAGGTGTTCCAAGAGTGTCGATTGCGATGCTTGTGATGCTGTGACCGTACAGGTTGGAATTCATGTAGTTCCAATTATTCCCATGATTGGTGCTCTTCATGACTCCCAGGCTCTGTGTTGCAGCATAGATGGATCCTGCGGAGTCCACTGCTACGGTGTTAACGAAGTCGGTGCAGACCTGATTCCAGTCTGGGCCTCCCGTCACACTCATGTAGACGCCACCATAGCTCGCTACATACACTCCCTGTTGAGACCATGTTATGGAGGTGACAAAGCTCGTAGAGAGGCTTGCAGACGCCCAATTGGCCCCCGCATCTGTGCTCTTGAAAAGATAGCCTTTACCTTCGTTAATGACATAAACCGCGGCGTAAACAACTCCCGAGGCACTTTGGTCCACGGCCAGGGCGGTTACGTTGAGACTGGTTATTCCCTGGTTCGCCAAGGTCCAGGTTTCCCCGGCATCAGTGCTCTTGTAAACTCCCTGATTCGTCCCGACGTAAAGATTACTTGGGCTGTGGGGGTCCAGGGCAAGATCGCTGGGCCAAGGATTGGAAGGGAGGCCGCTCGTTTTGGCGCTCCACGTCAAACCTCCATCGGTACTCTTCAGGACGGAGGATTTGTTGACTGCAAAAATCTTGTTCGGCGAAGATGGATCGAGAACGAGCCCCGTGATAAAAGGGTCGAGGCTAGGAGGGGTTGATGCCTTCCAACTCAAACCCCCGTCCGTGCTCTTGAAAACTCCTGCACCGTACGAACCTAAATATAGAGTCGTGGGGGTGGTCGGATCGACCAAGAGCTCGTGAACAGGACAGGAAATTCCTGAATAGGCCAGTCCTGAGTTAACGGTGGTCCACGTTGCGCCTCCAATGGTGCTCTTGAAGACACTGCCACCGTAGGATCCTGCGTAAACCGTGTTCGGGTTTGTTGGATCGGTCGCCAAGGCATAGATCCATCCGCCTTCCGGTCCGTTACTCGTCCAAGCATCAACTCCTGCAATGAGGAACGCTTGGGGGTTCCCCCAGAGGAGAACGAGAAGAGTCAGAACGCCAATCAGCATCGTGTATGACCTCGTCTCCGATCCTTTCATGTCCGCGGATCTCATGGGCCTGTCAATTTGAGCCTGAATAGGATTGAACATAATGGCCTCCTAAAAAAAAGGCCGAATTGCCAGGATTAACTTCTCCTCGGCAACTCGGCCGAATGACGATGATGATTAGTATGGCTAAAAGAACTTACATTCCTTGCAACAGAACTCCCCGGGAATCACCTCTTGTTAGATGAGCCCGGGCATACCAGTTTTCCACGCGACAACCGCCGTCAACGCAAAATTTGAGGATCTCGCAGCCACAATCTAGACACCGCTTATCGCTTTCGATGGATCTGGAGGAAGTTGCCTTTCACGAGAGGGGAATTCTACATCGTGTTGAATTCCAATGGGAAAAACATGAATCAGGTCACCCGAAGCTGGACACCCCTCATAGCCTTAAATTCATCGGCGAAAGGGCCCTTCCCAGTGGCTCACCTCATTTGACTCTCTTTGGTCAGCCAAGTCAAGTGCTTTAGCAGCTTATTCAGCAGGGGAATCTACAGAAAGATTGAGGAATGGGGCTGAAAACCAAGGCCATTCAAAACGGCGCGTTACCTGGGGGGGGGCGCAGAACTCAGGTTCAATAAATACCCTTTATATATCCCCCATCAACCTGGATCGCCGCCCCCGTTATATAGCTGGCGCGTTCCGAGGCCAGAAACGCAATCAGCGCCCCCAATTCCTCTGGCTTCCCGAGGCGACGCATGGGGATTTGCTGGACCCACTCGGCGATGATCTGGTCTTTGGAAACACCTCGCGTCTGGGCTTGTGCTTCAGAGAGTTCCGACATCCGCTCCGTGAAGGTATAGCCGGGAAGAACAGAATTGACCAACACGTTATCGGTGGCAAATTCGTTCGACAGGCTCTTTGAAAGCCCGGTGATCGCCGTGCGGATCACGTTCGACAGTAACAAGTTCCCGGAGGGTTGTTTTACGGTGATCGAGGTGATAAAGATGATTCTCCCCCATTGTCGTTGTCGCATCTGGGGAACCAGGGCGCGGCAAAGATTCACTGCGCTCATCAGCGTCAAGTCGAATGCCGTGTGCCAGGCTTCGGGAGGCGTTGTGGCAAAAGTCGTGGCCGGAGGGCCTCCGGCGTTGGTCACCAGGATATCTATCCCCCCGAACCGGGCCATGGCATGGTCGATCAATCGTTCAATATCAGGGACCTGTGTGACGTCAGCGACCACCGGCAAGACCTCCGTGTTGGTGGCGGCACGAATCTCCTCTGCCGCACTCTCGATGGCCGCCTGATCGCGCGAACAGATGACCAGGCGCGCTCCCTCCCTCGCCAGTTCCATGGCCGCAGCCTTCCCCAGGCCATGGCTGGCCGCGGCGACCAATGCCCTTTTCCCTGCTATCCCGAGATCCATATTTGTCCTTTCAGCCTTGAAACCAAAGTTCGCCTTACGTCCTTCCGTGAATGACCTTTTTCGGAATCGAAGTTCAAGTGAGGTGGTTCAGTAAAAGGAAAGGTCCACATAGTGTCCAGGACGGAAATCTATCAGAAGATGGTATGCGCAGGAAGAAAAAACCGAGCGGTCCGGGCGGGTTAGAATCCCCGTAAGGGAGATGTAATTGGAAGAGGGTCTTGAATGGAGGCGGCGACCCGAATCGAACGGGTGAATAGAAGTTTTGCAGACTTCTGCCTTACCACTTGGCTACGCCGCCGGTTTCCGAAAGGCGCCTGACAAAAAAATGGATTCTTTCGAATCCATTTTTCGATTAGGCAGGCGCAAAAGCTCTCTTTTAAGTTGATGTCAGGCTGAGAAGTCTGACGGTTCCTTTGTCGCCTGCCTAAACTCAATGCGGGAATCTGGAGCGGGAAACGGGATTCGAACCCGCGACATCAACCTTGGCAAGGTTGCGCTCTACCAACTGAGCTATTCCCGCCCAACACGCCTCAAAGAACCATGAATCCGTCGATTATCGCTGCTTTTCTGGTCCGCGTCCATTCTAGTGAGCACCCTCAGAATTGTCAAGATACGTGATACTCCTAATGGAACGTTCGACGGCCTGAATGCTGATCCCGGATTTTTGGTTCGCTGTGGAATGCCTCTTGATTTCGGGCAGGCGTCTCACTGACTCCCTCCCGAACTCTGAAGGATGTGTCGAATTCAATTAAACCGCTGCATCTCGCAGAAACTTGGCGGCCTCTTCGGGCGGTGTTGGATTAATATAGAACCCGGTTCCCCACTCAAAACCCGCCACCTTGGTGAGTTTCGGCATGAACTCAATATGCCAGTGATAGAAATCATTCCGTTCTTCCCCAAAGGGAGAGGTGTGGATCATCAGGTTGTATGCCGGACGCTCCAGGACCTTTTCCATTCGGGCGACCAATTCCCTAGTAATCTTCGCCAGGCTTTCATATTCATAGCTTTGTGCTTCTTCGAAACAGGAATCATGGACCTTCGGAAGGATATGCGCTTCAAACGGGAATCGCGGCGCGTAAGGGGATGTTATCACAAAATCCTTGTTCTCAAGGATAATACGAACTCCGTGTTCGCGTTCCTGGTGAATAATGTCGCAATAGACACATCGTTCTTTGAGCTCGAAATATTTCCTTGCGCCGTCGACCTCCTCGCGCACGCGTTTGGGTACGATTGGCAAAGCGATCAGTTGGGAGTGAGTATGTTCCAGCGAGGCTCCTGCCGCCGCTCCGTGGTTCTTAAAAATCAGGATATAGCGAAATCGACGGTCCTTCTTCAAGTCCAGCATCCGATCGCGAAACGACCACAAAACATCTTCAATTTCCTTTTCGGTCATCGACGCGAATGTTTTATCGTGCCCCGGTGTCTCGATGATGACCTCATGGGCTCCAATGCCGTTCATTTTATCGAACAACCCCTCGCCCTGTTTGTTGAGTTCTCCTTCAATGCCAAGGACTGGAAATTTGTTAGGCACAACCCGGAGTCTCCAGCCGGCGGAATTCGGCGCACTCCCATTCGACCGGTAGGCCAGGACTTCCGGTGGGGTCTTGGTTTCATTCCCAGGGCAGAACGGGCAGTTGTTTGCCCCTTTGATTTCCACGGCTTCGCGGACAAAGTCAGTCGGCCGCTTCGAGCGCTCGGTGGCGATGATAACCCATCGCCCTGTCACGGGATCCTTTCTAAATTCCGGCATTTCCTTTTATGGGCTCCTTTCAAGAGGGAAATTCACAGAGACTAGTTCATCCCGGGTCCGAATGCTCGCGCGGTCAGCTGACAGGCCGGGGTCCCGTCCGAACTGAACTGAACGGAAACAATGTCGAATCGGATATTCACGGGGTGCAAGTTGCCTTGTCGCAGGTAATCGAGGGAGGTTTTCAGAATCTGCCTCTGTTTGAAAGCGGTCACAGCCTCTTCGGGCCGCCCGTGGTCAGTTGTGGCCCGTGTTTTTACTTCAACGAAGCAGAGTATATCACGATCCCAGGCGACCAAATCAATCTCCCCGTGAACTGTCCTGAAATTCCGAGACACAATCATGTACCCCAGATGTTGCAAAAATATGAAGGCCGCCCGTTCGCCGCGGCGGCCCAGGATAAGCGGGTTGTGCGGGTCCGTTGGCGACAGAGAATCGACACGGAGAAACCACCCGCGCCCTGAATTCCAGCACTCCGTCAGGCCCTTTTTGAGCTTTTGCCACGCTGTAGTCATTTCCCCCCCCCGCAACGGGCCCTTCAGCCGGGATAAATGCTTCCACCCTGTGGGGGGGTATTTCTTCAACCAGCAGAACAGGGTACTCGGCGAGAAAGGATCTCTCGTTCACTCATCGCCGCTCGGTCCGGGTAAGCACCTCTTCAAGAATTTCGACAGCGACATCCGCTTGACGCTGATCGATCAAAAGCGGAGGCATGAGACGGACCACGTTTTCACCGCACCCGAGGATCAGCAATCCCCGCTTAAAGGCTTCCTGGAGCACTTGATCGCGTTCCTCATGCGCCTTCACACGAGTGTTCTTGTCGCGAACCAATTCGATGGCGACCATGAGCCCCAGTCCCCGCACCTCACCCACCAGCGGATGAGTTCTTGGCCAATCGGAGATCTTCTCCAGAATATACTTTCCAATGCGCGCGGCATTCTCCGTATACTGCTCTTCCAGCAATTTGATAGTAGCCAGCGCCGCGGCGCAGGAGACGGGGTTTCCCCCGAACGTTGAAGCGTGAGCTCCCGGGGGCCAGTTCATCAGGTCGGAACGGGCGATCATGACACCGATGGGCATGCCCGACGCCAGCCCCTTGGCGGTGCACAGGATATCGGGCTCAATGCCAAAATGTTCAATGGCCCACATCTTGCCGGTGCGTCCCATTCCGCTCTGCACTTCATCCGCCACAAACAGGATGCCGTAGTCCTCACAAATGGATTTCAGCTCCTGCAGGAACTCGACCGGTGGAATGACGTAACCCCCTTCACCAAGAATCGGTTCCACAAAAATGGCAGCGACCTCCTCGGGGGGGACCGTGGTCTTGAAGACCACATCGCGGAGGAACGTCCCGCAATCAATGGAGCACGTTTGCGGCGTGAGATTATAGGGACAACGATAACAATAACCGTAGGGAATATGCGTTACACCCGGGACCAGTGGGCTGAACCCCCGGCGCTGAGTGACCCTACTCGCTGTGAGCGACAAGGCGCCGAAAGTGCGGCCGTGAAAGGCGCCATAGAAGGCGATGAATTTGTCGCGTTTGGTGTGAAAACGGGCCACCTTCATGGCCGCTTCAATGGCCTCCGCACCGGAGTTGCCGAAATAGACCTTTCGGGGTGCTTTTCCGGGAACGGAATCCGCAAGCTTTTGAGCCAGCTCCACCATCTGGGGATAATAGAAATCCGTTCCGGACATATGGATGAAATCCGCCGCTTGCTTTTGAATCGCGGCCACAATCTCGGGATGCGCATGCCCGGTCGAACAGACCGCAATTCCGGCGCTGAAATCGAGGAATGTGTTGCCGTCCACATCCTCCACCATGGCGCCGCGGCCACGTTTCATGACCAAGGGATAAGGACGTGTATAAGAGGGGGATACGAACTTCCGATCCCCCGCAAGGACTTGTTTCGCCTTGGGGCCCGGGAGCTTGGTTTTGATCCGTGGGAGTAAACTCTTTATTGCCATAGGAACCTCCAAAATTCGAACTTCAGGAATAGTTTCGAACCGGATGCCTTCTTACAAAGGCACTTGTCCATCAGGGAACCCCGTGCGATCAAAGTTTTCACAAGGGGACGGATCAGTAGGGGGATTCGAAGCCCGGGCTAATCGCCGCTAAATAAATTCGGGCGCACATCGAGGGGACGATGGCAGGTCCATGCCAAACCGGAGGGGGAACACAGGATCATTCTTTTCGCTTCCATCTCAAACCCGCTCTAGTATCTTCCAGAATGATCCCCTGTGCAAGCAATTGATCACGGATTTCATCGGCCTTCTTGAAGTTCCGTTCGCGGCGCGCCTGGTTTCGTTCGGCAATCAACGCTTCAATTTGGGAGTCGAGAATCTGGCGGGTGGGATCTTTGAGGACGGGGAAGATGGCCTGGAAGTCATCGAACAAAGTACTGATGGAGGCCACGTTTCCCTGGCAAAGACTCCCCTCCCCTATTGCGGTATTTCCTTGTCGGACGAATTCAAAGATCGCGCCCAGAGCCCCGGCCGTGTTCAGATCGTCATCCAGGCCGGCCACGAACTTGTCGCGAGCGGTGCGGCAGGCCTCTTCTACGCGTTCATTGACACCCTCGGGGAATGTGTCCGTTTCAAAGCGTAGCAAAAACTCTTCCAGGCGCCCGATTGCGCTCTGCGCCTGCTGCACCGACTCCGAAGTAAAGTTGAGCGGCTTCCGGTATGGGACCGAGGAGAGGGTGTACCGGATGGCCCGCGGTGAATCTCCCTTGCCGAGCAAATCGCGCAAAGTAAAGAAATTTCCCTTGGATTTCGACATCTTCTCGCCGTTCACCATCAGGTGTTCCCCGTGCAGCCATAATCGGACAAACGGTTTTCCGGTGGCACATTCGCTTTGGGCGATTTCGTTTTCGTGATGTGGAAATATGTTGTCGACGGCCCCGCAGTGGATGTCGAAGGAGGCCCCGAGATAGTGCATGGACATGGCCGAGCACTCAATATGCCAGCCGGGACGCCCCTTCCCGATGGGCGTGTCCCAAAAGGGTTCCTCATCCTTCGGCGCTTTCCACAATGCAAAGTCGCGGACATCCTCCTTCTCATACTCATCTATATCCACACTGGCCCCGATTTTCATGCCGTCAAAGTCCAATTTAGCGAGCTGACCATACTTGGGGTACGTGGATATTTTAAAGTAATACGAGTCGTCTTTTTTGTAAGCATGCCCGCTTTCAACCAGCTTTTGGATGAGATGGACCATGTCGGGGATATGGTCCGTAGCATTCACCACCTTATCGGGGCGTTCGATGGAAAGGGCCATGCAATCTTCGAAGAAGCAGCGGGCGTACCTTTCGGTGTATGCCCGAAGCTGGGCCAGCTCCTTCGCCTTCGAGTCCCGGATCGTCTTATCATCGACGTCCGTAATATTCATAACGTGGGTGAGTTGGTAGCCTTTGAACTTCAGCCACCGGCGCAGGATATCTTCGTACACATAGGTCCGGAAGTTGCCGATATGGGCAAAATCGTAGACGGTCGGACCGCAGGCGTACATGCGGACGTGGTTGCCTTCCAAAGGCTGGAAATCCTGAAGCTTCCCGGTTAAGGTATCCTTCAATTTGAGCATTGGACCGTCGGAATTGGATCCCCTGAACGCCCCTGGAGACCTCAAACCCAAACCCTCGCTCAATCATTCTAGCGGGCACTTTCGCAGGGAGTCAAGGAAACCCCGGAAGTTTACCCATAAAAAATCCCCACAAACTTCGTGAGGATTTTTTGTTTTCTATTCTTCGAGCGGCCCATTGCGCTTCGCAAAAGTACGGGCTCACCCTTAACGGTTCAATGGCGAATCGGGGTCGGTGAACGTGCGCCACCCTCCGAGCGCGATGTCCCGCCCGAAGGAGAACCGACCGCCGACGGCCCTACAGAGGACGAAGAACTCGGCGTAAATCCGCCACCTGAACTGGAGCCTATGGACTCGTGGCCCCGCGCGGTTCCTTCGCTACGACTTGTGCCAATTCCGTGATGGCCCCCGTTCGAGACGACAACAATGGGTGAAAACAGGTATCCGCCATAAGGGGAAAAAAAGTCGTTGCGACATGGCATAAAAGTATAGAAGCTGAAGAACGGGTCATAAAACCACCCGCAGCCCAAGCCGTATATCCCGGCCCCATAATATCCGTAATAACCTCCCGGATAATATCCTTGTGAAAATGATCGGATCACGCCGCGATTGGATTGCGCCAACTGCCCCGCCCGGAAGGCGCTCCATTCACTCAGGCTGTCCATTTGTTTTGTGTCGAAGCGACCAACGGCCAGGGTGGCGTTGGCGCCGGCAATGGTTGCCTGGGAGGATTTCTTAATCCGGGTCGTCTTCCCATTGGCGGAAACGGTGACCATCTCACCTCGAAAGACCCTTGCCGTCGCAGGCCCGGGATCGCTCACATCAAAACGATAAATGCCGTCTTTCATGATACTGAACAAGTGGCCGAATACGGAGACATCAATGTGTCCGATGGACTTGACATTCCCCGCTTCTATCTCCAGGGAGCCAGACACCACTTCCAAAGAAAGTTCTGTCAGCCGATCATTGACCAGTCGCGCGGCAGACTCCGGTCCCAAACGTGCAAAGGAACCCGGGTTCAGCAGCATTTCGGCGCGGCTGTTTTCATGAACTCTTAGCTCATCACCCTGTCGGAGCTGCAACAATGGCCGGGCTTTCTCCCACCGCATATCTCGGGCACTGTGGACTTCCACCCGACCCTCGATCACATTGATCAAACCGCCCTTGGTTGAAATGTAAGGTTGACCCAATACCAGTTCAGGCAGGATGGTCAATAGGGCCCCGAGACCCATGAACACTACGATCCACCGTTGAATTCCTCTAGTGGTTGTTTTCATGGCTTTTTCCTTTTTGGTTGATGGTACCAGAATGCTTGACTCTTTCCTCTGTCTCCCCGTTCTGTGAGATTCTTAAACCCAAGAAAAAGTTGGCCCTAGTGCCAGGTTTATTTCTCATTTCCTCGAACAAGGCGGCCGGGGAAAGTCCCCTTACGAGCGCAATAAAGAATCAAAATATTGCAGCGCCTCGGGAGCCATCCAGTTATAAGCGCCTATGATCTTACCACGGACGATGCCCGAAGGATCAATAATATACGTCTCCGGGTACTTAAAGGTCCCATATTGATGAGGGACTGATTGGTGGGTATCGAGCAAAATGGGGAAGGAAAGGTTGTGCTCGTGTGAAAACTTGTTGACCGGTTCCCAAGCAGTGTCAACGCTTACAGTCAGAACAGTAATTCTCTGAGGGAACGTTGCCACGAAGCGCTGGTTCAACTGCTCCAGATAAGGTGCTTCCTCCACGCAGGGGGGACACCAGGTTCCCCAAAAATTCAATACAACAAATTTTCCGCGATAATCAGAGAGACGCACACTCTGCCCGGCGGCATTCTTCAGCGAGAAGTCCGGAGCCGACTTCCCCACTTCAGCGGGTTGGTCTTGCGATTCACCCTTCTGGGAAAAGTACCACGCAAACCCCACCAGGATCACGACGATGCCAAGGATGAAAAGCTTGAGCTGCTTCATAGAACCGTTGATTTCCCCCCGGCAAATACTGTGCAAGGTCCATTCTAGCGCCTGAACTCTCTTCAACTGATGGGAAGCGCTCACCCCAGTTTTTAAATTGTAGGTTTCTCCGTCGAGTTTGACAAACAAAAAAGATAGAATAAGCGTTTAGACCGCCGGGTGGAAAGAGGCGTCGAATTGGCATTCTTAAGAAAAGGCGCGAGTCAAACCGGCAGAAGGCAATCCACGGAACGGACGAGGTCATTTCGCAATGCCGGAACTACCCGAGGCTGAAACCATTGTGCGCGGTTTGCGCGCTCATATCTTAAACTCCAGGATTCTTTCGATCGATTTCCCGCGCGCCCGGTACTTCCGGCCTCAATTTGAGGAACCGGTTGAGCACTATCTTGAGTCCCGGATCATCGACATCTTCCGTCACGGGAAGTCGGTGATCATTCAGGTGAAGACTCTCGAGGAAGCAGAGCGGTTCCTGGTCATCCGCCTGGGGATGACGGGACAACTGCTCCTCGGAGATCATACCGATCGTCACACCCATGCGATTTTTTGCCTTGATTCTCCCGGAATGCGATTGTGCTTTCGTGATTCCCGGCAGTTTGGCAAGATGCTGTTTGTCAAGGATTGGCGGCCCATCTTTCGATCCCAGAAAACACTAAGTCTCCGCCACCAGAAAAAAGCAGCCCCTGAGGCTTACGCGCTCAACAAGCTGAATCGTCAGCCGTTCACCCTCCCCGCCTCCGACCCCTTGAAGATTTCCGCCGGGGAGTTCCTTTCAATTTTCTGGAAACGCCGGGGGATGATCAAAGCCGCCCTGTTGAACCAACACTTACTGGTGGGGGTCGGCAACATCTATGCCGACGAAAGCTTGTTCGCCGCACGTATTCATCCCAAGCAGAGAATACAGCGCCTTTCGAAGCAGCGGTTGCTCAAGTATTTCACTCTGCTCGTCAAGATCCTGAATAATGCGATCGACCTCGGGGGATCTTCAATTTCCGATTTTGTGGGAGCCACCAATGTTTTGGGGGAGTTTCAGCTGGAACATCGGGTTTACGGTCGTACGGGAGAAAAATGCCTCCGGCGGGGTTGTTCCGGTCTCATCAAACATACCGTGGTTTCCAGCCGCAGTACGCATTATTGCCCGCTGTGCCAGCGACGCATTTGAAGGCCATGAGATCGTCCCGGTTCCGCGAGCCTAAGAATCCATCTTGGGAAGACCCCGGAAACGTCCAACTCGGAAGTCGGACCCAATTGGGAAGTCGGGTCCAACAGTGGCCTTTCTATTTCTTCTTCTTGAACAGATCTTGAATGGATTGGATGGTATTCTCGATGTTGGACGGACCACTTGTCTTGCCGGTCTTCATCGACAGGAGTCGCTGGGTATCCAGTTTAAAGTGCGGATGTTGAAACATGCCAGTCACCTGAAATGGGACCATAGCCTGATTGTTTTGGTTCAGTAGAAGAGCGGACAACAGGCCGCCAATAGGATTCTGAGACTGTATTTTTTGACTGGCCCGCGGTGAGAAGGTCGCCAGAACGTCGAACTTCATCTCGCTTTCAAAATTGAATCCCCCCCGGCACCACAGACTGAGGTCGGGGATCTCAATCTGAAGGTCGTTGGTTTGGGCCCAGTTGTCCGCAATCTCGAAATGACCGGTCATTTTGGTGATCGGAGTTTCTCCCTCCGGAAAGTTAACATCGGCCAGTTTCGCCAGAAGAGCGACCTGCTGCCCAAGGCTGACATGCGCCAGTCTCCCATCTTGCAGTTCCAACCCGGCTTTTCCGACCAGCGCACGCAGCGCTTGCGCTCCATTCTCAACGCTCATTCGCAAGGTGAGATCGCCGTTGAGCAAGCCAAAGAACATATTCTTGGACGAACTAATGCTTGAGAGAAACTGGTTGATATCGATCTTGTTCAGATGGCTGTTGAGCTCGACCGAATGCCGGGCCTGGAGAAGGTTGACGGTCATTGCCCCACTTTCATGGCCGGAGTACATATCAAAATCCAGGGGGTCGAGTTTCAAAATCCCTTGCGAAAGGTTGAATTGTCCCCTCATCCTCTCAGTTTCGATCTTTCCAGCGTGAAGTGTCTTTGCCTCAATGGTGCCTTTGGCGGGAGAATTCGCCATGTTGTTGAGGTTGAGCGGACCTGCCTCCCCCTCGAGATGGACGGGCTCTTTTCCCTTCGTGTCACTCACAGTCAATGAGAATGGAAACGCGGACCGGGCTGAAATGTCCCGCGCCGTCAATTCAAGCACATCATAACTTCCGGCCTCCTCGGATCGGGCCTGATCGAGGATTGCCACTCTTCCGTTTTTCAGGGATAAATTCGAGATGTTGAAGGAATTGACATCGACCGGGGTCAATCCAGTTCCCACGCTCGCCGCCATTGGGGATTGAGGGGTGACCTCCGCTTTCCCCAACGTCGAGAAATTCCATTCCCCATGGGAATTTCTTGCCAGCCAAACCACCGGCGCGATCATTTCGAGGGAAGTGACCCGAATCTGGCGTCGCAGAAGTGACCGGAACTCGAGGTGCAGTCGGAAGCTTTCAATCGTGACAAAATCATCTTTCCGGAAGGAGGGGTCATCACGGATATGAACGTCCTTGCTCTCAAGGGCAACCGGGAAGAGGGATAACCGTAAGTCGTTCAGGGTGACTTTGCGATTGATTGCCTTATTCAACTGGCCCTCGATCACACCCCGGTAGACATTCACATTGATCAGGAATGGCACGGCCAGGACGGCCCCCACAACGACAACAACCATCGCCAGAAGAATCCACCGTTTTTTGATCATGGCTGGGTTTTCCTCCTCCACCCCTTTGTGATTCTACCCTCCTTGAAGGAGCCCATCAAAAACAAATCCTCTACTGACCGTTGACAAAGAAGCCAGTCCACATAAAATAGAGCCCGTCCCACAACGATCGTGATAATGTCCAAACCGATTTTGAGGTGAATCTTTATGCTTAAGGAAGGCGACAAAGCCCCTGACTTCACAGTCTTCGACAGCTCCGGTCAAGCGGTCAGCCTGAAGAACTTTAAAGGGAAAGACGTTCTCCTGTACTTCTTCCCCAAGGCCAATACCCCTGGATGCACAATGGAGACATGCGATTTTCGAGACCAGCACAAGCTGATTCAGAAGAAGGGCGCCGTAGTGCTGGGGATGAGCGCCGACAGCCTCAAGTCCCAATCGAATTTCGCAGCCAAGTGTGGCGTGTCATTCCCGCTGTTGTGTGATGAAGGCAAACAGATTCTCAAGGCCTATGGAGTCTGGAAGGAAAAGAGCCTCTACGGCAGGAAATTCATGGGGATTGAACGCACCACGGTCATCATCGGCAAGGACGGGAGGATCAGGAGGATTTTTCCGAAGGTGAAAGTCAAGGGTCATGCAGAAGCGGTCCTCCAGGCGCTCGGATGAGCAGTCTCCGATTCATTCAACCTTTGCGGTGTCTGGTATCACGAAGGATGAAACAATAAGGTTGTAACTTAAAGACGAAGGACATTATTCATTGGAAGATCGGCCTGAAGACATCATTGAGATGAGACAGTCCCCCATCCACCAACAAGGTGTCTTTGCGACCGCTGAGATTCGGTCCGGTCAAAGAATCATTCAGTACCTGGGAGAAAAAATCTCGGCTGAAGAGAGTGACCGGCGGGAGGAGCTTTACAGCGATTTGGGAGTAACGTACCTCTTCGACCTGGAGAATGGCCATGCCATTGACGGTGGCGTCAACGGAAACGTCGCGGTCTACATCAACCACGGTTGCGATCCCAATTGCCTCATTGAATTCGAGGGGGATGACATCTGGGTGGTCGCGCGGCGACCGATCACTCCCGGAGAGGAATTGTCTTACGACTATTGGTTTGACGCCGCCGATGACGAGGCGACCGCTATCCCTTGTTGCTGCGGGGCGACCTCTTGTCGCGGAACCATCAATCGTCCCCGCCAGCCGGGGGATGGCAACGACAATGCTCATGTGGAGGATGAGCGCACAATTCCACCACCGGAAGAGGGACCCCATGAGCTCTCCTCAGGTTAGTTCAATGCTCCCTCTCGAACCCGTCCCTGAAATAGAGGAGGGGGGATTTGATCCCCTGCCGACGGGTGGGCGCTTTCAGGCCTCTCCAGACCACAGGGTCTCTCCGAAAAGCACACGTCACTTCATCAGATGAGCTTCCGCCCCAATGCTGTGGGATTAAAGGTCCTTTCTCGTGCAGCCATGATTGCTGTCGCGGTCTGGTTCTCCCTCCAACTCCTCTATCCCAGGGCGAGCTCCCCAGGCTCGTTTCCTTTTCGAAAGGCACCCGCGCAGAATCTTTTGATCGTGGGTGTTACGGTCATCAACGTTTATGCTCCCAATCCGGCCACAGCAATCAGACCGGGCATGACCATTGTGGTTCGTGGAGAGCGGATCGCCGATGTGCGACCTTCAACCCAGGAGGAGCTCAGGGATCTTAAAACTCAGATCGGGCAAGCGGGCGGGGAAGACGCGGACTCAGGAGGCACGGTTGACGGCAGGGGGCTGTTCGCCATTCCCGGATTGATTGACACGCACGTTCACCTGGAGTGGAACAACGATGAAGCTGCTATGATGAAAATTCTCCTGGCGAACGGGGTGACCGCGCTACTCGAGGCCGGAAACCCCTCTGAAAAGATTTTTCGCATCAGGCGGCAATCATTGTCCCGCAACTTTTTGGGACCCCGAATGGAAGTCTGCGGCTCACTTATCACTTCCCCTCCGGCGGCTTGGCCTCACATGACGGTCGTGACCACCGCCAATCAGGTCAAACAAGCCATTCGGGCACGGGCCATGGCCGGGGCCAAATTTGCCAAGATTTATGCGCAACTGCCTCCCGACCTTTCTCAAATTGCCATCGAAGGGGCACATCGAAGAGGGATGCGAGTCATGGGGCATCTCGGACGCACTAACGCTCTTGAAGCCACTACTCTCGGCATCAACATCATTACCCATCTTTCGGGGATTGCCGATGCCGCACTCCCCGATCCTGAGACCGCCCGCGTTCAACAGGCATTGGGGTTTGCTCAGGGCTGGCAAACGACCAATGCAGCGTGGGGTCAGGTGGTCCCTGAAAAGCTATCTGCCCTGATTCGTCGCATGGTGGCAAATCGGGTTGCCCTCTCCCCCACGCTTTGGTTCCAGAAAATTTTCGCAACGTGGGGAGAGGACACTGAGGAAAAGCAAGAGGCCGTGAAATACTCACACGCCCCTGCGGCCATTATGAAGGGATGGCAGCACTTCACCATGGACCTCGGCGATCCCGATATTTATAAGTCGGCCTGGCCGCTCCAGAAACAATTTGTCAAAGCATTCTATGAGGCGGGCGGAATGCTGATCGCTGGCACTGACACCCCGAATCAGTTCGTCGCGCCCGGATTTGGGCTTCATCAGGAAATCGAAACATTCGTCGAAGCCGGGATCCCTCCCCTTGAGGCCTTGAAAGCCGCAACCGTCAATGCCAGCCGTGCTTTGGGTCATGAAGAGGATTTCGGTTCCATTGAAATCGGCTCCCGGGCGGATTTTTTGCTTATTGAAGGAAATCCACTCGAAGACCTGAAGAATGCTCGAAGGATACGCACCGTCTTCAAGGGAGGGATTCCCTATACCCCCGCACGGCTCTTGTCGGGTCTCGCACCTTAGAGATGTATCCTGTGCCGACCCACGGAGGCAATACTTTTTTGAATCTTATACTGGAAACGTTTAGAATCGCGCTGGAGAGCAGGACCCCATGATTCCCTTTCGCGACAACATCCCTTCGCGAACCGTTCCTTACGTCACGGTGGCGCTCATCCTCGTCAACACAGTGGTATTCTTCCAGGAGTTGTTGCTCGGCCGACACCTTAATGCCTTCATTCAAGTTTACGGGATAGTCCCGTTCCGCTGGGTTGAATCCGTTTTTTCACTGGATCCTGCAGCGCTCCCGAACCTGGTCACCCTTCTCACCTCGATGTTTCTTCACGGAGGCTGGCTTCATCTCATCGGAAACATGTGGTACCTGTGGATTTTTGGAGACAATGTCGAGGACTATCTCGGGCATATCCCTTACCTGGGTTTTTATCTGATCTGTGGTTTGCTGGGAAACCTTGTACACGTTCTCTTTAACTGGTCCTCGATGGTGCCCTCCATTGGGGCGAGCGGCGCTATTGCCGGAGTGCTCGGCGCTTATCTTCTGCTCTTCCCTGGAGCTCGTGTGTTAACCCTGATTCCCCTTCTAATTTTTTGGCCCGTCATTGAGCTTCCCGCGGTGATTCTGCTCGGGTTCTGGTTTGTGGAGCAATTTCTCAGTGGATTCTCATCGTTTGCGATGACCCCTCAAGCGGGCGGCGGAGTGGCATGGTTTGCACACATCGGCGGATTCATCGCTGGAATGCTTCTCATTGCCAGAGCCAAGGGGGCACGCCGACGACGATCATATTCCGGATAACAGAATTGACTGGACGCAACGTCATCCGGGGATTCGGGCCGGAGCAATGAAATCTCCTTCACGATGGAAGGTCCGAGGGATATATGAAGTACCTGGCGGGTCTATTTAGCTTCTTTCTGATTGGCTTCAGTGCCCACGCCCAAACGCCGGTGCCCGTCACGCGTGAGCCGTTCCACCATCTCAGCGTGGAAAATTCTGTTGTTAAGATTTTCGATGTCAAAGTCCCCCCGTGGAAGGCGACACTGTTTCATATCCACCCGGAGGATTATGTATTTGCCGCCTTTGGAGACTCCACCCTCAAATCCCAAGTATTAGGCCAAAAAGAAGAGGATTTGATTTTGAAGAGAGGCGAAGTACGCTTTAAGGCAGGACCGGTTACTCACCGGGTTCGCAACTTGGGTGGAAAGCCCTTTCACAATGTAACCATCGAATTGCTGCGTCCACCCACGGGTGGAGGATCAAATACCCCGGAGCCGCCTCTCGGCCCGCACCAGGAGATCACTCTTGAAAACGACAGGATCCGGGTGACCCGAACGATCCTGCGGCCTGGCGAATCGACCGGACAACATTCCCACAAGCGCCCGGACGTCGTTATCGTTATCAGGGGAGGAACTCTCCTGGATCGGATGGAGGGCCAGGGGATGGAGGGCCGGAGCCTCAGAGCGGGGTCCTTCGTGTGGCGTGAAAGGACCGTGACCCATTCGATTAGCAACACGGGAAGGCGGGTCATCGAGCTGATCGATATTGAGATCAAGTGAGCAGTCGTGAGCGCGGTGATCAGATTTCAAGTCGATTCATGGATTCACAACGTCGCGCAGTTTGAAAGCCGATTAAGCCCGTGAAGCGCCACACCAAGCCACAGACCACCGGGCTTCCGTGATCTTTCCTGCCGGCCGGATTGTAAATGCTAGTGACTTCGGAAGGGATATTGAATTCCATGACTTGGATCAAGACAGTGTCTTTGGAACGGGCGACGGGAAGATTGAAAAAGGAATTCGAGGCCGCCATCGGGCGGGCGGGCCGGGTTTTCAACATCGTGTCGGCACAGAGTTTGAATCCCAGGGTCCTGCACGCCTCCCTCAATTTATACAAAACGGTTATGTTGGGTTCGTCGAGCCTTTCACGGGTCGAGCGCGAGATGATTGCGGTGGTGGTTTCTAAAACGGCGGGTTGTGTTTATTGGACCGAAGCACACGGGGAGTATCTGCGTCAACTCACCCACGATGACCGCCTGGTCAGGCTCATCAAAATAGATTACCGAATGCTCTTGCTGGAAGATCGCGTCCGCTCGATGTTGGACTTTGCAGTTCAAGTGACCAGAGAGGTCCATTCCATTAATCGGTTGACGATTGAGGAACTGCGCGCCAAGGGGTTGAGTGATGAAGACATCTTGAACGTGGTCCAGGTCGCTGGGTTCTTCAGTTACTACACGCGGCTCGCCGATGCATTAGGCGTGGAACCGGAGCCCAGCGCCCCCGCAAAAGTTCACCAGGGGTGGGTAGGAGAGGACCAAGCGGACCCGGCTCCCGAGAAAGTGGAGTGAGCTCATGCGACGATTTCTTTCAATAGGCTTTCTGTTCAGCGTTGCCGTTTTGAGTCAAGTTAATGGGTTTCTGGCGGGCGCGCCTGCTCCCCCTGGCCGTTCTCCTCAGGACGAGATTCGGCATGTACTTGATACTCAAGTGGCTGCATGGAATCAGGGAGATATCGAAGGATTTATGAAGGGTTACTGGAATTCTCAGGAGCTCCTTTTTACTAGCGGTGGGAAGCTACGGCGGGGCTGGCAGGAGACGCTCAACCAGTACAAGGCAACCTATCCCGATCATGCACGAATGGGTGAACTCTCATTCAGTGATTTAGAGGTTCATCTCCTCCCCAATTCTCGGGGTCAGGGAGACACGCCGGTTGCCGCGTGGGTTCTGGGCAAATGGCGATTGAAGCGTGCCGGGGATGAGCCCCAGGGAATATTCACTCTAATCCTTCAGAAATTTCCTAACTCTCAAGGAGGCGTGACTCCCGTGTGGAAGATCGTTCATGATCACACGTCCTCATCATTGCCTGAACCAAAATAGGGGTGCGGGTTCGGTGCCAACCCGCGAAGCAATCCTCTTGAACTAACCAAGGACGAAATGGAGAGGGCATGCCCCGCGAATTTTACAAGCGGAGAGAGCGTGGGGTCTTACAAGGATTCGCACTAGGGTGACCATTACGGCGATGTATCAAATGTCGCGCTGAAAGGGTGTACGCCAGCGTGGGAACACGCTCACTGAAGACGGAGGTCGATCAAGAGTCGATCGGGGATCTGCGGATCGAAGTCCACAAGGTTTACCTGTCGTCGACCAGCGCCATCGCGCTTTCCCATGTGCGGCGTAAGGACACGCCACTCCGTCACTTGCCCCCCGTGGTCCTTGCGCATGGAGTTTTTGTCAACCGGAATATCTGGCTGAGCGCCAAGGGAAAAGGCATGGCCGCATGGCTGGCCCGATTCGGCCTGGATGTGTGGCTGCTTGAAGTGCGCGGGCACGGCAGAGCCTCCGTCGGCGATCCCCGTCGCTCGAAAACGGGGTTTGATGATCTGGTGGACGTGGATGTGCGAGTGGCGATTGAGACGATCCGGGAGCTGACCGGGGCGAAAAAACTTTTCTGGGTCGGGCACAGCCACGGCGGGATTCTCATTTACGCGTTTCTTGGAAAGTATCACGAAGCCAATTCTCTGCTCGCTGGAGTTGTGACCTTGGGTACCCAAACCACCGAACAAAACAAGACCTGGCGACAGCGTTGTCGGTTGATTTCGATTCCGGTGGTCGTCTCGCTGCTCGGTTATTTTCCGGCACGGCGGCTCCGTCTCGGACCGGAAGATGAGTTTGGCCGGGTCATGTTGGAATGGTTCTGGTGGAACTGGAAACAGAAATGGATCAATAACGACTTCGATTACCAATCAGCCCTCAGGAATATCTCTGTCCCGTTGCTCTGCCTCGTGGGGGTCAGTGACGACATGGCCAATCCGGAGGGATGCGAGAGAATCTTCAACGGAGTGGGTTCATCCGACAAGACCTTTTGTGTTTTGGGCCGGCGTTATTCAAACCGGGCCGACTATGATCACACCTCCATCATCATCAGTGCTGATGCAGAAAGAGAGGTCTGGCCGATGATATTGCAGTGGATCGAGCGTCGGGGGATTGCGACCAGCCAGGCCGATTTGTGAGGCCGGGCTTTCAAGGGTTATAGATCTTCAGCATGTGGTCGTATGTGGTAGTATCAAACTTTAGCGTCCGGCCAACCAATATCCACCCATGATCCGGACGCGCAGGAGTTAAAGGTTTTGCCGATTAGGGAGGCACGATATGAAGGTTCCGGCTTTTTTCCGACTTCTGACTTCTGAGTTCCGACTTCGCCAGCAGCCTTGCGATCAAGAGTTGAACCCTTTCCAAACAGATTTAACAAGTTAAAAGCAAGTTCCCTTCATGAGAATTCACCTCTTCGTTCCCTGCCTGGTTGATCAGTTTTATCCCGGGGTGGCTGTCGCCATGTGCCGCGTGTTGAAGAAGCTTGGAGTGGAGTATGCCTATTTGACGGATCAGACCTGCTGCGGCCAGCCCGCCTTCAATTCCGGCTATCACCGTGAGGCCACCGAACTGGCAGAGCGATTCCTGAAGGTATTCGAGCCAGCCGAGACTGTGGTGGCCCCTTCCGGCTCATGCGTCAGTATGGTAAAGATCTTCTATCCCCAACTGGAGCTTTCACCGGCTGGAAAACGGACGCTCGAGCGTCTGGGACCACGCCTTTTTGAATTTTCAGATTTTCTCGTGCGTGAATTGAGAGTGGTCGACGTCGGCGCACAGTTCAGAGGCAAGGTGACTTATCATGACTCCTGCCACCTGCTGAGAGAGTTAAAGATCGAAGAGCAACCGCGTCAGCTCATTCGAAATGTTCACGGCCTTGAGTTTGTAGAAATGGACGACATGCAAACATGTTGTGGCTTTGGCGGCACCTTCGCGGTGAAATTCCCCGAAATATCAACCGCCATGGGGACAGACAAGGCCGCGGCGATTGAGCGCACCGGGGCGGACGCCGTCGTGGCAAACGATTCCAGCTGTTTGATGCAGATTGCCGGAATACTTTCGAGACGGAAAAGCAGGGTCGTGCCTATGCATCTTGCCGAACTGTTGGCACAGGGAATTTGATTGTAGGGCGAGCAAACTGCTCACCCTACCTTACGAGTGCTCGTGATCACCGGACCCATCAAATTCAAAGAAGCCGCTCGGAGGAATTTGGCCGCGCAGGACCTGCGTGAGAACCTCAGGCGAGCGACCAGCCATTCCACCACCTTGCGTCTGAAGGCTGTCTCGGCCGTTCCGGAATGGGAAGATTTGCGTTCTGAGGCGCATGCCATTAAGAAGGAAGCCATCGATCACCTGGCGGAATACCTGGAGAGGTTCGAATCTCAGGCGACGGAAGCCGGCTGCAAGGTTTATTGGGCCGAAACGGCGAGTCAAGCTGCTGAATACGTTGTGAACGTCTGTCGTCAAAAGGGCGCCTCTCTGGTTGTGAAGGCGAAGTCAATGACCAGTGAAGAGATGGAGTTGAACACCGCTCTTGAGGGTGCAAGCATCCAACCCGTAGAAACCGACCTGGGCGAATTCATCGTTCAACTGGCCGGCGAAACCCCCTCCCATATCACGGCGCCGGCGCTGCACAAATCCCGGACTCAGATTGGAAAGCTCTTCTCTGAGAAGTTGGGGATGAATTTCTCCGATGACCCCAAGGAACTCACCCGGGCCGCTCGCGCGATCCTGAGGGAGAAGTTCATGGACGCCGGCATCGGAATCACCGGAGTAAACTTTGCCGTCGCGGAGACGGGCTCCCTCGTGCTCATCACCAACGAAGGAAACGGGCGAATGTGCACCACTCTTCCCCGAACGCACATCGCCCTCATGGGAATCGAAAAAGTCATCCCACGCTTCGACGATCTGCGCGTTTTCCTGAAGCTCCTGGCCCGTAGTAGCACGGGACAAAAACTGACCAGCTATGTGACGATCCTCAATGGTCCTCGAGAGGCCCGGGAGACAGACGGCCCGGAGGAATTGCATGTGGTCATCCTGGACAACGGCCGCAGCCAGCTTTTAGCACATCCTCACACGCGCGAGGCGCTTTATTGCATTCGGTGCGGTGCATGTCTCAATGTCTGTCCGGTTTACCAGAGGGTGGGCGGTCACTCTTATGGATGGGTCTATCCGGGGCCGATTGGCTCGGTGATCACTCCGGAACTGCAAGGTATTTCTCAGGCTCAGGAGCTCCCGTTCGCTTCTTCATTATGCGGACACTGCTCTGCCGTGTGTCCGGTGAAGATTGACCTTCACCACATGCTTTTGTGGCTTCGAAAAAGTGCGGTGGATTCCGCTTTGACCTCACGGGGTGAACGGTGGATCATCAAACTTTTTGCTGCGACCATGAAACGCCCGGGCTTGTATCGGTGGAGCGGAATGCTGGGATGGATGGTGCAAAGGATTCTTGCCCCCCGGGGGAAAGGCTTGAGAGTTCCCTGCTGGAGTGCGGGGCGGGATTTTCCGCCTTTGCCGAAAAAATCGTTTCACCAGTTGTGGGAAGAAGGAGAGATCAATTGAGTTTGCCGGCCAAAGACTCGCGTTCACTTCTGCTCGAAAAACTGAGACGATTCTCGCGGCCAGCTTCTCCTCTTTCCGAACCTCCCCCGAAGAACGATACCGCGCAACCGGGCCGCGCTCCTCAAATCGCGGTGCGGGAAGCAGTCAACGAAGAAACCATTTCGCAACTGGCCCAGGAGTTGAAGCGGCTGGGCGCCGAACTTCGATATGTGGCAGGTTTGGAGAATCTATCCGCCGCGATTCTCCAATTGGGTCGCGAGTCGCATTACAAACGCATCGCAGTGGGTGCGGACCCGATCCTGAAAGAAGCCAATCTGGCGACGGGACTGCAAAATTTCCAGGATTTTAAGCTGATCCTCAGCGACCGGACTCCGACGCCTGCGAACCAGATCAGAGAGGCGCTCTCCAAGTGTCAGCTTGGCATTACCGGCTGTGACGCGGTGATTGCTGAGACGGCTACGATGGTTCTATCTCATGCAGGGTTCGGGGGGCGCTCGATTTCACTGCTGCCGGAATGTCACGTGGTCGTGGCTTACAGGGCGCAAGTCTTCATCTCGCTGGATGACTGGATGAATTCGCAGTCTTTTACCCGTGCGACTCTCCCGAGCTGTACGACCTTTATTACCGGCCCCAGCCGCACCGCCGATATCGAAAAGGTCCTCGTGACAGGTGTGCACGGCCCCTTGCGGCTTGTGTTGATGCTGGTTCAAGGGGGAGATTAACTTCCATTCATGGAGGCACTGAGGCCCGGAGAGCTTCCGTGATCCGGTCTTCTGCAACAATAAGCTATCAGCTGTTTCCCTTTGCGTTCTTGGCAGAATTGCATAGAATACGCGTTTCATTTCATGCGTTGTGGCAGGTTTGTCTGAGACCAACGTTTTGCTCTGTTCGAATGACTCTTCGGAGGAACCGCGAATGGCGAACATCAAGAACTCCATCACTGAGACGATTGGAAACACACCGCTGGTGCGTTTGAACCGGATTAAGGATGGCGCCGTGGCCGACATCGTGTTGAAGCTGGAATCGATGAATCCCATGTCCAGCGTCAAAGACCGCATTGGGCTCTCGATGATTGAAGATGCTGAACGGAGGGGCCTCCTCGACAAGGAGACAGTGGTTATTGAGGCCACCAGTGGCAATACGGGAATTGCCCTCGCGTTCGTATGTGCAGCAAAGGGCTACCGGTGTATCCTGACGATGCCCGAAACCATGTCGCTGGAACGCCGGAAAGTCCTGCGTGCTTTGGGAGCCGAACTGGTTTTGACGCCGGGGAGCGAGGGCATTAAGGGCTCGATTGCCAAGGCGGAAGAGTTGGCCCGGTCCCTGCCCAGGGTATTTCTGACCCACCAGTTCGACAATCCCGCGAACCCCGAAATTCATTATAAAACTACGGGCAAGGAGATCTGGGACGACACGGACGGAGCGGTCGATATCGTGATTGCAGGGGTGGGGACTGGCGGTACGATTACGGGCGTTGGAAGGTATTTACGCGAGCGCAAGCCCTCAGTCCAGCTGGTCGCGGTTGAGCCAGACACCTCGCCGGTCCTTTCGGGCGGAGCTCCCGGTCCTCATAAGATCCAGGGCCTCGGCGCCGGCTTCGTACCGGCCGTTCTCGATACGAAACTATACAGCGAGGTGTATCGAGCAACGCTCGATGAATCCATCGCGATCTCGCGGCGCCTGGCCAAAGAAGAAGGAATTTTTGTCGGAATCTCTTCCGGCGCCATCGCCAGTTGCGCGTTGAAGGTGGGCTCGCGCCCCGAAAACAATGGCAAGTTAATCGTCGCCGTCATCCCCAGCTTCGGGGAGCGGTACCTTTCAACCGTCTTGTTTGAGGATATTGTGGCGTGATTCCTCCAGCCCTGTGGCGCCGACATGCGGAACTGGCATAGAGTGATTTGTAGCTGCGCCGTCCCGCTAGTTCTTGCCATCTCCAACGGGAAGATGCTGGAGAGCCGCCAGCAATTCTTCACTGTGCTTACTGACATCAACTTTGTCGAATATCCTGCGAATGATGCCCAATTTGTCGATCACGAACGTCGTCCGCCTGGCATACTTTAGCCCCAGAAAGCTTCCCACGACCCCATATTCACTGGCAGCGACCCGGTCGCGGTCGCTCAGCAAGGTGAAGTTCAGCCCATACTTCTGGGAAAATTTCTGGTGGGATTCGACGCTGTCCAGGGAAACGCCAAGGACGTCGGTGTCTTTTGAGGCGAATTGCGCCAGATCGTTGCGAAAACTGCAGGCTTCCCGAGTGCATCCCGGGGTGTTGTCCTTGGGATAGAAATAGAGCACGACGTTCTTCTTGTTTTGAAAGCTGGATAAGCGCACCAGCTGTCCGGCCTGGGAGGGGAGCTCGAAATCAGGGGCCGGATCACCTTCCTTGAGCTTCATCGTCGTCTCCTTTGAGTTGGAGAATGCCTCGTAGTAGACCATCACTGTGGCGGTAAGGCCGACCATGGCGACCAACGCGTACAGCGTCTTCGTCATCGGGGTGTTTTCCATTTCGATCAATATCTTAACATAGAGTGCCAGCCCCGGGTGATTCAGATGACCGAGACATGTCCGCCTCAGCGGGTCATGCCTGTCAATTCAAGCCTTGACCAAACGATACCGGCTCAGCCCATCCTGCATTAATCCGCCCTCGCCGGCAGCGTCCGAACCGGAGGATGCCTGCGGCACCCCCGTGCAGGCTGGACTTAACTGAGTGGAAATGATCTTTTGGGGCCATCGATAAGATTTCGAGCGGCACCGTAGCGGAATCATCGGTCGTTTGCTATGATTCTCCGGTTTCTGGTTTTCAATTCGTTAATAGTCAATTGCTGGAGGCATTCTCCCAAGGAGTGCACTCATGACGGTCTTTCCTAACAAGAAAGGAACTTGATTCATGTCGACCTTGAAGTCAATTCATGCGCGCGAGGTACTCGATTCACGCGGAAATCCCACAGTTGAGGTGGAGGTTTCTCTTAAGAACGGCATCAGAGCTTCGGCCATTGTTCCCTCCGGCGCTTCGACCGGAGAGCGAGAGGCCATGGAGTTGCGCGATACTAAATCCAAGAGGTATTCCGGCAAGGGCGTTCAGACCGCCGTCGCCAATGTCAATAAAATCGTCGCACCCCGGTTGCGGGGGATGAGCGTGTTTGACCAAGGTGCAATTGACCGCAAGATGATTGCCATGGATGGCACACCCAACAAATCGAGGTTCGGGGCCAATGCGATTCTCGGCGTGTCACTGGCGGTGTCCAAAGCCGCCGCCGATGCGAAAGGCATCCCCCTCTTCCGGTATCTGGGCGGAAGAAATGCCAGTCTGCTTCCCGTCCCCAGCATGAATGTCATAAACGGGGGGCGGCACGCGGACAACAACGTCGATTTTCAGGAGTTCATGATCGTCCCCCACGGCGCGACAAGCTTCTCAGAAAGCATCCGCATGGGGATTGAAACATTCCATGCGCTTAAAGGCATTCTGAAAAAGAAGGGATACAGCACGGCGGTCGGGGATGAAGGGGGATTTGCGCCGGAGTTGAAATCCAATGAAGAAGCCGTTGAAGTCATCCTGCAAGCCATCGAGTCTGCCGGCTACAAAGCAGGCAAGCAGGTTTCCATTGCCCTTGATCCGGCGGCCAGTGAGCTTTACGATTCAGGCCGCTACGTCTTCTGGAAATCCACCCGCGCCAAGAAGACTACCGCCGAGATGATTCAATTGTGGAAAGCGTGGGTGCGGCAATACCCCATCGTTTCCCTTGAGGATGGACTGGCGGAGAACGATTGGGAGGGCTGGAAAGAGCTGACGCGAGCGCTCGGCAGGAAAATCGAGTTGGTCGGCGACGATGTCTTTTGTACCAACCCTCAAATTATTGCCCGTGGAATCAAGGAAGGGGTGGCCAACTCAGTC
Organism: Terriglobia bacterium; assembly: GCA_020072965.1. Taxonomy (GTDB): domain Bacteria; phylum Acidobacteriota; class Terriglobia; order JAIQFV01; family JAIQFV01; genus JAIQFV01. The sequence continues at coordinate 36,830 of JAIQFY010000022.1, read as the reverse complement.
CTCATTAAGCTCAATCAAATCGGAACGCTGACTGAAACTCTGGAAGCCATCGGGACGGCGCGCAAAGCCGGATATGGAGTTTTTGTTTCCCATCGCTCCGGCGAAACCGAGGACGCAACCATCGCCGACCTGACCGTCGCCGTCAGTGGCGGCAAAATCAAAACCGGCTCCGGATGCCGCAGCGAGCGGATTGCCAAATACAACCAGCTGTTGCGGATCGAGGAGGAACTCGGATCTCGCGCCCGGTTTGCGGGGCGCCGGGCCTTTGTGAACGGATGAGAAGAAGGTGACGGCTGTCAGGCGGAGGAGGCCGGTGCCCGGTGGGTGGATCCGGAAGCCAGAGACCAGAAGCCGGAGGCCAGAATTCGGAAATCAGAGATCAGAATGCAGAAGGCAGAAGTCCGAGGCCGGAAGTCTTCTGTAGGGGCGCACAGAGGTGCGCCCTCTTTCGAAGTCGGAAGTCAGAGGCCGGACCCGAAAAAGTGTCTTGAACTTGGAACTTTGAACCGGTGTTTTGGACTTTGGACTGTATTTCCAGAACTTTAAACTCTACATCACAGAAGAGACCGCTCTCGACTTCAATTCGCGAATCCGGTCCCGCAGCGACGCCGCCTTCTCAAACTCGAATTTCTTGGCGGCCTCGCGCATCTGCCGCTCCAGCATGCCGACGAGCTCGTCAAGCTTCTCGGGTTCTGCGACCCAAGTCTCGTCCGGGAGGTTGGTTTCAACTTCAACGTAGTCGGCAGAGACGATCGACACCAGCGCCATATCGATCGGTTTGATGATGGACTCCGGCGTGATGTGATTTTCCTCGTTGTAGCGCATCTGGATCGCTCGCCGGCGGTTCGTCTCCGCGATGGCAGTTTCCATCGATTCCGTGCTCACATCCGCGTAGAGGATAGCTTTTCCATGGAGGTGACGTGCCGCCCGGCCAATCGTTTGGATGAGCGATCCGGAAGAACGCAAGAAACCCTCCTTATCGGCGTCGAGAATCGCGACCAGCGAGACCTCCGGCAGGTCGAGGCCCTCTCGCAATAAGTTGATGCCAATGAGGGCATCAAATTCCCCTTTTCGCAGATCCCGCAAAATCTTGATCCGGTCCAGGGTTTCGATATCGGAATGCAAGTAGCGGCAGCGCACCCCCGTCTCCGTGAGGTATTCCGTCAAGTCTTCCGCCATGCGCTTGGTCAAGGTGGTTACCAGGACCCGCTCCCTGTCCTCGGCGCGCAATTTAATTTCATGCATCAAGTCATCGATCTGCCCTTTGACCGGTCTCACCTCGACGGCGGGGTCCACTAAACCTGTCGGCCGGATCACCTGCTCCACGAACCCTCCGCCCGTCTTCGTCAATTCATAGGGACCCGGAGTGGCAGAGACGTAAATCGCCTGATTCACGCGTTGTTCGAACTCCTCGAACGTGAGAGGCCGGTTGTCGAGGGCCGACGGGAGACGGAATCCGTATTCGACCAGGTTTTGTTTGCGAGAGCGATCGCCATGGTACATGCCGCGAACCTGCGGGATGCTCTGATGGCTCTCATCCACAACCATTACGGCGTCGCGAGGAAGGTAATCCAGCAGCGTCGGAGGCGCCTCACCCGGTTTTCGATCGCTGAAATGGCGCGAATAGTTTTCGATCCCGTGGCAGTAACCGATTTCCCGCATCATCTCGACGTCGAAGAGGGTGCGTTGGCGCAGCCGCTGTGCCTCGATCAGTTTCCCCTTGGCCTCCAGCCGCGGCACCCAGTCCTCCATTTCTCCCAGGATCCGCTCGATGGCGATCTCCACAGTGGAGCGCGGCATCACAAAATGGGTTCGCGGATAGATCGGCATCCGGATGAAGGTTTCTTTGACCGCTCCCGTCAGCGGGTCAACACGCGAGAGACTTTCTATTTCATCTCCCCACATGGCGATTCGAAGGGCATCGTCGGAATAAGTGGTGAAGACTTCAATCACATCCCCGCGCACTCGAAAGGTGCCACGCTTGAAATCCGCGTCATTGCGCTCGTAGAGAATTTCCACCAGCCGGTGCAGGATTTCCTTCCGCCCGATGCGCTGGCCCTTTTCGAGAAACATCAGCATGCCATAATAGGCTTCCGGCGATCCCAGCCCGTAAATGCACGACACCGAAGCGACGATAATGCAATCCCGCCGCTCGAAAAGAGATTTGGTCGCCGACAGCCGCAGCCTATCGATCTCCTCGTTGATGGTGGCTTCTTTTTCGATGTAAGTGTCGGTCGCGGCCAGGTAGGCTTCGGGCTGGTAGTAATCGTAATATGACACAAAATACTCCACCGCGTTTTGTGGAAAGAAGGTGCGAAATTCGTGATAGAGCTGCGCCGCCAGGGTCTTGTTGTGCGCGAGCACGAGGGTGGGACGATTCATCGTCTCAATCACCTTGGCGATGGTGAACGTCTTTCCCGAGCCGGTCACTCCGAGCAACACCTGGTGCTTCTCGCCATCCTTGAGAGACTCGACGAGCTGGTCGATCGCGGTGACCTGGTCACCGCGGGGAACAAATGAGGTTGCGAGTTTGAAATCCATAGTAGTTGTCAGTTGTCGGTTCCCAGTTGTCAGTGTTCAAGGTCGACAGGTTGTTCAGTAAGTGGACTAGGCTTGCAATATCGGCTCTCAAGGTGATTTGCAGCATGCTCCAAATTGCCAGGACTCATTTCTGATTACTCGCAACTGACCACTGGCAACTGGGAACTGGCAACTGTACCTACACCTTCGTCCCCAGATGCAGTGCCGCAACGCCGCCGCTCAAATTGAAGAAGATGACATCGGCGAACCCGGCCCTTTCCATCAGGCCTTTTAATGCCTCCCGGGTCGGGAAGTTCGAGACGGAGTCCGGGAGGTAGTCGTATGGTCCTTCCACCCCGCTCAGGCGCGCCCCTATCCAGGGGAGGATCTTTGAGAAATAGATCTGGTACACCTGTCGAAAGACCGGAATGCTGGGCCTGGAGAACTCCAATACTGCCAGGACTCCACCGGGACGCAGAACGCGACGCATCTCCGACAGTCCCCTTTCATAGTCTTCCAGATTTCTTAGGCCGAACGCGATTGTGACGGCATCAAAGGTTGCGTTCCGAAGGGGCAGGTTCAAGGCGTCGGCTTCTGAGAGAGCGACCGATGAACAATGATTCGTCTTGGCCAGTTTGTTGGCGCCGATCACCAGCATGGGATGGCAGAAATCCAGACCCACGACACGCCCCCGGGTGGCGGCACCCAGGGCTGCCGTGAGGTCTCCGGTCCCACAAGCGAGATCGAGCGCATCGAAGTCCGGGCGATTAAGGCGCGCCACAATCTGCCGGATTGCAAATCGACGCCACCGCCGGTCGAGATTCAGCGACAGCACATGATTGGCAAGATCGTAGCGATGCGCGATGGCGCTAAACATGGCGCGCACGTTTTCCGCCTTTCCGGCCTGACTGTCAGTGGGAGTGACGGCTTTCATTCTGTGCGTTCTCATAAAGGTCGGTGATGGAGGCTTTCGCTCCAGACACGGCTTACCGGTACGACACCGAATGGATTGAGGGCCAGGATATCTGCGCCGGCCTTAGGCATCATCGGCTCGCAAAGTTCTCTTTTTGAATCTCGAGATACGACCCGCGAATCATCTTGACATCAACTCCCTCAACGATCCTTCCCGAACCGATTTCGGTGGGGAGAACCAATTGAAGTTTGCCTGCAATCGCCTTTTTATCGTGCCGCATGTGTCTGAGGATCGTGGAGTCGGCGAGATCAGAAATTTTCGGCAATCGACCGACTGCCCGGATGCAAGCGACCACGCGCTTGGAATCACCCGGGGATAACAGGGAGAGCTTTTCCGCCAGTCGCGTTGCCATCATCATGCCCCACCCCACCGCTTCCCCATGTTTGAACCGTCGGTAGGAGGTCCGTGCCTCCAGCGCGTGTCCGAGCGTGTGACCAAAATTCAGGATCTTGCGAACTCCGGATTCATGCTCGTCCTGCCCCACAATGACCGCCTTGGCGGCCGCGCAATGCCGGATCACCGTCTCGAGCGCTTCCAGATCGCATCGCAGCAACCCTTCGATCCGGGCCTCGATGAATTCGAAAAGCTCCCGGTTCAACACGACGCCATACTTGATGGCCTCGTAGAGACCTGCCCGCAGCTCGCGGGGAGGCAGGGTTTTCAAAAACAGCGGATCCGTGACAACCAGGGCAGGTTGGTAAAAAGCGCCGACCAGGTTTTTCCCTTCGGGTAAATTCACCGCAGTCTTACCGCCAATGGAGCTGTCAATCTGCGCCAGCAGGGTGGTCGGGACCTGTGTCAGGTCCAGTCCTCTCAAAACAGTTGAGGCCACAAATCCGGCAAGGTCCCCGACCACTCCACCTCCCATCGCGATGATCAGGGATTTGCGGTCGGCTCCCCGGCGGACGACCTCCCGGCACAGCCACTCATACCATTGCAGGTTCTTGAATCGCTCGCCATCAGGGATCAGAAGGGGAACGGCCGAAGCCAGAACACTGCCTTTGGAGCGGACCCGATGCGAATATTCGGCCCAGATCGTGCGATTGGTGATCAGGAAAGCCGAGGTGCTCGTCTCAACGAGATGTTTCAACGCAGGGTTCTCTGTCGCTTCCCCCCGCCCCAAAACGACCGAATACGGCCGATCGGAGATCGGCACTGGAATTTTAACCATGGCGCTCTCCTAGGACTGTCTCAGTGGTCTGCGAGTATTGCAAGCGACGGGCGATGTCGAATTGGGCTCCACTCCGCGACGAGGTCTATTCAAGGACCCCGTGTGCAAAATGCCCTCCTCCTCAACGCATGGAGGAAAACACCCGACCACTTTTCGAATGAATGCTCAAAACTGTTAACCTACCATACCCCTTCCGATGCCGCCAAACGAATTTCCGCATTCCCACTTGTGTAGATTGTGAAAACTCATCTGCTGAAAAACTATTGCTCAAATTTTTTTTGCTGGGGTATGATGCCTTTGCGTATGAAGTCCTGCGAGTTGGAGAAAACCGATTATTTGATTGTGGGGAGCGGCGTCGCCGCGATGCGGTGCGCCCTCGCGCTCGCCGACTCGGGGAATGTCCTGATGCTGACGAAACAGTGTTCTCCCGCGCAACCCTCCAAACACTCGGACGGACTGATCGCCATCGCCTCCAGCGACGAAGAGGAGATCCGGCTCCATTACGAAGACACCCTGTGTGCGGGCGAGGGGCTGTGCAAGACCGAGGCTGTGAAAGTGCTCGTGGAGGAAGGCCCTCGATACATGGAGGAACTGGTCTCATGGGGCGCCTCCTTTGAGCGTCACGCCGGAAGAGTGCTTTCCCCCAAGCACGGCGCCGAGCCGAGGTCGTATATTTTCAAAGGGCGTTCTCAGAGCACCGCAAATGAAATCCTGGAAACCTTGCACCACCGAATCGCAGCCCTCCCGAATGTCAAGGTCCTGATGAACGCGGCAGCGGAGGATTTGATCGTCAAGAACGGCGCCGTGGTGGGGGCGCATTACTGCGATCTCAAGACGGGACGTCAACATACGGTATCTGCCCGGGCGGTGTTTGCGGGCACGGGTGGAATGGGCCAGCTCTATCCCGAAACCACGAATTCCGACCTTTCGACCGGCGATGGGCTGGCCATTGCGTTTCGTGCCGGGGCGGAATTGAGCGACATGGAGTTCATTCAATTCCATCCCACCGTTCTTTATTTGAAGAATGCTCCCCGCGTTTTACTGCCGGAGTCCTTGCGCGCGGAAGGGGGCTATCTTCGCAATGCCGATTTAGAGCGGTTTATGCACCACTATCATCCCCAGGAAGAACTGGCCCCTCGCGACGCCGTAAGCCGGGCTATCATGTTGGAGATGGTGAAGACTCAAAGCAGCTACGTTTATTTGGATTGCACGCATCTCGATGGGGAAATTCTAAAACGTCGATTCCCCACGGTTTTCGAGATGTTCCTTGAATTCAACCTCGATATTTCGGAAAACATGATCCCGATCCATCCCGCCGCTCACTACTGCATCGGGGGTATCAAAATCGATACGCAGGGGAGGACCTCCCTGCGCGGTCTTTACGCGGCGGGCGAGGCTTCCTGTTCCGGTGTTCACGGCTCCAATCGCCTGTCCTCAAACTCGCTTCTCGAAAGTCTTGTGTTCGGCGCCCGGGCGGGTGAGGCGATGCGCGGGGAAAATCCACCGCCTTCAATCCCGATTCACTCCAATGGCCACCCCGAAAAACCCGCTTCAATCGGAAAAGGACGTGACTTGGCGGAGGACCTGGTCGGACGATTGAAGAAAGCGATGTGGCAATTTGTCGGCGTTATCCGCTCCGGGCTGAGTCTCAAGCATGCTCTCAAGGAGCTTGAGGAATACGAAACCCATTCTCGCCCCTGCGACAGTTCCCCCCACGCCTTACGATTCCGTAATCTCCTCTCGGTCGCGGGCGTCGTCACGGCTTCGGCCCTGGCCCGGGAAGAGAGCCGTGGAGCTCACTATCGGGAAGACTTCCCACTCCGAAAGGACGCCAGGTTCTTAAAACACTCCAGCATCTCGAAGAACCACGCGGTCTGCTTCACCGAATGAGACCCGCCCTTCTTGAATGAGAAAGAAAATCAATCTCCTCCTCCTTGGATTGGTGCGGTTCCAGTCCCCTCCGGCGATTCCGGCTGCTGGGTCCTCCCTCTCGGCCCTGTGGACGTTCCCCAGCGTGCTGGCGGCTTCCTTGATGATCGCCTGGGCCGCCGAAGCCGCTCAGTTCCTGATCTCTCAGGGATTGGCGCTCGCCATCCTCGCCTGGCTCCAGACGTTGCCCGAATTCGCGGTCGAGTTCGTCATTGCCTGGGAGAAGAGAGTCGATCTGATGACAGCCAATCTGACCGGCTCGCTGCGTCTCCTGGTCGGGCTGGGCTGGCCGTTGATTTACGCTACGGCGGCATTCTTCAACCGCCGGAAGACCAAACAACCCCTCCGTGAGATCGTGCTTGAACGGGAACACGCGGTTGAGGTCGTTTCCCTGACGGCGCCCATCCTTTATTTCTTCATCATCCTCATCAAGGGATCCCTCTCGATCTTTGACAGCGTCATCCTGATCGCGATCTATTTCGTGTATCTTTACATTCTTCAAAGGATTCCCCCCCAGAGCGAAGAGAAGATTGAGGAACTTGAATATGTGCCCCGGAAGATCATGACCTCCTCGCGCCGGACGAGAAACACGGCCATCCTCGGTCTTTTTCTGGGGGGGGGCCTCATCATGTATCTTGTGGCCGAACCCTTCCTCCACAGCATGCTTGTACTCGCTGTTTCGGCGGGAATATCCCAGTTTGTCTTTGTCCAGTGGGTCGCCCCGTTTCTATCGGAATTCCCGGAGAAAGTGTCAGCCCTTTATTGGGCGCGAACCGTCAGGAACGCCCCTTTGGCCTTGATGAATATGGTGTCCTCGAACATCAATCAGTGGACCTTATTGGCCGCCATGTTGCCGATCGTCTATTCGATTCGGATGGGCACGCCTACCCCCATTCCTTTCAGTGCCCACCACAAGCTAGAGATTGCTCTGACAATATCGCAGTCCCTCCTGGGGCTGGTCCTCCTCATTAACATGCGGTTCAGCTGGTATGAAGCCTGCCTTCTGTTCACCCTTTGGTTTGTGCAGTTTGTCTTTTCTGCGGTGACTCCCAGTGAATCCTTCTTCTCCGTGCACCTCGTTGTCACCATCCTCTATTTTGTCTGGTCTGCGGTGGAGCTCGGCCGAATGACCTTCGGAGACAGGGAATTCACGGCGTTCAAAGTCTTCCGCGATCTCGCGAAGACTCATCTGACAAAGCCGGCCAAATCATTCACAAAATAAGAAACCAGCAACCGCATGATGCGATTGCTGGCCCATTTGAAATCCTAGTGAAATTCTAGGCTAACCTATTCGCCATTCTCAATCCCGATGTAGCGGCCAAGGGTGGGCCGACGCCTACTCAGAATCGCCGAGCCGAGCTTCATTCCGCATTCCGAAATCGAGACGAATTCGGTCTCAGACCGCAGGGGCCATTCTGCACAGTCTCGAGTACTGAGACACTAGAATGGATAAGGGAGCCCTTTGCGACCACTATCACGCGGGTCTGCTCCGCCCTGCCGCGGCAGCGGACCGGGGCGTTCGGAATACCGGTCACTGGTGGGGTCGCGCACAAAGCGCGTCAGTTCGCCCTCATCAAAGACCAGATTCCGATCCAAGGTCATGTCCACTTCCGTCCCGCGATAGAGGTCGATCTCATTGCCGTGCTGCGCCAAGGCCACGATCAGCCCTGCCACGGCTCCTGCCCCGGCACCGATGGCTGTGCCCGTACCGGCGTGGCCTGAGGCCCCGCCCGCAATGGCACCAATTGAAGTCCCGGCAGCCCCGGCGGCGGCAATAGTCCCGGCATCCCGGGCTTTTGTCCCTGCGGCTTCAATTTTCCCTTCTTTCAAATCTCCAGGGATTCGAGCGTCTGCCTGAGAGACCGTGGCCGTAAATTCCCTGGTCGTTCCATTGGGCAGCGTGAGACTCTCGAAACGGAGGTACATCTCCGCGCGCCCTTTGACACGCCCCGACGGTTTAACCTGAGTGATGGTCCCGCGGACATAACTGCCCACTGGAATCACCACCCGATTGCCCACTGTAATTGGGAACGTTGTCTCCAAGTACACCGGATCCCCGGCCTTTGCGTTTCGAGAACTTACAAAGTTTACCACTGACAGAGGGATGCGAGTTCCTAAGGGAACAATCACTTCTCGGCGCTCCACCCTCGGATCCTCCGGGGCAGGTAGCGTCGGTGGGGGTGTCCCACCGGCCTCTTTCACTTCCTCCGCCTTTTTCACCGGTGGTTCCTTTGTGGGGCTCTGTGCAAAAGCGATGCTGACGACTACCGTTAGGAGAACCGGTAGCAAGCGCATCTGGCGCCACCTCTTTGTCAACATAACTCCTCCCGTCTCTCGAATTCTCTCCAACATTTCAAGTTGCTCACTCATTAATGTGTTTGGGGTACTTCGAGTTTAAATAACCGCCCTAATTCGATCCTCCCCTGAACCTTGCCTTGGCAGCCCTCATTTGGCATGCTTATTGTACTCCACTTCGGGTTTCGTATAACTCAAGACCTTCGCTAATTCCTTAGCTATGCACATAGATTCAGGGGGATTTATTTTGGTTGTTCAATAACGCGGAGTATTGCCATCAAAATTGACTCTCCCGGGGGGGTCGTGTAAGATTAGCCCTGTTTTTCGTCGGATTGAGTGCGGACTCATTGCTAGATGGTATCCTTCAAGAGAACGGTAACAACGACCGAATTCCTCCTCCTTGTTTGCTTAGCCTGGGCCTTTGCCTCCTGTGACAGCGCGGGTGCCAGGAAAAAGCCGATCGCAAGTCCGCCCGTCATTTCGGTGCCCTCCCCCCTCCTTTCAAGACTGCCGGTGCCGGGTAGTTATCCCCTGTCGGTGGATTTGACTCTCGCACCCTTCGACGCCGTCAGACAAATCATTGAGCAGGCCGAGGAAGACTTCCGGGAGGGAGAACAAGACTACCATCAGGGCCATCTGGATCGAGCTAAGAAGTCGTTTGACCGCGCCGTCGACACCATGCTGCAATCATCCCTTACATTACATTCGGACGAACGGCTTGAGAAAGAGTTCGACAGCCTGATTGACCGCATTCACGCCTACGAGGTGATTGCCCTCAAGGAGGGCGATGGATTTACCACTCAGAAATATGAACCGGCCCCCTCGGATGAAATACTAGACATCGAGACCTTCCCTTCTAGGATTGACGATAAACTCAAGGCGACTGCCGAAAAGGAATTGGCTGAGGTATCCCACGACCTTCCGATCACGGTCAACGAGCGGGTGCTGAATTTTCTCGATTATTTTACCCGTGGGAGGGGTCGCGGCACTATGGAAAATGGCCTGCGGCGGGTGGGGGCGTTCCGTCCCATGATCGACCGAATTCTCCGCGAGACGGGCGTTCCGAAGGACCTGATCTATCTGGCTCAAGTGGAGAGTGGATACCAGCCGCTGGCATTGTCCAATAAGAAGGCAAAAGGAATCTGGCAGTTCGTGCCCTTCCGGGGCGCGGAGTATGGGCTCGTGCAGAACTGGTGGGTCGACGAACGCCAGGATCCGGAAAAATCCACCCGGGCCGCCGCCCAACATTTGAAAGACCTTTATGGAGAGTATGAAGACTGGTACCTGGCCATGGCGGCCTATAACTGCGGTCCGGGAAATGTTCAACGGGCCATCGAGCGGTCCGGCTATGCCGATTTTTGGCAGATGGTCGCGCACCATGTATTGCCCCTTCAAACCGAGAATTATGTTCCTGCCATCCTGGCCGTCACTATCATTGCCAAGAACCCGGAAAAATACGGCTTCACAGTGGAACCCTTGCCTCCGTTGATGACCGAGCGAGTGACCGTGTCCATCCCCACGGATCTGCGGCTGATCGCCGAAACGATTGATACCTCTGTGGAGAACCTCCAGAGTTTAAACCCACAGCTTCTGCGGATGACGACCCCTCCCAACGAGCCGGATTTCCAGCTCAATCTTCCTCTCGGAACGAAAGAAAAGTATATTCAGGAAATTGCCGCGATCCCGGAGGACAAGCGCGTGCTCTGGCGTCGTCATCGGGTTACAACGGGAGAGACGCTCTCCACGGTAGCGAGCAGATACCGCACTACAGTAAGTGCTATTGCGCAAATTAACGAGTTGACCCCGGGATCCAAGCTGGAGGAAGGAACTAAGATTATCATTCCCGCCGCTTCCTCAAACGTAAAGACAACTGTGGTCAAACACCGGGTGGACCGCGGAGAGACCCTTGCAATAATCGCGGCAAGGTACGACGTGACGCAAAGCGAGCTTCGGAAGTGGAACCGGCTGAGAGTGAACGCCAAGATCCGTCCCGGCCAGCGACTGACGGTTCGTGTGTCGGCTGAGGACAGGCCGAGTGGGGTCGCAGGTAAGCCCGGTGGGCACGGGAAGGCGCCCTCTCAAAGCGCCTCTCGGAAAACCGTTTCCTCGAACCAAGCAGGGACGGTTGTCCACAGTGTCCGCCCTGGAGAGACGCTTTTCTCCATCGCCCAAAACTACAATACGACGGTGGAGACCTTGAAGCAAATCAACGGGATCCGCAATGTCCGGCAACTTCGGGTGGGAGACAAGATCCGGATCAGTGCTGCGCAATGAAATGACTTGATAGAAACAGCAGATAATACCCTCCATTCCCCCTGATCGGACCAATTTAACGGCGGAAGTCATCAGTAAATTCTGCAGCCTTATACCCAATCTTTATTGGCTGATGGTCAGTTTCCGAGAAAACAATTTCCAGCGAAGTAGCCGACTAAACTGGAATCCATCCTGGCCGCAAAATCCGATCTCAGGTTTACTGTTCTTCGCAACTCAGGGTTCGCACCAGAATACTGGGTGGAAGGAGATCATGAAACGCCATATCGGACTAGTCCTGATAACCTGGTTCTCAGTTTGCAGTGTTGTTGCGGCTTCTGACCAAGCGAATCAGCGCAACAGAGGAGCCGTCGTAAAGATCGACAGCGGGCTCGTCGAGGGCACCCATTCTCCTGCCTATCCCCCGCTGGTTTCGTTCCTGGGGATTCCCTATGCAGCCCCACCAGTGGGTGAGCTTCGTTGGAAGCCGCCTCAGCCTCCGACCCGCTGGGACGGTACGCGGAAAGCAGACGAATTGGGGCCTGCCTGTCCCCAACCGGATTTCATGTTCAGGGCTCGCCAGCGGATCATGACCACTCTCGGCGGCGATCCATCCGTGGTGACACCCCTCGGTAGAACCAGCGAAGATTGTTTGTACTTGAATGTGATGACGACGCGCCAGGACCGCAAAGAGCTGTACCCGGTGATGGTCTTCATTCACGGGGGCAGTGGCGTGATAGGCCGCGGGGACGAGGATGGAGCAACCCTTGCGCTCAAGGGCGTGGTCGTCGTCACGATTAACTACCGATTGGGTGTGCTGGGATGGATGTCCCATCCTGCACTTACTGCTGAGTCTCCGCATCACTCTTCCGGCAACTATGGATTGCTGGACCAGATTGCGGCTCTTCAATGGGTTTGCCGGAATATCGCGCAATTTGGTGGCGATCCCACCAGAGTTACCGTCTTCGGTCATTCGTCCGGCGGCGAATATGTCGGCTGTCTGATGGTCTCGCCGCTGGCACGAGGCTTATTCCATCGTGCGATCATGCAAAGCGGGGTGCCGTTTGATCTCCTCGAGAGTGTGCATCCTTCTATTGGGGGGAAGGCCTCGGCTGAGAAGCTCGGGGTAAACCTGGCACTAAAGCTTGCTGCCGGGGATGGGTCGGCTGCAGTCAAAAACCTGCGTTTGATCCCGGCCGATCAACTGGTTAAGAATAACGGCCCCTATGGCGCTGTTGTAGATGGCTGGGTCATTCCGGACCAGCCGCTATACATGTTCGGGCGGGGACAACAGGCTGATATGCCGATCATTGTCGGCAGCACGGAACGGGAGTTCAGCAACCTGATCGCGTTGATTCCGGAACGAACTTCTGATGCGTTTCGCGAGTGGGTAAGACACTCCTTCGCGCCCATCGGTGATGATGTATTGCGGATATATGCCACGCCGTCTTCGACGGATGCCACGCAGTCCTTCATACGAGCAGCGACCGAGCTGGAGATGGTTGCCCCAGCCCGCTGGGCAGCGCGGGCGACGCAGGTGATGAAAAGTCGGGCCTATCTCTATCAGGTGACTTGGGCGTTTCCCGGCCAGGGGGGTCAGCAGTTGGGAGCATTCCACGGGATTGACGTGTGGCTACTGTTCAACTCTCCCCGGATGCCCAGGGATAAGGCAGGCGACAGTTTAGCTGAGGCCTTGCGCAGCTATTGGGTGCAGTTCGCGAAGACGGGAGATCCAAATATGCCCGGGCTGTCCACGTGGCCGGCCTACGATTCCCCGACCGGAGCTTATCTTGAGCTCGGGACACAGATCAATCCAGCGTCTGGTCTGCACCAGGAGGCGTTTGAATTGCTGGATCGGCTGTATACAAAACGTCTCATGTTGTTAGCGGATGCAAGTTCTGACCCACTTCGTCGAGCCAGTTTGAACGAAGAGGCTTGCGTAAGTAATTTGAGAACGATCAACACCGCTCAAGTCACTTACTGGGGTGGAGATCCCAACGGGGATTTTGCAAGCAAGCTTGAGGAATTGGGTCCCAACGGGGCCGGCTTAATCGACCAGGTGCTCGCAAGCGGCGAACATAACGGGTATGTCTTTGTTCTTACACCCGGACCCCCGGATGCGAACAACCACATCACTCATTACATGCTCAGCGCTCGACCAATAATATTTGGAGTGACCGGCGAGCGAAGCTTCATCACTGATGATTCTGGAGTCATTCGTTACACAAGCGAGGACCGTGCTTCCACAGTGGCGGATCCGCCTATCTCCTGAGCCTTCATCCGCGCCGATAAAGAAAGTCCCATTCACATTTGTTACAAATCACTCTCACCCACAACCCTCTGGGGCAATATCCAGACAGCTCATTGCCGGAATTCCTTTTCGGGAGCCTTTCGAGGTAAGGGGGTGGGAGGCAGGGAGAACCCAACGGAGTCCGGGGGCTGCTTTCCCGTGGCGAACACCCCTCCCCATTCACACATGGCATCGATGACCGGCTTCAGGCTCTTGCCCAGGTCGGTCAGGGAGTATTCCACCTTGGGCGGGACCTGCGCGTAGACCTCGCGGTGAAGTATCCTGTCCCTTTCCATCTCGCGAAGCTGTTGAGTCAAGACCTTCTGAGTGACACCGCTCACGCTCCGCTGCAACTCCGAAAACCTTTTCACACCCTGAAAAAGATGGTAGAGAATCGGGACCTTCCATCGGCCCCCGATCACGCTTAACGTAATCTCTGCCGGACACTTCGCGCGTCTCCGCATCATGAGTTTCTCCTGCTTGGTAACTTTGAGGTGAGTATAACACCCCAAAGTGCCCTCTTCACAACCTGAAATCTTCGTGGTAATGGTTTCCCTCACTCACGGATATGTTGAATGGAAGGAGCAGTTTATATGAATGAGATTATCCCTGTTCCCATCACAAATGAATTCGAACCCGGAAAGATGCACCCCCTGCCCACCTCCGGGGCCGCGGATGAAGGTCTGCTGGATGCGTATTCACAGGCGGTGATTCGCGTGGCCGAAAGAGTCAGCCCTTCGGTGGTCAACATCAACGTTCAGCCGAGGGCTCGAACCCGTGGTTTTTCCGGTCGCCGGTTTCCACAGGGACTGCGCGGCAGCGGATCGGGATTTGTCTTCACGCCCGACGGCTTTATTTTGACCAACAGCCACGTTGTTCATCAGGCAAGCGGCCTGGAGGCGGTCCTTTCAGATGGAAGGAAATTCGAGGCAGAGATGGTCGGGGATGATCCGGAGACCGACCTGGCCGTCATCAGGATTCAAGCGCCGAACTTACTGCCGGCAGTTCTTGGAGATTCGCAATCGATCAAGGCCGGGCAACTGGTCGTCGCCATCGGCAATCCATATGGTTTTCAGTGCACGGTGACGACCGGAGTGGTCAGCGCCCTCGGTCGGTCCCTCCGGTCACGGTCGGGGCGGCTCATTGAGAATATCATCCAAACGGATGCCGCCCTGAACCCGGGCAACTCAGGCGGGCCGCTGGTCACCTCGCGGGCGGAGGTCATCGGGGTGAACACAGCGGTCATCCTCCCGGCCCAGGGGATTTGCTTTGCCATTGCGGTGAACACCGCAAAATTGGTTGCCGCTCAACTCATCAAGAATGGGAGGGTCCGGCGAAGCTACATTGGCGTAACAGGACAGCTCGTGACTCTCCATCGCAGGGCCGTCCGCTTTCACACTCTGCCGGGGGAGAGCGGTGTTCTTGTGGCCTCAGTGGAACCCGGCCGTCCCGCGCACAAGGCCGGGGTCGAAGAGGGCGATGTGATCGTCGCGTTTGACAACCAACCCGTCGGCGGGATCGATGACTTGCACCGGCTTCTTACACAGGAAAGAGTCGGCGTCCAGACGCCTCTTACCGTTCTCCGAAGGACCGAAAAGATCAATCTCACGATCATCGCTGGGGAGGCCCGGTTAATTGGAAGCGACCCGGAGTAATCGATCACGACTGCAACTCCATTAGCTGTGAAATTAACTCGAAACTATTCACTTAACAGGAAGGAGTCATAGCAATGAAAGCAGCTGTAGTTCCCGCCATTCACGGAAAGTGGGAGGTAAAAGAGATTCCTACGCCCAAGCCGGGTGCAAATCAAGTCCTGATCAAGATTCATGCCAGCGGCCTTTGTTACACAGACGTCCATATCACCGAAGGGATGTTGCCCACCCAGTTTCCTCGCACTTTGGGTCACGAGCCGGTCGGAGAGGTCGTAGAGATGGGCCCGGGGGTGCGAACGCGGAAAACGGGAGATCGCGTCGGGGTTCCCTGGGTGCAGGCATCCTGCGGTCGCTGTGAATGGTGTCTCCGCGGCAAGCCGAATTTCTGTGCGGAACAAGTGGCCACGGGAATTCAAACTCAGGGGAGTCATGCGGAGTACATGGTTGCCTATGCCGACTCGACGATGCTGTTGCCTGAAGGTTTATCCTACGAACAGGCTGCTCCCATCTTCTGCGCCGGCTATACCGTCTGGAGCGGACTCCGCTGGGCTCATCCTCGGCCCCACGAGCGAATTGCGGTGCTTGGCATCGGGGGGCTGGGCCATCTCGGGCTGCAATACTCCCGGGCGGCGGGATTTGAAACCGTGGCCATCACACACTCCAAAGACAAGGAGAAGTTCATCCGCGAACTGGGCGCCGACGAAGTGGTTGCCGACGGGGAGTCCCTGCGGGCCGCTGGAGGAGCGGATGTCATTCTGGCAACCAGCAACTCCTATAAGGCCACCTCCAACGCACTAAAAGGATTGCGACCTGATGGCAGATTGGTTCTGATGGGGGCATCGAATGAAACCCTCGAGGTGACCGCTGAACTGATCTTCACGCGGGGGAGGATCCTGGGCTCCACCCAAAACCAGCCGGAGTATCTTTTCGAAGCGCTCGATTACGCGGCAAAGGGTAAAGTAAAGGTGATCGAGGAGACTTACAAATTGGATGACATTGGGAAGGCGTACGATCGAGTGGCAAACGGTAAGGTGCGCTTCCGGGCCGTAATCACCAATTAGCCTGTTCGTTGCCAGTGGTTAAACCAAACCAACCGCGGAGGCGCTGGGCCGGCGAGTAGAGGAATGGCTTATTCCTTGCAGCTTCTGGTTCGTCATGCTTTGCACTCCCAGCGCCCGACTCGGTGGCGTATTGACCCTGCGATTGGATCCTTTCCGTTTCTACCTTTTCTCGTACCTCCACCCTTTTGACTCCAATCCTTGTCCCGTCTTCTAGTCTCCGTCTCATCCTGAGCTCTGCTCGCGCTCTTTTTGTTGTTTTGTAGCGAGCAGCGGCCGTAAGTTCGTAAGGGTCTTCAATATGTTGAACCAAAACGGTGCACCCAGGCTCAGCAGGGCGGCTGCACAGAGGATGCCCGCCAGGTGCCGCTTCCACTGGGGATGATAAGGCAGAAAATCCCATCCCGGGTAAGGATCAGGAACTAACTGAAACTCGGTCTTGTTCAATTCGTCTTTGAGGGAGTTCACCTGCACCTTCAGTGAGTCCATGCGGGTTCGCAAGGTGGCCTGGAGCACATTGCGGAACGCCTTAACGAGTTTTTCGGCCTGGTCACTGTCCTTCACCTGTTCCCTGATCCATGTCTCGGCTTCCTCGTTGCTTTCAAGAACCGGTGGAAAGGCGAGCAATTGATTGGCGAGCGGGTCCTGGATCTTTAGTTGCTTCATGGCTTCGACAAACGGCGACGAGGAAGTCTTACCCAGCACATCGCCCGCTTGCCTGGATATGGTTTCGGCGGCCGCCACGAGGCTGGCTCGCACGGTAGCATCGGACGACAACTGCGTCGATAGCCGGAAGGCGTCCAGGTGCAAAACAAAGGCGAGTAAGAAGGAAAAAACCACCGTCCAGATCCGCATCTGCATCGCAAAACGCTGCGACACTCGGTCCATGGTGGAGTCGAATCCTTGCTCGATATCTCCGATGGCTTTTTGGGCACTCACGGCCAATTGTGGAAAAAGCGTATCAAGATTCTTGATCACCTCGGGGGAAAGGTCCTGTATCTTTCGCGTAACCAGGTGGAACCGGGCCTCGGCGTTGGCATCACTCTCTGTGAGTGCTTCCTCAAGCTGTCGCTGCCAATCGGCTGATTCACGCTTTTGGAGAGGGGCATGCGCCAGTGTTCGCAATGAAAATAGAAACTCTTCCGGGCGTATCGTTGAGGCCAGCCTCCACTGGGAGACCAGCCGCCCGATCGAACCGATCTTCTGAGTCAGCCATGCCAGCCAAGGCAACCTTTTCTCATACTTCGAAAATGTGGAGTCTGAAATTGAAGGATGCTGCAGGATTTTATTCGCGATCTCTCCGGCGTGCTTATCGAGGTTCGGATCGATCGTCCGGAGCAATTCTTCAATCCCCCACTTCAGGTTGGTTCCACGAACCCCGAAGAATGCCGAAGTCATTTGGGTCAATATGGTAATCAGGAGGCTGACGCCTACCATGACTACCGCGAAGGCAATAAACGTATCAAGATGCTGAAGCATGACGAGTCCTCACAATTTCCTTCACTGAAATAATCCTTGTGCGGTAAGTACCCGGGAGCATACTGCCCTCTACCATCCTTCACCCGTTCGAGCTGAGCAGGCGTTGCTGGAGGATCACTTCTCCCTTGGGCGGTTCCGTTCCTGTGAGAAAGTCCGGCAAATTAAACTTTGATTGTTGCTTCATGACAATCAAATCCAGTATGGCTTTTGGTGGCGCCGCAGCAGGATCGAAAACCGAGGCCGCTTCAAGAAAGGCCATTGAGCCCAAAGGGCGGATGGCCTCGCCCCCGAAGTCGCTCTTGATCTTACTGTTAAACGTCTCTGTGATCTTTGAACCGAAATCTGAGAGCGTGGCGACAGCGTCCGAGGGGCGAGTTCCTGCCTCTTGCAAAAATCTTGCGAGGGCAACACCGGCGTCCCGCGCTCCCCGGACAACGCTGGCCTCAACCGTCAACAAGTTTTTGAGAAGAACATCGTTCATCCCTTCCAGGGCATCCTTCTGTAACCGCGGGGCCTGGTCGGGTTTGAAGAAGTCGGCAGTCCCTCCCATTCCGGGCGTGTCGGCCAGGAGGTCAAAGACGCCCTGTAAGAGCGTTCTGAGATTCTGAGTGGTTTGTTGAGACCCGGCCATCTTCTTTCTCTGCTCCCCATCCTGATAATCCCAATAGACATCGTTGGGTGGCGTCCACGAGGGCATTGCGGCATAAACCAGCAGCACGCTCGCAGGTTCGATGTTTCTGTAGTTCTCGAGGTTTTGAAAGTAATAGAACGGAATCAGTTGTTTTATCTTTGATTGGAGGCGCAGCGAGACGTCGTGGTATTGAGGAGAGTTCTTGTCAGGCGATGCCTTCATCCATGCCGAGGCGACAACGCCTGGCACACTCACTTCGAGCGAGATGAGGGTGTTTCCAAAGGCATCGACCCCTCGTTTCTCGGCCTGATCGACCGTTTTGTCCAGGGCGTCAATCCACATCAGAAATGAATCGCTCCCGGCGCCTTCACCGGCCGTGAAAACACCCGGAAAATACGAGGCGACATACGGTTTGAGCTGAAACAAGAGCGCTGCTCGCCTCATGTCCTTTTTCACTTGCCGGAACGAATAGGAGTAACTCAAGGGTGTTGTCGAGTGGACCCGAACCTGGTTGTTGCTGACCTTCAAGTATCCGCCCACGGCCAGCCGGCTGTTTCTCTTGTTCTTTGAAGTCACGAGATCATCGGCGTCCAACTCATAGAGGAGGAGGCGGCCCTCCTCGGCGTCCATCGCATTGACCCTGGCCAGGGCCTTGTTGATGTGATCCAGCGAGCAGTCGTAAAAGGGGAAGTTGATTTCAACATGCGTGTTACGTTCGATTTGGTGTGTCAGGGTCGCCCCGTTAAGGGAGATCCCGGGCCGCCGCTCGATGAGGAGTGTGTCAAAATTCCCTGAAAGGGTCTGCTTGAAGGAATCCAACGCCCCCGTCACGCCAAAGTCAAAGACAATGTCGAGCAACGCTGTGTGGGACGTCGACGATTGGAAGGTCGCATTGAACTGAATCCCGTATCTCCGCTTGAGCGCCTTCAGGCTCGCGTCAAGGAATTCCTGACTCTTGTCAAGGATCAGATGGATTGTCTTTCGAATCTCATCCAGCTTGGCAAGGTCCAGGGACTCATTGAGAAATCCAGACAATCTGGATTTGAGCCATTCATCGAGGTGATCGAAACCCGCGGGGTCTGAGACGTTTTCAATCTGTTTGAGGTTCAGATGCGCATCGATGAACTGGCTGAGCTTCACGAGGACCGCCTTCTCGATGTAATCGTCTGCAAGGATATCGCGGGTCATCCGGGCAATCTGTTGCAGCTCCTCGAACTCGCGGGTTCCGGAGATTGCCTTCAGGACCACCCCTCCCGCGGCAGATTCCAGCCACCGTCCCACCGGAATTTGAAAGAAATCGACGTCCCTAAGGAGCGTTTGAATGAACCCTGCAATGCCGTCCTGCTGGCCTCCGGCAATCATCCTCGCAACATCTCGAACCGCGATCAAACGATCCTGGGTGTGTGTGGGGTCCACCTCAACGAGGCTTGCCAGAAGAGTGGCCACGCCATGCGGCAGGCTGTCCCACAGGTCGAGGAAGCCCAGCAGTTTCTTCTTCGCTTCTTCGAACAGGTTAAGGGGATCAATCCCGGTTACTTCATGGAGGAGGTTCAAACCATAGTCCACGCTCACGCCGGCCAGGCCTTCGGAGGGACCGAGCTTCGGGTCCGTCCACTTTCTGAGAACATTAAGCTCCTTGACAATCTGAGCGCCGTGCACCCCTAAGACAGCCCGGATGAAGCCCTCCATGTTTGCGGGCAAGAAACTCACTCCTTGAACCGAGACATCGGCGTTGAAAGCAAAACTCCATCCCTTCTTGCGCTGTTTGAACAATCTCAGCCGGAGGTGCTTGTCCTGGTCGTCAGCAAGATCGCGACCGACGACAAGAACATATTGCCCGCTGGCCTCAAATCCCAGCGCCGCAGAAACCCCCAACTGAAGTCGCAGACCGATGTCACCTTTGAGTCCGCCTAACTGCGCTTGCTGCACCCAATTGAAGTCGTAACCGAACTGTGCTCCCAAATGGAGGGCAATCGAACCCTCGATATCGGCGATGAGCCACGTGCCGGGCTGGAGGTCATCAATCGAGCGAATTTGAGACGGCATCATCCAGCTATTGAGCGTGTCCCCCACCGTCGTTAGCGCCCCGGTATTCTTTTCTAATCGTCGAATGACGGCATAGAGACCCTCCTTGGCGCCATCTGCGCCAAATGTAATCCCGCCGGGAGCCCCCATCGCGATAGAGCCACGGGCGGAGGCTTTGACGTCATATCCCCACCGCAGGACGGAATACAGGACGTTGGGGTTTTTCTCCAGCTTCATTCCGGGCGCGATATTATCGTTGAGCTCGAGAGCTGCAAGCATTGTGTCCGGATCGAAGTACACGCCCAGTTGAGCGAATGCACTCGTGCTCCCATTGAAGCTGACTGTGGAGGTTCCGTTTCCAAAGAGAATATCCCGGCCCGCACTGGCTCTGATTGACCCATGTCCCAGCTCGATTGTTCTTTGAGGAAACGGCGAGTTTGAAGCCAAAGCGTTCACGACCTCCAGGTCTGCGGCCGGCGGGACAATTTCCACACCGACAGCAGAATAGGGGCCAAGGAACTTCCCGTTTCTTTCGAAGTTAATGAGGTTTGAAGAATACAAATTTGAAGAGCTCAATGCGGTTCCTCTTCCAGTCAATTCGCGGGGAGAGTAGAAACTCGAGACCTGGATTCAAATTTCTTAGGTCGACTAGGTTTCAATTCAACCTTTGGCGAGCATCGTGCCAAAGCCGGACGTCGGAAGACAAAAGCCAGAAGAAAGGACGCCCCTCTCTGAACGGCGGAGAGACGCCGACTAAGAAGTCGGCTGTCGATACTTCGCCACGTATCCCGCGAAGCCGCCTATCGAGTCCCAACATTCAAAAAACTCCTTCGCGCCTTGGCGCCCCCTTTCGTAAAGGGCATCACTGTCGGCGGACTTCAGGTCAAATTCCGTCGTCTTGACCTTTTCAGTGCGGATCTTGACGGTGCGCACCGCAGTTTCTTCGTCCATATGGCGTTGATCGTGCGCTTCCATCATGGTTGTAAAGAGGGCCGCGAATAACGTGAGAGGTCCCCCGATGCGGTTGGGCCGGTCGTCATTGGGGGCGACCAGCTTGAAGCCAAAGGTCGGCCAGCGGGGAACCCGGTCGGGCGGGGCATCAAACAGGTCGACCGGAAAATTACTCAGCACGCCGCCGTCAACGATAAAGCAGCAGCGCTGCCTGGCAGTGAAGGGGATGTGCTTGCCCCGGGCGTTCTCTTCGGCCTGCTCTTCCTCGGTGCGTGGAAACCTGTCGTCACGGCAGGTCAATTCAACCGGCTCGAAGAAGAAAGGGATGCTCATCGACATCCGGACGGCCCGCGCGACCTCCAGCTTATCCGGGTCGCCGTCGTATTCCTCGAAATCGGCGATGTCTTGTGGGAGCACCAGCATTCGTCGCCGTGAGATATCGGAAGCGACCACTCTCAAGCGGTAGCGGTAGGGGCTGTCTTTGGGATCCTGCGCATGGTCGGGGTTAATCAGATCAGAGAAGGTACGCTTGTTTTTTTTCTCCAGAAGTCCACGCAACCATTCTTCGAAGAACTGGCCTTCATAGATTCCCTTTTCGAAGCCGAGGCTCATGACCGGCCCCAGCAGCGGGACCTGGTCCAGCAGGCTCTTGTCCTTGAACCGCTCATAGCCCACGGACCCATCAGGAGACGGCTCGCGCATGAAGCGGTCCAGCTCGGCCTTAATTTCGGCCGCCGTATAGCCTGCAGCGACCAGCGCCGCAGTAATTGCGCCGGCTGAAGTTCCTGCGACGTTTTTCCATGAATAGCCTCTTTCCGTCTCGCAGCAAGAGAGAGCGCCGACCAGTCCAATGCCTTTGACCCCGCCGCCTTCAAAGACTGCATCTGCAAAGCTGGGTTCAGGTGCACCGCTTGGGCTTTTTGCATCAGGCATTTCAATTCTCCTGAAGACCCAGCCACAAATAACCGGGTTGGCCTTGTGAGTTGGAATACCGTTCCGACAAGCTAAGGACACGAGCCAAGACAACCTATGCAGCTGACGCGCTCGTATCTTCGGGACCCATAAGGAAGGCGGAAGGACAAACCAATCGACTGCTCTCCTTCCCGAGTGAAGAGCCCGCCGCTTACATGGATTTAAATGACGGCGGGATTCGAACCAGCCGGTCGTGCATTGATAATGGTAATGATAATGATAGAGATTAGTGACGATGAAAACGGCGCTAAACGTACACCTACCCGCTCGAATTCGTCAAATCCTTTCAGGCAAGGCATGCGGCAAGCCTCAGGGGGTAACATTTTTCCTTTGCTATCCTCCCCTTTTCGTCGATAATAACAGCGTTCCATTAACCCTCCCCCGCCAAAATTCCTGCCATGCTATTCAAAACCCTGAGTGCAGCCGTATTCGGTATTGATGCGTACCTGGTCGAAGTTGAAGTTGATATCTCCGCCGGCAAGGGCGACTACATCACGGTGGGGCTTCCGGACCCCGCCGTCAAAGAAAGCCGCGAGCGGATCAAATCGGCGATCAAGAATTGCGGGCTGGATTTCCCTTTCCAAAACATCACCGTCAACCTGGCGCCGGCGGATGTGCGAAAGGAAGGATCGGCCTTCGACCTTCCTATTGCCATTGGCATCCTCGGCACGAATGGAATCCTGCAGCAGAAGAACATCGACCAGTACCTTTTTCTCGGCGAACTCTCCCTCGACGGGGGCCTGCGGCCGATCAAGGGGGCCTTGTCGATTGCGGTCCGGGCCAGGGGATCCCAGGTCAAATACCTGGTCTTGCCGGAGGCCAATGCCCGCGAGGCTGCGGTGGTGGATGGGATCGAAGTCTACGCCATGAAGAGTCTACCGGGGGTGCTTGACCTCGTGAATGCCACGACGGTCTTCAAGCCGACCGTCATTGATAAGGAAGCGATGCTCACTGAAGCGTCCCAGTACAGCGTCGATTTCAGAGACGTCAAAGGCCAGTACTATGCCAAGCGGGCCATGGAGGTCGCGACAGCAGGCGGACACAACATTCTGATGATTGGCCCTCCGGGATCCGGAAAGACCATGTTGGCAAAGCGGATTCCGACGATCCTCCCACCAATGACCTTTGAAGAGGCCATTGAGACCACTAAGATTCACAGTGTCAGCGGCCTGCTTCTACCCTGTCATGGACTGGTCGGCACGCGCCCCTTCCGTTCGCCCCACCACACCATCTCGGACGCCGGTTTGATCGGCGGCGGAATCATACCGCATCCCGGCGAGGTTTCGCTTGCCCACCATGGGGTGTTGTTTCTGGATGAATTGCCGGAATTTCAACGGAACGTCCTGGAGGTCATGCGCCAGCCCATGGAGGACGGCCAAGTGACGATTTCCCGCGCGTCCATGTCGCTGACCTTTCCGGCGCGCTTCATGCTGGCCGCCGCCATGAACCCCTGTCCCTGTGGGCATTTCAACGATCCCATGCGGGAGTGCAATTGCACGCCCCCGCAGATTCAGCGCTATATCTCGCGGGTGTCGGGTCCGCTGCTCGATCGCATCGACATTCACATTGATGTTCCCGCAGTCAAATACAAGGACCTCGCTTCCAAGGAAACCACAGAGAGTTCCACTTTCATACGCGAACGGGTGGCAGGCACCCGGCGCATCCAGCAGGAGCGCTTTGGAAGTGAGAAGATCTATTCCAACGCCCAGATGACTCCCCGGCTGATCCGGAAGTATTGCGTTATCGATGATGCCTGCCATCGGCTTCTTGAAAACGCCATCACTAAGATGGGCCTCAGTGCCCGCGCCTTCGATCGCATTCTCAAGGTCGCGCGCACCATCGCCGACCTGGAACAGTGCGAGCGCATCGTGGCCCCCCATATCAGCGAGGCAATTCAATACCGGAGTCTGGACCGGAATTATTGGGCGTAGATTTCTAACGTGGGGCAGACGTCCCGTCTGCCCGGTCTGGGAGTGGGGGGGGGCAGATCCGGACAATTGGCAATTATCACATCACCTCAAGAGGGAATGAACGCCAACTGATTTTTCGCGATAACGAGGATCGGTGCGAATTTCTTGGCCGGCTCAGCGAAATGACGGAGCGATATCGCGTGCGGCTGCATGCGTACACGCTGATGGACAATCATTGGCATGGGCTGTTGGAGACCTTGGAGGCCAACCTCAGTCGGGCCCTGCAGTGGTTAAACAGCGGTTACAGCGGCTGGTTCAATCGGCGACATGGGCGAACGGGCCACCTCTTGCAGGGACGCTTCAAGGGGATCATTGTGGAACCGCAACGGTGGGGGCTGGAGTTGAGTCGCTATGTGCACCTTAATCCCGTTCGCGTAGGAAGATTTGAGTTGAACAAGCTAAGCCGACGGCGCAATCAATTGGGTTTGGCGAGAGAACTGCCGACCGAATTATGGAAGGAACGAGTTGACTTTCTGAGACACTACCGGTGGAGTTCCTATCGCGCCTACATTGGACTGGAGCCCGCACCCGCCTGGTTGACCACAGAGACCGTCCTGGGCTGGATGGGTGGACCGGAAGGAGCGCGGCAAGAGGCGTATCGGGATTATGTGGAAGTCGCCGCCCGGGAAGGGCTAGATCAACTCCCGTGGACCGAGTTGCAGGCACAGGTTGTACTGGGAGACGAGGCCTTTCTGCAAGGCCTTTCACGCAAGGTCCATGGCGACGAACACGAGCAGCCGAGTCTCTACCAATTGAAACGAAGGCCGGAGTTTGCTACCGTAGTCGGAGTCGTGGAGCACTTGAAAGAGGAGCCTTGGGAGCAATTCCGCAATCGCCATGGTGACTAGGGACGTGATATGGTTCTTTATCTTGCCCGACATCATTGTGGGCTGGTCTTGAAAGATCTTGGAGAGCGGGCAGGCCTGATCAATGAACGGTCCCTCACGAAGGCCATCCATCGCTTCGAAGTTCGGCTAAAGAAGGACCCCCTGCTCGGCAAACTGCTCGCGTTGGCACAGCTTGAATTGTCTAGAAGTCGGGATCTGACCCTATAGTATTGAGCGAAGATAACAATTGACAGATGAGTCAGGAGCAACGAGGATTTTTATTCTCAGGTCTAATCCATTAAGAACTCGATGAGTCCGAGATTAGGGACATAAGTACAATGTTTCAGGACGTGAAGATTGGACTACGAATACTGGCGAGAAATCGGAGCCTTACAGCGGTGGCAGTCATTACCTTCGCGTTGGGGATCGGCGCAACTGCAGCCATTTATGCAGTTTGTAGT
The DNA here is from genome assembly GCA_020072965.1 of Terriglobia bacterium. Taxonomy (GTDB): domain Bacteria; phylum Acidobacteriota; class Terriglobia; order JAIQFV01; family JAIQFV01; genus JAIQFV01. The sequence goes on along the minus strand of JAIQFY010000022.1, from coordinate 11,376 downwards.
GGGGTACTTCTCCGTCCTTTGCCTTTTGCCCACTCCGCCGAGTTGGTGTATATCAAGGAGAATCGAGGGCCCAAAGTCGGTATTACTTCCTTCGTGGGCTACAGTGACTTTGTGGATTGGAGGAATCAATCTCGGACCCTGAAGACCATTGCTGCCTATATGTATTCTTGGATGAATCTAACCGGAGGGGCTGAAGCAGAGCGAGTTACTTGCGGCGCGGCGAGTGCATCGTTTTTCACGCTCTTAGGTGTTCAGCCTGCTGTCGGAAGGTTGTTCCTTCCCGACGACGACCGCGCTGGCAGTCCTCTGGTAGCGATTTTGAGCCACGGTCTGTGGGAACGCCGTTTTGGCGGCGACACTTCCGTCGTCGGCAAGGGACTGACTTTGGACGGCAAAAGTTATACCGTCGTAGGGGTGCTCCCCGCCACCTTCCTGGTTCCCGATAAATATCGGATCGAATATGCCCTCTGGGTCCCGCTCAGCGGAGGACCATATCGGACCGTTCGAGCGATCGGCCGACTGCAACCTGGAGTAGGCCTCGCCGCAGCACGGTCGGAGCTGGATACGATATTGTGGTCGACATCGAGGGACGGCATAGCTAAGAGCGTCATAGTCTCAACTTGGCAAGAAGAGATCACGGCAGGAGCAAGGCGGTCGCTGCTGCTCTTGCTCAGTGCGGTCGGTTTTCTGCTGTTCATTGCATGCGCCAACGTGGCAAATCTGTTGCTCTCCCGCGCAGTTATTCGAGAAAAGGAGATGGCGATCCGTCTCGCGGTAGGTGCGGGAACGGCGCGCATTGTCCGACAACTTATCACGGAGAGCACGCTGTTGGCTTTGATCGGGGGACTCATCGGCCTGGGGCTTGCTCGCTGGGGAACAAACCTACTGTTGACGTTCATTTCTCCCAACCTGCCGACACTCGGACCGATCAATCTTGACTGGAGAGTCTTGGTCTTCAGCTTGGTTTTGACAGTACTCACCGGCTTTGCCTTCGGCCTGGCTCCCGCGCTGCGGGCATCCAGGGTTTCATTGAATGAGGCGCTCAAAGAAGGCACTGGTAGTGTAACCGAGTTTCGGTCACATTTCATTTTCCGCAACTTGCTCGTTATCGGCGAGATCGGCCTGGCTACGGCGCTTCTGGTCGGTGCGGGCTTGCTCTTGAGGAGCTTTCTCCGAGTACGCGGTCTCGACATGGGGTTCAAGTCAGAGAACGTTCTGAGTATGACGATCGACTTGACGCCCTCCGGATACGTTGCTCCAGGGGACCAGTCTCGGTTTTTCCGACAAGTCATCGAAGGGATCCGGGGCCTGCAAGGTGTTCGTTCGGTGGCGGGTAGTAGCTGCCCTCCTTTGGGAAATCGCATGGATACCGTGATGACCGAAGTCGCACTCGAAGGTCGCATGGAAGAAATTCCTAGCGCCTTATCTGCCAGAGTCACTCCGGATTACTTTCGCACAATGCGGATCCCCCTTTTGCAGGGTCGGTATTTTACGGATGCCGACCGCGAAGGCTTTCCGAGCGTTGCTATCATCACTGAATCCTTCGCTCGCCGCTTTTGCTCGAGCGAGAATTGTCGCGGCGGGAGAATCAGGAATTGGGTTCACAAGAACGACTGGCTAACCATCGTGGGGGTCGTAGGTGATGCTCGGGATTGGCCTGAAAGTGAGCCAACGCCAAAGATTTATCTTCCTTACTTGCAGGCCAGTGGGCGTTCCATGACCCTCCTTGTTAGCACGGCTGGAGACCCGACGCATTGGGCAACTCAGGTGCGCAGCCAAGTTGCGGCTGTGGACAGAGATCAACCCTCGCACGACCTGATGACCTTGGACGAACTTCGGGCAAGATTCCTTGCCCCTCGGCGCGTCAGCTTGGTCTTGGTCGGAACCTTTGCAGCTTTGGGTTTATTGCTCGCATCTGTTGGTATCTATGGGGTGGTATCGTATTCGGTGAGTCACCGTACACGCGAAATCGGCGTCCGCATGGCCATGGGGGCAGGGCAAGGGGATGTTCTCAGGCTTGTGGTCGGTCAAGGATTCCGCCTCACGTTAATTGGAACTGGGATCGGCCTAGCAATTTCGATGGTCGTCACTCGGCTAATGCGGACCATGCTTTTCGGTGTCAAATCAGCTGACCTGCTGACCATGACCGCCGTATCCCTTAGCCTAATGATTGTCGCCCTACTGGCCTGCTACATCCCTGCTCGTCGTGCCACAGGGGTCGATCCAGTGTCAGCTCTTAGGCACGAATGATTGTTTCTCAATTTTGAGTTCTGAACAGCTGCCCGGGGGGTATGACCTTGTTCGTAATCAGAATTCACAGTTTATTCATCGTGGGCGTACTTCGAGTTGTCCTACTAAGTTTGGAGGAGATTAAGGGTTGAGTAATTCACACGCCACAGCGCAGCTGATTGAGGCAATTTTCTGGACTCTCCACCGTTTCGAAAGGCGAAAACACGTTGTCGGCTTCGTTGTGGTTTTGTTCGCCCTTCAGTTACAAGGCTTCACTCTTGCTCATGGTCGGGGGGATGGTTCGGATCACTTGGATCCAACCTGGGACATTTCATCTCCGACGCTTGAATCCTCCCTTCACGCCCCGCTACCCGAGCAATACATTTGGAAGTCTGAGATCAGTGATGCAGGAAGGACAGAGTTCCTTTACTTCCGAAAATCCTTTTCTCTAAGACAGATTCCGCGCGTGGCCACGCTGTATGCAGCCGGTCCAAACCTGATTAAGGTTTACATCAATGGGCATTTGTTGGCGAATGGCAATCGTGGTTCCATGGAGAGGATTCGCCCGTTTGTTTTGGGGATCAATGTTTCCGAGTGGTTGCGGGCTGGTCCAAACCTAATTGCAGTGATGGTCTCTCAAGGTGATCGGTTGGTGCTAAAAATTATTCCAGGAACGTTTCAGGTGATGAAACCTCCTATTCTCGTGACTGATGCAACATGGAAATGCACCACCCTGCTCCACGATGGATGGGAGGAGCTTCGCTTCAATGATCTTGGCTGGCGTCAAGCCGAATCACTGGGTGGAATCGAACAGTACAGTGACTTCTTCCAGGGCAACAAGGATGCAGGCATGTACCGCTGGCCCGGTTACGACGGCATTTCACCTTTCCTCGCTCGCTCTGTGTTGAAGGCAAGCGACCTACCGTATGGCTTCCCTGGCATGGGAAAGCTCCTCAACGTCTCGGCTTCATTCGCAGGGGGCTCATCTGGGCTTCCACAGGGGCTGCGCCCCTTTCCGCGGAAAGGCCCCGTTAAGGCTTCACAGGGAAAACTTCAGAGTATCAATGAGACTACAGTGATTTTGCCGGCCCGAAAGTCTCCGCTGTCGGAGTACCCATACTTGGTCTTAGACTTTGGCAGAGAGTGCGTTGGGCGCATCCGAATCCTCTCAGACACTCCTGCGCTAATACACCTCGAGGTCCAATACGGTGAGTCTATTGAAGAAGCTTTCATTAGTCCGTACCTGGGGGCTAACGAAATAGACGTGCCAGCTTATGGGACCGCTTACGGCCCCAAGAGCGCGTTCAGGTATGCACTAGTCAGATTCCTTGGGGGCCCGCCCGTCTTGCGTTTCAAGGCCATCGACGTGGATTACATCTATTACCCCGTCTATCAGGTGGGGACCTTCCAGAGCTCTGATCCTCTGCTGAACAGGATTTGGGATGTGGGAGCATACACTGCACACCTGTCTATGCAGGACGCCATTTGGGACGGACCTAAGCGAGAGCGCGTCCCGCAAGCAGGAGGACTGGACGTCAGCGGACAGGTGATCAGTACTGTTTTCGGCGACCGAATTCTGATCGGCAGCACCCTAAAGAGCCTGATAGCGGAGGCTGGTAATCCCGTTAAGAATGACGTGAACGGAATTCCCGGATACTCTGCATTGTGGGTGATTTCCGAAGCGAATTATTTTCGCCACTCAGGAGATGTCGCCCAACTGCGCTCCGTCCGCGATTCTCTTCAGAGTTTGTTGGAATATATGGCGACGCAAATTGATGCTGAGGGCCGCTTCACGAATCCGCACCAGCATTGGGTTTTCGTGGACTGGTCTCCTGATTTGGACGGCGACTCTCCCGAGGCGCGTGCTGTCACTCTGATGCAATTTGCGAAAGCATTCTCAGAGGGCGCCTGGCTTTTGGAGCAAACGGGCGACGTTGCTCTATCCCAGGGAGTCAAAACGCATGCCGAGACGCTCATCCAAAATGCACTCAGGAACCTGCTCAATCCAGCCACGAACACCTTCGGCGATCGCTGGCAGACAAACGCCATGGCAATATTTGCAGGCCTCGCCGACTCGAACCAGCAGGCAGCGATATGGGAAAATATCCTTTCTCGTCCCTACCGTTTCACGGTATCTCCGCACTTTGGTTTTTACGCAATCTCCTCCATGGCTGCGACTGGACGACGGAAGGAAGCTTTGGATTGGATCAGAAAATATTGGGGCGGTATGCTCCGACCGGAGACGACAACTTTTTGGGAGGGCTATGACCCTCGATGGCCGACGGAGAACTTTCACGCACGTCTACGGTCGGACCGCGGAGAAGGCTACTTTGTAACTCTTTGTCACGGCTGGGCCAGTGGACCAACGGCTTGGCTGACCGAGCAAGTCCTCGGCATTCAGCCGGTGGCTGCTGGTTTCAGGGAAGTCACCATTCGGCCCGATCTTTGCGACCTCAAGTGGGTGCGAGGATCGGAACCATGCCCTCAGGGTTCCATCGAAGTTGACTACCAGCACGACAATGCGGATTTCAAGGCAACGATCAAAGTGCCTCAAGGAGTGGTTGCGCAAGTTTCGATGCCAGTGGATCGCGGAGAGGGCTCGATCGTCATTGATGGTCACGCGGTATCTGGATTGCCCTCGGAAGATGGAACACGTTTAACCGTCATCCTGAGCGGCGCAGGTGTACATGAGCTTCGCTCGCACTTCACCTTGAGATAGCCATCGGTGAATGGTTGTCCCTCGCCAAGACCTCATCTGCCAAGAACGAATCTTTTGCCAGCTCTGGTCACACAATGAATTAAGGACGCAGATCGATCAGATGTTAACGATGATGTGCAAATAGGATTCTTGATGAATGTCTGGGGTCGGACCAAGCCAACTGATTGAAATGGTTGTCGATGATCGAAAAAAAGGGTAATATTTAGGCTTTAGAACCTGTTTTTTGCCCCCGAAATCATCCCCCTTGGTAACTTGGATCCGCGGGGAAACCTGCCATGGCAAGAGCGCATCGGCATTATTTCCAGGGACAGATCTGGCATCTGACCCACCGCTGTCACCAGCGTCAGTTTCTGCTCCAGTTCCGCCGCGACCGGCGAGCCTGGAGGGGATGGCTGTATGAGGCCCGCAAGCGCTGGGGGATGTGTGTTCTGGACGGGGGGCGCATACACCCGATCTTGGCGTGTGTGCGGTTCTTCCTCTTTGGTAGACACTTGGCATGAGGCATTGATGTCAGAATTGACTCTTCTCGATCTAGGAGTATCGTTTGAATCTGAAGAGACATCATTGTAAATCCGCAGTGGAACTCCATTCCTTCAGATGACTCGCACACATCGCACAAGACGCGATGTATGCGCCACCCCGCCCACCGCCCGGGTGAATTCCCTGCTTGTCTGCGTGGTATAGCCAGGTTATGATGGCGCGTCAAAATCCTATCAGACTGTTCCATGGCCTTTCACACTTACTTTCCGCGAGCGCCGCTCGCGCACTTTGTGAAATGGATGTGGCTTTCACGGGGCGATCATCCCCCGCACCGGCGCGAGCGCGTCCTTCCCAATGGGACGATGCAACTGCTGATCAGTCTCCAAGAGAGAGCCTTGCGCGTGTATGACCGCGAGAAAACACATCAATTTCAGAGCTTTCCCGCATCCGTGGTAGTCGGCATGCAATCGGAATATTCGGTCATCGACACGGCCGCGCAAGCGTCGATGATCGGCGTGGTTTTTAAGCCGGGGGGGACCTCCCCGTTCTTCAAGTGTCCCGCCAATGAACTTCAAGAGGTGCACGTGCCACTGGAATCGCTCTGGGGAGCAGGAGCCGGCGTTCTGCGTGATCGACTGCTGGAAGCTCCAGCGCCGGCGGACAAATTCCAGATTTTGGAGCAGTTCTTGATACATCGCGCCGTGCGCGCACTGGAGCTCCATCCAGTGGTGGCATATGCCCTCAGCCAGTTTCAGGGGGCTGCGCCGTCAAAAACCATTTCCCAGGTGGTTGATCAAACAGGTTACAGCGCCCGGTGGTTCATCCAGGTTTTTAATGAATCCGTCGGACTGACGCCGAAACTGTTTTGCCGGATCTTGCGTTTTCAAGAGGTTCTGCACTCCCTCGGCGACAGACAAGAAATCGATTGGGCGGAGATCGCGTTGAATTGCGGCTACTTCGATCAGGCCCATTTCATCCATGATTTCCAAGGCTTTTCGGGAATCAGCCCCACCGCCTACCTCGCCCATCGAAGCGAACATGTCAACCATGTACTTCTTTCCTAAGTAAGGTCAATTTTTTACAATACAAATCGATTCGGCGGCAGGCATACTGACTGACAGAAAAGTAAACCATTTAAAGGAGAAATTTCATGGCAGGCAAAGTCAGACCGATCCCGGAGGGCTTTCACACCGTTACACCCCATTTGATCACCAAGGACGCCCCCCGGGCTATGGAGTTTTACAAGAAGGCTTTTGGAGCGACCGAGTTGATGCGCCAGGCGGGTCCCCAAGGCAAGATCATGCACGCCGAGATCAGGATTGGAAATTCGCGCATCATGCTGGCCGATGAATTCCCCGAAATGGGGGCGCTGAGTCCGGCGTCGGTAGGCGGATGTCCCGTGACGTTTTATGTTTATGTGGAAGATGTGGACGCGATGTTCACTCAAGCCATCGCCGCCGGGGCAAAGGAAAAGGAACCCGTCAAAGTAGAGTTCTACGGGGACCGGCGCGGGGGAGTGACCGATCCCTTTGGATACATTTGGTACATTGCCACGCATGTGGAGGACGTTTCCGCGGAGGAGCTGGCGAGGCGTTCTGCGGCGCAAGGGCACTGAAACCATGAAGGATTCTGCCCAGTCCCGCTTGCGGGACGGCTGTTTGTCCCGACGGATCATAAATGCATGCACGCCAATCCCCCACCAAAGCGACAGGCTATTAATTTCCTCGAAACTATCCTCCCCTTTCCTACGTCTAATTAACTTGAATCTGAGCCCAAGCTCAATCTCTGTCTATAGAAGTTTCCTTCCATCGTGAACCAGATCCGGCCGACCCGGAACAAGACCTGAAACTTATTAGGAATCCATGACGCCAAGGAATTTTACAAGAAGTGCTGCAGGCCGGCGCGGAAAACGCATCTTTTCTCAGGCTAAGTCCTTTCAGCTTCTTCCTGTATTCCTGGCCTCCTAATTGATTTGTTTGCCATTATGCACACTAATTCCAATGATAACCCCAAAGGAGAGACTTGCATGAAAACTGCCTTGTCACTAACCCTTCTAGCGGCATTATTGCTGCTCTTTTTCGTATCCGGCTCGATACTCGCGGCGGCTCCGCCGGAAACGCGCCTGATGCGTTTTCCCGACATCTGGCACGACCAGGTGGTATTTGTGTATGCGGAAGACTTATGGGTTAGTTCAACCCAGGGCGGGGCGGCGCATCGTTTGACCTCGCACCCGGGTGACGAACTCTTCCCCAAGTTTTCTCCGGACGGCAAATGGATTGCCTTCACCGGGCAGTACGGCGGAAATTCCGATGTTTACGTGGTGCCGGCGGCCGGCGGCGAACCCAAGCGCCTCACCTACCACCCGAGCTTTAACATGGTCCTGGGGTGGTCGCCCGACGGCCGTATCTTGTTTCGGTCCAACCGGGCGAGCGAACTGCCGGATTACGACCGTCTCTTTCTGATCTCACCTGAGGGCGGTGTTCCGGAGATGCTGAGCGTCCCGCGCGCCTCCTTGGCCAGTTTCGCGCCCGACCGGCAGCGGATTGCCTACAACTTCACCTCGCAGGAATTCCGGACTTGGAAGCGCTACCGCGGCGGCTGGAAGAGTCCCATCGCCATTTTCGATCTCAAGAAGCACACTTACGATCCCCTGCCGACCACAGAAGCCATGGATATGTTCCCCATGTGGTACGGCAACACGATTTATTTCATTTCTGATCGCGATGGTGTGATGAACCTGTATCGTTACGACATGGCCGCAAAGAAGACCTCCCAGTTGACCCGGTACACCGAGTTTGACATCAAGTGGCCCAGTCTGGGGCCCGATGCGATCGTGTACGAAAACGGCGGCCTGCTCTACGAATATGACTTGAAAAAGGGCGAAGCGCAAAAGGTTCCGATTTACGTGGGCAGTGACGAGGTAGCGGCACGGCCGGAGTTTATGAATGTCGGCGCCCGCATCGACTGGTTCGACATATCGCCCTCCGGCGTGCGGGCCCTGTTTTCGGCCCGCGGGGAGGTCTTTACGGTTCCAGCCGAGCACGGCAGCCCACGCAATCTGACCAACACTTCAGGGGTGCATGAGCTCCACCCGGTCTGGTCACCTGACGGCAAATGGATCGCTTACTTCTCGGACCGCTCGGGGGAGAATGAGATCTATATTCAAGCGCAAAAGGGAGGAGGCGAAGTCGCCATTACTCACGATGGAGCGTCTACCCGCTATCGGTACAATCTGGCCTGGTCGCCTGATTCCAAGAAGCTCGCCTACTCCGACAAGAAGCTGAGGCTTTGGTATGTCGACATCGACAAGAAGGAACCAGTCCTAGTCGACACCGCCGAATTCCAGACCCGGATGCCTGCCTCGTGGTCACCCGACAGCCGTTGGCTCGCTTACGCAAAGCCTGTTAATGGCTCCGGCAAAGATCTGATTTTTCTCTACTCACTCGAGCAGAAGAAAGTCAACCAGATCAGCGAAGGCTTCTACGATGACAGCAGCCCGGTGTTTGACCCCGAGGGCAAGTACCTCTATTTTCTTTCGGATCGTTTTTTCTTTCCGACCGGCAGCGCTATTGATCTGCGCTTCAATTATTACAACACCAGGGGCATCTTTGCCCTTACGCTGAAAGCCGATGAAGCCGCTCCCTTCGGGCCTGAAAACGACGAAGAGAAGGACGTGGACGAGAAGAAAGCCGATGAGAAGAAGGCCGAGGCTGAAAAGAAAGCCGACGCTGATAAAAAGGCAGATGACAAGAAGCCCGAAAGCGATAAGAAGAGCGATGCAAAACCCGCCGCCACCGGGGATAAACCATCTGAAGAAAAGAAATCTGAAGAGAAGAAGCACGAGGTCAAGCCCATTCAGATTGATCTCGCCGGTCTTGGCCGCCGCGTCTCCCAGGTGCCCGTGCCCCCGGGAATTTATGCACGGCTGCTGGCGCGCAAAGACAAACTCTTTTTCATGAGCGCCCCCATTGAGGCCGCAGAGTTGGGTCGACCTGGTCCCCCTAAGCCGGCCGGAAGTCTCCATGTTTATGACGTCAAGAAGCGCGAAGACAAGGTCCTGCTCGATGGGATCGGCGGGTATGAACTCGACACCGAAGGCAAGAAGCTCATCTATGGCGCCGGCGAGACCATTGGGATCATCGAGGCCGCGCCGGGTAAAAAAGTGGGCGACGGAAAGATAAATACGGGTGCGATGCAAGTCCTCTCGGATCCCAAGGAAGAGTGGAAAGAGATCCTTCGCGAGGCGTGGCGAATGGAACGCGATTTCTATTGGGACCCGAACATGGGTGGCCTCGATTGGGCGGCGGTTGGCAAACGGTATGAGGCGCTGCTTCCATGGGTGGCCCATCGCAGCGATCTCAACTACATCATCGGCGAAATGATCGCCGAGCTCGATACTTCTCACACCTATGTTGGCGGCGGGGATCTTCCTGACCGCAAGCGCGTCGGCGTCGGCATGCTAGGGGCTGACCTCGAGGGCGATGGCGGCTTTTTCAAGATCACAAAAATCTACCCCGGTGAGAACTGGAACGACGCGACACGCTCGCCGCTCACCGAACCCGGCTTGAAGGTTAAGGAAGGCAATTATCTGATAGCCGTCGAAGGGCAGCCGGCCCGCGCCGATCGCGAACCGTATGCCTACTTTCAGAACATGGCGAACCGGGTGGTCACGTTGAAAATCAACGATAAACCCAGTACGGAAGGTGCCTGGGACGTCGCCGTTAAAACCATCGGCGGTGAAGGAGGCTTGCGTTATCTCAATTGGGTCGAGAACAACCGCCGCAAGGTGGAGGCGGCGACCGGCGGGCGCGTTGGTTATATGCACGTTCCCGACACCGCTGTCTCTGGAGTCATGATGTTCGACAAGTACTTCAACGGCCAGTTGGGCAAGGACGGCATGATCGTTGATGAACGCTTCAACCACGGTGGCTGGTCACCTGATTTTTACACCGAAAAGCTGGGACGACGGTTGCTTCTCGCCCTCTCGCCCCGCGAAGGTAAGGAGTTTGTGCCGCAGACGGCCTTCTTCGGTCCGAAGGTCATGATCGTCAACGAACAGGCGGGCTCCGGCGGCGATCTGTTCCCCTTCTATTTCAAAAAGGAGAAGATCGGGCCGATTGTGGGCACACGCACCTGGGGCGGACTCATCGGAATCGGCGGCTTCCCGCCGACCCTGGATGGGGGATTTGTGAGTGCCCCAGGTTGGGCGTGGTGGGAACCCAACGACAAAGGGGGCGGCGAGTGGGTCGTCGAAAACCATGGCGTTGACCCGGACTACGTCGTCGATCAGCGCCCCGACCTTGTCTTGCAGGGGCGTGACCCGCAGCTTGAAAAAGCGATCGAGCTGGCCAAGGAAGGATTGAAGACCATGCCCGCGCCGATGCACCGTCCTCCCTTCCCCATCAAGGCCCTGCGTCCCGCCGTGGCCCAACAGCCCTCGCCCCAGCAGGACAAGGGCTCGGCGCCACAAGGACGATAACGTCGGGGGGCCTGGATTAAAGGCTCAAAGGCCTGGGTACCGCAGACATGCGTTCTTTGCATGTCTGCGAATGATGGCACAGTGGGCCGCCGCTTAAGCCGAGTGGACTGCCGCCGATCTCCGACGTTCGATGATGTTTGGTGAAGAGTTTCAGGAGTCTTAATTCGAATCGCACGCCCCGATGGATCGGGCACGCCTCACACCTGCACTGCAAGGGAGAGGACGACAGCCGGTCTGAACTCCAGGCCCATCGGGCCGGCATATCTTTAGCCCAGGGTGGAGCGGTCCCGCGCAGTGCATACGCGTCAACCTAAGACCGGAGTAACGAGCGTCCATAATAGGGGTAGGAAGAGCCGATTGGCTTCGGCCCCTCCCCCCTCCGAACCGGACAGGCGGGTCTCCCGCATCCGGCTCTCCAGTTGGTGGGTCACCCGGCACGGCGGGATTGACAGAGACAGGCATGGGCGGT
>JAIQFY010000074.1 GCA_020072965.1 Terriglobia bacterium | reverse complement strand
CTCGGGAAAAAGAACAGTCTGTATGCTATCTTGAGTCGTCACAAAAACCTCCTGAAATGCGTTTTGAGCCTGTCAGCACTCGCTTTAGACGCATTGGGAGGTTTTTTGTTTCATACTTTCACGAATAATCCGGGCTAACACCTGACACCTGATTTCCCTATGCATCGACACTTTGAAGAAGACCTCTCCGATTTGAAGCAGAAGCTCCTCACCATGGGCTCACTGGTGGAGCGGGCATTACACCAAGCCGTCAAGGCGCTGGTGGAGCGCGATGCCCAGTTGGGGCTGCAGATTTTTGAAGGCGAAGAAGCCATCAACCTGCTCCAGATCGAAATTGACGACAGGGCCATGCGCCTGCTGGCACTGCAACAACCGATGGCGACCGACCTGCGCCTTATTGCCTCGGCGGTCAAGATCAACAATGACCTCGAACGCATCGGCGATCTCTGTGTCAACATTGCGCAGAGGGTGCTTTCGCTGATCAATCAGCCCCCCATCTCTCCGATGATCGATATGCCGAGAATGGCAGCACTGGCGGAAAAGATGCTTCACGATGGCTTGGACGCTTTTGTCAACCGCAATGCCGACCTCGCCCGCACAGTCCTTGAAAGCGATGATAAGGTCGACCGTCTCAGGGACGATATCTTCCAGGAGCTGGTTCGGTTCATGACCACTCATCCGGACGCGGTGCAGCGCGGCATTGACCTGCTGCTGATCTCTCGAAACATCGAACGGGTCGCCGATCATGCCACCAACATCGCGGAAGACGTGATTTACGTGGTGGCCGGCCGGGATGTCCGCCATCACATCGAAGAAACGATCCGGCCCAATTGACCTTGTCCTCCACTGTTACAGGAGAATGCAAGCAGAAATTGTGAATGCCCCAGGGTCGAATTGGAGAGCCTGAAAAAGAGGGATTGTGATACGCAGGTTCAATCGACTGGATTATCCGGTTCCCAAGCACAAACCTGCCCTCTGACTGCATACGCGCAGAGGGCATCGGACCGCCCATCGCCGCTTATCTGCGTACGGTGTCTTCCGATTGCGCTTACACCGAGCGTTTGTCCGGTCGGAGAGACCCACTTCGGCCCCCCTCATGTGACGATCCCTGAACGCTCACGGGTAATCTCAAAGCGGATAACACGCTCTTCTGAGCCCTTCCCGGCAGGAATGAAGCCATTCTTTTCCATGACCCGGATGGATGGCAAGAGCTCGGGATAGGTTTCGGCAATGACGCGGTTCACCTGCGGATGATCAAGCGCCCACTTCAGCAGCGCCCTGACCGCTTCAGTCGCATAGCCACGGCGCTGAAACTGTTCCATCAATGAGTAGCCCACCTCAACGGTGCCATCGGGCGTAGGCTTGCCCTTGAAGCCCCCGTTGCCTATTGCAGTCCGCTCTGCGGGGTCGTTGGCACGAAGGACAAAGTACCAGGTGGCCCATCCTACTCCATCGGGATTCTCGAGCAGGAACCGCAGGGTCCAGTTCATCGATTGAGCATCGTTTAAGGGAGGCGGCCAATCCTCGGGGACGCGTACACCCAGCTGGCGGGAAAACTCCTGCGTGTCTTCCATTTCCGTCCGGGCAAGTTCCGCGGTGGCTGCAATCAGATCCAGTCTCTCAGTGGAGATTATTTTTTCGTTCATGTTCCTTCTCTCCGATTGCCCGGCGCAGCTTCCGAAGTGCGAGGGACTTCGCAAGCCCCCCACTACTCATCACAACAACAATCAAAGGGTCACGCGGAAAGGTACCCCTCGCACCGTGTGCGGCCTCGGATGTGTCCAGACCGCCCGATGCCAAGGCCCTGAGACTAGTCAGAGCCCTGAACTATTTGAGGATGTCAATGACTTGTGAGACGCTGTATCTCTCGCCCAGCCGGATTGGCCGCAGAACCGCCCCGATCAGAACGCCTGGATGTCGGACGGCTTGACCGATCAGCGCCGTCTCGGCGTCGATCAGCTCAATCTGTGATGCTTGATCGCCTATCGTCAGGGGGGCCAGGCGAACGGCCACACTCCAGGCATGTTCCCGGGCCTTCTCCATGCTGAAGTTAATGATCGCCTCGTCCGTTTTCCCGGCAATCTGATCTAACAGCCGCAGCATGGGCCACACCAATTCCAGTTCGTGTTCCACGCCGCTGACCAGCGAGGCCAGGATCTGATTGATCCTTTCGAAATCGGTTTTGAGTCCTGAAAGGGCTTCCCCCGGACAGGTCCTCGCCGCAGCAATCCCCAAATCGAGATTGATGTGAGCATTCATCCCGAGGAGCAGATGCTGGAGCACAACGGGCCACCACAGCTGGGAGGCCTCGAAAGCGATCTGCCAGGACAGGGTCGCGGGATATCCTTGTCGCTGTCGCTCAAGGGCTTCAAAGTAACGGTTGGCGAAAGTAACATCCAATCGCTCCACCCTCGGGCCGTCTTCAAAAAAGCCTTCTTCGATGCCTTGTTTTACTCGAACCGTCACCCTCCGATAGAGGGCGGCAAAATAACCGAGGCGACTGCCTTTCTGAGATGAAAAGTCGATGATCTGAGTCAGCTGCTGGATGACTTCATCAATTGTGTTTGTGAGAATATCCGTTTCTCCTGCAAATCAGTTCCTGGCGCCTTAATAAGGAAGGACCCCTAGGGTACAACCGCGCCCCGGACTTCAAAATTGACGGAGTCAAGGATGTGCATCGCTCCATCCACTAACGCCAGGATGTGTTTGCCCGCCGTGGGTGTCCAAGGCAGAGCGGACCCGGCGGACCCGATTTCTTCTCCATCCAGGGACCACAGCAGACGACGGTCTGCGGGCCGGGATTCAAAGAGAACTTTCTGTTGCTCCCCAGGAATATCCGGGTCCAAGGCAATGATCGTGCCGCCGGCCGGATAAACGATCTGAAAATTTGCGAGCACTGAAGCCGGCCGGATTTCGAGGGGTTCTGTCCCTTTAAGAAACCATTCGTTGACGCTCTCGCCGGAATCAGAAATTTCGATTCTCCTGGCGATTACCCCTGCCGGGGGTGTGGGCGGTGAACTCGGCTGATCGCGATGCAGCCAGTTCATGATCTCGACCCACACCGGAGCTGCCCCGGTGATTCCACTCACGTTCCACATGGGCTGCCCCGAAAAATTTCCGGCCCAGACGCCGACAGTGTACCGGCTGGAGTACCCCACACACCAGTTGTCGCGCATGTCTTTGCTAGTCCCGGTCTTCACCGCTGTCCAGAACCGGGTGGAAAGCGGACTTTCCAATTCGAAGGTCTCGCTCCGGCTCGCGCGGTCAGAGAGGATGTCTGCGATAAGAAAGGCAGCACCGGGAGACACTGCCCGGCGAGGAGGAGCTTCCGGCGCTTCGTCGAAAGTCAGACGAAGAGGACTCCACAGGCCGCCATTCGCCAACGTTCGATAGGCGTTGACAAGATCCCACAGTGAAACATCCGCGGAGCCCAATGCCAGGGAGGGGCCGTAGAAATCGGCAGTCCGAAGCTCCCGAATCCCCAAGTCTCCCAGCCTCCTTACAAAAGGTTCGATGCCAACCAGATTGAGTGTTTTCACCGCAGGAATATTCAAGGAAGATGCCAGCGCGATTCGCGCCGTCACCCGGCCGTGAAACCGGTTGTCATAATTTTCCGGGCGGTAGATTCCATTCACCGCAGGGAGATCGAGAGGGCTGTCGTCAATCAGAGAAGCCGGGGTCATCAATCGCTCTTCAAAGGCAAGACTGTAGAGAAACGGTTTCAAAATGGAACCTGCCTGGCGCCGGGCCTGCGTTCCATCCACATAGCGCGCGCTCGCCAGATTTCCAACGTTTCCCACGTAGGCCAACACTTCGCCCGTCTTGTTGTCGACAACGAGAGCCGCTCCATCGTGCACGTTCTGCTCTCTCACGGAGAGGACGTGCCGCTCGAGGGTTTCAACGGCAAAACGTTGAAGCGTTCCTTCCAGGGTGCATGCGATCGAATGGGCGGTCTCCGGAGTTGCCTTTGTTCTCCCCCCCGCCAGCAAACGCCAGGCCACATGGGGGGCCAATGCAATCTCCGGTTGAACAGAGTAAGGCTTTGTTAGAATCTCCCTGGTCTTTGTCTGTAAATCCGCAGGATCCAAACGCAACCCCAGGGCGTCCGAGAGCTGACATGCTCGGGTCGCAACCTGATCCACGGAAGCATTTGGAGCCCGAAGCAAGGCTGCCATAATGACCGCCTCTTGATTGTTCAAACCGTGAGGCTGCTTATCAAACAGGCCGCGGGAGGCAACGGCGATGCCCTGCAGCTCTCCACGAAAGCTGACCAGGTTGAGATAAGCCTCCAGGATTTGGGGCTTCGACCAATAGTTCTCCAACTGGCGCGCGGCCTGGATTTGCATCAACTTCTGCCACAGGGAACGGCGGCTACTCTGTGGCTGCAGCTCGCGGCTCAACTTCCCGGCAAGCTGCATCGTGATCGTGCTTGCCCCTCTCAGATTCTCAGACGAGAACCCCTTGAGCAACACCCCCCCCAACGCCAGCCAGTCCACACCCCGGTGTTTAAAGAAACTTTTGTCTTCCGCACGGAGAACGGCCGATTGCAGGGCTGGAGAAATCCCATCCAACGGCACCCACTCCAACCGTCTTCGTTTATGGTCCACCCTCAATTCGTGAATGACCTCGAGGTGACGATCCAGAAGGACGGCGTCGGAGCGTTGATAGTCCTTGCGCACTTCCTCAAAAGGCGGCGGAATGAAAGAAGGGGAAACAATGGAAAAGAGAAGAAACGCAAGAAGGCCGGCGCCTGCCAGTACAGCCGCCACCACGCAAAGCCCCAGGACGAGCCGATATTTTCTATGGACCCTGTCCTCGGACCTTCGCATCGAGGGGTTTGTTTCCTGTTCTTCAGCGTTGATCACTGGCCACCTGGATTGCCGCATTGGGAAGCTCTCCGAACATTTCGGGAGAATAGAGAGCTTCGACCCGCGTCGGCGGCAGATTGAAGAGCCCTTCGCTGTTCAACCTCACCGTGTATTCAACTGTCCATTGGCCCTTCGGGACATAGTGGTAATACGCACGGAATGCCTCCAAAGATCGTTCTTCGAATGCCGGCCAGACCCATCCCCTGCGGACTTCACCACGGGTGGCGAGCATTGAATCTCTTCCCAATCCCGTCCCCAGGATTGCGGCCCCTGCGGGGATGGGATCGTTCACCACCACCCAGGTCATGTCGGACTGGCCTTCCAACTGGAGGTGAACTCGAATCATGTCGCCCTTGCTCCAGACCCCCTTCGTTTTCTGTTCAACCGGGGTCAATGTCTTCGTGATCTTATATCCGGTGGAAAGGGACTCCTTCAATGGTATGGCCGCAAGACTTTGAATCGTCGCCCACGGCTTACCGGACGAGGCCGGACTAAGCGTCAATTCGGATTGCCGGGGCGGCCAGCCAAACGAAAGGGTCTGGCCCTTGGGAGAGGCGGACCAGTCGACCGCCTGTGTCTGTGACAAAAGCCGGACAACACTCTGTCCGGAGACCGGCGTCTTCTCAAAAGCATTGGAGAACTTTTCCATAGCAAGGACGCCAAAGGCGTTTGCAACGGTTGTATCCCAATGTCCCCGATGCTGCCGACTCAATGCGCCACGCACCAGTCTCGGCATGTCTTCCTTCCACCGGGGAGAGTCCAACAGAGAAAGAACCAGCCGAACCGCATTCGAGTCGTTAGAAATCATCAGCCACCACCAGAAGTCCGTCGTATCGGTCGAAAATCCCATGGTGGTTCCCTGGAAGTTGAGTCGAGACCTCAGAATCTGTTCCGCCTGGCCCAATTTCTGCTCTCGATCATGGAGGTTAGGCAATCTTCCAAGAATATTGAACCAGTCGATGACTGCCGACGTGGGCCAGAGGTTTGGCTCGACCGTGATGGAGGCAAGTAAATTTGGATCAATTTGCCCCAGGCGCGACAAGGCCTCCACGGCGGCGATCTTCCGGATGGACAGATCGGTTGTCGGGAGCGCGGACCATCGGAAAATCCGCCCCTCGACAAATCCACGAAGCCCGTTTGCCATCCGTTGCTCGACGCCCGGAGGAATCTTCCATCCCGCTTCATGGGCGATCGCCAGGATGTAGGATGTCAGCACATCGCTGCCCTGCAGCATGGATGGAAAATACTTCGCGAGGCCATCCGCATCAAGGTAGGAGGGCAGGCGCTCCATCAATCGGCTCCAGCGCTGTTCCTCTCGCAGTGCGATGGCCTTGGAGACTTCCTGTTCGAGGCAGGAATAAGGGTAATTTTTCATGTATTCCGTTACCCCGTCCATCCCGTCCACGAGGGTTGGGCGGAGGGAGATCCGGAGGCCGCCACGTCCTGGGAGGGCGTCCTTGGGTCGTTCCACCTCCACATGTACCTCTTTCTCAATCTGCAACAACGTCGCCTGAAAGGTTCGAACAGGGACTGCGGGCACGACCTTCTGGACGACTGCCAGCCGGTCACTGCTTCCTTCAGAACCTCTGGCTTCAATCTCATATCGGAGCGAATCAACGCCCACCGGCGCGGTAATGTTCCAGCCGATGACCTTGGACTCACCCGGCTGGAGTTGCACAGTGGCAGGTTTCAGGACCTCACGAAGCCCTTTGACCTGTCCTGTCACCTGAACTTCCATCCTCTGCTCGGTGGCGTTGCGCAAAGTGAAATCAGATCGGATTCGATCGTTTTCCCGAACCACGGGGGCAATTCCCGTGAAGATCATCAAGTCCTGGGTCGAGCGGATCGAAGTGGATCCCGTTCCAAAGCGATCCAACCCCCAGGTGGCCACGGCCACGATGCGGAAACTCGTCAATGAATCATTCAGGGGAATTTCCACTGACGCTTCCCCGTTCTCATCGAGAGACACACGCCCTTTCCAGAGAAGCAAAGTATCAAACAGTTCACGAGTGCTTTGCTTTCCTCCCCCGCCACCGGTGGGCAATGCCTTCAGGCCAAAATGACGTTTTCCAATGACCTGGCTTTGTGCGGTCGAGGTTTGAACCCCATAGCTTCGCCGGCCCATCATGGCGTTCAGCAACTGCCAACTCCCATTGGGCATCAATTCCAGAAGCCCCTCGTCGACGGCGGCCACCGCCACTTCGCTTCCACGCGGAGGCGCTTTTCCATCAGGGGTCTTCACCGCGATCTCCACTTTTGCTTTTTCCCGGACCTTATAAACCGGTTGATCTGTCGTGACCTTGACTTTCAGTTCGTGCGCCTTCCAACCGACATTAATTTCAGCAATACCCAGCTTATAAGCCGGACGGCCGAGGTCGATGGTCGCGGTGGGTTGCACGCCGCTCACCCGTTCACGCACCAGCAGTACCGAGACAAAAACATTGGGTGCGAAATTGCCTTTGACCGGGACTTCAATGACCGGCTCACTGCCAGACAATCTTGTGACGAAGGACTCCACAACGCCTTCCCGTTCCACCGAGACCAAGGCGGTTGCCTCCTTAAACGGCATCCGGACTTGGAATCTTGCAGTTTCTCCGGGCTCATACCGTTTCTTTTCCGGAAGAACGTCGATGCGGTCATCATCCGTGGCTGCAAACCACCATTGATCTTTTCCGGCAACCCAGACATCCCGGTTCGCTGTTGATTCCTGATTTGATGGGTCGAGTGTTGAAGCCTGAAGGATCACATTTCCAGAGATAGGCGATTTGGATTGGCAAAGCAACAATCCCTTCGGGTTGGTCTTTCCATCGCAGATGGTCTGAACCTTTTTCACCTCATAGTAATGTTCGTACGCATAAAAGCCTCCCACCAGCCTTTTTCGATGAGAGTAGGTTTTCCGTTCCAGGAGTTCCACTTTCACCGGAGCATCGGCGACCGGTTTTCCGCTCAAACCAGTCACGGCGACATTGAATCGAAGCAAGTCCTTTGATGACACCCACGAATCCGGTTTGATGCCCACCAACCACTGGGCCGGCCACAATGGAATCCTTGAAGACACCGTCTGGATTTCGCCATTCGGGTCCCTGAATTCCAACTCGGTAAGTATTTCGAGCGGCTTTTCAGACTTGGGAAGGCCGGAAATGGTGGTCCGGATCGAGCCGGACTTGTCGAGGGTCAGTTCGGTGCTCTTCAACTCAAAGGGTTTTTTCCTCGCCGGCTCTTCCTCCTCCTCTTCACCCCGGACCACCCCCTCCTTAACACGCCCATTGGCAAACACAAAATCTTCAAATCCTTCAAAAGGGGGAATGAAACGCGGTTGAACATGGTGACGGAATTTTACTGGGAGATCTCCGGCACCACCCCCTGCCAGGAAGCCGACCATCAAATCTACATTGACTTGTGGAGGTGATACCAGGGGTCCCTCAGGAGACCGAATGACCGCTTTCATCAAGGGTACGCGATATTCTTCGACCCTGAATTCTCCGGAGACCGATTGCCCTCCCCAACGGTACTTGCCGGATTGAATCGGCAGAATCACCATGTATTGGCCCAGTTTCGCCTCCTTTGGAATCGCCCATGTGCTTTCAGCAATTCCGCTGGAATCCCACTGGACTGCAAGCTCGTACTTTTGATTGCTTCCGATATGTTGAATGATAATCGTTTTGGGTCTCTTTTCTTCAGGATAGGGAGCAAACCCTCCGCCCACATGGCGGCGGAGGAAGTGTTTCATGTGGACTGTTTCACCGGCGCGTAAAAGAGTGCGATCAAATACCGTGTGGGCAGCGATCAGCCTGTCATCGTATTCCATGGGAAGCTGGAATCTCCAGGGCTCAATCCCCTCATCCCAACTGCTGTGAACAAATGCCAGGTCTTCGCCCAGTCGCGCCGTCACAAAGAGGCCGGTATCGAGAGGGTCATTGGAACAGCGCACGATTTCATTCTGATCGGGAAGTTTATCGACCCGGGCGATTCCATTGGGATCAGTCCGGCCTTCCCAGAGCACCTCGCCCTTGCAGTTCCGGATTTGGACGCTGGAGTTATTCACTGGTTTTGCCTTGTCCAGCGTTGTCACCCATACCAGGGAAGATTCGATTCCCCACTTGAAGTGGACCGAGAGATTTGTGACCAGGGCCGTGGTCGCGACAAACATGGGCCTCGGCTTGTCCAGCAAGGCCGCCCCGAGGAGTTCACTCTGGATCTCCACGACATAGAATCCCGGGGAAGTCAGAGGAATCCCCAAAACCTCAAAGGCCTTGGCGCCGTGGAGTTTCGGAACACTGAATGACTTTGCCTTGCCCGCCACTTCTGCAGTGAAAATAGACTTATCCCGATCCTCCCAGCCACGCGATTCGCTCTTATGAATCCAGTACAGCATTTGAGTCGAACGGTCCGAGGGCACCCTGTAAATCATCCCCCGCATTTCTTCGGTAAGATAATCATCCTTCCGGAGGAGGTCCGCATGCTGGATGGAGGATTCGCCCTCAACGACCTCCATCATCCGCCCGGCGATTGAGGGTTCGACGTTCCGAAGCGTGACGGGAAGCAGGGGTTCGGCGTTCAGCTCGATAATTCCAAAACTCGCGGCAAATTTTGCCAGGGGCGGATACTCATCCGTCCGGACCTTGAGCGGAAACCGGTCCGCATTCGACAGCTTGCGTCCGGCGTCATCCTTGAGTTCAGGAGGAATCTCGATTTGGAATTCAGTCTTTTCGGGAAAAGGACCCTTAAAGACAACGGACTGGGCATACTTTTCCGCCTCATCCTGATAGTCCTCTCCCTGGGCGTGCCATAGCTGACCGTTCGGCCCCTTCAAAATGGTCTTCCTGGCGTCGGACCATGCGACCGACGCAGAGAAGCTCAAGCGCATTGCCGAGACCGGCACACAATCCTTTTGGGGATTCTCCCGCTGACAGTGGAATGTCGCAATGAACTGCGGGCGTGTGACGAAGGGCAGGATCTGATCATCCTCATTTGTAACCCCTGTTCGCGCGGCAACGGCCTTGCCCCAGACCAGGCTGACCTTGGATTCGTTCGGAAATCTTTGCTTCGCCTGAATCATTAAAATGGGCGGAAGTGGCACATCCTTGCGACGATAGCGATATTGACTCTTCAGAATCTGCAGTCGCTCATTCCCGGACACAATCCGGACCCCGACCCTCTCTTCGAGGCCTTGGACGGTGAAATACACATTGGAGAGCACGGAGGCTTCCGTGGCGTCGGCATCTAATTCAAGAACAAAAATCTGCTCTTCGTCGACATATTCCGCACCCTGATATGGATTCGACCGAAGAATGGAAGGTCCCCCCGTGGAAAAAGAAAAGATCCGTTTACCCGTGACCGGGGATCCCGTGAGCGACTTGAGACCTTCTTTAAGTCTGAATTCGCACCGGATGCCCGCCGCCAGGTCCCGGTCGAAGTCAAAAATCCAGTTTCTGCCGTCCGCCCATCGCGCCGAGCCTCTCTCAGGACAGTCCATCTCAAACGGCGCCACCACGCTGCGCGGATCACCCAGTGGCGTGATGGTCTCCGAAAATCGCACCTGGACCTGACGAATATGCTTAACCACTCCTTGAGGAGAAAACATTTGAACCTCCGCCTGCTGCGCGGAGGCCGTTCGCGTCGCGAGCAATAAAAGAGCAAGCATGAGACCTAAACAGAGTTTCATCCGCATAATGACCTCGTCAGAGGGTGTGTTCCTTTGGGTTTCACAAGGAGGAGAATGTGATTCCCTGCGATCAAGACGCCGTTAGGTAAATGACCGGAGGGGTGCGAATCGGAACAGGGAACCCGGGGCTGAACCCTTTTCGATGATGCGTCTGAGCGGACTGCGACATCACCTATCAATTTTGACGGAGTGCGAAATTCTGTCATTAACGAGGGGATGAAGATAAGATGCATCGCAGAAAACTCAGAAACTGAATAAAGAACTCAGGGAGGAAACCACCCCAGCCGATCCTCGTCGTTACCGCGCCCCCATGGCTTCCTCAGCAAGCACCTGTCCAAAAGGCGGGAATCCTACGAGGCGAAGCGTTCGAAGAATCGAGGTTTGAAACGGGACATAGATTGTAGCGTCAATGAGCCAGCCTGTCGTCCATGGCACTTAAGGCCCGTCGGCATCCCCGCGAACATCTCCATCGTACCGCACAGCGTACGCTGGACCTTACACCGTGGCTCGATGAATCTGCCTCTTGAGATGATGGATCTGCCGCCGGACATCTTTGAGCCGGGTGTGATCGTGTGCCGCCAGCGCCTCGTCGCGCTTCTTCTTGAGTTCCCGGATTTGCGCCTTCACTTCTGACTTGTTGAGACCCTTGACCTCATGGTGCGCGTGCATCTCAATTTTGAGGGCGTTGCAAAGCGCGGCCAGCAGATGGTCTTTATTCAATTGCGTGTAACCCTGAAGCGCCTCGTGCTCAATACCCGCAGCGATCTCGCGCAGTTCCACCACCGTCTTGATCTTCAGTTCTTCGTACGTATGAGCCATCGCAATCTTCCTCCTGATCGGACCTTCGGGCTGTAGATCTCTCAACGGATCATGTTGATTAGAGTTTAACCGCATGGCTCCTTTAGAGCAAGAGGCTGAAATGAGGCATGCCCACTGGCCTCCCTCACTCCAACACGAATCCTTTGGGAGGAGCGAAGGGAATGGCGGACCCCATATACGCTGAACTGCCCCTTATGGAGTCTCCTTTGATGATTTGGAACGCGAATACAAGCGTGCTTGATAAACTGTGGGAAGAACCTGATCATTCGTGTTGTCCCGAACGAAGCTGCGCACCAACTCAGAGCGGGAGAAGTGCCCCAGACTGAGAACCCGGATCAACTCGTTCTTTGAGAAACTCTCCCAGGTCCGGCCGCGACCCCAGGGGAAACAGGTGGCCTCGACCGCGGCGGGAGTAAGGCCCTCGCTCATCCCCGCTTCGATCTGGTCCCGAAGCCAACGAAGGTAGGACAGTTTTTGCTGGAGTGCTACTTTTGGGTTCTGCCGGATCACAATGCCGGGGAGGTCGGGAAAATCGGGACGCAACGTGTGAATATGGCCGTGCCCTTCAACCAACACATCTATATCCAAGACCAAGAGCCGCTCCAACGTATTGATCCATTTTCGGCTGTCGACATCGGGATTGGGTGTGGCAAAGTAAGTGCCCATGAACGCGTCGCCGGCCAACAGAATTTTTTCCTGCCGGTCATAGAGCACCACTTGATCATCACAGTGCCCGGGCGCCTCTATTACTTCCAAGTGGCCGCTTTGCGTCGTCATTTGATCCGGCAGGAGCTCGAAAGGCTGCTGGAGGCATTCAGGTTGCCCGATGATGGCTGCACGCACCCATGGAAGACGCCCGGGAGACTGCAGGAGTTGAGCCGTTGCACGCGAAACGTAAAGGGGAACAGAGGCCTGCCGGGAGACCCAATTCAAATTGCCTACATGCTCTTCATGGTGATGCGTCGCTACGACGGCACGAAGTGAATCCTTGGGAAGGTGCCGCAGGTGCCGCGCCAGGGAACGCCGCATGCAAGGGGAGCCGGGATCGACAACAATCCCGTCGTATAACACCGTTGTAAACAACTCGCCGAACACCAACGGAACAACATCACAAGGGAATCCTCCAAGAAATGCGATGCTCAGTTTTCCGCCCGGAAAGATCAGCCTGCGGCGAAAAGTCCGAATGAAGACGACGGCCTGATCGACAAAGTCTCTCACCCCGGCAAGCACAATCAAAGGGAGGCGCAGCATGAGACCGACCCAATAGCAGCTCCAAAATGCACTGAAGAGAGAGTTCTTGCGGACGCTCTCCGGCCGGGCGACCCGACACGCCCCACCACGACATTTGCTCAAAGCATACCGATTGCGCGCGATAAACCGATAACCAAGGCGCCCCAGCCACCGAAACGGAGGAATCCTGCCGAGTTGTCCGATGACCCAAGTAGGGGGAAACAACCGAGCCAGTTGCGCCACTCCATCCCAACCCACATAGAGGCCGCCGCTCGGCGTCAACACATGCAACTCCCGCAAACATGCCTCTAACTGCAAATTGGGATGAAGCTCCTTTAATCGTTCTGGTTCAATGGGAACACAAGACACCCTATGATGACGGTCGAGAATTCGCAACCACGAGATGAATGCCTGGCAGATTTCGCACTGCCCGTCATAGATGGCGGTGTAGAGTTCACCGCGACCGGAATTTTCCGGGAAGTCGAAAGTCATCTGCCGGTTGGGGGTGAGCATCGGATGCGGGCCTCGTGGCCTTTAAAAGTCTCAATTCGAAGCAATGATGCCGCTTCTGAATGCCCCCGTGCAAGCTGAAAAACGATGGAAGACTCAATTAGAATCGGCGCATGCTGTCATTCAACTCACCCCAAAGAGAGAGCTGTCCTGAGACTGGATATGACGCTCAGAGCCAGCCGGCGATCGCTATTCCAGTCCCAAGGGAATGGGATGGAGGTGCAAGCACGACGTCGTCCCCCGAGGCAGGGAGCACCCTTTCTGAAGTTCCGACTTCGCCCGAGAGTCCTTCTCCATCCCCCTGTGGGAATCACAAGAATATCCAGTAATGAAAGGAGCGCACTCCGCCCATGGATGGGAGCGGATCCCATCACAAAGAAGGAGCGTGAATCTGATTGCCAGACGCCATTTAATACGTGAATCCCCCGCGCAAACCTGCTCATTCGGTCGCCGGCGACCAGTTCTCAAATGCCGGCTTTGGCAGGTGTCGATCCCGGTCGAATGGAAGGGGCTCATGGGCAGGCAAGGGATCGTCCGGCCACTCTTGCGCCCAATGGAGACGGTACTCCTCGTCGGCATAGTATTTCAAATAGATGAAGTTCTCCTCCTCGCTGCCACTCCCGATGGGATCCATGTGGCAGGCGAAGTCGGGATCGTTGGGCAGTAGCATGGTCTCCTCGCGCAACAGATCACTCCACAGCCTAGCGTAGAGCTCGCGGTCGCTAAGATGATCGGTGCACTCGAGATAAGCCCCCAGCAAGGCCAGTCCGCGGATGACCTCCCACAATTTCAGAGTGACTTGCGTGTCGTTCAACTCCACCGGCGCCGGCAACGACATGCCTCCCTTGACCAGCATATCAAAGGGCACCTCAAATTTCGCTTTTTCATAGGCAAGCACTTGTTCCCAGAATTTCTCTTCGATTTCCGTGGGGCAATCTTCAGACACATTGGAGATCATTTTACCGCCGGTGAGTTCTTCGACTTCCCTTTTCAACTTCTCGATACGAACTTCAGGATCTTCCAATTCAGGATTGTTCGGGACGTCCTTTGACATATGCGCTCCTTTTTGCAACCACGATGGCGCACAAAACTTCGAAGAGACCCGTCCTCACCTGATATCCGGGGAGGAGTGGACGCAAAACGGCCGCGAGCGTAGCGCCTCCATACTCCCTGAGGAGACAGGAAAGTCCTCGAATGTCTGATGAGCCATGTGGTCTTCGGGGGGAAGACTCCCACCATGGGAGCCAGTGGCAAGAAGTATACTCTCAGCGAAAGTTGCAAGCAAATAAAACAGGTTTCAGGTTCTGGGTGTCAGGTGACAGGGAAAGGGAATAGGTGATAGGCAATGGGTCTTAGGGGGGGAGACCCGAATCCGGAGTCGGAATGTGGACCGTGCGGCCTGTTGGGACCTTATCCCGAAGTGGTAGGGGCGCACAGCCGTGCGCCCTTTCGATATTCTATCATGCAGGCGCGACAGAACACCGGGGGACGTCTGGCTTGATAGATGGCCTCGAACCTTGTGAAAGACGACAAATCAGAAGCCGGAGGAAATCTGAATCATGAATTGAATTCTTGGCGGTCTAGAACCCGGATGGTTCACAGTGGCCACGAACCCCTCTATTCCGGCTCGTGGTTTGGCAGGTTCGCCTTCATCAACTGCTCGTGGAGCGGGGTCACGTCTTTTGTCTGCAATTCCTTCCACCTGGCCAGCAAAGAAGTCAGGGTTTTCTGCAGTTCGGCAACGGATGCCGCCGCTTGGGTCGTCGGTGGGGCATCCGCGCTGTCGATGATCTCGAAAAGGGTTCCCAACTCTCCGTTAAGTCGGGTCAGGTTATCTTCTCCGCCCCCTCCTATCCCCGGTCCGTCAGATTCTCTCGAACCTCCTTCGAGGGCCGCGGCTTTCTTGTCCAAGGCAGCGATCGGCTCCGCTAACTTCTCCGTGCCGGGGCGACCCCGCAATTCCTTCAATTGGGTCCTGAGTTTCTTTACTTCCTGCAGGGCCTTGTAATCCCGATCCAAGGCTTCGGCAATCTGCATGGAAAGAGAGAACTGCTGCTCCAGCCCGGTGAATGGTGTGAGGATACGGGGGTCCATCTTGACGATCAGTGGCTGGGTGTACGTCTTGCCTGCCACGGTTAACTTGACTGAATACGTTCCAGGCAATGCGAGCGGGCCTCGCGGCTCGCGCGGGGTGTTCTTGTCAATTGCTGAAATCGGATACTCGTGTCTTAAGGAATTGATCGGAGGATAGTGCAAATCCCATACATAGCGGTGTATGCCGGCCTCAGCCGAATTAATTTCAGGCATCCGGACCCAATGGGTGGGCACATGCAATTCCTTTTTGAGTTCCTCTTTAGTCACTTCAGGCTTGTCGTCACTTGAAAAGCGTCGAACCGACTTTCCCGCATGATCAATTATCTCGATCGTCACCGGCTCTGCGGCCTTTGAATTCAGATAATAATTCAGTATCGCGCCGTCAGGCGGATTTTGCCCCGCCGGCTCCTCCGGCGGAAGTGGCGTATCCGTATTCTGGTTCCATCGCACCCGATATGCGGTCTGTGGTTTGAAAAGGTAAGCTGCGGAATTCACTATCTGCGCGTTAATTTGTCGCAAAGGCGTGATGTCATCCAGAATCCAGAATGAGCGTCCATGGGTCGCCACCGCCACATCGTCAATATGAATCACAAGATCTCGGATGGAAGTCGCCGGCATATTCAGGCGCAGCGACTGCCAGTGATCGCCGTCGTCAAACGAAACGTAGACCTGACGCTCAGTTCCAGCAAACAGAAGTCCTTTCCGCACTGGATCCTCTCGGACCACGTCGACCGGATCCTCCGGAAGACCATTTGTGATCTTCTGCCAAGTTTTTCCGCCGTCATGAGTGCGATAGATGTAAGGATGCAAGTCGTCCAGACGAAATCGCGACACGGAGGCATAAGCGGTCAGGGGATCGAAGTGCCCGGCATCCATCTGGGTCACCTTGCTCCACGGTTTCAGTTCCGGCGGCGTCACGTCCTTCCAGGTTGTGCCGCCGTCGCGAGTCAACTGAATCAATCCATCGTCGGTGCCTATCCAAATCAGGTTCACGTCCTTCGGTGAGGGCGCAATGGAATAGATCACCCCCCGGTGTTCGGCCCTGGCTGCATCCTTGTCGTAGATTCCAATGCTCGGAGGGATCCCCGGGTCTTTTCGTGTCAAATCCGGGCTCATGATTTCCCACGAATGCCCCCCATTTATGGTCTTGAAGAGGACGTTGGCGGCAAAATACAAAATGTGGGGATCGACGGGAGAGAAAATGATGGGCGCGGTGCGGTCAAATCGATACTTCCCCGTGCGGAGGGCGACCGGGCCAACATTCTGAACTTGGCCGGTCCTTTCATCGTACCGGGTCACCTTGCCGCCGTAAATGACCCCGGGATGCAAGGGGTCGGGGGCGGCGTAGCCATACTCCTCCACGGCCACCGGATGCCATTCGCGAAAGGTAATCTCTCCATAATCGCTGCGACTCGCAACTCCGGCGGAGCCGCTTTCCTGTTGCCCTCCGTACACCCAGTATGGGAAGCGATTGTCGGCCGTCACATGAAACATCTGCGCGGTCGGCTGGTTGTACCACGAGCTCCAAGTCTCCCCGCCATTGACACTGAGGGTGGCGCCCTGGTCGGCTCCCAAAAAAATGATCTGTGGATTTTCAGGATTGATCCAGATGCGGTGATAGTCGTCGCCACCCGGCGCGCCCTTGAAAGCAAGAAATGTCTTCCCGCCGTCAGTGGAGCGATAGGTTGAGGTATTGGCGCAGTAGACGATGTCCTTATTCTTGGGATCCACCTTCACTTCGGCGAAGTCGTCTCCCCTTCCCCAGACGCGCGATTCGTTGTGAATGCGCTGCCAGTTCTCGCCCGCATCATCGGAACGGTACAGGCCGCCGACTCTCGGATCGGCCTGAACAAGGGCGTAAATCCGATTCGGATCACTGGGCGCGATTCCAATGCCGATACGGCCGAGCCCCTCGGCATAAGTTGGCAAACTCTTTGTCAGCGCGCGCCAGGTCGCACCGCCGTCGGTTGATTTGAACAGACCGCTATTGGGACCATGGAAGGCATTATTGTATTCCCAGGGTCCCTGTCGTCCCGCCCACAGAACGGCATAGACCGTCTCCGGATTGGAAGGATCAAAAGCCAAATCCACCGCGCCCGAATTCTCATCCTTGTAGAGTATCTTCTGAAAACTTTCGCCTCCATCGGTCGAGCGATACACGCCCCG